>NZ_JBARYI010000041.1:0-86414 GCF_049647785.1 Gordonia sp. (in: high G+C Gram-positive bacteria)
CCCGCACTATGTCTGACATAGTGCGGGAATCAACGCATCATGCGAGAACGGACGCCGGGGCCTGCGACGCAGGAGTCGGGACTGCTCGTGTCGCGTAAGTTCTGTGCCCCGATCAGGCTGCGCCGCAAGGTCTGACACACTGGATGTCGTGATCAGAGTGGGCCTGACCGGCGGCATTGGAGCCGGTAAATCGACCGTCGCGAAAACCTTCATTGAGCGGGGCGCTTATCACGTCGATGCCGATAAAATTGCGCGGGAAGTCGTCGAACCGGGGACACCTGGTCTAGCCCAACTTGTGGAAGCATTCGGACCAGAGATCCTCGACGAAGCGGGCGCTCTTGACCGCCCGTCGTTAGCAGCGCGGGCCTTCGCTGACGACGACAGTCGCAAGCTGTTGAACTCGATAACTCATCCCCTGATCGGTGCTCGCACCCAAGAACTGACCGACGCCGCCCCAACGGGATCAATCATCTTGCACGACGTTCCGTTGCTGGTGGAAGGCCATATGGCGCCGTTCTATCACCTGGTGGCCGTGGTTCATACCGACGCCGACGTGCGACTCGATCGCCTGGTCAATCTACGCGGCATGGACGTAGACGACGCGCGATCGCGCATCGCCGCGCAGGCAACAGACGAGCAGCGCCGCGCCGTTGCCGATCTGTGGCTTGAAAACTCGGGGGCGCCGGAAGCGTTGGCGGCACAGGCCGTCGCGGCTTGGGACGAGCGCCTGATCCCGTTCCGCGACAACGTTGCTTCCGGGACCGCGGCGCCAATGCCGACAGACGTCGTCTCCTACGACCCCGAGTGGGCCGCTTTGGGGCAGCGCGTCGTGAACCGCATTTGGGCACTGGTCGGCGGAAATGCGTCGGCGGTGGTCCATGAGGGACCGACTTCGGTGGTGGGACAAGCCGCGGCGCCCGTCGTCGACATTGCCGTTACGGTCTCCGACTTCAGCGTTGCCGATTCGTTGGCCGAGGCGCTCGCGAAGGGCGGTTTCCCACTGGTGTCGTCGACGCACGACGAACGCCTTCACGCCAGCGCCGACCCCGGTCGCCACGTGCGAGTGCACGTGCGCGCTTAGGTTTCCGGCCCCATCACCTGACGCAATAGGCTGCAGGTCCACAACGAGAAATGCGCTGAGACTCGTAGAGTCCCAGCGCATTTCTCTTGAGATAACTGGTCGCTATGCGACTTCCTCGCCGTCGCGCTCGGCAACGAGGTTGAGGGCGATGTCGACAATCATGTCTTCCTGGCCACCAACCAGGCGACGCTCGCCGCACTCGGTCAGGATGTCGCGGACGTCGAGGTCGTAGCGCTTAGCTGCGGTCTCGGCGTGACGCAAGAACGACGAGTACACACCGGCGTAGCCCAGGGTGAGGGTCTCACGGTCCACGCGGACCGGACGGTCCTGCAGCGGGCGAACGATGTCGTCAGCGGCATCTTCCAGCTTGTTGAGGTCGCAGCGGTGCTCGAAGCCCGACAGGTTCGCAACCGCAACGAAGGGCTCGATCGGGCAGTTGCCTGCACCGGCACCGTGACCGGCGAGCGAAGCATCGACGCGGTACACGCCGTTCTCCACGGCGACCACCGAGTTCGCGACCGACAGCGACAGGTTCTCGTGAGCGTGGATACCGATCTCGGTTTCCGGCTTCAGCGCACCGCGGTACGCCTTCACCCGGGCCACGACGTCGTTCATCGTCAGGCGGCCGCCCGAGTCGGTGATGTAGACGCAGTTGGCGCCGTACGATTCCATCAGCTTGGCCTGCTCGGCCAGCTTCTCCGGGGTCGACATGTGCGACAGCATCAGGAAGCCCGACACGTCCATGCCAATTTCGCGTGCGGCGGCGATGTGCTGTGCGGAGACGTCAGCCTCGGTGCAGTGCGTGGCGATGCGGACCGAGCGGACACCGAGGTCCCAAGCGTGCTTCAGCTCTTCGACGGTGCCGACGCCCGGCAGAAGCAGCGTGGTGAGGCGAGCGTTCTTCAGCACGCTCGCCGCAGCTTCGATCCACTCCCAGTCGGTGTTGGAACCGGGACCGTAGTTGACCGAACCGCCGGCCAGTCCGTCACCGTGTGCGACCTCAATGGCGTCAACACCAGCTTCGTCGAGCGCCGAAACGATGCGCTTCACATCGTCGGTGCTGATCTGGTGGCGGAGGGCGTGCATGCCGTCACGCAGGGTGACGTCCTGAACGAAGATCTTGTGGCTCATGCCGTTGCTCCTTCTTCTGCGCTGTTGGCCTTCAGCGCCGCGATCCGCTCGGCGTACTGCAGGCCTGCGGAGGTCATGATGTCGAGGTTGCCTGCGTAGGCGGGCAGGTAGTGGGCAGCGCCCTCCACTTCGAGGAACACCGAAACCTGGTGCGTCGGAGCCGATTCCGGCTCTTCGGTCATCAGGGTGCCGACGGTGGCGTCGGGCGCGATCTCGTTGATCTGCACCTTCTGCTTCAGGCGGTAGCCGGGGACGTACGCCGACACATCGGCAACCATCTTCTCGACCGAATTGCGGATCTGATCCTGGGTGTCCAGGTCGGGGGCGTCGACCAGCGCATACACGGTGTCGCGCATGATCAGCGGCGGCTCGGCCGGGTTCAGGATGATGATGGCCTTGCCGTTGCGGGCACCGCCAACCTGCTTGATGGCTTCCGAGGTGGTCTCGGTGAACTCGTCGATGTTGGCGCGGGTGCCGGGACCCGCCGACTTGGAGGCGATCGACGCGACAATCTCGGCGTAAGCGACCGGTGCCACGCGGGAAACAGCGGCGACGATCGGGATGGTGGCCTGGCCACCGCAGGTCACCATGTTCACGTTCTGGGCGTCGAGGTGATCGTCAATGTTGACGGCGGGCACCACGTAGGGGCCGATCGCGGCGGGCGTCAGGTCAACCATGCGCTTGCCGAGCGGTTCCAGGATCGACGCATTGTGCTTGTGCGCGCCAGCCGAAGTCGCGTCGAAAACGATCTCGATCTCGTCGAAGTTCGGCAGCTTGACGAGGCCCTCGACACCCTCGTGGGTGGTCGGGACGCCGAGACGCTTGGCGCGGGCCAAGCCGTCGGAGTCAGGGTCGATGCCGACCATCGCACCCATTTCCAGGTACTTGGACGTGCGGATCACCTTAATCATCAGATCGGTACCGATGTTGCCCGAACCGATGATGGCGACCTTGGTCTTATTTGAGTCGGTAGAACTCATTGGGGGTTCCCTTCACTAAAACGAGCATTCACCGATCCGAGGCCCGAGATCTCAACGACAACCTCGTCACCGGATTCGATAGGACGCATGGGGCCGAGCGCACCGGACAGGATGACCTGGCCTGCGCGCAGGGGTTCGCCGAAGTCGCGGGCGGCCTTCGCCAACCACGCCACAGCGTTGAGCGGATCACCGAGGCAGGCCGCACCGTTTCCGGTCGACACTTCCTCGCCGTTGATCAGCATGGACATGCCGGTCTCGACCGGGTTGAACTCGTCGAGAGTTTTGTGGACGGTGCCGAGAACGTATACGCCGGACGACGCATTGTCGGCGACCGTGTCAGCAAAAGCGATATCCCAGTTCTTGATCCGGCTGTCGCAAACCTCGATGGCCGGGACACCGTAGTCGATGGCATCGCGGATCTGCGCGACGTCGAGTGGTCCGTCAGCGAGATCGGCCTTCAAGACAAAGGCGATCTCAGCTTCGGCTTTCGGCTGTAGCAAACGGTCCATCGGAACCAATTCACCGTTGTCGTAGGCCATATCGTCGAACAGCACACCGAAGTCGGGTTGGTCGACACCCATCTGCTCCTGAACGGCCTCGGACGTCAGGCCAATCTTGCGCCCGATGATCGTGGCACCCCCGGCGACGCGGCCGGCGGTGAGTCGTTCCTGGACGCGGTAGGCGGCCGGAAGGTCAGTGGGTCCGATGAATTCACGAACTGGGGCGCAGGCCTCGCGGGTCTGCAGCGCGGTCAGTAGCCGCTGGGCCGCCTGCGCTTCGGCGGCATCGCGATCAGAGTTGTCGGTCATGTTCACTATGCTCACCGCTCAACGATCAAGTGAGAAGCCTGGCGTCTCACTGAGCGAGACGAACCCACGTAAACTTGCCCCATGTCCCGCGCCACGCCTCCACGACCGCCGTTGACCTCGGATTCTGCGATCGTCGACCTGGATACGGTCGTCGGCAAAGTTGTGACAATACTGCGCGCATTCACCGTTGACGACGCTGAACTCACGCTCGCCGAATTGGTCCGTCGAACCGGACTCCACAAGGCGACGCTGCATCGTCTCGCCGGTGAGCTTGTCGGCGTTCGACTGCTCGATCGCACCGACGGCGGCTACCGACTGTCCGGCGGCCTTTTTGAGCTCGGCATGTTGGCGTCGGTGGAGCGGAGCCTGCTTGAGATCGCCATGCCTTTCCTTCAAGATCTCTACGCCCGCACCCATGAGACCGTCCACCTTGGCGTTATCGATGGCCACGAGGTGGTGTACGTCGCGAAAATCGGTGGTCATCGACAGGCGTCGGCTCCGTCACGTACCGGCGGTCGTATGCCGCTGCACTGCACGGGAATCGGGAAAGCCCTTCTGGCCCACAGTGATCCGAGCTTGCAGGCCGAGGTTCTCGCGGGCCCCCTCGAGCGCCGGACGCCGCGCACCATCGTCGCCCCAGGCATCCTGTCTCGACAGTTGCATACGATCAGGGAGAAGGGTGTCGCCTTCGAATACGAGGAGTCGGCACCCGGAATCGCCTGCGTCGCAGCGCCCATCCTCGACGTCGGTGACAACTCCGTCGTCGCCGCGATCAGTGTGACCGGGCCACTAGCTCGCTACCGGCCCGAAGCACACGCTGACGCCGTCCGAGCTGCAGCCACCGGCATCGGGTCAACACTCGACCGACGTCGCGCCCTGCGTTAAGCCCGTCCACGACCAGAACGATTGTTAATGTTGCGGATATGTCCGCAACCGAGGCCGCCTCCGACAGCGCGGAAAGCTATCCGCAACTCCCCGCCACCAGCTGGGCTGTCCTCGGCATGCTCACCCTGGGCGAAGGGCTCACCGGTTACGACTTGAAGAAGTGGGCCGACTGGAGCATCGGCTACTTCTACTGGAGCCCCTCGGTGAGCCAGATCTATGCCGAGTTGAAGAAGCTCGAGAAGGCCGGCTTCGTCACGTCGGAGGTCGTTTCTGAGCCTGGCGAACGTGGTCGGCGCGTATACCAAATCACCGAAGCCGGAACACGTGCGGCGCGCAACTGGTCTCGCGATGCACCGGTCGAACAGCCCGTCCTCAAGCACGGTCTCATGCTGCGACTGTGGATGGGCCATCTCAACGACCCCGAGCACCTCAAGCAACTCGTTCGTACGCACATCGCCAATTTGGAAGACCTGCGCGATCAGACTGTTCGGCGCGGAAAGTTGGCCAGTAACGAGCCAGCCTGGGCGTACACCGTGATGAGCCTGGAATGGTCGCAAAAGTACTTCCAGAACGAGATCGACCTCGCCCACGACCTTCTCACTCAGATCGACCGCGCCACCGAAATCTATGCCGAAGCCGATCCCGTCGACCGGTTCGGCAATCCCGTTCTGCGTGAGCAAGGGGTCTGGCGCAGCGGCGACATCTAGACCCCAATTCATTGGCCTCGAAGCTTAGGCCTCGAATCTGGCAATCACCGTTCCGAGTCCGTCAACGGTGCAGTTGGCAGTGCGGTCGACGATCGCCGATTGAGCGCCAACGTCGGCGACGAGGACAATCATGTCAGCGGCGAGATCGATTCCATGACTGCGGCATCGATCAAGGACCCCAATGAGTTCTCGGGACCGCATCCCCAACTCCCCATCTTCCGCAGGTACCCACTCACCGATGGCGAATCCAGCTAGCGACGCATTATCGGCGATCGCGTCGGCGTTGGTCGCGAACCGTGAGCCGTACCGCGAGTCCGTGACGATCAGGGCCACCGCGACTGCGGAAACTTCGTCGATCGAGGATGCGGTCGTGGTCGAAAGCCGGTACGCCACTGCAGGTTCCACCTGCGGACTGATGAATCTGGAGAGCGAAGCCACTGCCCCACCGTCGTCAATCGCCATCGCGTCCGTGACTCGACCAACCATCCCCGCACGCCCGACGACGCCCACCACGCGTTCCCCCCGCATGGCGCGGCGGTTCACCAGCGCCTCTTGAACGCGGTAGGCGGCAGCGTCGTCGAATACCGCACGCACCCGATCGTCGGAGGCGATACTCGGCGTCTCGGCGCATCCGCGTTGGGCCGCATCCAGCACGATGGCCAGGGCCCGAATCTCGTGTTCGTTGAGGGAAGTCATTGCCCCCACTGTGATACCTGCCACTCAATTGTTCAAATCGCCGGGTAAGGAGCAACCGCCCCAGGCCGAGGCCGCGGTTCTGCAAGCAACACGGCACCATCCCTGGAACGATAGGCAAACACGCGCGGGCTTTAAGTGGCGGGGTTTGCGCCCCAGGGACTGTGCCCGTCGAGATTGTGCCCGTCGAGGTTGTTGCGCTTTCGATTTAAGGAGCCGTGAAATGTTCAACAAGATTCTGGTCGCCAACCGCGGAGAGATCGCTATCCGCGCCCTGCGCGCAGCAGTTGAACTCGGTATCGCCACCGTCGCCGTCTACCCTCACGAAGACCGCAACTCCGCGCATCGCTTCAAGGCTGACGAGGCCTACCAGATCGGTGAGCCCGGTCATCCCGTGCGCGCCTACCTCGATGTCGACGAGATTCTCCGGGTTGCCCGCGAATCTGGCGCCGACGCCATCTATCCCGGCTACGGCTTCCTGTCGGAGAACCCCGATCTCGCTCGCGCCTGCGAGGAAGCCGGCATTACCTTCGTCGGACCGTCCGCCGAGGTACTTCAGCTGACCGGTAACAAGTCTCGGGCCATAGCCGAGGCCAAGGCAGCCGGGTTGCCGGTACTGGCATCGACCGAACCCTCCACCGACCCCGCTGCCCTGCTGGCCGCCGGCCTGGAAATGACATTCCCGGTGTTCGTAAAGGCCGTCTCCGGCGGAGGTGGTCGCGGTATGCGTCGCGTCGACGATCCGCGCCAATTGGGCTCTGCGCTGCAGGAAGCTTCCCGCGAGGCCGAATCGGCGTTCGGCGACGGTGCCGTGTACATCGAACAGGCGGTGACCGCGCCACGCCACATCGAGGTACAGGTATTCGGCGATGCCTCCGGTGAGGTGGTCCACCTCTACGAGCGCGACTGTTCCGTTCAGCGACGCCACCAGAAGGTCATCGAGCAAGCGCCCGCCCCCGATCTCCCGGCAGACTTGCGTGACCGCATGTGCGCCGACGCCATCACTTACGCGCGCCATATTGGCTACACCCTCGCCGGAACCGTCGAATTCCTCCTCGATCGCCGCGGCGAGTACGTATTCATCGAGATGAACCCGCGCATCCAGGTGGAGCACACCGTGACCGAAGAAGTCACCGATGTTGATCTGGTTCAGACCCAGTTGCAGGTGGCTGCGGGTGCCAAGCTGGCCGACCTAGGCCTCACGCAGGACACCATTTCCATCCACGGATTCGCGATGCAGTACCGCATCACGACCGAGGATCCGGCCAATGGGTTCCGCCCCGACACCGGACTGGTCACCGCGTACCGGTCGCCGGGTGGTGCCGGAATTAGGCTCGACGGCGGCACTACCGTCGGTGCCGAGGTGGGGGCCTACTTCGACTCCATGCTGGTCAAGCTCACGTGCCGAGGCTCCAATCGGGAAATGGCGTTGGCCCGGGCCCGTCGTGCGTTGAAAGAGTTCCGCATTCGCGGCGTCACCACAAACATTCCGTTCCTGAAGGCGGTGCTCGACAATCCGACGTTCCGCGCGGGTGCCGTCGATACGGGGTTCCTTGCTGAGCATCCGGAGTTGCTCAATGCTCACGCGTCCGCCGACCGCGGCACCCGACTCCTGAGCTATCTGGCTGATGTCACGGTGAATGCCCCGCATGGTCGGGCACCGAGCGGTGTCGATCCGATCACCAAGCTGCCCCCACTCAGCAAGGAGCCGGTGTCGAGCGGCTCTCGGCAGCGCCTGTTGGAATTGGGTCCGCAAGCATTTGCCGCAGATTTGCGCGCGCAGTCGGCCCTCGCGATCACCGACACCACATTCCGCGATGCCCACCAGTCACTGCTCGCCACGCGCGTTCGTACCAAGGATCTCACGGCTGTCGCTGGCCACGTGGCAAGCAGCCTGCCCAACCTGTTTTCGATTGAGGCCTGGGGCGGTGCCACCTACGACGTCGCCCTTCGCTTCTTACATGAGGATCCGTGGGATCGGCTCGCGAAGCTCCGCGAGGCAGTGCCTAATATCTGCTTGCAGATGCTGCTGCGCGGCCGCAATACGGTGGGCTACACCCCGTATCCGACGGAAGTCACGGATGCCTTCGTTGCGGAGGCTGCCGCGTCGGGTATCGACATCTTCCGAATTTTCGATGCCCTCAACGACGTCGAGCAGATGCGTCCGGCCATCGAAGCCGTCCGCGAGACGGGGAGCGCCGTCGCTGAAGTAGCCCTTTGCTATACCGGGGACCTGTCGAATCCCGCAGAGAATCTGTACACGCTCGACTATTACTTGCGGCTCGCGGATCAGGCTGTCGAAGCGGGTGCCCACATCCTGGCAATTAAGGACATGGCTGGCTTGATGCGCGCTCCGGCGGCAACCACGCTGGTCACTGCCTTGCGTTCACGGTTCGATCTGCCCGTTCACGTGCACACGCACGACACCGCTGGCGGCCAACTCTCGACCTATCTGGCCGCATGGGCGGCCGGTGCGGATGCCGTCGACGTCGCGGCAGGCCCGATGTCGGGCGGCACCAGCCAGCCGTCGATGGCCGCCGTCGTTGCTGCGACCGCGCACACTGATCGCGACACCGGAATCAGCCTCGACGCTGTCTGCGACCTGGAGCCGTACTGGGAGTCGATGCGCGGTTTGTATCACCCGTTTGAGGCGGGGATTCCGGCACCGACGGGCCGCGTGTACACGCACGAAATCCCCGGTGGCCAACTGTCGAATTTGCGCGCCCAAGCCAAGGCGCTGGGGCTCGCCGATCGGTTCGAGGACATCGAAGACGCTTACGCTGGTGTCGACCACGCGCTGGGCAGGCTCATCAAGGTGACGCCGTCGTCGAAGGTCGTTGGCGATCTGGCACTAGCGTTGGTTGGCTCGGGAATTTCCGCCGAGCAGTTCGCGGCCGATCCACGCGTCGTCGACCTTCCGGCATCGGTCACCGGATTCTTCCGCGGCGAACTCGGAACCCCTGCCGGTGGTTGGCCGGAACCGCTGCGCACCAAGGCACTCGGCGGGGCACCCGCGGTAGTCCCCCCGTTGACGCCACTGTCGGAGGATGACCACGCTGGTCTCGCCGGCGAGCCGGAGACCCGCCGAAACACGTTGTCCCGGTTGTTGTTTCCTGGTCCCACCCGCGACTTCAATGACCACTGCAGGCTATTTGGCGATACGTCGGTGATCGGTACTCGCGAGTTCCTGTACGGACTGGTCCACGGCACCGAGCACAACGTGCAGTTTTCGCCCGGCGTCACCATGCTGTTGGTGCTGGAATCAATTTCGGAGGCCGACGAGCGCGGTATGCGCACCGTGATGTTCTGGATGAATGGACAACTTCGCCCGGTCCGCGTTCGCGACCGGTCGATCGAGGACGCGCGCCCGCGCGCCGAGAAGGCCGATCCGAATGTGCCCGGCCAGGTGCCTGCACCGTTTGCTGGCGTCGTGACGCTGACCGTGGCCGAAGGCGATGAGGTTGCTGCGGGCGACGCCATCGCCCATATCGAGGCCATGAAGATGGAAGCTGCCATCACCACGCCGGTCGGCGGCACCGTCTCCCGCGTCGCTGTGCCGGAAGTCGCGCAAGTGGAGAACGGCGACCTGCTGATCGCTATCACGCCAAGCAGGTAGGTTCGGGTTCGCTCTCACCCGCATCCTCAGCACCATCCGCCAGGCGGCAATGGAGGTAACCGAAGCGGCGGCGATTGCGCCCGCAGCATCCGGTGACAGTGTCCTCCGAGTTCGGAGTCGGGGCACTACCACGAGCTGACTAGAAATCGACTAGATGAGGGGGCTCTGAAAATGGGCGAGGACGTCTCACGCCACTACTTCACACGCCAAGATCGATCGCGCTTTCGGGAGCGGGTGAATCGCTGTCTGGAAGCGCTCGCCCAGATGCTGGCACAAGATGAATTTGATGTCGCCGAGCCCAAGATCGGCATCGAAGTCGAGCTGAACCTTGTCGATTCTGATGCCGAGCCGGCGATGGCGAACTCGCAAGTGCTGGAGGCAGTCGATGACGACACATTCCAATCCGAGCTCGGGCAGTTCAATATTGAGATCAACATGCCCCCGCACCCGCTGCGCGGCCAGCACCTACTTAAGTTCGAATCGAGCCTGCGCGGCGTGTTGAATTCGGCGTCCGGCCACGCCCGGACGTCGGGACATGAATTGGCGATGATTGGCATCCTTCCGACGCTGCGCGAGGAACACCTGACACGCAAGGCGATTTCCGACGACCCCCGCTACGGGCTGCTCAACGAGCAGATGGTCAACGCCCGCGGAGAGGGTATCGAACTGCACATCACCGGCATGCCACTTTCAAATTGGAGCGCGCCAGAGCAGCTGGATACCAGCTTCGAGACCATCGCGCCCGAGGCCGCCTGCACGTCACTGCAGTTGCACCTACAGGTACCACCCGACCAGTTCGCCGCCCATTGGAATGCCGCGCAGGCGATCAGCGCGGTGCAAGTTGCCGTCGGTGCCAACTCCCCCTTCCTATTCGGCCGCGCCCTCTGGCATGAGACGCGTATGCCCCTGTTCGAGCAGTCCACCGACATTCGTCCGCCAGAGCTTGTCAACCAGGGAGTGCGGCCGCGAGTCTGGTTCGGGGAACGGTGGATCACCTCGGTCTTCGATCTATTCGAGGAGAACTCGCGCTACTTCACGGCATTGTTGCCCGTGTGCAGCGACGAAAACCCGCTAGAGGTCCTCGCTGCGGGTGGAACTCCACGCTTGGCCGAACTCCAGATGCACAACGGCACCATCTACCGATGGAACCGCCCCGTCTACGACACCGCCGACGGTGGACACCATCTGCGCCTAGAGAATCGAGTGTTACCGGCGTGCCCGTCTGTGGTCGATACCCTCGCCGACGCGGCGTTTTACTACGGGCTGGTGCGTGGGCTAGTCGACTCGGATCGGCCGCTGTGGTCGCAGATGGACTTCGACATGGCGAGCGAGAACCTCACCGCGGCTGCGCGCGGCGGATTCGACGCACGGCTGCATTGGCCGGGCGTGGGCTCTGTGGGGCCTAGCGCTCTGGTGCTGCATCGGCTGCTGCCGATCGCGCACGCCGGCCTCGCCTCCTTTGGCGTGGATAGCCCAGTGCGCGAACGATATCTCGGCATCATCGAGCAACGGTGTGCCGCAGAGAGAAACGGTGCGCGATGGCAGCGGGACGCGGTGCGTGCACGGGAAGACGCGGGCGCATCTCGAAAACAGGCGCTCACCGAGATGCTCCATGACTACCTCACCCTGATGGGAGAGGGCGAGCCCGTGCACACCTGGCCAACATAGGCCGCGTCAACGGCCGGATCGCCGCGCCTCAGTCGTTCTTCCTGTCGTGCTCCCGGCCGATGTGGAGCTTGTCCTTCACCCGCGCAAGGCCCTCGGACGCGAGTGCCTTCGCCGAGTCCCGGATGACATCCAACTCCTCCGGGTCGCCCTTAAGCAGCGCCTCACCGGTGTTCTTCGCGAACTCGAAGGCGATGTGCGGCGGGAGCGGCGGCACGTTCTTGCTGGTGTACGCGTCGATGACGGTGACACCACGGGTGGCGAACGCGGTGTCCCATGCTGCGGCCACATCGTCGTCGTGCTCGACGCGAATTCCGGTGAAGCCGAGCAGTTCTGCCCACCCGGCGTAATCGACGGATTCGACGTCCTGCGCAGTGGACCACACCGGGTTGGCGTCCTGCGTGCGCATCTCCCACGACACTTGGGTGAGGTCGTTGTTGTGCAGCACCATGATGATCAGCTGCGGATTGTCCCACTCCGTCATGTACTTCTTGATGGTGATGAGCTCGTTCAGGCCGAGCATCTGGAACGCTCCATCACCAATCGTGCAGATGACCGACCGGTCTGAGTACGCGAACTTCGCCGCGACCGCGTACGGCATGGCTGCGAGCATGCTCGCGAGCCGCCCAGACAGATCGCCCATCATGCCGCGGCGAAACCGGATGTGGTGGCCGTACCAGTCCGCGGTCGTTCCGGCGTCGGCGGTGACGATGGCGCGCGGCGGAAGCCGCTTGTTGAGTTCATGGTAGACCCGCCGCGGGTTAACGCCGTCCGGATAGGTCAGCATTGCCTGGGCCTCCATCTCGTTCTCCCATTCGACCATCTCGTCTGCGACCGTGCTCTGCCACGACAGGTCGGTCTTCTGTTCGAGATGCGGGATCAGGGCGGCCAGGGTCGCCTTCACATCACCCCAGAGGTTGAGCTCGGTGGGATAGCGCAAGCCCATCTGCTCCGGCTTGAGGTCCACTTGGATGGCCCGCGCCTGTCCGCTGGCCGGCAGGAATTGGCTGTAGGGGTAGTTGGTACCCAGGAACACGAGAGTGTCGCAGCCGCTCATCTGATGCAGACTCGGCCTGGAACCGAGCAGCCCCAGCTGCTGGGAGTGGTACGGCACGTCGGAGGGCACGACCTGCTTGGCGCGCAGCGCGGTGATGACGCCGGCACCGCACAGCTCGGCGGCCTTCACCACCTCGTCGGTCGCGCCGTTCGCGCCGTGGCCGACGATGAAAGTGACCTTGCTGCCAGCGTTGATGATGGCGGCGGCCTTCAGGATCTCGACCTGCGGCGGGATGATCGAGATGGACGGCGCAACGGCACTTGAGCGCGAGACCCAGTTCGTCGGGATCAGCTCAGGCATTTTCATCCCCTGCACGTCGTGGGGAATGATGACCACCGTCGGCCCGAGCCGCACGCGTGCCGTCCGGAACGCCGTGTCCACGACGGCCTGCGCCTGTTCCGGAGAGACGATAGTCTGCGCATACAGCGCGACGTCCGCCACGACGCGTTCTATGTTGCTTACCTGCTGCGTGAACGTGCCCAGCGCGTTCACCCCCTGCTGCCCGACGATGGCCACCACCGGTTGGTTGTCCATCTGCGCGTCGTACAACCCGTTGAGTAGGTGGAATACGCCTGGGCTCGAGGTGGCAATGCACACGCCGATCTCGCCGGTGAACTTGGCGTGCGCTGTCGCCATGAGCGAGCAGATCTCCTCATGCGTCGGGCGCACATATTTCAATCCTTCACCCGCGCGCCCGGCCTTCTCGAGTGCGCCGTCGAACTCGCCAATGCCATCTCCTGGATAGGCGAAAACCCGACTGACGCCCCATTCTCTCACCCTTTGGATCACAAAATCGCTGACAGTTGCCATCGGATTCACCCTTCGTAGGACACCTGCGCCAGTCGGCTGGCCCCTCTACTTACTACTTTTGTTCGGCTCGCACCAGCGCCTCTACCTTGGTGCCAAGTTCGGCATCGACGTGCTTCCAGTAGTCGAACGCGCGCGCCAGCACCGGCTCTGTCACCCCGGCCAACAGATGCCCGGCGATGTTGTCCGCGAGTCGCTGCCGGCCAGCGTCGTCGAGCACGTCACGGACCAGCGTCCCCGCCTGGCCCCAATCGTCGTCCTGCTCATGCAGCGAGTACGCCTCCCGCACCATCTCGCCGCCGGACTGCCAGCCTGCCGGTTCACCAGCGACGGCGGGATCCGCGTGCGGCCCGCCTTTGGAGTTGGGCACGTAGACCGGGTCACCCGGATTTTGGTGGCGCATCGCGCCATCCTTGGAGTATGACCGCACCGTTGTCGCGCGCGGAGTGTTGACCGGCAACTCCTTGTAGTTGGCGCCGATGCGATGGCGATGGGAGTCCGGATAGGCGAATAGCCGCCCGAGCAGCATCTTGTCCGGGCTCGGGCCCGTGCCCGGCACCATGCTGCTGGGCTCGAAAGCCGCCTGCTCAATCTGCGTGTGATAGTCGTCCGGATTGCGATCGAGAGTCATCTTGCCGACCTCGATCAGCGGGTAGTCCGCATGCGGCCAGACCTTTGTCAGGTCGAACGGGTTAAACCGATATTCCGCCGCGTCCTCGAAAGGCATAATCTGCATCTTCAGCGTCCAGCTCGGCGCGTCCCCGTGCTCGATCGCCTGCCAGAGGTCGCGCACGTGGTAGTCGCCGTCCTCGGAGGCCAAACGGTCTGCCTCTTCTTGGGTAAGGCACTCGACACCCTGGTCGGTCTTGAAGTGGTACTTGACCCAGAACCGTTCCCCGCCTGCGTTCACCCACATGTAGGTGTGACTGGAATACCCGTTCATATGTCGCCAGGAGCGCGGTATCCCGCGATCACCCATCAGCCACGTGACCTGGTGGGCGGACTCCGGGGACAGGGTCCAGAAGTCCCACTGCATATCGTGATCGCGAAGGTTGTTGTCCGCTCGGCGTTTCTGCGAGCGGATGAAGTCTTGGAACTTCATCGGGTCTCGCATGAAGAAGACCGGCGTGTTGTTGCCGACCATGTCGAAGTTGCCTTGCTCGGTGTAAAACTTGACGGCAAAGCCACGGGGGTCGCGCCAGGTGTCGGGGCTGCCACGCTCGCCCGCGACAGTGCTGAATCGAACCAGTGTCTCGGTCACCTTCCCTGGCTGGAACAAGTCTGCCTTGGTATAGGCGCTGACATCGTTGGTGACCTCGAACCGGCCGAATGCGCCGCCGCCCTTCGCATGCGGTTGACGCTCAGGCACCCGCTCTCGGTTGAACTGCGCCATCTTCTCGATCAGGTAGTGATCCTGCAGCAAGATTGGGCCGTCCCTACCGACCGTCAAGGAAAGTTCGTCGCTGTACACCGGGACTCCGGCATCGTCTGTCGTGAAGTTGTTGTCAGTCATCGTTCTCCTCGGTTGTCTGCCATCCGGATAGCCGTTGGTCGACGTGCCACGCCAGCGCGTGATGGACCAACAGGTCACTCCTTGAAGGTGCCAGCAGCGGCCGCGTGCTCCATATGCCACACACCCAAACTCTGGTTACCCGTCTCGTCGGTTTTCAAACACTTCGACAATTGGTCCGCCCGGCTACAGGTCATCCCATGCAAGGTCTGCGAGCTCAGCGGGTCATTTCGAGGTCCAGACTGCTTGTACCGCAACGCCTTTCAGTTGACGTTCGAAGCAACCTCCGCGCCCGCAAATACAAAAGTGCCCCGAGAGCCGGAGCTCTCGGGGCACTTTTGTTAGCTAGCTAGCAGATCAGGCGTTGCCACCCGACAGCTTCTCGCGCAGAGCAGCGAGCTGCTCATCGCTGGCCAGCGAGCCACCGGTCTGAGCCGGTCCGCTGGTCGACGACGAAGACGAGCTCGAGGTCGATGCGGCCGCAGGGGCCTCGCTCGACGACGAGTAGTCGGTCGGAGCGTTCTCTGCCTCGGCAGCAGCCGCGGCGAACTTCTCCATCTGCGTGGTGTGCAGCTTGTGGCGACGCTCAGCCTCTGCGTAGCGGGCTTCCCACTCTTCACGCTGCTTGTCGTAGCCTTCGAGCCACTCGTTGGTGTCGGCGTCGAAGCCCTCGGGGAAGATGTAGTTCCCCTGGTCGTCGTAGCTGTCTGCCATGCCGTACTTCGAGGGATCGAATTCCTCGGTGTAGTCCTCGTTGGCCTGCTTCAGCGACAGCGAGATGCGACGACGATCGAGATCGATGTCGATGACCTTCACCAGCGCGTCGTCGCCGACAGCAACAACCTGGTCCGGGACCTCGACGTGGCGCTCGGCCAGCTCCGAGATGTGGACCAAGCCCTCGATGCCCTCTTCGACGCGCACGAATGCACCGAACGGAACCAGCTTGGTGACCTTGCCCGGCACGATCTGACCGATCGCGTGGGTGCGGGCGAACTGACGCCACGGGTCTTCCTGCGTTGCCTTGAGCGACAGCGAAACGCGCTCGCGGTCCATGTCGACGTCGAGAACCTCGACGGTGACCTCGTCGCCAACGGTGACAACCTCGGACGGGTGATCGATGTGCTTCCAAGAGAGTTCGGAAACGTGGACCAGGCCGTCGACGCCGCCGAGATCGACGAAGGCACCGAAGTTGACGATCGAGGAGACGACGCCCTTGCGGACCTGTCCCTTCTGCAACTGGTTGAGGAACTCGCTGCGGACCTCAGACTGGGTCTGCTCGAGCCAAGCGCGGCGCGACAGAACGACGTTGTTGCGGTTCTTGTCGAGCTCGATGATCTTGGCTTCGACCTCCTTGCCGATGTACGGCTGCAGGTCGCGGACGCGGCGCATCTCCACCAGCGAAGCGGGGAGGAAGCCACGGAGGCCGATGTCGAGGATCAGGCCGCCCTTGACGACCTCGATGACGGTGCCCTTGACGGCCTCGTCCTTCTCCTTGAGCTCCTCGATCGTGCCCCAGGCGCGCTCGTACTGTGCACGCTTCTTCGAAAGAATCAGGCGGCCTTCTTTGTCCTCTTTGGTGAGAACCAGGGCCTCGACCTCGTCACCAACGGTGACAACTTCGTTGGGGTCGACGTCATGCTTGATCGACAGCTCACGCGAAGGGATAACACCCTCGGTCTTGTAGCCGATGTCGAGCAGAACTTCGTCGCGGTCAACCTTGACGATGGTGCCCTCGACGATGTCGCCATCGTTGAAGTACTTGATCGTGGAGTCGATAGCGGCGAGGAAGTCCTCCGCAGTGCCGATGTCGTTGACGGCTACTTGCGGCGAGGTGATCGTGGGGGACGACATATGTTGAGTTGCTCCGGACAGGTATCTAGTAGGTACGGTAAACCCGGCAGTCTTCGCAGGCTGGACCCGGTTTCCTTGTTGTTCGCGCACCGCCTTGACGAGACCGCCCCGGCTGGTGCAAAGTATGCGCTCCGCGCACACACGTGGATCAGCGTACTACCCCCGGTCGACCTGCACAAATAGGGCTGACAAGCGCGCTAACCCAAGGAGTCTCAAGTTGCCGCATTCGATAGAAATTCTCCTCGATTCGGACACTGATGCAGCCATTCGTGACCAGTGGCACACCTTGGAGGAGGCTGGCATACCCAATTCGGGTCAAATTCGCGCGGGTACCGTGTCGCCACATTGCACACTCCTGGTGGGAACCACCATTTCGCCCGCGGCCGACACCGCCGTCGCGAGCACCGCCCAACGCCTCCCCTTTACCCTGAGCGTCGGTGGTGCTCTCGTGTTTCCGACCAAGAATCGATTTATCCTCGCCCGGTCGGTGGTGCCGTCGTCAGAATTGCTGGCGGTGCACGCAACCATGTTTCGCCTGGCCGACGACCACGTGACAGGGTTGGTGCAGCACTGCGCCCCGGGACAATGGACCCCGCACGTCACACTGGGCCGTCGTCTTACTGCCGAGCAGGTGGCGACAGCGCTCGACGTTCTGTCGTGGTCGAAGATCGACGGTCGTGCCGCGCGCCTGCGCCGTTGGGACAGTGACGAGAAGGTTGAAGTTGTCGCACCAGGTCGTGCCTGTTGAAAGGATGCCGACTCCCGTGAACTCCACTCCCCGCCCACCCCGCGTCCTGAGCGATGTCGATTCCGACGTAAGCCAGCGGGCGGCGCGCAACTGGTGGAACGACGAAGCCGCCGACTACCAGTCTGAGCATGGCCGCTTTATTGGCGACTCAACACCGGGCGGCGAATTTGTTTGGGGCCCCGAACGCTTCCGCGAGGCCGACGCACACCTACTCGGCGACGTCGAAGGTCGTGCCATTTTGGAAATTGGTTGTGGCTCGGCACCCTGCTCACGGTGGCTAAAAGCGCACGGTGCCAACGTGATTGGGCTCGACGTTTCCATCGGCATGCTGCGCAACGGCATTGAGGCGATGAAGCTCGACGACGCCCCCGTACCCCTGATCCAAGGTGGCGCCGAACACTTACCGTTTGCCGATGCCTCCTTCGACATCGCGTGCTCGTCGTTTGGTGCCGTCCCGTTTGTCGCCGATTCAGCGCGGGTGATGCGCGAAGTTGCGCGGGTTCTGCGACCCGGCGGCCATTGGGTATTTGCCACGAACCATCCGATGCGGTGGATGTTCCTCGATGACCCCGGTCCAGACGGCCTCGTTGTGCGGATGTCGTACTTTTCGCGGACCCCGTATTCGGAGGCCAACGACGACGGCGAGATCACTTACGTCGAACATCACCGCACCATCGGCGACCGAGTGCGCGAGATCGTCGGAGCTGGCTTAGTCCTGGAGGACATCGTCGAACCTGAATGGCCGGACGACCTCGAAGACGAATGGGGTCAGTGGTCCCCGCTGCGGGGGTCGTACTTCCCCGGCACCGCGATCTTTGTTTGCCGTAAGCCCTAACCCGTTCGAGCGGCGATTCGCGCCTGGACTTCGGGCCGTCGCAATGGCGGGACGGTCTGCGGTGGTTGTCGTCGTGCGGGAAGCTCGCCGAGTAGTTCCCGGGTTGCCGCAGCAACTGCTTCGACGGCCCGCTCCATCGGTTCCCGATTCGCCTCAGTAATTTTCCGAATCCCCGACACCTTCCGCACATATTGCAGCGCGGCGGCCTCAATCTCTTCCTCGGTCGCGGCAGGCTCCAGCCCTCGCAGTTCAGTGATGTTTCGGCACATAAACCAAGGCTACGAGCGTCCGCGGCGGGTGTCGATAGGGCGAAGGTTCGCCACGAACATCCGTTGCAATCCCATCGGACCACGTCGATTCCGAGGGCTTTGAGACGCGCTTCTCGACGTTTCTCGTCCCGTAGAACGTCGTACGCCGTCCTGGTGCCGGAGTTGTAGTCGAAGTACTTTCCGTAGCCGTCGAACTCACCGACTACCAAGCCGTCCCAGTCGAAGTCAGATCGCGCGACGAAGTCTCCATGTGCATCACGGAATCGGTGCTGCAGTCTCGGCACGGGAAGACCTCCGAGGATCATCTGCGCACGACTCCAGGACTCCCCCGGATTCGCAGCACCGGAGTCGGCGAACTCGAAAGCACGCCGAGCGATGCCAATCCCCTTGCGGTTGGACTGCAGTGCTGCCTCCAGCGAACGACGAGAAACCCCGGCGCGTAAAGCCGAATCCAGAACGGTCAGCGCGCCGGCGAAACCCATCGGCGAAGTACAAGCGACGGTGATGGCAGTCAAAGCCCGTGAGGTCGCACGTATGCCATCACGCTCATCGACGTCGTCGTCCTGGAGATCAAGAACCCGGCGCTGTAGTCCCTGCGCCCGAACGCGCCTCGGGGCGACGATCTCGACGGCATCGAAAGCAGGCTTCAACATCGAAAACCCATGGACCACGGCTGCAGCCTCATGTGAAAGCACCATCTCCGGATGAGCCTGAGACACTGCGCGGGCTTTCAACAGGTGTAGTTGCCCAGGAGTCCGGTCCTCTGAGACCACGAATACGCCCGTCAGGAGGCGCGTCAACTCGCCAGCCTGAACTGCCCTCGATAAGCGGGACCTATCCACCCCAGCTTTGACGGCACGACGCGCGTGCAGAATTCCGTTGGCATCGAATGGCAAGCTTTCAATCTTCATGCCAGTTAGACGCAGCAACGCCCGGATTGGTTCAAAAGTCGACACGTCAGCGTGTCGACGCGTGCCACGATCGTGCTTACAGCAGCTTCGACAGGAACTCTTGCGTTCGTGCTTCCTTCGGGTTGCTCAGCAAGTCGCGGGGGTCGCCGCGTTCGACGACGACGCCGCCGTCCATGAAGACGAGTTGATCGGCGACTTCTCGAGCGAAGCCCATTTCGTGGGTGACAACGAGCATCGTCATGCCTTCGGAGGCGAGATTTCGCATGACCTCGAGGACATCACCGACAAGTTCGGGGTCCAGGGCCGACGTTGGCTCGTCGAAGAGCATCAGTTTTGGATCCATCGCCAACGCACGCGCGATCGCGACTCGCTGCTGCTGACCACCGGAGAGTTGCGCGGGGTAGGCATCCGCCTTTGCTCTCAGACCCACCTGGTCGAGAAGATCGAAGGCACGCTCAACGGCCTGCGCTTTCGACTTGCCGCCAACGAGAACTGGTGCCTCGGTGATGTTCTCAAGTGCCGTGCGATGCGGGAACAGGTTGAAGTGCTGAAACACCATGCCAATCTCGCGGCGTTGGCGGGCCGAATCGCGCGGGCTCATCTCGTACAGCTTGCCGTCACGCTCGCGGTAGCCGATCAACTCACCATCGACGACGAGACGGCCAGCGTTGACCTTCTCAAGATGGTTGACGCATCGCAGGAACGTCGACTTACCCGAGCCCGATGGCCCGATCAGGCAGGCGACCTCACCTCGCTGGACCTCGAGGGAGACACCTTTGAGGACCTCGAGAGCCCCAAAGTTTTTGCACACGCGGTCGGCGGAAACCATCGGCACCGCTTTGGTCCCGGCGTTCGAAGCGGCGGTCATTTACCTTCCTCCACGATCGTCGTATTCGCCGCAGCCAAGGCAGCTAGCTGCCCGTCGGTCAGCTGGCGCGAAGCACCCTTTTGATAGTGCTTCTCCAAGTAGTGCTGACCGACCATCAGGATCGAGGTGACCACCAAGTACCACGTGGAGGCCACCAGCAGCATCGGGATTGGTTGAAAGTTGACGCCCGAAATATCGCGCGAGCGACCGTAGAGTTCCAGGCTGAACGGCACGGCCGCCACCAAGCTCGTTGTCTTTAACATGCTGATCACTTCGTTGCCCGTCGGCGGGATGATCACACGCATAGCCTGCGGCAGCACGGTTCGACGCATTGTCTGCCACCACGACATACCCAGGGCAACCGACGCCTCCATCTGGCCCTCGCCTACCGAGCTGATGCCGGCACGCACAATCTCCGCCATGTACGCGGCCTCGTTCAGGGCCAAACCAATCACGGCGAGGACAAATACGTACTCGAGGCTGAGTTGCTGAATGTCGATCGTGAACGCTGTCGGCCCAAACGGGATACCAACATTCACCGTCTTGTAGATGGACCCGACGAGGCCCCACAGCACCAACTGGACGTAGATCGGCGTCCCGCGGAATACCCACAGGTATACCCACGCCGTTGAACTGAGGACTTTGTTGGGTGACATCCGCATCACTGCCACGATGACGCCAAGCACCACACCGATGATCATCGCGAGCACAGTCAGCGCGAGCGTGTAGCCGACACCCGACAAGATTCGCTGTTCAAACAGGTAGTCCCAGTACGTGCCCCAGCGGAACGCGGAGTTGGTGGCGGCCCCGTAAATGAATAGGCCAGCCAGGGCCAGCACAATGACCGACGCCACCCACTGCCCGGGGTGCCGGAGTGGGATGGCCTTAATCGGCTGCTGGTCGTGCGGGGTGCCTACGGGTTCAGTGATCGTCATCGGTTCAGCCCTTCGCCCCGTTGATCGTCGACCGGGTAATCATTCCTGCTTCCACTCCCCAATGTTCGGCAATCTGCTGGTACTGGCCGTTGTCGATGAGGTACTGCAATGCCGCTTGAATCGCCTTCGCCAGCTGCGACCCCTTGGGCACCGGATACCCGTAGGGAGCGGCATCGTAGAGCGGACCCACCTGGACCAATTGGCCGTCGGTCTTCTTCACCGCGTACGCCGTAACTGGCGAGTCGGCTGAAAACGCGTCGACCTGCCCCAGTAGGAGTGCATTGACCACCTGGTCTTGCGTTTCGAACTTGACCTTGATGATCGGGTCCTTGCCCGCCTTGACGCACGCCGCACTCTTGGCAGGCACCTCGTCCGTATCTTCGACCGTCGTGCTCTGTACGCCGACACGCAATCCGCAGGCATTGTCCGGGTCGACGTTGTCGCCCGATCGCTGCGCCCACTGGATGCCCGCGCTGAAGTAGTCGACGAAATCGACTTCCTTCTCCCGCTCCAGCGAATCGGTGAACGACGACATCCCGATATCGAAGGTGCCGCCCTGCATGGCCGGAATAATCTTGTCGAAGTCGGCCTCGTTATAGATGGCCTTGATACCGAGGACGCTAACGATGGCGTTCATCAGGTCGACGTCGAAGCCAATAATCTCGCCGTCGCGGTTCTTGAACTCATTCGGCTGATAGGGCGGATTAGTGCCGACTTGGAGGACCCCGGCCTCAGCAATCTTGGCTGGCAGCAATGCGGCGATCTCCGGCTGTTTCTCCACCTGCAGGGACAACGGTTGGGTGTCGAGCGCCGACTCGTCGACGACACACCCCGTCAACGACGGTAGTGCCACCAACCCGGCGACTACGCCCGCCAGCACGGTGGCCCGCAACGATCGCTTTCGCATCCATTACCCCTGAAGAGACTTTGATCCGGTTTGCTCGCTCCGATTCACCGGTTTGGCGAGTCAATTGAGTATGGCGGATTGGCGCCCGACAGTCGCAGAGAGGGCCGAGAGTGCGCAGAGAGGTCCGAGAGTGCGCAACGAGGGCCGACAGTGGTGGCAGCTGCGAACCGGTTCATGTCAGGTGAGCGACGACCGCAGCGCCAAAGTCGCGAGTCGATGCCTTGCCGCCCAGATCTGCGGTGACCGTTCCGTCCGCGAGTACGTGCGCGACCGCACCGTCAATCGCATCGGCGGCGGCTTCGGCCCGAGCATCACCGGAACGGCGACCGTGCCACCGCAACAGCATTGCGACCGACAAGATCATGGCCACCGGGTTGGCCGTCCCGGTCCCCGCGATTGTCGGTGCCGCCCCGTGCACGGCTTGAGCCATCGCCTGCGTGTGTGAGGCGTTGATCGACGGTGCCAACCCGAGCGACCCAGACAACTCGCCCGCCAAGTCGGAAAGGATGTCGCCGAACAGATTCTCGGTGACGATGACGTCGTACTCTGCGGGCCGACGGACCAACAGCGCAGCCATGGCGTCAACATGCTCGGTGTCGACCCGCACGTCTGGATAGTCCTTCGCCACTTCGAGGCACACGTCGCGGAAGAGTCCAGTCGTTAACGCGAGCACGTTCGCCTTGTGAACAATCGTGACATGACCGCGACGGCGACGAGCCGCGTCGAAGGCTTCTACCGCGATCCGCTGCGACGCGGCTCTCGTCACCACGCCGACCGCCATCGCGATATCGGGTGTTGGCATGAACTCGCCGCTGCCGATCGTCATGTTGCGGTCGGCGTAGAAGCCTTCGCTGTTTTCCCGAACAATCAGCACATCAATGTCGGGCGAAGTTGCCGCCACGCCTGAAAGTGCTTGGGCCGGTCGAAGGTTCGCGTAAAGACCGAATTGCTTGCGGAGCACCGCACCGGGCGGTGGCGTCTGCAGTTCCCGCGGATACGCCGCATTATCGTGCGGTCCGACAACCCACAGGTCGAACCGTTCGAGCGAGTCGAGGGTCGCCGCAGGAAGCGGAGTGCCGTCACTGTCGATCGCCGTCGCTCCATAGGCGAGTGGAACTGCGTCGACGGTCAGTCCGTGGGCCGCGAGCGCCGCTTTCGCAACGTCCATGGCCACCGGAACCACTTCCGGACCCACGCCATCGCCTTCGAGGACCGCGACCCGCAGCACATCGCTGTGATCATCGTTGTGCTTGCTGGTCACTGACCGCTCCTCACGTAGCAGGATCCTTCGGCAAACTTTGCACAGACTCGTTGGGCCTCGGCCTCGCTGGCTGTCGGCCTCACCACGACATACGCGGACGTTGAACCGACGCGTGAACCGGGCAAGATCACCGCACCGTCGTGGAGCGACACTTCGGCCTGCGCATTGTCGTAGTTGTTGTACGCACCAAATTGGGCGTACCACGGACTCGATGGTGACTGAACCGGAGGCGTCGCCGCCGTTGCGGGGAGTGACGTCGGTGCCGTCGCGTGGGCGGTTGCCGTCGGCACGGGGGTGGCGTTCACGATACTTGTCACGACGGGCTGTTGAGCCGCAGCCGGTTCCGGTTCGCCGCCCGCATTGGTTTTCAGCAACCACAACAGCATTCCGGCCACACCAACGACCACCACACTGATGGCCGAAATCGCCACCACTAGCCAGTTGGCGGGTTTACCCGGCGGTCGTGGCGGCGGCGGGTACGAGGACAGTGGAAGCGGCTCTCCGTGCAGCGTCGAGTGCCGGTCAACATGTCCCCGATCGAAATCGTTCATGTGCACGGCTCACTTTCAGTGTGCGGCGTCGTCCCAACTGCGACCGTAGCCGACGGACACTTCCAGCGGCACCGACAATTCAATGGCACCGCCCATCTCTTCGCGAACCAGACTCTCTACGAAATCACGTTCGCCAGCAGCCACTTCGAGGACGAGCTCGTCGTGTACCTGAAGCAGCATCCGAGTCTGCAAGCCTTCCGACCGCAAACGCTTCTGCACGTTAATCATTGCGACCTTGATGATATCGGCGGCAGTGCCCTGAATCGGTGCGTTGAGCGCCATTCGCTCGGCCGACTGACGGCGCTGGAAGTTGTCGGAGTTCAGGTCGGGCAGGTAGCGGCGGCGGCCGAAAAGTGTTGCCGTGTACTCGTTTCGCCGTGCTTCTTCGACGACATTGTGCAGGTAGTCGCGGACGCCACCGAAGCGGTCGAAGTACGCTTCCATCTGCTGTTTGGCTTCCTCGCGACTGATTCCGAGCTGGGCCGCTAGGCCGAACGCCGACAATCCGTAGGCCAAACCGTACGACATCGCCTTCACCCGCGATCGCATCGTCGCGTCAACCTGGTCGACGGGTACCCCGAAGGCGCGAGAGCCAACGAAATTGTGGAGGTCCTCACCCGTGTTGAAGGCTTCGATGAGTCCGGCATCTTCCGACAGGTGCGCCATGATCCGCATTTCGATCTGCGAATAGTCCGCTGTCATCAGCGACTCGAACTCCGTGCTTCCCGCACCTCGGGCAACCGGTCCCGGCGCCACGACGAAGGCGTGACGAATCTGCCGGCCCGCCTCGGTACGCACCGGAATGTTCTGCAAGTTCGGGTCCGTGGACGACAGTCGCCCGGTAGCTGCGACCGTCTGATTGAACGTGGTGTGGATACGGACATCGTCGGCGATGGTCTTCTGCAGGCCTTCGACGGTGACGCGCAGTCGTGTCGCGTCACGGTGTTCTAGCAAGTGGCGCAGGAAGGGGTGCTCTGTTTTCTCGTACAGCGAGGTCAGCGCATCCGCGTCGGTGGTGTACCCGGTTTTGGTCTTCTTGGTTTTCGGCATGTCCAGCTTGTCGAACAAGATGGCCTGCAGTTGCTTCGGCGAACCGAGATTCACTTGCTCACCGATGACCTCGTAGGCGGCTTCGGCGGCGTCGCGCACCCGCTGCGCAAACTCCGATTCCAGGGCATCGAGATGGTCGACGTCAACCGCGATGCCCGCGCCTTCCAACTCGGCGAGCTCGAAGGCAAGCGGAAGTTCCATGTCTTTGAGCAACGCCAACGAATCGATGCGCTCGAGTTCGGTATCGAGGGTGTCGGCGAGTTCGGCGACGGCCTGCGCGGACAGCATCAGCTGGTCTGCTGCGCGCTGCGTATCGGCATCGTCGTCGAGGAGCGACAGTTGTCCGTCGCCGCCTGCGGAGTCGTCGGCCTTCAGTTCCCGACGCAAGTAGCGCAATGCCAGGTCGTCGAGATTGAACGACCGCTGCCCCGGACGGACCAGGTACGCTGCCAGCGCGGTGTCGGACGTCACTCCCTTGAGGGTCCATCCACGGCCGCGGAAGGCATGCAGCGCCCACTTGACTTCGTGGATGGCCTTGGGCCGAGTGGCGTCGGCGAACCAATCGGCCAGTGCCGCATCATCTTCGACGGTCAGGATGGTGGGATCGATGAACGCTGCTTCGCCGTCGACGCCGGCAATCGCCAACGACTCGACGTCACTGCCAACCACCTGGCGCGGCGCCGAGATTGCCAGCCCACTCCGACCGGTACCGGTGTGCTCAGCCAACCAGTCAGCAACCGAACCGGGAGCAAGGCGCGTGCCGCGGAGGTCGAAGCCCGACTCGGCTTCCGGTTCCACCGAGGTGAGTGTCGAGAAAAGCCGATCGCGCAAAACTTTGAACTCGAGATCGTCGAACAGCCGATGAATGCGGTCACGGTCCCAACCGTGAAGTGCGAGATCTTCCGGGGCTGCCGGAAGCGTCATGTCACGAACCAACTCCGTGAGCCGCCGATTCATTATGACGCCGGCCAAGTTCTCGCGTAGCGAGTCTCCAACCTTGCCGCGAACTTCGTCGGCTCGGTTAACGAGTTCCTCGAACGAACCGTATTCGCGGATCCACTTGGCTGCGGTCTTCTCGCCGACCCCGGGAATACCGGGGAGATTGTCGCTGGGGTCGCCGCGCAGGGCGGCGAAGTCGGGGTACTGCGCGGGCGTGAGACCGTACTTCTTCTCGACTTCTTCCGGCGTGAAACGGGTGAGTTCGGAAACCCCACGCTTCGGGTAGAGCACGGTGATGTTGTCGTTGACCAATTGCAGCGCATCGCGGTCGCCAGTCACGACCAGCACTCGGTACCCCTCGGCATCGGCCTGAGTCGCGAGAGTGGCGATGATGTCGTCGGCTTCAAAACCTTCGATCGCCATGACGGGGATTCCCATCGCCTCAAGAACGTCTTTGGTGAGGTCGACCTGGCCGCGGAACTCGTCGGGTGACTTGCTGCGCTGCGCCTTGTACTCGGGGAACATCTCCGACCGAAAGGTCTGGCGGGAGACGTCGAATGCCGCGGCGATGTGGGTGGGTTCTTCATCGCGCAGAAGGTTGATCAGCATGGACGTAAAGCCGTAGACCGCGTTGGTTGACTGACCGGTGTTTGTCTTGAAGTTTTCTGCTGGCAGCGCGAAAAACGCGCGATAGGCCATGGAGTGGCCGTCGATCAGCATTAACGTCGGCCGACTGCCAGCCTTGCCTGATGTACCGGAACCGGATTTGGTCGTTGTCTGCGCTGCACTCACGCCCACGAGTCTAGGGCTTACCCCCGACAAGATTCGCGGGCGATCGACTTCGGTGTCAGTCCCCGAGAGTTTCGACGACGATCTCGGCGACCGCCTTCATGGTGGCGCGCTTGTCCATGGCGTTCCGCTGAATCCACCGGAAGGCTTCGGGCTCGTTCATTCCGCGCTTGTCCATGAGTAGGCCCTTGGCGCGATCGATCAGCTTGCGAGCCTCGAAACGGCCACTGATGTCTTCGATTTCGGCCTCAAGAACCTTGAGTTCCCGGTAGCGGCTCAACGCGACCTCGATGGCGGGAACCAGGTCGGCCTGAGTGAATGGTTTCACCAGATACGCCATGGCACCGGCGTCGCGGGCACGTTCAACAAACTCCCGCTGACTAAAAGCGGTAAGCATGACGACCGGGGCGATGCGCTTGCGGGCAATCTCGCTGGCGGCGTCGATGCCGTCGCGGACGGGCATTTTGACGTCCATGATCACCAGGTCGGGCTTCAGCGATTCGGCGAGATCGACGGCGACCTGACCGTTCGGCGCTTCGCCCACAACGTCGTAGCCTTCGTCGCGCAGCATCTCGATGAGATCGAGGCGGATCAGCGAATCATCTTCTGCGACAACCACTCGGCTCGCGCGTTGCGCTGGTTTGCCGGTGTCATTCATGGACTGAACTCCGATCGCGGTCGGCGACTGGTGCCGTGAGTGCCCCGGGCCGGACTTGAACCGGCACCTCGTTAGAGACCGCATTTTGAGTGCGGCGCGTCTGCCAATTTCGCCACCGGGGCCGGTGGTGGTGCGAGAGCAAGTGTACGCATATCCCCCGGGCTGCCTGCAAACCCACCCCCGAAAAACGCTTATCTCCGTTTTGGCTCTTCCATTTTCTCGCGACGTCACCCTATTGTTACCTGAGAGTCAGGTAACAGAGCGGCAATTTTGTGCCGCCCATCATCACGCCGGCTTGGTCCTTTGGGGAGGAACCACAGAAGTGAAGAAGTCGATGTTTCGTCGTGCATTTATTGTGCTGATCGCCGGTTTGACGATGGTGCCGCTAGCAGGCAGTCCACCGCTCGCGGGTCCGTCCGAGGCTGCGGTCTACGGCGCGATGGGCGCCAAGTGGACCCGCACCCACGATGGGAAGCAGAAGTACTCCGGCTACCAGGTGACGCCCGACGTACCAATCCGCATGTCGGACGGAACCCTGCTGCGCGGCAACCTGATTCGGCCCACCGATCGATCTGGAAAGCCCGTCAGCACCAAGCTTCCGACCATCGTCAACATGACGCCGTACACCAAGATGGTGTCGGCCCTGGCGTCCGAGGTGATGAACTATCCGGTCTTGGTGCCACAGCTGGTTAACCTGCTGAACGGCATCAACCTGCAGGGCACAGTGCTCTCCGGCTATAACGAGCTGGTCGGAGCACTGCGCGGCGGGCTCGTCCAAACCTTCGCCTACGACCCACAACTCATCAAGAGCGGCTACAACATGCTGGTGGTCGACGTCCGCGGCACCGGCTTCTCGCAGGGCACCTGGCAGGTCTTTGGTGACCGCGAACGTCGCGACACCGTCGAAGTGGTCGATTGGGCATCGAAGCAGCGATGGTCGAACGGCAAGACCGGCATGGCCGGTGTCTCTTACTCCGCGATCAACCAATTGCAGGCCGCGTCCGACGCGCCAGGCAAGTTGGGCGCGATCTTCCCCGTGGTCCCCGGTGCCGACCTGCTGCGCGACATCATCGCGCCCGGCGGCGGCGTCGGCTTTGGGTTCATTGCCCCGTGGTTGTCGCTGGTCAACGGTTCCAAGATGATCCCGAACGTGGCGTCCATGTTGAACGGCACCTTCGACTGGCGGTGGCTGGCCGACCGCGTGAAAGATCCACTCACCTACTTCGACGTGGTCCTTGAAGCACTCACCACCCGCGATGTCCGCGATATTCGTGGCACCACTCGAGCGCTCATCACTGACGATTCCGCACGTCGAAAGTCACTGTTCACCGACGTCAGCAAGGTCACCACGCCCACCTTCGCGATCGGCGGTTGGAACGATCTATTCACTAACTCCGAATCGCGCTTGCTCAGCGGCCTGAAGCAACTGTCCTCGGCGCAGAAGAAGCTGATCATGGATGACGGCTACCACATCACGTCGAGTTCCAACTTTGGTCAACCTGGGCATCCGCCGCGCATCGATGTGCTGGCACGTGCCTGGTACGACAAGTGGCTCAAGGGCATTGACAACGGCATCGATCGCTATTCTCCAGCCACGCTCGCCTCGGAACCCACCGGAAACTTCCTGCAGGGACCGACCTATCCACTGCCCGGCTACAACTACCAGCGCCAGTACTTGCGCGGTACGCCGTCGCGGTCGGTCAACACTCCGGTGGCTGGAGACGGCTCATTGAGTTCGACGAAGCCTGCCGCCCGCGCGACGCGAGAGGTTAAGCCTGGCCTCTCGAGTTTGTGTGACCGGGACGCGGCTCAGGCCGCGGCCGGAATCACCATTCTGTTCGACTTCTGCGGACAAGACACCCGACTGTCGGAGACCGCTGCACAGACCTTTACCGGCAAGCCCGTCGGCACCCTCACCCGGATCAGCGGGACCCCGGTGGTCCACCTACGGCAGCGACTCAATGCCACGGACGGCTACTGGCATGCGACGGTCAACGTCGTTTCACCCGACGGTCGATCACGGATCGTCTCGATGGGCCAGCTGATGGTGTCGTTGCGCACCGTCGACAAAACCAAGAGCGGTTACGCGCCGAACGGTGACCTCACCGACCCGGTGCTATATCTCTCGCTCAATCACTACAACAAGGTCAAGCCCGGCCAAGTCCTCGACATTGACATTCCAATGTCGGCAACGCAGGCCGCGCTACGTCCGGGCGACCGTCTCCGGGTCGACATCTACTCGTTCAACTTCCCGAAGTCGGTTCCGCTTGGGCCCGAACTGTGGTCATCGCAATTGCGTCCGCAGTACATCGAGATTGACCCGGCCAACCCGAGTTGGGTCAACGTACCCCTGTCACGGCCTCTCAATTGAGCGTCGCCGTCGAGATCGCAGTCCAGGATGTGGCGGGCGCCGTCGTCGCTCGCGACGGCGGTGCCGACCGCGTCGAGTTGTGTACGGCGCTCGGTGCAACTGGTGGGCTGACCCCATCGGTTGGTCTGCTCAACGCGGTGTGCGCGGTGGGAATTGGTGTGCATGCCCTGATTCGGACTCGACCGGGCGGATTCGTGTACTCCGAAGCCGAAGTCGATGTTCTGGTGGCCGACGTCCGCGCAGCAGTACGTGCGGGTGCCAGCGGTGTAGTGGTCGGCGCACTGCGGTCAGACGGCTCGCTCGATGTCGAGGCCATGACCCGATTGGTTTCGGCAGCGAGGGAGGCTGAATCGTCAGGTCGCGCAGTCGATATCACCTTTCACCGGGCCTTAGACGCGGTGGCGGATCCGGTGGCAACCATCGGCGAACTCGGGAAACTCGGGGTCGATCGAGTCTTGACCTCCGGTGGCGCCTCGCGCGCCGGTGACGGGTTAGCGGTATTGGCTGCCCTCGTCGGTGCAGAAAGTGGCGTCACCGTGATCGCGGGAGGCGGCGTGGATCTCGCGTCTGTGCCAGCGTTACTCGCCGCCGGAGTCGACGCCATTCATCTGTCCGCCAAAGCCAACATTCCTGATCCCGGCAACACCGGGCCAGGCGGGGGTACCGCGAACACCTTGGAGGTGACCGACGCGGCGACCGTCGCCGGCATCGTGGCAGCAGTCAAGCGAGCCTCATGAATTGCCGCTGCCGCAGCTACAACAGCACTCCACGCCTGAGTTGGTCTTCCGAAACCAGGGTGCGGTAAGTATCGCCGATAGTCAGGGTGTACATGCCAGCGGCGCGAACGTCCTGAACTTCAAACTTCTGCAGGCAGATACCGCTCGGCAACGTCGTGGGGCGGCCCAGTGTGGTAGACCCGTACTTCTCACCGGTGCTGGCGTCGAGAATGCTCAACACTGCCCCGGGCCTGGCCGGACGACTCACGGATTCTTGTGGATCAGTGATGCATGAGACTTCGATCGCACCCGACGCATTGAAGTGACTCGCGGCGATAAGACCCAGGATGCTCGCAATGACACCGCCGGCGACCAGCACGACCGCCGCGAGAATGCTGCCGATGCGGATGCCGCTCTTCCAGCGGTGCTGCCAATTGCGGCGTGGCAACTGCGGTCCCTGCGGGAGAAAGAAGCGCAATTCCGGCGTCGGCGACACGTTGCTGTCGAGTTGATTCTCGGATGTGGTCATAGGCGTCAACTCCGAGGAGGGAAGTACTTAATCAGGGCTTCCTGCACCACCGATGTCGCGAGAGTGCCATCACGCTGAAAGAACCTTCCCGAACCGATACCTCGGGAGCCCGCCGCAACCGGGGATTCCGTCGCGTAAAGCATCCACTCATCAAAGCGGAATTCGCGGTGGAACCACATCGAATGGTTGACGGTCGCCGCGAACAACCGGTCAATCCCCCACGACAGTCCGTGGGTGGTGATGATGGAGTCGAGGACCGTCGTGTCAGACGAATAGGCCATCGTCGCGACATGCATCAACGGGTCGTCGGGCAGGGTGCCATGCGTCTTCATCCACGCGCGATTGTGGTTGAGTTGCTCTCCGGTCCCCTTCATCACCCACGTTGGATCGTTAGCAAATCGAATATCGACCGGATGCAATGCATTCACAAACGATTCGATCTTGTCTTCGTAGCCTTTGAAGTGTTCGGTGATCGGCGGAAGGTCTTCGGGGAAGGGAACTTCCGGAATTTCGACAGCATGCTCCAGGCCAGCCGAATTATCTTGGAAGGCAACGAGCATCGTGAAGACCACCTCACCGTCCTGCTTGGCGGTGACTTGCCTGTTGGCAAAAGCCCGACCATCGCGGTATCGGTCAACGTGGTACTCCAGAGGCTTGGTGACATCGCCTCCGCGGACAAAGTGAGCGTTCAGCGCGTGGACCGGCGGGTTGCCTTTGACGAGCGTCCGGCCAGCAGCGACCACACCCTGCCCGAGCAGTTGCCCGCCAAAGGTGCGCGGCAGGACCTGGTCGGGGTGCTGGCCGACGAACAGGTTGTCGTCGACGCGTTCCACATCGAGCAGTTCGATGAGTTTCTGCAAGTCAGCAGAAGGTGCCGCTGCTTTCGGATCGCCAGTTGTCATGCCGTCCAGACTATGTCAGCGGTGCGGGGTAGCTCACGCCCGCACCGCTGATCTGTAGTCCAGGAAGGTCAGTGGTCCTGTTCACCGATGCGGTGGACGTGCACAAAGTTGGTTGAGCCGATCACCGAGGCGGGGGCACCGGCGATGATGACGACCGTGTCGCCCTTCTTGACCCGGCCATTGGCGGTGAGCACCTCGTCGACCTGATCGATCATCGAATCGGTGTGGTCCATGCGCGGGACAAAGTACGGTTCCACACCCCAGCTAACCGAAAGCTGCTTTTGCGTTGCCTCGGTCGCGGTGAAAGCCAACAGCGGGACGCGCGAATGTAGGCGGGCGACCCGGCGGACGGTATCGCCGGATTCGGTAAAGGCAATAATCGCTGCCGCACCGAGACGCTCGGCGATGTCGCGGCCCGCGTAGGTCACGACGCCACGACGGGTGCGCGGCATGTGCTTGAGCGGCGGAACCTCACGGGTGCTGGTTTCCACTGCTTCGACGATGCGACTCATGGTCCGGACAGTGTCGTGCGGGTACTTACCGACCGAGGTCTCACCCGACAGCATCACCGCGTCGGCACCGTCGAGCACCGCGTTGGCGACATCGGACGCTTCGGCGCGGGTCGGGCGTGAGTTTTCGATCATCGAGTCGAGCATCTGCGTGGCGACAATGACTGGCTTGGCGTTCTCGCGGGCCATCTGGATGGCGCGCTTCTGGACCAGCGGAACTTCTTCGAGCGGCATCTCGACGCCGAGGTCGCCGCGGGCCACCATGATGGCGTCAAAGGCGAGTACCACGGCTTCGAGGTTGTCAATGGCTTCGGGCTTTTCCAGCTTCGCAACCACCGGCACGCGTCGGCCGACGCGATCCATCACTTCGTGGACGAGTTCAATATCTGACGGGCTGCGGACAAACGACAGGGCGACGAGGTCGACACCGAGGCCCAATGCGAACTCCAGGTCCGCGATGTCCTTCTCTGACATCGCGGGAATCGAGATGTTCATCCCGGGCATCGACAGACCCTTGTTATTGCTGACCGTCCCGCCTTCGGTCACGATGCAGACAACATCGTTGCCTTCCACCCGGACGACCGTCAGACCGACCTTGCCGTCGTCGATCAGCAGGCGATCGCCGGCAACTGCGTCCTCTGCCAACTGCTTGTAGGTGGTGGAGACGCGGTCATGGTTGCCAATAATCTCGTCAACGGTGATGCGGACTTCTTCGCCGTCGGCCCAGTCGACAGCCCCGTTGGGTCGACCGTTGTCTTCGAACTTTCCGAGCCGAATCTTGGGGCCCTGCAGGTCGGCGAGAATGCCAACCGGCTTGCCGGTAGCGGCGCTAGCGGCACGAACAGCGTCGTAGACGCTCTGGTGGTCGGAGTGGGCACCGTGGCTGAAATTAAGCCGGGCAACATCCATACCGCACTCTACGAGTTCGGTAATCCGGTCGACGGTGTTGGTAGCGGGGCCCAGGGTGCAGACGATCTTGGTACGACGAGTCACCCTTTAAGGCTAGCCGCCCAACCGCACGGTGTCGCCTCAGCCCTAGTCGCCGCTGGGTGCGGCGTTGTGTGTAGCCTCCGGTTCGTCGGAATCGTCGGAATCGGGCTCGGCCCCCGAATCTTCGGGCTCGTCGACCACATTGTCCGATGCTCGGCGAATCTCGATGGCTCCGGCGGATCCGCCAGGATTCTGCTCGATGATCGTAATGCCGGACAGTTCCTCGTCGTCGGCGGGGACGATCGTGTAGCCGCGGTCGGAGATTGAGTCAGTGATCGACGGTTCCTTCCCCGGAATCACCCGATGCACGGGTTCCGGCGTTGGTTCTGCGGGCGGCTCGGCGGTCTCCGCCTCCGCTGCCTGTTCAGCGTCGACTTCGGCGACCGCAACGTCCGGTTCGGGCTCGACTTCAGCTTCCGGCTCGAGCTCGGCCTCGACGTCCTGCTCGACTTCGGGTTCCGGCTCGAGTTCGGGTTCCGGCTCGACGTCCTGCTCGACTTCGGGTTCCGGCTCGACGTCCGGCTCGGCTTCAGGTTCCGGTTCCGTCTCGACAACGCTCTCCGCTTCGGGCTCGGCGTCAGCTTCGGGCTCGAGTTCGGCGTCGGTGCCAGTTTCGGCGTCGGACCCAGTTTCGGTGTCCGACCCAATCTCGGTGTCCGACCCAGTCTCGGTGTCCGACCCAGCATCGGTGTCCGACTCTGCATCTACGGCTTCAGGTTCGTCGTCAGCCAGTTCGGTCGCCAATAATTCCTCGTCCTCGACGACGCCCGTCTCAGCGTTATCCATTGGCTCGGTGACTGACTCGGGCTCGGCATCGGGTTCGATCACACCGTCATCGACGTTCTCATCTGCGGCGAAGAGTTCTTCGCTTGAGGTTGCTACCTCAAACTCAGGCTCAGCAGCGTCATCTGCGTTGCCATCGAACTCGATGTCTTCGATTTCCCTATTTTCGATATCGCTGTCTTCGAACTCGCTGGTTGGGGCAACCACCGTGCTTCCCGTGGCCGCCGCGTCGCTTGCTTCCCGGTCGAGGTCGTCGTCCGACATTTGCGGGGGTACGTAGCCGACGGCACCTTGCTCAGCGAGTTCCTCGGCACGATGCGGCCAGTACATGCTGAGGCCCTTTTCGCGGCCCCGCGGTGCCAACACCACGTACAGCGCGGCACCCAGGAACACGATCGCCGACGTGAACACGTTAATTCGGATTCCGAAGATGTGGGTCGCGAAGTCGTCGCGCATCAGTTCCACGCCGAAGCGCCCAATGCAGTAACCAGCAACGTACATGGCGAACAGTCGACCGTGACCGATACGGAAGTAGCGGTCGATCAGGACCAGCGCGATCACGATGAGGACATTCCAAATCGCTTCGTACAAGAACGTCGGGTGCACAATCGCGTACACATTGCCGGTGGAGACACCGTCTATCAACTTGTACGAGACAGCGCCGCTCGCATTTGTGCGGTCGAAGATTTCCAGACCCCAGGGTAGCGTCGTCGGACGGCCGAAGAGTTCCTGGTTGAAGTAGTTGCCGACGCGGCCAATGGCCTGCGCCAACAGGATTGCCGGGGCGAGGGCATCGCCAAAGGGCGGCAGTTTGATGCCCATGTTCCGGGCGCCAATCCAAGCACCGACCGCGCCGAGCGCCACCGCACCCCAGATACCTAGGCCACCGTCCCAGATCCGCAGTGCCCCGCCGATGCCCTTGCCGTTGGGCCCGAAGTACACGTCCCAGTCGGTAAGGACGTGGTAGAGCCGCCCACCGATGAGGCCGAACGGCACCGCCCACAGGGCGACGTCAATAACCTCGCCCGGTTGCCCGCCACGCGCCTGCCAACGTCGGCTGCCCCACCAGACAGCAACAACAATTCCGACAATGATGCAGAGCGCGTAAGCGCGAATCGGTACATCTCCGATGTGCCATACACCCTGCGACGGGCTCGGGATGTACGCAAGGACGGTTCCGTCAATCACAGGTGCCACAGTATCGTGTGCCCGCGCCGACAACGGTGCCGACCTCTTCCGGTCCCGTCGAACCAGGCACGATTACCTCCCCCAGTTCCCCGAGTGGAGGTTTTCACTCACCCAGTTTCCCCTTTTGTGTCACAACAACGCATGTCGCGGTCGCCGTTCCGTCACCGATCACGGCCTGCGGTGATGGAACGGCCGAATCGTGACAGAAAAGGGGAATTAGGAGCGGGAGCGGCGGACGCCGGCGGCGAGGTCAGAGACGAGGTCGGCGACGGCTTTCTGGCCGTGGTCGGCGGCCGAGACAATGGCCGAACCGACGATGACACCGTCGGCGTACGCACTGATCTCTGCGGCCTGATCACCATCGCGGACGCCCAGTCCCACCCCAATCGGAATATCCGAGTACTCGCGGACCCTGGCGCACAGTTCCGGCGCAGCGTTCGACACACTGCTCCGCGCACCAGTCACACCCATCGTCGACGCGGCATACACAAAACCGCGGCACTCATCGACGGTCAGTGCGATGCGCTCCGGGGTCGACGACGGCGCCACCAAATAGATGCGGTCAATGTTGTGCGCGTCCGACGCCGCATGCCACTCGGCGCCTTCTTCCGGAATCAGGTTCGGCGTAATCATTCCCGCACCACCGGCCGCGGCCAGATCGCGAGCGAAAGCGTCAACGCCATACTGCAGAATAAGGTTCCAGTAACTCATGACCACCGGTTGTGCACCGGCCTTGGCAATCGCTTCGGCCGCGACCATCACATCGCGCACCCGGGTACCCCCGGCGAGTGCCTTCTCTGCGGCGCGCGCAATGGTCGGTCCGTCCATCACCGGGTCCGAGTACGGGATCCCGATTTCGACGATGTCGCAGCCAGCCTCAACCATGGTGCGGACCGTCGTCAAGGACGTCTCCAAGTCGGGATAGCCGACCGGGAAGTAGCCGATCAGTGCGGCGCGGTTCTCCGCACGGCACGCGGCGAAAGTATCGCCCAAACGAGAGGGCGGAGTGGTGTGGACGCTCACTTGGTCTCCCCCGATGCTGCAGAGTTGGTCGATGCGGACTGGGCCGCGAGGCTGGCCGCATATTCGGCCTCCGACGGCGGTTTCTGGAAGAGGTTGAACCAGTGGGCTGCCGTGTCGACATCTTTGTCGCCGCGCCCGGACAGGCAGACAACGATGATCGCGCCGTCGCCCATCTCGCGGCCCAACTTCAGCGCACCGGACAAGGCGTGTGCCGACTCAATGGCCGGAATGATGCCTTCCTTACGAGAGAGCAAGGCGAGGGCATCCATCGCCTCGGTGTCGGTGACGGGTCGGTACTCGGCGCGTCCGATATCCCGCAGGTGGGCATGCTCGGGGCCAACGCCGGGGTAGTCCAAACCGGCTGAGATGGAATGCGATTCGATGGTCTGACCATCTTCGTCTTGCAGCAGATACGAGTAGGCACCCTGGAACGCTCCGGGCGTACCACCGGCAAAAGTGGCTGCGTGCCTACCCGTTTCGACGCCGTCACCGCCGGCTTCAAAACCGACCATGCGCACGTCGCCGTCTTCGATGAACGGATGGAACATGCCGATCGCGTTAGAACCACCACCGACACATGCCGTGACCGCATCCGGCAGGCGCCCCACCTTCTCCAGCATCTGGACACGAGTTTCCATACCGATGATTCGCTGGAAGTCGCGGACCATCATCGGGAACGGGTGCGGCCCGGCTGCCGTACCGAAGCAGTAGTACGTCGTATCAGCGTTGGTCACCCAGTCGCGGAGTGCCTCGTTGATGGCATCCTTCAACGTTGCCGAACCCGTTTCAACGGCGACAACGGTGGCACCGAGCAACCGCATCCGGGCGACATTCAATGCTTGGCGCTCGGTGTCGACGCGTCCCATGTAGATGAGGCACTCCATGCCGAACAGTGCGCACGCTGTCGCGGTGGCGACGCCGTGCTGACCGGCACCGGTTTCGGCAATGATGCGCGTCTTGCCCATCGACTTCGCGAGGAGCGCCTGACCGAGCACATTGTTGATCTTGTGCGAACCGGTGTGATTGAGGTCTTCACGCTTCAAGAAGATGCGTGCACCACCGGCATCCTCGCGGAGTCGTTCGGCTTCGTACAGGGGCGAAGGCCGACCCGAGTAGTCCCGCTGCAACCGATCGAGTTCGTTCAGGAACTCACTGTCGGTGCGCAGTTTCTCGTAGGTGGAGGTGACCTCTTCGATCACTGCCATGAGTGCTTCGGGAACGTGCCGACCACCGAAATCACCCCAGTGTCCGAGCGCATCGGGTCCGATGGGATGAATATCGGCTACGCCGTCGCTCGCCTGCGGGAAACCGGCTGTTGCGGCTTTGGGATTGTCACTCACGCGTTCAGTATCCTCGTCGTTCGATCCGGGCAGCAACTCAATTTCCGGTTGCCCGAAGGACAACCGGAATGCTGAGAAGAGGGAGCTGCGAAGTGGGTTTAGTTAGCGGGACGGCTTCGGGCACGACGGATGCGAGCCCGCAGTTACCAGGTCCGCGACAGCCAGCCGCGGGTCCCCGCTGGTAACGACGCCCTCGCCAACCAGGATGGCGTCGGCACCGGCACCGGCATAGGCGAGGAGATCGGCAGGGCCACGAACCCCGGACTCGGCAACCTTAATCACACTCGACGGCAGTCCCGGCGCGATCCGTGCGAAAGCATCGCGATCGACCTCAAGAGTCTTCAGGTTACGGGCATTAACGCCCACCACCTTGGCACCGGCTTCCAGCGCCCGGTCGGCCTCTTCCTCCGTGTGGACTTCCACGAGGGCAGTCATGCCCAACGACTCGGTGCGATCGAGCAACGAGGCCAACACCGGCTGTTCCAGCGCCGCGACGATCAGCAAGATAACGTCCGCGCCGTGCGCCCGTGCCTCATGAATTTGGTACGGCCCGACGATGAAGTCTTTCCGAAGAATCGGAATGTTGATGGCCGCACGGACCGCATCCAAGTCCGCGAGCGAGCCGCCGAATCGGCGTTCCTCAGTCAAGACACTGACGATGCGGGCACCGCCATCCTCGTAGGCCTTGGCCAGTTCGGCGGGATCGGGAATGTTCGCGAGCTGACCCTTCGACGGGCTCGACCGCTTAACCTCGGCGATGACGGCGATATCGGACTGGCTGAGTGCGGCCATCGCATTGCGCGGTGCCGGTGCGGCTGCGGCTGCCTGCTTTACGGCGGAGAGATCGAGGATCGCTTCGCGCGCGGCGACGTCAGCCTTGACTCCCTCGATGATCGAATCGAGCACTGACTGATTGGTCACGGCAATCGGCCCCTTTCCTTACGTGCCTTCAAGAGTAAGCATCGCGGCCCACAACAGGGAGGCCGGGGTCACTTCCGGTACGCACGGTGCAGGTGATATCGGACTCAAACGTGACTCGTCAACGCCAACTACTTGGCCGACCCGGGCTCGTCATCGATGCCATCGTCCGTCGGATCAAGACCCTCGTCGAGCGAATCCCACATGATTCGCTCACTCGGGGCCGCCTGGTCTGCGGCAGCAGCACGGTCGCGCGCCGCGAAAACCTGACGTTCGAGTTCTTCCCGGCGGGCCGCCGGCGACGAGTACTTCGACGACATCGCGTCCTTGCGTGCCGTACGCGCCATCGCGATGGCACCGACGATCGCGCAGATCGCCGACGCGATAACGAGATAGCCCGGCGTGGACTCGATCGGGATGCCGAAGAACGCGGCCCGAGCGGGCACGTCGACCATCTTGGTAATGAAGAGATTGTCCTGGCCCTCAGTCAGCAGCGAAATCGCCGGGAACAGGGCCAAGACACCGCCAAGGGCAACCAGGATCGCCACGATTCGCAAGGCCCAACCACGGACCGCGAACTGTGCAATAACCGCGGCAACCATCGCCAACGCCACCGGCACCAGCCACGGACTCCAATCCGATCCGCGCACGGGAATGTCGACACCGGGACCGAGATCAGGCTTCACCAAGATAGTCGCCCACGTCATTCGCGAGGCCGCCCACAATCCCAGTGCCGCCAGCAAAATCAGCAGTGACGCGATCAACTGCAGACGGCGGTTCTTCGACTTTGCCGCTGCTTCCTCCGCAGCGGCCAATTCGGTCGCAGTCGCCGGTTGTGAATCGCTCATTTTCGTTTCCTACCTATTCCTGAGGGTCCGCAGCGCTGGCACCCGCAACGGTCTCCATCGTTCCGGCAGCAGCGACTGCGGCCAGTACCGCCGAGGCCTTATTCGTGGCTTCATTGAACTCATACTCGGCGTCGCTATCGGCGACCACGCCTCCACCGGCCTGCACATACGCGGTGCTGCCCGACATCAGGGCAGTCCGAATAGCGATCGCGGTGTCAGCGTTGCCCGCGAAATCGAGGTAGCCGACGACGCCGCCGTACAGTCCGCGACGCGTGATCTCGTTAGCTTCGATCAACTCCATCGCCCGCACCTTCGGCGCGCCCGTCAGAGTTCCCGCCGGGAAGCACGCGGTCACCGCGTCGAGTGCACCGCGATCATCCTGCAAAGTCCCCGAAACCGTCGACACCAGATGCATCACGTGGCTGTAGCGCTCAACACGGCGATAGTCGTTCACCCGAACCGTGCCCGGCTCACAGACGCGACCGAGGTCGTTTCGTCCAAGGTCAACGAGCATCAGGTGCTCGGAATTCTCTTTCTCGTCCTCCAACAACCCCTTGGCAAGCAAGCGGTCTTCCTCGTCGGTTGCCCCGCGCCACCGAGTACCCGCGATCGGGTGGGTGGTCGCGACCCGGTCGGTCACGGTAACGAGGGCTTCCGGTGACGAGCCAACGATCGAGAACGAATCCCGGCCAATTCCCGGCATCTGCAGAAAATACATGTACGGACTCGGATTTGACGCCCGCAGAACCCGGTACACATCGAGCGGATCGGCGACCGTATCGATTTCGAAACGCATCGACGGCACCACCTGGAAGGCCTCACCGGCCTCGATCTCACCGACCAAGCCTGCGACAATCTCGCGGTAGTCATCGAGTGAACGCTGCGACCGATAGTCCGGCGTGGGCCGATCAAAAGTCGAAACAGTCGACGGATCCGGTGCCGCCAGCGCCGCAGTCATCGCATCCAGACGGGCGACCGCATCGTTGTAGGCCACCTCGGCATTGGCGTCACTACCATCCCAGTTGACAGCGTTGGCGATCAGCGTGATGGTGCCCTCGTGGTGGTCGAAAGCCGCGAGATCGGCAACCAACAGCCAAAACATATCCGGCAGGCCAAGGTCGTCGATAGTGGTCTCCGGCAGACGTTCCAGACGGCGCACAAAATCGTAGGCCATAAAACCAACAAACCCGCCCGTCAACGGCGGCATGTCGGCGAGAGGCTCGGTATGCAGGAGTCGCAATGATTCAGCGAGCGCCTGAACCGGATCCCCGCCAACCGGTGCACCAGCCGGAGCGTCGCCCCACCAATGCGCTTCGTCGTCCACCACGGTCAGCGCAGACCGGGTACCCGCGCCGATAAACGACCACCGCGACCACGACTCACCATTCGGCGCCGACTCCAGCAAGAACGTTCCATCGCGCAGAGTCAACGTCCCCCCGTCGCTTCGCTCGCCCGCTAACTTCCGATAAGCCGACAGCGGCGTCTCCGAATCGGCGAGCACCGTCCGCGTCACCGGAACTACCCGATGATCGACAGCCAAGTCGAGGAAAGTTTCGAGCGACGTTGTTCCGGCGGTCATCCGATCGGCTCCCCGCCCACACCCCAATGTTGGCCGGGGACTTCAGTAATCGTCACCCACACCGAATCCGGGTTCTTACCCGTCGCCTTGGCGTAGGCCTCGGTCACAGCGGCGATCGTCTCGCGCTTCACCCGATCCGACAATCCCGGCGTCTGAGAAATCTGAATCAGCGGCATCGGCTCACCGTCCCTCTTGGTTAAAAACAGCAGCATTGAGATCGGGCGCATCGACGGGCCCCGCATCCTGGAACCTCAGCGGCACCGTGTCGAAACAACTGTGATTACCGGTGTGGCAAGCCGCGCCCACCTGGTCGACCGTCAACAACACGGTGTCACCGTCGCAATCGACGCGGATGTCGTGCACGTACTGCGTGTGCCCACTAGTCTCGCCCTTAACCCAATACGACTGCCGCGACCGCGAAAAATAGGTGGCCTGGCGGGTAGCAAGGGTGCGCTCAAGCGCTTCATCGTCCATCCACGCCATCATCAGCACGATGCCGGTGGACCGTTCCTGCGCGATCGCCGCAAACAGTCCGTCATCATTACGTTTCAGCGAAGCGGCTAACTCTGCTGGCAGAGCCATGGGTTTCCTCTTTCCTGCGTGAAGGGTGCGTCAGCGGACGATGATGTGATCGGCGGCCATCGCCGCTTTCACCTCGCCGATAGTCATATCGCCAAAGTGGAACACCGACGCAGCCAGAACCGCATCGGCACCGGCGTGCACCGCGGGGGCAAAGTCGGAGACCTTGCCTGCGCCGCCGCTGGCGATCACCGGGATGGTGACGGCCGCTCGGACCGCCTCAATCATTCTCAAGTCGAAACCGGCCTTGGTGCCGTCGGCGTCCATTGAGTTCAGCAGGATCTCCCCCACACCCAACTCTTGTCCACGCAGCGCCCATTCCACGGCATCAATGCCGGTACTGCGACGACCGCCGTGAGTGGTGACCTCCCAGCCCGACGGTGTTGCCGCGTTACCTTCCGGAACGGTCCGCGCATCGACCGAAAGGACGATGCACTGCGAGCCGAACCGCCCGCTCATTTCCGAAAGGACTTCCGGACGGGCAATCGCAGCCGTGTTGACGCTGACTTTGTCGGCACCGGCACGCAACATCACATCGACATCATCGACGGTACGAATACCACCGCCGACCGTCAACGGGATAAAAATAGCGTCGGCGGTGCGCCGGACCACGTCGAGCATGGTGCCGCGGCCGGAACTGGAAGCCGTGACATCCAGGAAAGTCAGTTCGTCGGCACCTTCGGCGTCATAGCGGGCCGCGAGTTCCACCGGGTCTCCGGCGTCGCGGAGATTCTCAAAATTGACACCTTTAACCACCCGGCCGTCGTCGACGTCCAGGCACGGGATGACGCGAACTGCCACGGTCACGGGTGGGGCTCCTTGTTTGAATTAATGCTGAAATGAAAAATTGGTCAGTCACCGAGTCCGGGCATGGCTTCGGCGACCACACTGAGCAATTCTCCATGAAGGAGACGATTGCCGGTTACCAGCGACTTGGAATGCACGGTCCACGGGTTGCCTGCGAGGTCGGTCGCCAGCCCGCCCGCAGCACGGACGAGCGCGGCACCTGCAGCGTTGTCCCACGCCTTAGTGCTGAACGAGACCGCGCCACCAAAGACGCCAGCTGCCACATAAGCGACGTCAATGCCGTTAGACCCCGTCATCCGGAGTCGGCCAGCTCGGTAGCTCAAACGCCGCTGCAATTCGGCCCGCGCCGCGCCCGGATAGCGTCCGCCAGCTTTCGCGTTGAACGCGCCGAAACCGATGACGGCCGTTTGTAGCGGACTGTCGGGCACCGGTGGGATCGCCACACCGTTCACTAGCAGCGGCCCGCCGACGTGCCCGGCATAGGACTGCCCGAACAACGGAATTCTGGTGAGACCGAGGACCGGCTCCCCGTCGACGGTCAAAGCCAACAGCATGGCCGCCATCGGCATGCCGACCGAATAGTTGAAGGTGCCGTCGATCGGGTCCAAAATCCACATGGTCCCTTTGTCCGGTGCCGATCCACCAAACTCTTCACCGTGCACCTCAATGCCGGTCCGCCGCTCCAACAGGTTGCCGATTCGATTCTCGAGCGCCAAGTCAACATCGGTCGCAAAATCTCCGACGCCCTTGATGTGGATGCCAGGTGATCCCAAACCGTCAACGAACACACCGGTCACCTCATCAAGGACTGCTTCGGCAATCCCCATCAGCGCCGGCAGGTCGAGGCGATCGATCATCGAAGTGCTCACCGGGTACTGGCAGCTGCCACCGCGTCGAGTGCTTCTGGCAATGTGAAACGACCTGCGTAGAGGGCTTTACCGATAATGGCGCCCTCTACCCCGAGCCCGGTCAGTTCAGCGATCGCGAGGAGATCGTCAACCTTCGAGATGCCGCCCGACGCCACGACGGGCGAATCAGTGGCGCGAGCGACCTGCTCAAGGAGTTCCAGATTGGGTCCGGTCAGGGTGCCGTCCTTGCTGACGTCGGTCACCACGTAGCGAGCGCAACCGTCGTTATTGAGGCGCTCAAGGGTCTCCCACAGGTCGCCACCCTCGGTGACCCAGCCTCGCCCACGGACGGTGTAGGAATCGCCATCGCTGGTGACATCGAGTCCCACGGCAATCTTGTCGCCGTATTCGGCGATCGCCCGGGCACACCACTCGGGGTTCTCAATCGCTGCAGTCCCCAAATTGACGCGGGTACATCCCGTCGCGAGCGCCGCCTTCAGCGAGGCATCGTCGCGGATACCGCCGGACAACTCGACGTTGACCTCAACCTCGGCAGCTACCTGCGCGAGGAGTTCGCGGTTGTCACCGCGACCGAAGGCCGCGTCTAAGTCGACCAGGTGCAGCCACTGCGCGCCGTCACGCTGCCAGGCCAACGCCGCATCGCGCGGCGAACCGTAAGACGTTTCCGATCCGGCTTCGCCCTTCACCAGGCGCACCGCCTGGCCGTCGACCACGTCGACAGCCGGGAGCAATTCCAGAATGCCCATCAGTTCTGCTTCTCTTCTCTTCTGTTAACCGACGCGTCGGCACGACTGTGCTCAGTTGCCAGTTCCGCTCGTCGGCGGTCGATTTCGTGTTGAATGCCGGCCGTCATTTTCCGTGAGACGAGGGCAATAACGGCCACCATCAAGACGATGGCCATGATCGCCACGCACAGTGCCGCTATCGGGTACGGCCGGGCGAGCGCCACGATGATGGGAATCATTACCGCTAGCGTGAGGGTCCCGGCCCCCAGCGCGTAGAACACCAACTTCGCGATGGAGAACTTTTCGGGCGAGAACTGTTTGGGCTCGCTGCTCTTCGCGCTCACGTTAGGCGAGCCCCTTCATCCAGTTCCGCAGCAATTCGGCTCCCACGTCGCCCGACTTTTCCGGATGAAATTGGGTCGCCGACAGTGGCCCGTTCTCGACGGCAGCCAGGAATCGGCCGCCGTGCTCGGACCACGTCAACTGTGGCGCGGTCAGCGGCGAACCTTCCGAGTCCATCCCCCACTCCTGCACCGCGTACGAGTGCACAAAATAGAAGCGAGCATCGTCGTCGATCCCCGCGAAGAGTTTGGTGTCAGCCGGCGCCTCCACGGTGTTCCACCCCATGTGAGGCAAAACGGGCGCGTCAAGTCTGGTCACTGCACCGGGCCACTCGTCACAGCCAGGTGTGTCGACACCGCCTTCGACACCGTGGGAGAACAGGATCTGCATCCCGACGCAGATGCCAAGCACCGGACGGCCACCGGCCAGTCGACGGCCAATGATGCGGTCACCGCGCACGGCCTTCAGCCCAGCCATGCAGGCGGCGTAGGCCCCAACTCCGGGAACCAGCAGTCCGTCAGCGTTCAGGGCCGTCTCAAAGTCAGAGGTGATCTCGACGTCGGCACCGGCCCGTTCCAATGCGCGCTGCGCCGATCGTAAATTGCCCGACCCGTAGTCGAGCAGCGCGACGCTCTTGTTTCCAGCGCCCATCTACAGGGCACCCTTCGTCGAGGGGATACCACTGACGCGAGGATCAGGTTCAACGGCCTCACGCAGCGCACGGGCCACCGCCTTGAACTCGGCTTCCGTGATGTGGTGCTGGTCGCGGCCATACAGGACACGGACGTGCAGGGCGATCCGCGCATTAAGCGCGATCGATTCGAATACGTGCTTGTTCAAGACCGTCGCGTACGAGACGACCGGCTTGTCGCCGCCCGAGAAGCCGCCGATGACCGCGGTGAGCAGATGCTCGGGTTCGCCCGAGTGCACACAATACGGGCGGCCCGACACGTCGACGATGGCCTGCGCGAGGGTTTCGTCCATCGGGATCCATGCGTCACCGAAACGTCGAATACCCTTCTTATCGCCGAGCGCCTCACCGATCGCCTGTCCTAGCACGATGCACGTGTCCTCAACGGTGTGGTGCGCTTCGATGTCGATGTCGCCTTTGGCGTGAACCGTCAGATCGAAACTGCCGTGCGCGCCGAACGCCGTCAACATGTGGTCGAAGAACGGAACCGAGGTGTCGATGTCGGTCTTGCCGGTGCCATCGAGGTTGATCTCGACGGTAATCGACGATTCCCGAGTGGTTCGCTCGACGCGCGCAATGCGCGGGTTTCCGCTGGTGGGCTGGGCTGTGGTCACGGCTGCTACTGCTGCTTTCGGTCTGTTTCGGCCAGTTCGGCGCTCACCTTGAGGAAGGCGTCGTTCTCGGCGGGTAATCCAATAGTCGCACGCAGGTGGCCCTCGATGCCGACATCCCTGATCAGGACGCCGCGGTCGAGGTACCGCTGCCAGCTTGCTGCGGCGTCGGCGAAGTCGCCGAAAAAAACAAAGTTCGCGTCCGACGGTGTCACCCGGAACCCGAGATCGGTGAGCACCGCGACCACGCGGTCGCGTTCAGCGGCGATCGCCGCGACTCCCCCGAGGGTTTCCACGGAGTGCTGCAGGGCGGCACGCGCGGCAGCCTGCGTCACCACCGACAGGTGATATGGCAGTCGTACCAGAAGCAACGCTTCGATCATGGCTGGTGCCGCCGCGAGGTAACCGAGACGACCGCCCGCGAAGGCAAAGGCCTTGCTCATGGTGCGCGACACGATGACCTTGGCCGGATACTCATCGATCAGTTCCACCGCGCTTGCCTGCGATGAGAACTCGCCGTACGCCTCGTCGACGATGACGATGCCCGGTGCCGCATCACCGATGGCGCGCAAGTCGGCCAGCTGCACGCTGCCGCCGGTCGGATTGTTGGGCGAGGTCACAAAGACGACGTCGGGTTGGTGCTGCTCAATCGCGGCGACCGCGGCCGTCACATCGAGGGAGAAGTCCGCAGCGCGCGGAATCGGAATCCACTCGGTTTGGGTGGCATCGCTGATGATCGGGTGCATCGAGTACGACGGGACAAAGCCCATCGCGCTGCGACCGGGCCCGCCAAAGGCCTGCAGGATCTGCTGCAGGATTTCGTTGGAGCCGTTCGCGGCCCACACATTGTCGACCGACAGGTCGACGCCGGTCGCATTGCGCAGGTAGGCGGCGAGGTCTGATCGAAGACCCATGGCGTCGCGATCGGGATACCGGTGCAGTTCCTCGGCTGCCGCGCCAACAGCTTTGGCGACATCGTCAATCAGGGCTTGGCTCGGCGGGTGCGGATTCTCATTGGTGTTCAAGATGACCGGCACCTGCAACTGCGGTGCACCGTACGGCGACTTGCCGCGCAACGATTCACGTAGCGGCAGGTCGGTCAGCGTGACACCGGAGCCCGGGGCCGGCGCGGGTGCCTCGGAGGTCACTTAGTGCCCCGATCATTAGCTGCCGCACCGAACCGCGCCTGCACGGCTTCGCCGTGTGCCGGGAGGTCTTCGGCATTAGCCAGAGTCACCACGCGATCAGCGATCTCGGCGAGGGCGTCCCGGTTGTAGTCAATGACGTGGACCCCGCGCAGGAAGGTCTGTACCGAGAGGCCCGACGCGTACTTCGCCGAACCCGACGTCGGGAGAACGTGGTTGGAGCCCGCGCTGTAGTCGCCGAGGCTGACCGGCGAATAGGTGCCGACAAAGATCGCGCCCGCACTGGTAACTCGATCAGCGACCGCCTGCGCGTCACGCGTCTGGATTTCGAGGTGTTCGGCCGCGTAGGCGTCGACCACCTTCAGTCCGGCATCGACATCGTCGACCAGCACGATTCCCGACTGCGGGCCGGCCAGTGCGGTCTGCACTCGCTCGGAGTGCTTGGTGTTGACTGCTGCCGTTGCGACGGCTTTGTCGACCGCGTCGGCCAGAGCTTCGCTGTCGGTGACGAGCACCGAGGCCGCGAGCACATCGTGTTCGGCTTGGCTGACGAGGTCGGAAGCGACGACCGCCGGGTCGGCGGAGTCGTCGGCGAGGATCGCGATCTCAGTGGGTCCGGCTTCCGAGTCGATGCCGACCACGCCGCGTACCAGGCGCTTGGCCGCGGTCACGTAAATATTGCCGGGGCCGGTGATGAGGTCGACCGGGTCCAGGATTCCACCGTTGGTGTCAGTACCGCCGTAAGCCAGCAGGGCCACGCCCTGTGCGCCACCGACGGCCCACACTTCCTCGACTCCGAGCAGCGCGCACGCCGCGAGGATCGTCGGATGCGGCCAACCACCGAAGTCGGCTTGCGGCGGCGACGCGACCACCAGCGAAGCGACGCCGGCTTCTTGAGCCGGAACAACGTTCATGATGACGCTCGACGGATACACGGCATTGCCACCGGGGACGTAGAGGCCAACGCGGCGGACCGGGATCCACTTCTCGGCGACGGTGCCGCCAGGAACTACCTGGGTGAGAGTGTCCTGCCGGCGCTGGTCGGCGTGGACCAGTCGGGCGCGGCGAATCGCTTCCTCCAACGCATCGGTGACGGCCGGGTCGAGTTCTTCGCGGGCGCGGGCGATGACGTCGGCCGGGACACGCACGGAAGTCGGACGCACTTTGTCGAACTTCTCGGTGTAGTCGAGGGCTGCGGTGGCACCATGCTCAGCGATCGCTTCGACGACGGGAGTCACCGTGGGAAGTACGGCGTTGACGTCGGTTCCGCCGCGAGGCAAGGCCCGACGCAGTTGGCTCAGCGTCGGGGTGGTGCCCCGCAGATCGGTTCGGGTGAGCATGTTCTCTCCACTCCGCATTGTGGTTGGTCGATCCGGGATTCCGCGATCCCGGAGAGCCAACGCTGCATGTTGGTTAACACCAGGATATGCGGTCACCGCAAGTGGTTTCCGCACCGGTCCGGCATGCGTTTTCCGCCCTGCGGCGTCCGTCACACCCGGGGTGCAATGCCCGCCCGACTTCGAGTTAGGTAAGCCTATGCTCTTTAATGGGCTGTATTCGGGATCGAATCCCCGTATGAGTCAACACAAGAGGAGACAACACATGTACACCGACGCCTCGCGAGCTGACGAGTACGACTACCCCACCGAGCCGATCGCTCCTCCTGTTCTCGATGCAACTGATGCGGAACCGTCAACCCAGTCACCGTCGTCAAAACTGATGGGGCCTGCAGCATCGTCGTCAACCAACTGGGCGACGGTCCTCGCCTCCGCTGGCGCCGCCGCGGTGGTCGCCGCACTGATCTTGTCGATCGGCGTCGTGGGATTCTCGATGGCCGGCAGAAATGCCGCTCCGGTCGCGGCACCCGCGACGGTGGTGCAACTCGGGCAGGCAATACCCGCTCCGAGCGCGCCCGCGGCCGCCAGTTCGGCGGCTCCGAGCGCAGACCCGGACGCACCTGCCGCGCCAGCTGCGCCGCCGATTCCGGCGGAAGCGCCTGCTGCCGCTGCTTCGTCGAGCGTCCACGAACCGGCTTCCTCCACGCCTGCGCAACCAGCGAATCTCGGGGCCAACTTCACTGTCACCGCAGTCCGCCCAACCCTGACTGATCTCGGGAACATCGTGAAGTTCCTGGTCGAGACCCAGGCCTCCGATGAAGCCAAGGCCGCCAACGTCGAAGGGGGTATGGCTGCGGTCGTGGTGCCGCGCACCGTCTACAGCCTCGGGTTGTTTCGCGCTCCGCTCGGCTGGAACAAAGTGACCGGCCCCCTGGTTCAGCAGGGCTCGTCGGTCACTGCAACGCTCAACAGCGGTTCGGCGGGCCGGCCCACCATTCGCATGACAATCGAGTTCAAGAAGATTGACGGCAACTGGCGACTCGCGGCAAGTTCCCTCTGTCAGGGTGTGAAGGCCGTCGGGCTCAACATCTACTGCAACCGATGATCTCCACAACCGGCCTGACTGTTCGCTACGGATCGGCCACAGTTCTCGACGACGTGTCGACGCAGGTTCGCGATGGCCGCCTCGTGTACCTTCTAGGCCGTAACGGCGCGGGCAAGTCGACGTTGCTGCGCTCGATGTGCGGTATCGCCCTTCCCGTCGAGGGCAACGTTGCCATCGACGGGATCCCGCCTGGCCGGTTACCCGCTCCGGCATTGGCAATCGGGGTGCATCTGGGTGCCGATGCCGCGGGGTCACCCAGCGGCCCGAATCCGTCACACACCGGCCGCCGACACTTGCGATGGCTAGCGGCCGCCGCGGGAGTCGGCGGTAACCGCATCGACCCGGTCCTCAAGCGCGTTGGCCTGGCCGACGCGGCAGACCGTCGCGTCGCCGACTATTCACTCGGCATGCGTCAACGGCTGGGCATTGCCGCGGCGCTGCTGTCTGACCCGCCGAACCTCATCTTCGACGAACCAGTCAACGGCCTCGACATCGATGGCATCCGGTGGCTGCGGACACTGCTGCGCGGACTGGCCGACGAGGGCCGCGCGATCGTGATCGCCTCGCACCTCTTCGAGGAGGTGACCCGCACCGGCGACGACGTGATCGTGATTGAGCGCGGTCGCAAGGTGGCAGACGCTCCGATTGCTGATTTCATCGGCGCTCACGAAGACCTTGAATCGGCCTACCTACATCTCATCCGTCCGACCGCGGTTGGAAGTATCCGATGACCGCGGCGGTTGGACTAGGTCCGCTCGGCCCCCTCACCCGTGCACTGCGGGCCGAGTTGGTCCGCTTCGGCGGGAACCGCGGGCCTCTCGTCTTCGCGGCTATCCCCATCGCGATCGTGATGCCGCTGGTGGTGACGTTTGCGATCGCGGCGGTCGCCGAACGGTTCGCAACCATGTCGTCGACCATCCAGGTCACGTCGGTCCAGACCAGCAATTCGGTGTACTGGGTCCTCATCTTCGGCGCGATGGTGTGGGCGCTGATCGCTGCGACCGCGCAGGCCGGAGCGGCCCGCGGCGCGGCAGGCGACCTGGAACGTTACCTGTTTCCCCGAATATGGACGGTCCCTGCCGCACGGTGGATGGCATACGGATCGCTCTCCGCTGTCAGTTCATTTTTGCTGGTGACAGTCGTGCTGCTGGTGTTACCGACGGCGTTCCCAACCGTTTACGGCGCGGTGTCGATTGGCTCGCCAGAGGGTCTGCGGTTTCTGTTGACCGTGCCGCTTTACGCCTTTGCTGCCTGCGGAATTGGCGTCGGTGTCGGTGCCATCATCGGGCAACCCGTGGTCACCGCTGCGGTGTTGCTCGGGTGGGCATTCGTCGTCGAGAATTCGATTGCATTGGTACCGAAGGGCTACACCCTGCAGGGATACATGCCATTTCTCAACGGACAGTTCGGTACCGGTCAGGAGTTGGCGTTCACTCCGCCGTGGGGCCTCAACGGCGCGCTGTTCTATACAACCATTGTTGCGTTGGCGTTGTTCGTGCTCGGTTGTTGCCTGCTCCGATGGCGGCGCAGAACCCGATGACCCCCAGCACCCGATGACCCCAGAACCCGATGATTAGGCTCAAGCCATGACCAAGACCAAGCCGACCGCTGCATCGGTGGACGACTTTCTCGCCGGTGTTGCCGATGAACGTCGGCGCGCAGATGCTTACGCCGCTGTCGCATTGATTCGCAAGGTGACCGGCACCGATCCGGTGATGTGGGGAACCATGATCGGCTTCGGTCATCAGCCGTACACGACGGCCGATGGCAAGAAGCATGAGACGTTTGCCGTCGGCGTCGCACCACGAAAGCAGGCGCTGACCCTTTACGGACTCACCTACTACGGGTCTAACGCCGATCTACTCGAAAAGCTTGGCCCGCACACCACCGGCAAAGGGTGCCTGTACCTCAAGCGGTTCGGCGAAGTCGACCGGGAAGTGTTGCGGGAGTTGATTGTCCGCGGCTGGGCCACCAACCACACAGACGGTGACTAGCCCACACAGCAAGGACTAACCGTCGCGCCTCATCGGCACATGAACAATGCCGTTCTCGACGAACTCCGAACCGTAGGCGCGGTAGCCCCACTTCTCATACATACCCACGAGATGCTTCTGGGCGTACAGGATGCTCGAACGATCCCCGAGCACAGCGACGGCAGCGTCCATCATCGCCTGGATGAGTCCGGTCCCCCGCATGTCGCGGCGAACACACACCCGGCCGATTCGGGGTTCCTCGGCGCTGTCACCGTCGTCCGGGTTCAGAATCCGGCGGGTGGCCGTCACCCGGCCATCCGCGTCGACGCACCACAGGTGTGTCGTGGTCGGATCGACGTCGAGCCCGTCCAGTTCGGCGTACGCGCAGTCCTGCTCGACGACAAAGGTGTCGATCCGGAGCCGAATCAGATCGTGAAGAACGAGCGGATCCATGTCGGCTAATCCTGCCGAGTGAACGGGATGAGACACCCCAAGATGATGCCCGGCGATTAGTCCCGAGGCAGCCTCACACACGCCCAATTACATATCGAGACCGAAGTCCACGACCGTCACCGAGTGAGTCAGAGCGCCAACGGCGAGGTAGTCGACGCCGGTGCGGGCGTAGTCGGCCGCGACGTCAAGGCGCAGTCCGCCCGACGATTCGAGTTTGGTGTCCGGAGCGCTATTGTCGCGGCGCTGGACAGCCATTTGCGTGGCCCAGGGTTCAAAGTTGTCGAGCAATACCAGAGCGGGCTTCAACGCCAACACCTCATCGAGTTGCTCTAGCGAGTCCACCTCAACCTCCACCGGAATGTCGGGTGCGGCAGCGCGTACGGCTTCGAGAGCCGCAGCGACGCCGCCCGCAGCGACAACGTGGTTGTCCTTAATCAGCGCAGCGTCGCCGAGGCCCATGCGGTGATTGACACCGCCACCGGCGCGGACCGCGTACTTCTGCAGAGCGCGCAGGCCTGGCAGTGTCTTCCGTGAGTCGCGAATCTGAGCTCCGGTCCCCTCGACGGCTGTCACCCATTCGGCGGTCGCTGTCGCGATACCCGACAGGTGGCAGAGCAGGTTCAACGCCGTGCGCTCAGCCGTCAGCAGGGATGTCGCTGGCGCACGCAGAGCCATCGCCACCGACCCCGGCTCCACCACAGAACCGTCTTCGGCCTGTTCGGTGACGACATAGTTGTCGGGGCCGATCACCGTGTCGAACACGGCACGCACCACCGGCAGGCCTGCGACGACACCGTGCTGACGCGAAACGATCTTCGCCTCGGCAACGGTATCGGCGGGCACTGTCGCGATGGTCGTGATGTCAGGCCCATACCGCAGGTCCTCAAGCAGAGCCGTTCGGATCAGTGCCTCAAGTTCATCGTCGACGATCAACTCGAGGTTGCCTGTGGCCCGCTCTTGTCCGATGAAGGCCCCCATGCGGCTATTCCCCGCTTCCGGGCTGGCCGATGGCGATCATGCGCTCGACGGACTTGCGCGCCAGATCCATGATCTCGGTGCTCAACACAATCTCGTCTTTACCTTCGGTGAGGCATCGCAGGAGTGCGGCCGGGGTGATCATCTTCATGTACGGGCATGCCGCACGATCGTTAACCGCGAGGAAGTCAATCTCGGGCGCAGCCTTTCGCAACTGATGCAGCATGCCGACCTCGGTCGCCACCAGCACCTGCTTGGACTCGCTTTCGCGAGCGGCGTCGATCATGCCGCCCGTCGAGAGGATCTTGACCCGCTCCTCGGGCACGATGCCCTCACCCGACAGGTACAGCGCAGACGTGGCACAACCGCACTCGGGGTGAATGAACAGTTCGGCGTCCGGGTGGCTCTCGGTCTGCGCGGTGAGTTCGTCACCGTTGATGCCCGCGTGAACGTGGCATTCACCCGCCCAAATGTGGATGTTGTCGCGGCCAGTTTCACGCTTGACGTGCGCTCCCAGGAACTGGTCAGGCAGGAAGAGCACGTCGATGCTCGGATCGATCGACGCAACCACGTCGACGGCATTCGACGAGGTGCAGCAAATGTCTGTGAGCGCCTTGACCTCGGCGGTCGTGTTCACGTATGAAACGACCATGGCGTCGGGGAAGTCGGCCTTCCACTCGCGCAGTTCATCGGCGGTGATCGAATCAGCGAGCGAACAGCCTGCCCGCTCATCGGGAATCAGCACGCGCTTGTTGGGGCTGAGAATCTTCGCGGTTTCGGCCATGAAGTGGACGCCGCAGAAGATGATCTCGTCGGCCTCGGTCTCGGCCGCAATCCGCGACAGGGCCAGCGAGTCACCGACGTGATCGGCAATATCTTGGATCGCCGGCAGTTGGTAGTTGTGCGCCAGGATCGTCGCGTTGCGTTCCTTCGCCAGGCGCTTGATCTCTGCGGCCCACTCTGCATTCGGTTCCACGCCACCGTAAGCGGCCGGAATGCTATGCCGCGGGTCGGGCATCCCGAGGTCGGTCTCGGTCCGAGTAATCACCGTTCCAGTAGTCATGCCGACTGCTCTCCCATCGCATGTTCTCCGATGCGGGGCTACGCTCCGGAGGTTTTCGACCATAGGTCGAAAACATGCAGCCATGCTAACACTTGTTACCGAAGACACGTTTTCTCGGACCACGTCGAACGGGCAAAAACAATGGCTCACCGCAGGAAAACCGCTCTGTTGGCCACGGTCGTTGCACTCCTGATCGCCACCGTTGCCGCTGGTGCGGCCATCCTCATCATGGACACGGCCACCGACGACGTCCCCCAAGCTGCGCCCACGACCGCGGTAGTTACCGAAGTCGTAACGCCCCCTGTGCCGTCGACGGTGACGGTAACGCCAGCACCTGCCCCACCGCCAGCAGTCACCATCACCGAGGAACCCTCTGGCTCGGAAGTAATCCAGGGCGGTGTCTGCCAGGCGAGCGAGGTTCGCACCTTCGGCGTTGACCCGTCGGGACAGAGCCTGGTGTGCGGCTACTCTGGCACGCCAACGCCTCATTGGCTCCGCCATGGCCCCGACGACGGTGGCGTTCACGTGGTCGGAGAACCGTGTGATTCCCGCGTCGACAGCGTTTCACGCGACTCTGCGGGTCTCTTCATCATGTGCGGCGGCCAAACGTGGGTGACCCACCCCTGACCCGACGTGACGACCCGCCTCCTCCGCCGGAGTACGACGACTCATTAACCTGGACGCTATGGAACCCGACAGCAAGGCCGCAACGACCGTTCGCGTCGAGGTACTGACCGCGGTGTTCCAGGTCAGCGAACCCGACGCGGGCGAACCGGTCCTACGGGTACTCCTCCGACCCTGCGAGGTCGCTGGCTGGGCATTGCCGGGCGGGCCCATCGTCGAACGCGAAACCCTCGGATCGGCTGCCGTCAGATGGTTGGGAACTCGGGCCGGTCTGACGCGCGTCGCTCACCTCGAGCAACTCTCAGTGTTCTCCGATCCCGACCGCGTTCCCGGAGAACGGACAGTCGCGTCGACCTTCCTCGGACTCGTTCCCAGCGATATTCCCGCTGAAACGGTCGCCGACGCACGCTGGTTCGACGTCAAAGAACTACCGGCCCTCGCCTACGACCACCGCGACGTCATCGACCTTGCCCGTGCGCGCCTGGCGGGCAAACTGTCGTACACGAATATCGCGTTTGCGTTGGCACCCAGCCAGTTCCCCATGTCCGAACTGGCCGAAATCTACGGTGCCGCACTGGGTTACGCGGTAGATGCGACAAACTTGCTGCGCGTCCTGTCGCGGCGCGGCGTCGTCGTCGCCACCGGGACAGTCGGACGCACCGGACGCACCGGCGGACGTCCACCCGCGCTGTACGCATTCGCTGACACGCGACTGCGTGTCACAGACGAGTTTGCGGCTCTGCGTCCCCCGATGTGACAGCAGCGACTCCCCGATCCTCGGTGCCAGCTTCGGCAAGAACCTGCACTGACGGTTGCGCGGACTGATCATCGCCGCGGCCCAGATCAGCATGCGACGACAGCAGCGCGCACGCCAGATAGACAAACAGCGCCACCGTTGGCGCGCACAGAAGCAACACCCAGGAGGGCCCCAAATCATTAGCCATCCAAAGATTGGTGGTGCCCCGGTAGGTCCCCGGAACCGCGGCATCGACGTCGCCGTTCACCATTCGGCCGAATCGACCTGCGAGGTCAAGGGCTATCGCCGATGTCGCGATCGACATCAGGACCACGAAAAACAGGCCGCCCAATCCGCGCGACGACCGCAACCCAAACCACGCAGCGACGGCGATCAACGCGCCCAAACCCATCGTCAGAAACGCGAAAACCGCGACCCCGTCGAACATTTTCGCCGGGTCAAGTTCGGTAGCAAATTGCACCTCGCCGTGACGTTCCACCACGAGATTGACCGCGGGCGCGAGCCACGCCCACAATCCGGCGACAACAAACGTCGCCGCGAGCAATCCGACTACCACCGCAATAACCCGGCGAATGTTCATCGCTGACCGACCTCCGAGGAGTCGACAGTGCCGTGCCGTGAACAACGCGCATCCCAGCCGTCTGGACGCACCTGCACCACCATTCGTCGACCGCATTGCCCGCAGAAACGCGGAGGTTCCAAACCCAACTGCGCGGCCGCAGGCACCGCTTCCGGTGACTGCAGTTCAGCCTCGATGCCCGTGTACACACCAAAGCGCAGGGGTTCCTGCAGTGGTCCCGAACTTTGGGGTCCCGAATTTTGGGGTCCCGAACTTTGGGGTGCCGAACTTTGCGACCCAGAGCTTTGGGCCCCAGGGAATGAAGATCCGGGGATCACACTCGTCATCGTCGACGCCTCCTGAAATCTGATCGCAGCGGCCGACGGAACGTCCGACATACGCGTTAGACCTTCGAGGCTACCGGTGCTCTCACCTGCCGACGCGATCACAGGGTGTCGTTCAGCGCTTTGATGGGCATTTCGAGGTCGCCGAGCAGATCCAAGTCATTTTCGGCTGGCCGACCAAGGGTGGTCAGGTAGTTGCCAACGATGACGGCATTGATACCGCCGAGGATGCCCTGCTTGGCTCCGAGGTCACCGAGGGTAATTTCGCGACCACCGGCGAATCGCAGAATTGTTCGCGGAAGCGCGAGGCGGAACGCGGCGACCGACTTCAACGCCTCCGACGCCGGCAGCACGTCGAGGTCACCGAATGGGGTTCCCGGTCGCGGGTTCAGGAAGTTCAACGGCACTTCGTCGGGATCGAGTGACGCCAGGTCCGAGGCGAATTCGGCGCGCTGTTCAAGGGTTTCGCCCATTCCGAGGATGCCGCCGCAGCAGACTTCCATGCCTGCCTCCCGAACCATCTTCAGGGTGCCCCACCGTTCTTCCCAGGTGTGGGTGGTGACGACGTTCGGGAAGTGGCTGCGCGCAGTTTCCAGGTTGTGGTTGTAACGATGTACCCCCATGGCAGCAAGTTCGTCGACTTGCTCCTGGGTCAGCATGCCCAAGCTGCAAGCGATCTGAATGTCGACTTCGTTGCGAATCGCTTCAATACCGGCGGCAACCTGCGCCATCAGACGCTTATCGGGACCTCGCACAGCGGCGACGATGCAGAATTCCGTGGCACCGGACTTTGCGGTCTGCTTGGCCGCCTCAACGAGCGACGGGATATCGATCCACGCACTGCGAACGGGCGAAGCGAACAGACCCGACTGGCTACAAAAGTGGCAGTCTTCCGGGCACCCGCCGGTCTTCAGCGAGATGATGCCCTCAACCTCCACTTCTGGTCCGCACCAACGCATCCGAACATCGTGGGCCACCTGGAGCAGTTCGGTGAGCCGCTCGTCATCGAGTTGCAGCACCGACAGAACCTGGTCGCGAGTGAAGCCTTCGCCACGCTCGAGCACCTGCTGGCGTGCAACCTCGAGAATGTCAGTGCCTGTCGTCTCTGCGGCGGCAACTTCGGCGGTCGTGGTCATAGGTGAATCTCCTTCAGGGGGACGGTTTCTTGAGTATGTGCAGGATGGAAAGCTCCGGCTTCGACCCAGTCGGGTGCGGCAGCACGGAAGTCAAGGCTGGCGAGTCGACCGGAACCGGTGGGTATCGATGCGACGACCGGGATCCCGGTCAGCCGCGGCAAATCCGCGAGATTGCAGGTCATCGCCAGGTCGGGGGCGTCGGGCCAACTCCCGATCACAAGTCCACGGACGCGGACCCCCGCAGCATGTGCGGCGCGCACAGTCAGTTCGGTGTGGTTCAGGGTCCCCAGGCCGGGGTCGGTCACCACCAACAGATCGGCATCGAGTCGGTTCGCCACATCCAAGATCGTGAGGTCCGATGCCAGTCGAACCAACACACCCCCGGCACCTTCGACGAGGACCAGATCAGCGTTGACCGCGAGTTCGGCGACGGCATCGACAATCTCGGCCAAGGTCACCGGCGGCAGCCCCGCGCGAGCGGCCGCAGTCTCCGGCGCCAAAGGTTCGGGGAATCGGGCCGGTTCGCGGGTCGGCAACGAACCTGCCAGTCGTTCAACCTCGGCAAGGTCGGCCGGTTCCCCCGGGGCGACTCCGGTCTGAGCAGCCTTGCACACGGCCACCCGCAAGCCGGCAGCGCGGGCCGCAGAGGCGACAGCGGCCACGGCAATCGTCTTACCGATGTCAGTCGATGTACCGGTCACGACAACAATGTCGGCGCTCATGACACCTCCACCGCACGCCGGGCACCCACTTCGCGGAGCGCATCGACCACCACACCCGACACCAGGGCCAAGTCGTCCTGGCTGAGGTCGGCTCGGACCGTCAGACGCAGGCGAGAGGTTCCCTCCGGCACCGACGGCGGTCGAAAGCACCCGACGAAGACGCCCCGCGAGCGGCACAGTTCGGCGGCACGCACAGCGGCGACGGGATCGCCGACGATAAGCGAGACCACGGCGGCATCGGGCGTCTCTGCACCGCACGCGCGCGCGAGCTGCCGGACACCGGCGCGCAGTCGTTCCGGCATCAGCGGATCGGCACGCAGCAGTCGCAAAGCCGCATGTGCCGCGCCGACTGCCGCCGGGTTGAGGCCGGTATCGAAAATGAAGGTGCGGGCGTGGTCGATGAGATGGTCGCGCAGGAGGTCCGTGCCGAGTACGATGCCGCCTTGGGCACCGAGGGATTTGGAGGCGACGGTCGTGATGATGAGTCCCGGCGCCCCGGACAGTCCCTGCTCGGCAGCCACTCCGCGCCCACCCGGACCGCGCACGCCGAGTGCATGGGCTTCATCGGCCAGCAAAATGGCACCATGATCGACGGCGGCGTCGTACAGGCCGCGCAGCGGTGCGACCTTGCCATCGATGCTGTAAATCGAATCCGTCACCACCAAGGCGCGTTCTTCGGTGCGCTCAGCGAGGACGCGGCGGACCGCGTCTACGTCACCCCGCGGCACCACCTCAACGCGGGCCCGCGACAATCGGCAACCATCAATCAATGAGGCGTGAGCTCCGGTATCGCTGACGATGAGATCACCACGGCCGACCAACGCGGTAACGGCACCGACGTTTGCCAGGTACCCGGAGGAAAACGCCAGGGCCGCCTCAAAACCCAGAAAATCGGCGAGGTCGTTCTCGAAGTCGAGGTGCGCTTGCGTGGTTCCTGCGACCAATCGCGAAGCCGTCGAGCCGGTACCCCAGCAGTCGAGCGCGGCATGTGCCCCGGCGATGACTTCCGGATGCGTCGAGAGCCCAAGGTAGTCATTCGACGCGAGGTTGATCTCAACCGTATCGGCCCGCCTGGCGACCGGAGAGCGATGCAATCCCGCCGCACGTGTTCGTTCGGCGATGTCGGCCAACCACGGCGCGCTCATGAGACGAGCTCCACCGGGTGGGTTGTCGCCGCCAGCGAAGCGCGAGTCGCCGCTGTCATGCCGTCGGCCAACCGGTCAAGGTCCACGTCGTTGATGATGAATGGCGGCATCGCGTAGATCAGTTTTCGGAACGGTCGTACCCAAACGCCTGCGGCGACTGCGGCTTCGGTCGCGGCAATCATGTCGACCTCACGATCCAATTCGATGACGGCAATGGCACCGAGGGTGCGGACGTCGGTAACTCCGTCGACTGCCAGCAGCGGTGCCAATCGGTCGGCCAGATGGCGCCCGATCGCCGGCACCCGTCGCTGCCAGTCGGATTCTGCGAGTACCGTCAGGGAGGCTTGGGCGACAGCGCAAGCGAGCGGATTGCCCATGAAGGTGGGCCCGTGGGCCAGCCCACCGGCTTCGCCTCGACTGATGACCTCGGCGATCTCGTCTGTCGTCAGCGTGGCGGCGAGGGTCAAGTACCCGCCGGTCAGCGCCTTTCCGACACACATAATGTCGGGGCTAATTCCGGCTGCGTCGACCGCAAACAGCGATCCCGTACGGCCAAACCCGGTCGCAATCTCGTCGCAGATCAACAAGACCTCGTGGCGATTGCATAGTTCGCGAAGGCCCGCGATGAGCGATGGCGAATGAAAGCGCATCCCACCTGCCCCCTGGACCACCGGCTCAATGATGACGGCGGCAAGGCGGTGGCGATGACGCGCGAGATGGTCGTCGAACATCTGCAGGTAGGCCTCGTCGGCGGCACGACCATCGCGCGAATCGGGCGGCGCAGGTACAAAGAGTTGCTCGGCAATCACGCCCCGCCACATCGAGTGCATTCCGCCGTCGGGATCGCAGACGCTCATCGGCGCAAATGTGTCTCCGTGGTAACCGCCGCGCCATGTCAGCAGGGTGCGCTTCTCGGTTTTGCCCCGGCTACGCCAGTACTGAAGTGCCATCTTGACCGCGACTTCCACCGACACAGATCCAGAATCGGCGAAGAACACTTTCTGCAGCGGCGCCGGTGTGATGGCGACAAGCTGTGCTGCCAGTGCGGCAGCTGGCTCGTGGGTGAGTCCACCGAACATCACATGCGACATGAGGCCGGCTTGCTCGGCCAGCGCCCTGTCCAGTTGCGGGTGACGGTAGCCGTGGATTGCGGCCCACCAGGAACTCATGCCATCGATCAGTTCGCTGCCGTCGGCGAGCCGAATGGTGACACCTTCGCAGTCGCTCACCACGAGCGGCGTCGTCGTCGACGGAAATCCGCCGTACGGATGCCAGACGTGCCGCGCGTCGATCTTTGAGATCGTTGCTGCATCCACGGTGATCTCTCCCTCTTTCGCTTCTGAACGTGGTGCCGGGTAAACCGGTAACCCTGGACACCGTACAGGACATACCTGTACGTCGTACAGGGAACTCCTGAACGACGTACACTGCAGGTCAATCGTCTACCGGCAAGCTAAGGTGACATCCGTGAGTAATACGAGGTCCGACATTCTCGCCGCAGCTCGAGGCATCCTTGCCGAGCACAGCCTTGCCGATCTCACGATGCGACGCCTGGCCGCCGACCTCGGCGTGCGCCCGAATGCGCTCTACTGGCACTTCCCCAACAAGCAGACGATGTTGGCCGCGCTGGCCGAGGACATTCTCGCCAGCATTCCGGGACCGTCACCCGACATCGACTGGCTCACGGAGCTGCATCGGTTAGCCACTGATCTGCGCGCCGTTCTGCTAGCCGTTCCCGACAGCGCCGAAGTGGTGTCGTCGGCCTGGGCGTCCGGGCTCGCCGATCGCAGTATCGAGAAGACGATTGCCGACGTCGCAGCACGTGGTCAGCTGTCCGCGCAAGCGTCATCCGGGCTCGCAACGGCCATCTGCCAGTTGACAATTGGTCTCACTATCGAGGAACAAACGCGCACCCAGATGGAAAGACTCGGCGTTACCGGTTCGTCGGGGCGAGTCTTTTCCGCCGAGTTCGACGACGCCCTCGACATCATCCTCGACGGTGCCCGTGCACGCAGCGAGATCAACACCGTCGCCTAACCCGGAATCCCCTTCTTTTGTGTCACTTCGACACGCCACTCCCCGCCCATTCCGTCACCGATCGTGGCGTGTTGTGATGGAACGGTCGAATGGTGACGGAAAAGGGGGAAGCGGCAGTTGCGGCTTCGTTGTGGTGGACGTCGGTACGATCATCAGCGATTAACTATTCGACTGCCCGAGTTGCTCCGTGCCATCGAGAGATCGACGTCCGACGGAGGAGAGGTATGCCACGCACCACCCTCGAACCCGTCGCCACCTATCGGGTACAACTGACGCCCGACTTCACCTTCGCCGAAGTCACCGGAATCCTCGGACACCTCTGCGACCTCGGCGTGAGCCACCTGTATCTCTCCCCCATCCTGGAAGCGATGCCAGGGTCGCAGCACGGCTACGACTGGTCGCCACCGGCTCGAATCGCACAAGCTCTCGGCGGTCTCGACGGCTTCCGGTTCCTGCGTGAGCATGCGCGGGCCCTGGGCATCGGCATGATTCTCGATCTCGTGCCCAACCACGTCGGTGTGGCATCAGTCGCCCACAATCCGTGGTGGGAGCACGTGCTGACGTTCGGCTTCGACTCCCCGTATGCGACCTACTTTGACCTCTATCCGGCCGACACCGACACCATCTATCTCCCCTATCTCGGTCGAGCCGAAGACCTCGCAGATCTCCGCCTCGACGAACGCGATTGGCTGGTACTCGGCGACATTGCCGTCCCCACCGCCCCGGGAACCGTTGCGCCGGGTGATGATCCACTTGAGGTCCATCAACGTCAGCACTACCGACTCGTTGCCCACGATGGCACGCAAATCGGCTATCGGCGGTTTCTCACGGTGAACGGTCTCGCCGCGCTGCGGCAAGAGATCCCCGCCGTGTACGACGCGACACACGGTTGGCTTCAAGAACTCGTAGCGGACGACCTTCTCGACGGCGTGCGCATCGATCACCTCGACGGGCTTCGCGACCCCGTTGGCTACCTCACCCGCCTCCGGGCCGACCTCGGTGCTGACCGCCTCATCTACGTCGAGAAGACTCTGGCAATCGCCGAAGAACTCGACCCTTCCCTACCCGTCGACGGAACCACCGGCTACGAGACTTTACAGCTGATCGAGGCACGTTTTACCGCACCGACAGGTGCCATTGAATTGGAAGAAACATTCCGTACCATCTCCGGTGGCCGCGAAGGCGACGGAGATCGCCTGTGGGAACGAGCCCGCGAACTGCGCGAAAGCGTGTTGGTGAGCAGTTTCCCCGATCGCCTACAACGAATCACGGACCTCCTGTCGGCCCGCGATCACCAGGTTCCGCCGCACATCCTCAGGCAAGCGGTATCTCTGCTCGTGAGTTCGTCGCCGGTCGCCCGACCCGGATATCCGGCGACGACGGAAGCGGTCCTCAACCGGATCGACAACCTGGCGGCCGAAAATCTCGTCGCAGCACCCGGGTGCGAGGTGCTCGCCACGGCGATCGCCGACCCCGACTATGCACCGGAAGCGGTGGCACGTCTCGGCGAAGCGACGGTTGCGGTGTATGGCCAGGCCATCGAAGGGATCGGCTATAACCGGACCGCGCGCCTCGTATCGAGTCAGGAACTCGGCTGTTCGCCCCTGATCCCGGCAATCAACCAGCCCGACTTCGACGAACGCTGCAGTTGGCGGGCCGCGCACTGGCCACGCGGACTCAACGCGCTCTCGACGCACGATACGAAGCGTGCCGAAGACGTGCGGGCCCGGATCGCGGTGATCGCCCAAACCCCGCAGCGATGGCGGATCTTTGTCGACGAGCTTTGGCGTATGGCACCGCCTCCACACAGTTGGGTCTGCTACTACCTGCTGCAGAATCTGGTCGGCGTGTGGCCGGATCAAGCGCTCCCCGACGAGCAGATGCGCGCGCGTTTCTCGGCATTTGCGTCCAAAACCTTGCGCGAAGGTCAGGTGGTGTCTTCGTGGTCCGACCCCAACCCCCGAGCCGAAGCCGACGTCCTGCGGTGGCTCGACACCATTCAAACCGGTATCCCGGGCTTGGCAGTTTCGTCGTTCGTGTCCCTCATCGCCGACGCTGGCCGTGAAGAATCGCTGTCGCGCAAGGTCATCTCGTTGACACTGCCCGGAGTCGGCGACATCTACCAGGGCACTCAATGGTGGGACGATTCGCTGACCGACCCCGACAATCGGCGACCCGTCGACTACACGCGCAGCCTGGACCACCCGAAGGTCCAGGCGGTTCGCGCCGCCTTGGCTGTCCGACGCCGCCACCTCGACTCATTCGGTCCGGGCAGCGACTATGCGAGTCTGACGGTTCGCGGCCCCGCCGCAGCCCATCTGATTGCGTTCTCACGCGGTCATCGCGGAGTGGCCGCGGTCGTCGTCGTGGGTGTCCGTTTGGCATTGATGTTCAACAGTCCCGTGACCCGCGGGAAAGCCTACGTCGAACTACCGCCCGGAATATGGGTCGAGACGACTGCGGGCGAGGAGTTCACCGGCTCAATCTCGGCCGACGCTCTCCTCGCCGACAAGCCATATGCCCTGCTGGAGCTTAAAAGTTAGTCCTTAACCTCCGGGCACGGGTTCCGGAGCAGGTGCAGGTGCAGGCTGTCCCTGCGCAGCACCCACCGTGACTCCCGGACCAAAGTCCATGGCGCTGACCAGCCATTCGCCGTCAACCTTGTCGACCTTCAGTTGCAAGAGCAGTGCGTTCTTGGCGGGGCCACCGCTGGTCGGGCTCACCCCGGTGACATCGACGCCAACCACCACGTCTGCGGTGTTCGCATCGAACGACTCGACCATCGTTGAAGTGACCGATGTGGTCAGATTCGTGATCTTTGAGTCCTGCATAAACTTCACAGCGTCGTCGGCATCGGAATCGAGTCGTGCCTTCAGGTCACCGGTCGTCAACGAGCCAACGGTTTTCCGCAGCGAATCCGGCGTCGCATTCTCTGCGCTCATCGCTTTCAGGTAGGTGACAACGAATTGCGCCCCAGCGGTCTTGCTGGCGTCGAAGGCCGCCAGTTCCTGCTTCTGGTCGTACAACTTCCACCCGCCGAAAGCGAGAACCGCAATCACTACCGCGGCCAGCAAACCTGCTGCGACTCGCTTGATGAGTCGAATTGGAATGGTCACTGCAGAAGTATCGGCAGACGCCGCCTTTGCCTGGCGCGCCGCACGGCGGGCAGCGTTGGATGCGGACCCATCCGCCGACTCGTTGGGGTCGTTTGATACTTCCTCAAGATCCTCGGTTGCCCCAGCATCCGAGATGTCTTTTGCATCAGCTGAACTCATACGTCCTTCATCACTCATCTGGCAGAGAGCACTTACCTGCCAGCGCTCTCAATACTTCTGTCTGGGCCTGTCACTACTTATCGAGCGGAACCGTCCGAGCGTTCGGATCGTAGTTAGCTGGCGGTCCGGCCGTGTCGTCGCCCTTCGGACGTGGAGCATTGGCTGCGCCACGCGTCAGCATCGTCGGGTCCTCGGTCACACAGTACAGATTCTTCGGAATCGCCATGCTTTGGATCTTCGTTGGATCTGACGGCGCAATCGAATAGTTGCATGTGGGGCGTGGGAAAATCGTCGCCAACGCCCACCAGGCGCCGCCGTGGAACATCGCCTGCGACTGAATAACGCCATCGCGGACACTGGGAAACAGGTTTGCCAACGCTGGCGCACGCAACGCACCCTGACGAGCGACGTCGAGGAACTGAGTCAGCACATCCGACAACGGGTCAGTGATCGCCGCGAGCGAACCCGCCAAGCTAGTCAACTGTGCAGGCCCGTTGCCCAACAGTCCGCGCAACTCCGCATCGGCAGCTTTGGTCGCCGAGAACAATTCGTCGATACCGCCAACCATCCGCTGCAAATCCGGTTGGATGCCGGACGTTGTCTTCAGGATGGTTCCGGTGTTCTCAATCAATTTTGTTGTCTGCGGGAGCACCTTCGCGAGATCGGCAAAAATCACGCCACCCGATTGGAAGATCGACTTGAGTTGGTTCGGGCCGTTGTCATTGAGGCCAATCTCAAGTTGCTGCAGTGATGCCGTCAGCTTGGGGGCATCGATCTGGCCAATCACGTCGAGAGCCGACTGGAGCATGCCGGGAAAACCCGCAGTCACGTGCGTTTGCGTTGCCTGAATCTCGTCGCCATCGCTCAGGTATGGCCCGTCGTCGGTAGTTGGCGTGATGTTGACGTACTGCTCTCCGGCTGCGGACAACCCCAACGCCGAGAAGGTCGCGTTCTTGTTGATTTTGAAGTCGTCTCGCAACTTCAACTTCACGTCGACGGTCTTCGAGGCGACCTTGATGCTCTCGACATTCCCAATCTCCGAACCCCGCAACATCACCAGACTGGTTTCCTGCAGCCCTCCGGATGCCGGGAAATGAACGGTGACCGCGTAGGTACTTTGCCACGGACGCCAACTCAAGCTATTGAAAGCCAGGAACGCCAGCCCCAGCAACATCACCAGCACCAGCCCGAGGTTGCCGAGAATGATCTTGTGCTTCCGTAACCAAGTCATCATGAGCAGCATCCCCTCGTACCGGACAGCCGCGCAATAATGCGCGCAAGTGTCTGCTCCATGCTGTTCATACCCTTGGTGATGTCTGACCCCTCAGGCAGTCGGGTGGCCGCGTCGAAACCGACTCCCGGCGTGAGCCAGAAGATCTTTGCCGACACGGCTGCGGCACTACCGGATGTCGCCTTGATCCACTTCGGATTCAACTCGGCCATTCGATCAGCCAACGGCCCAAACATCGGGGCTGACTTGTTCAATGCCACCAGCGTGGTGTTCAGGTGACCGAGCATTTCGGTGAAGTCGTCCTGCTCGGTATTTAAAAAGTCGTTGGTCGCGGTCGTGATCTTGTTCGACTTATCGAGCGTCGTCAAGATCATTCCCAATTGATCGTTCACCACGTTGATTGCGGCAGGCAACTTGTTCACTGCCGCTGAAATCTGCGTGCGACCATCGGCCAACTCTTTGGTGAACTTCGCGGTGTTGGCCATGGCCTCGTCGACCAGTGCCGAGTTTTTGTTGAACTTGTCGATGGCCGTGGTGAAGCCCTCGATCGCACCACGCAATTCCGGGGCATTGCCGCCGACGGCGGTACTCAACTCCGTAAAGATTGTCTGCAGCGAACTGATCGAACCGGAATCAACGAGACCGGTCATCGACACCAGCAGGTCCTCGATGGTCGCGGCTGCCGACGTCGGCCCGGTGATCGTGCCGCCGTCCTTGACCGGCGCGGCCGTCGACTTAGCTGGCGGTTGTAGAGCGATAAAGACATCGCCGAGCGGTGTCGCCTGGCGCAGTTCGGCTGCCGTATCGACGGGGATATCGGCGTCACGTGAGACATTCATTGTCACTTCAGCCCGATAGTTCTTCGCGATGATCGACTCAACTTCACCCACCTCCATGCCACCGAGGCGCACCTTCGCTTTGTTCGGCAAGTTCAGCGCATTGTCGAATGACGTGTGGATGGTGATTGCATCGCCGATGCCACCCGGTGCGGGCAGCGGAATCTGTTCAACAGTGAGGCCTGGAATCGCGCCGCATGCGGCGAGGCTCACAGTAGTTACCAGCGCAACCGCGGCGACCCCGGCCTTCTTCTTCAGTGTCATTTGCTCATCAGCCCCAACAGTCCCGAATAGATACCGAGGTCGGGACCGAAGTCCTTCAACTGACCGGTTTCGCAGCCTCGCTTGTCGAGTTGGATAACTCGGCACAGCGCCGACAGCGACTGGTTGTCAAGCAGGGATTTGTCGACCGGAACCCCGGCACGCCACGCGCCCTGTTCGACGGACACCGAGTTCGAGAGGTTCTGGAACACCATTGGCGTCTGGTCGATGGTCTCCACGACTTCACGGGAAAAGTCCGACAGATTGGCCAGCAGGGCCGCAAGCCGTCCCGTTGATGCGCCAATCAATCCCGAGTTGCCCGACAGGAAATCCGACGTATTTTGCAGGGTCTGGTTCAGGTCACCCAGAGAGGCGACCAAGCCGACCGACTGGTTGCCTAACATCTCCGATACCTGGGTGATCGACGAAGAGAACTGCTTCATTTTCGGGTAGTTGTCGGTGAGCGCTGTCGTCAACGTCTCAAGGTTCTTGATGATGGCAACGAGAGCGTCCCCGTTATCGGCGCCGAGCTTGCCTGCCTTCGACAACGCCGCGAGCGCCTCGCGCAGCTTCTCCCCATTGCCCGAGGCGATGCCAGAAGTGACATCGACAAAGTCGGCGATCGGGCCTTCACCCGGTCGGTCACCGGACATCGACTTCACAATGGCGTCAATTGAGTCGAATAGCGTACCGATCTCGACGGGCGATTCGGTGTTCTTGATGACGCCGCCGTCTTCGAGTTTGGGACCCTCCTGGTAAGTCGGTGACAGCTCGATGTGGCGTGTTGTGACAATCGACGTGTTCACGATGGCTGCCGTGACATCGGCGGGGACATCGATTGAGTTGTCGACGGTCATCGTCACCTTGACACGCGTGCCTTGCGGTTCCACCGAAGTGACTCGGCCGACCGGCATTCCGAGAACCGCGACGTCGTTGCCGTCGTAGATGCCCGACACGTCGTCGAAGTAGGCCGTCACCGTATTGGCTTGTCCCGCTGCGGCCGTCCACGTCGCGGGCACCAGTGAGCAACCGGTCACCGTCAACGCTGTCACCGTTGCGAGTGCAGCACCGACAATGGCCCGCTTGCGGCGCATTGGCCCTTGCTCGCGCTGGGTTACGTTCAGCATCCGTTCACCACCTTTGCCAAGCACAACCAGTTGTCGGGAAATAGACCCCACGGCAGGTAGCCGGTTGTGTAGGGGCCGTCGCCCATGATGTTGGCTGCCTGTCGCGTCGCGATAGGCAGGGCTTCGAGCAGCTTGCGGAGGTTAGCCCGGTTCTTCTCCAGGCCATTGGTCATGGTGTTCAAGTTGGCCATGACCGGGGCGAACTGGTCGCGGTTCTCAGCAGCGACGGCGCTCGCCTGGTCGGTGAGCCTTGCCAATCCATCGAGCATGCGGGTGACGAGTTGCTCGCGGGCCACAATTTTGTTGGCCAATTGCGCGCCCTGCCCCACAATGATCGAGAGTTGGAACTGCGTGTCGACGACCTGGCTGGTGACTGCATCGGTGTCTTTCAACATCTGATCAATCTGATCGCGACGATTGTTAAGCACATCCGACATCCGCGTCAGCGACTCAAGCGTGGGCCCCATGATGGCTGGCGCACCGGCCATCTGTCGCGACAGCGTCCGAATACTGTTCGTCAACTCGTCCGCTTTGATGCCTGCGATGATCGGGGTGCCTTTGGCAAGGGTCTGCTGAAGGTCGTAGGGCACGTAGGTCTGCTTAATCTTGCCGTCGGGAGCTGCGGCATCGCTCGTTCCCAACACAATGTCGATGTAGCGCTGCCCCAGCAGGGTCGACATTTTGATCTCGGCCGAACCGTCGTCCTTCACGACCACGTCCCTGTTGACCTTCATGGTGATCGTGACGTGATTGCCGTTGAGTTCGGTGGTATCGACCTTGCCGACATCGATGCCAGCAACGCGGATCTTGTCGCCGGGACGAATACCGCCGGCTTGAGCAAAATCGGCGGTGTACGTCTTCTGTCCGATTCCCGCAGAACTGAAGGCGACGATGCCAACCAGCAATGCGACCAACCCCAGGGCACCAACGATGCCGTACCAGAGGCCACGATTGCCGTTAAATGAAGACTTCAGACGGTTTTTCATCGACACACCACCGAGTGCTGAGTACCACCGATTTTGTTAATCAGGCCCGGCGGGAAAAGCACGTTGCCGATCGAGATATCAAGGTCACACATGTAGATGTTCAAGTACGCGCCCTGCGAAATAACGACGGACAGGTGGCCGAGGAAGACCGGTAGGTCACCGGCGAGTCGATCCATTTTGGAGCCGCTGGAGATCAGCTGGTTGGTGGCCTGCAGTGCGGCGTTGCCAGCCGATTGGAGACTGGCCCGGTTCTTCGCGAATACATCGGCAAAACCGGATGCGGTACGGCCGATCTGATCGATCGCCTTGCCGAACTGGGCCGAGCTGCCGTTGAGTCCTTCGACCAGTTTGCCAGCGCTGTCGATCAGGGTCTGCAGCTGATTGCCCTGCGAGGCGAGTTCTCGAACCACCACACCGACGTTGGTGATGATGGCACCGAGCACTTGATCACGGTTCGCCATGTCATTAGCGACCTGCCCGATAGATTCCAACGTGCGAGAGAGCGACACCGCGTTGCCTTGGAAGGCCTGGATCAGGCTTTCCGAGAGCAAGTTGACCTGATCGGGCGTGAGCGTGTCGAAGACCGGCTGGAATCCGGCGAGCAACTTTGTCACGTCGAAGGAATCTTCACTCGGCAGGCGCAGTGCCGACCCCGGGCTCAGCTTCGCTCCCGGTGTGGGACCGTTCAGCGACAGCGCAAGGTATCGCTGACCGATCAAGTTCTGATACCGGATCGCAGCCTGCGTGTTGGCGTAGACCTGCTGATCGTCTTGCACCTCGAACTTCACCGCAGCCTTGCCGTCCGCCAAGTCGATACTGCTGACTCGACCGACGCGGACACCCGCCATCCGGACGTCATCGCCCACTGCCAACCCCGACGCATCGTTGAACGTGGTCGAGAAGTCGGTAGTCGACCCGCTGACAGACCGCTCCAGCGTCGACCAAATCAGATAGGTCATAAACAACGCGGCGATGGCGAACAGCGAGAAGCCAATCAGCGGCTTCCGAATGCTTGTCGAAGAATTACTCACTGGCCTCCCTCCCTTGGCGTGACTGCGGATACCAGCGGACCCAGCATCAGGCTGTCCGCGGACGACGGCTTGCGGCCGAGTGCATCCTTCAGCGTTTTCGAATCCTTACCGGTGGTGACACCACTGACCGGTTTGGTGGCCGACGCTCGGTGCATCCCGGGCGGATAGATCGTTAACGGACCAGAGCTTGTCGGCCCGGTTCCGGTGCCCGGACCCACGCAGCCCGGGCCGCGGGTCTGTCCGTAACGCCCGCCGTTGTACACCGGACAGTTCTGACGCGTATACATCTGGTAAGCACCAAAGTTCACGCCAAGATTCAGCTGCGGGCGCCCGTTGGTGCCGGTAAAGACCGAGAGTGCCTTACCTGCGAGGACGTACAGTTCCCGCAGCGCATCGGGCATGGCGTCCGGTTCCATCACGATGGCACCCAGCATGGTGTTGAGGTCCCGGACAATTCGCTTTCCGCCATCAGCGTTCTTGGCGAACAGCGTTTGGAGTTCGTCGATCGTTCCCTGTCCCGCCGAAAGCAGCGCGGTGAGCTGGTCGGCGTTGTTGGCGATCGTCATCGCCGGGACCACCGACTTGCCCAGGGCATCAAGGAGTTCCGGCGTCGACTTCGCCAGGCCGCTGACGGCATTGTTGAAGTTCTCGAAGCCCGAGGGCGCACCGGCTGGGAACTGGGCATTGATGGTTTTCCAGTAGTTATCGAGGACACCGACGAAGGTCGAGAAAGTGGCACCGCCGCCCTTGAGGGCGTCAGCGATCGTGCCCAGGACCATGCCGAGATCTTCCGGCGGTACCGCACGGAGCAATTCACGGAGTTCGTTCTGCGCGTCCTGCAGCCGGATCGTCGGCTCCGAGGTATCGGCCTTCACGACAGCACCCGTCGCCAGCGTCTGGGTCGACGGGTTCGCCGGGGCGATGAGTTCAATCGAGTTCACACCAAACAGGTTCGACGGGACGGTGCGAGCGGTGGTATTCGCGGGGATCCCGGAAGCCTGCTTCGGGTCAAGAATCAGCGCCACATCCTTAACCGGATTGTCGCCGGTGCCGACGCTCGTAATCGTGTCGACGGTCCCCACAATGAAACCGTTGTAGCGAACGTCCGCCCCGGAAACGAGGCCGTCGCCGACGTCGGTCAGCTGTGCCGTCACATCGGTGCGACTGTCGAACTTGCCTTCATAGCGAGCCAAGAGGAGCCCGAGCACGACGGCCCCGACGGCGAGGAATGCCAAGCCGCGGATGAAGTACGTCTTCAAGGACGGATCGCGTCCGCCAGTATCAATTTTCATCTGCTATCCCGAAATCTTGATGCCTGCAGAGGTACCCCAGAAGACCAGGGTCAGGATGAGGTTCGCGAAGACGATTGTGATGATCGAAAGCCGGATCGCGTGACCGGCCGCCACCCCGACACCTTCCGGGCCACCCGAGGCGAAGTACCCGTAGTAGCACTGGATAAAGGTGGTGAGCAGCACAAACACGATCACTTTGAGGAACGAGTAAAAAACATCCTGCGACAGCATGAACTGGTCGAAGTAGTGCAGGTAAGTACCCGAGCCTGCACCGGACTGCAACTGGAACATCACCTGCGCGGCAACGTAGTTGGCGGCCAGCGAGATGGCGTACAGCGGAATGATCGACAAGACGGCCGCCGCCATGCGGGTGGTGACCAGGTACGGAAGCGGTCGGATCGCGATCGACTCAAGGGCGTCGATTTCTTCGCTGATTCGCATCGAGCCCAATTGCGCGGTGAAACGGCAGCCCGACTGTGCAGTGAAGGCAGTGGCCGCCAGTAGTGGCGCGATCTCCCGGGTGGTGGCGAAGGCCGACAACCCGCCCGTCACCGGCGACATACCGAGCAGATTCAGGGCGGTGTAGCCCTCGATGCCGACGGTCGCACCGCCCATGAGCCCGAGAATAATCATGACGCCGACGGTTCCGCCGCCGACCACGATGGCCCCATTACCCCAGGCGACGTCGGAGAGCAGTCGCCACACTTCCTTGCGGTAGTGAGTAAATGTGATGGGTGCCAGTCCGATGGACTTCACCAGGAAAGTAATGAGATGGCCCATGGCGACGACCCCGTCGCGCGGGACTTCCCATAACTTTTTCAGCCACGAAAGCGGCCGCAAAACCGGTGGTACATACGGGGAAGCCGTCAACTCACACCACCTTGGCCGGGACGACGAGCGCGAAGATCTGCGTCAAGATCACATTCACGGTGAACAGCAAGATCACCGAGTTGACCACTGCCGCGTTCACGGAGTTTGCGACACCTGCCGGTCCACCGGTGGTCGACAATCCGCGGTCACAGGCGACAATCGCAACGATGGCCCCGAAGATGACGGCCTTACCGAGGGCGAATAGGAGATCAGGCGTGCCAGCGAACGAGGCGAACGTGCCCGTATAGCTGCCCGGTGTTCCACCCTGGAAGTACACGTTGAAGAGATAGCCGGTGATGAACCCCACGAAACACACGAAACCGCAGAGCAGAAATGCCACAACCATGGTTGCTAGCAGTCGCGGCGAGATCAGCCGCTGGACCGGGTTAACGCCCATCACGCGCATGGCGTCGATCTCTTCGCGGATCGTGCGAGATCCCAGGTCTGCGGCGATTGCGGAACCCACAGCGCCAGCAAGCAACAGCGACGTGACCAGCGGTGCGCCCTGGCGGATGACGCCAAGACCCGTGGCGGCACCGGCGAAGGAAGTCGCACCAATCTGACCGGCGATGTTCGATACCTGGATGGAGACAATGACGCCAATTGGGATGGCGACCAACAGGGTCGGAAAAACTGAGGTCGACGCCATGAAGGCGCACTGTCGGACAAACTCTTTGAACGGGAAGCGCTTCTTCACAATGTCTTCGATGAGGACTTTAAAGACCTCGACGAACATTGCCAGTTGCCGACCGAAGGTCTCGAAGGACTTCTTAATGTGGCCGTCGAACCATTTTCCCGCTCCGCTATCGGACCATCGACGTTTGGCCACTGGCTGGTGCTGCGCGGGTTGGCGCTGCTCCGGCTCCACCGTTCCTGTGTCCACACCCCTACCTTCATGTTGAGTTCACACTCCGCAGGGAAAATTTGGCGCGATGCCGTATCCCCCATACGTACGATCCTGCCGGATCGTCTGGTCGTAATATACACAGCAATTTCCGGTCATTGTGCGCCGGGCCACACATAACTTCACCTATGAAGGAAATTGGTCAGTTCCCGGCACTGACCTCGAAACATACTGGTAATACCTGAGTTTCAGGAGTTCCAAATTCTGGACGCGAGAAAGGGCAGACACTTGTGAATCTGGGCGAGGACGAGAGAAGCCGACGAACCGCTGCACTCACGGCAATCCGCCGCATCCGCGACCGGATCGATCGCGAATACGATCTGCCGCTCAATGTGGAGCAACTCGCCCGGGATGCGTACATGTCACCCGGCCATATGAGTCGCGAATTCAAACGGATCTACGGCGAGTCGCCATACTCGTATCTCATGACGCGCCGGGTCGAGCGGGCGATGACACTGCTGCGAGGTACCGACATGTCAGTCACCGAAGTGTGCTTCGCGGTGGGATCATCCTCACTCGGCACGTTTAGCACGCGGTTCACCGAACTGGTTGGCGTGTCACCAGCGGCGTATCGACGCGCAAATACCGGCGAGCTAGAGGGCATTCCCCCGTGCCTGGCGAAAGTGGTTGCCAGACCGATCAGGAATCGAGAAGCCAAGCCGCCGCCGGAAGCTTAACGTCGAAACCATGAACATTGAGATTACGTACGCGTTCCTTCCACACACCAACGCCGATGCGGCCTTGGGCTTCTACCGAGACACGCTCGGATTCGAGGTCCGAAAGGACGTCGGCTACCAGGACATGCGGTGGCTCACGGTGGGACCTGTCGGTCAGCCTGAGGTTTCGATCGTCCTACATCCGCCAGCCGTCGATCCCGGCATCACCGATGATGAGCGGCAGACCGTCTTGGATCTGATGGCCAAGGGTTCGTACGGTGCGCTGACTCTGTCGTCTGACAACCTGGAAGCCCTGTTCGACACCCTCGCTGCCGCCGACGCCGACATCGTGCAGGAGCCCACCGACCAGGACTACGGTGTCCGCGACTGCGCGGTCCGCGACCCCTCGGGCAATCTGATTCGAATCAACCAGAAGTCCTGATCCCGCCTCGAGCACGGTACCCCGGCGCTACGTGAGGTAGCGGTAAGCCGGGGTATCCGGCTCAAGCAGTTCAACGTCGAGGCGCGAGCGTTTCATCCGATCTTGGAGCCCTTCTAGGCCATTCCGGTCGCCGAGTTCGATACCGACGAGCGCCGCACCGGTTTCTCGGTTGTTCCGCTTGACGTATTCGAAGAGGGTGATGTCGTCGTCGGGGCCAAGCACCTCGTCGAGGAAACGACGCAATGCACCTGGCTCTTGCGGAAAGTTCACCAAGAAATAGTGCTTGAGTCCACGATGGACCAGCGACCGCTCAATGATTTCCCCGTAGCGCGAAATGTCGTTGTTGCCACCGGAAATTAGCGCGACGACCTTCGCGTCCTTGGGTAGGTCGAGCTCCTGGACCGCAGTGACGGCCAGCGCGCCGGCAGGTTCGGCGACGATTCCTTCGTTCTGATAGAGCTCCAACATGGTGGAGCAGATCGCACCTTCGCTGACCGACGTGATCGTGACACTGCCGGGCGCAAAGTCAATGTCGGCCTTGTCGATTACCGCGACCTGCGGATCGTCGGTGATCTCTGAAAGGATTGGGTGCGTCACTACGCGAGCGCCGGCGTCGGCCATCACGTCGTGTCCCAGCGCACCGATTCGCTTCACCGCAGCGCCATCGACAAACGGATCAACCGTCGTCAGCGTGTATGGCTCACCGTGTACAAGCGCCGCGGACAACGAAACCGCACCGTGCGGTTCCACACCGATGATGGCGACGTCGGGGCAGACGTCGCGCAGGTAGGTGAGGATGCCTGCCATGCACCCGCCGCCACCGACCGGAAGCACCACGACGTCGGGGTCGGACCCCAACTGCTCGACGATTTCCTTCGCGATAGTTCCCTGCCCCGCAGCGGTGCGCGGGTCATCAAAGGCGTGGATCCATGTGGCACCGGTCCGAAGCACATCACTTTGCGCGGCGGAAGCTGCGGCATCGTAGGTGTCACCGACGGCAATCAGTTCAACAAATCCCTTGCCATGCCAGTGGATTCGGTCACGCTTCTGTTTAGGAGTGGTGGTCGGAACGTAAATCCGACCATTCACCTTCATTCGAGCGCAGGCATAAGCCACACCCTGTGCGTGGTTACCGGCGCTAGCAGCGACCACGCCAGCGGCGAGTTCGGACTCACTCAACTGCGCCATCACGTTGTAGGCGCCGCGAATCTTGTACGACCGCACGGTCTGCAAGTCTTCACGCTTAAGGAAGATCTTGGCCCCGGCTTCCGCGCTCAATCGGGGGCAGGGTTCGAGCGGTGTGCGGCGGACGACGCCGTCCAACCGACTTGCCGCATCCCTAATGCTGTCCGGAGTTAGACCGAGTTCAACAGTGGGAACGATGTTCGGCGATGAAGTCACGTTCTCCATCGTCCCACCGCGACCCACCGATGCGGTAGCCACCCCACCAGACAACAACGACTGCCGCCGCACTAGCCCACATGGCAGCGTTGCCAGACCCGGTGAACCAGAACGCAAGACCTGCCGCGACGAAGCCCACGACGACCGCCGCAAGCTTATGGATCGGCCATGGAACACCGAACACCGACACCGATGCCAAGGTGCGCACGCGTGAGGCCTCCGGAATCAGCTGAATCAGTGTTGCCATGACTCCGAGTGTACGCGAGCCGTCAAACAAAGTTTCGGCTCACCGAAACCTGATGCGCGGGTTGGTTGGATCGAGACGGTCGGTCAGGTCAGGCAGCCCGGACCAAGGAGCGCCTTAAGGTCGCCCATCAGCGCTGACGTTGGTGCAACGCGGAGGGAGTCGGTGAGGCGCAACTGGGTTTGCTTGCGCTCGCTGACCAGCGTCACATGGACGTCGGACGTGCCAGGGTGACGTTCCAGGATCTGCTTAAGAGCACCGACGCGGTCCGGCGTGCAGACTCGTGCCGTCAAGGTCAGGTTCAACGGCTTCGTGGTCCCTGCCGCCGAGAGGTCCGGCACGGCGAGGTCGTTGGCGCTGATCATTGTCGAATCGTCACGCTTATTGACACGAGCCCGAACCAGCACGATATTGTCCGCGACGAGGTCCATGCCGTACGCCACGTACGCGCGGGGGAAGAAGTACACCTCCACGCCACCAACCATGTCTTCCAGCGTCACGGCGGCCCACGGCTCGCCCTTCTTGTTGACCCGTCGGGTCACCGAGGAAATGATGCCGCCGATCGTGATCTGCGCACCATCTGGCACCGTGCCTTCCAGCAACGTGGTGATCGACGTATCAGTTTGCGCGGAAAGGGCATGTGCCACGCCAGCCAGCGGATGGCCCGACACATACAAGCCCAGCATGTCGCGTTCCAGAGCGAGCTTGTGCTTCAGTTCCCATTCGTCTTCGGGGACCTTGACGGCAAAGACGTCGGCCGTTGCGTCGTCTCCTCCCCCGGCACCGCCGAACAGATCGAACTGTCCGATCGCTTCGGCCTTCTTTGTCGACAGGACAGCGTCGATCGCATCAGCGTGGACCAAGAACAGGCCCTTGCGGTCGTGGCCGAGCGAGTCGAAACCGCCAGCCTTGATCAGCGACTCGGTGACCTTCTTGCTGCACGCTTGTACGTCGACCTTGCCGAGGTAGTCGGAGAAGTTCGCGAACGCCCCCTTCTCCTCGCGGGAAGCGATAATCGACGCGACGACGCCTGATCCGACATTGCGGATCGCGGCCAAGCCAAAGCGAATGTCTTCGCCGACGGCCGCAAAGTCCGCGCGTGAGGCGTTAACGTCCGGCGGCAACACGGTGATGCCCATCTTGCGGCAATCCGCCAGATAGATCGCGGCCTTGTCTTTATCGTCGCCGACCGACGTCAGCAGGCCCGCCATGTACTCGGCAGGGTAGTTCGCCTTGAGGTAAGCGGTCCAGAACGACACCAGGCCGTATCCGGCGGCGTGCGACTTGTTGAACGCGTAGCCGGCGAACGGAAGGACCGTGTCCCACAGCGCCGTAATCGCTTCCTGTGAGAAGCCGTTGTTCTTCATGCCTTCGGCGAACCCGCCGTAGGCCTCGTCGAGGATTTCCTTCTTCTTCTTACCCATGGCGCGACGCAACAGGTCGGCCTGACCAAGCGAGTAACCGGCCACCTTCTGAGCGATCTGCATGATCTGCTCCTGGTAGACGATCAGGCCGTACGTCTCGGAGAGGATTTCCTTCAGCGGCTCTTCGAGCTCAGGATGGATCGGCTTGACGTCCTGCAGACCGTTCTTCCGCTTGGCGTAGTCGGTGTGCGCGTTCACCCCCATGGGACCGGGCCGGTACAGCGCCAACACTGCGACGATGTCCTCAAAGCCGGTGGGCTGCATCATTTTCAGCAGCTCACGCATGGCGGCACCGTCGAGTTGGAACACGCCCAGGGTGTCACCGCGCGCCAGCAACTCGTAGGTCGCTGTGTCTTCCAGTGGGAGCTTGTCGAGATCGATGTCGATCCCGCGGTTGGCCTTGATGTTCTCAAGGGCGTCACCGATGACGGTGAGGTTGCGCAAGCCCAGGAAGTCCATCTTCAGCAGGCCGATGGCCTCACATGATGGGTAATCCCAGCCGGTGATGATGGCACCGTCCTGTGGGCGCTTCCATACCGGGATTGCGTCGGTCAGCGGCTCGCTCGACATGATGACCGCGCAGGCGTGCACACCTGCGTTGCGAACCAGCCCCTCAAGGCCGAGCGCGGTGTCATAGATTCGCTTGACGTCAGGGTCGGTCTCGATGAGCGTGCGGACCTCGGTTGCCTCCGAGTACCGCTCGTGTTTCGGGTCGGTGATGCCCCACACCGGGATGTCCTTGGCCATGATGGGCGGAGGCAGCGCCTTGGTGATGCGGTCGGCGATAGCGAAGCCCGGCTGACCGAACTGGACGCGGGCGGAGTCCTTAATCGCTGCCTTCGTCTTAATGGTGCCGAACGTGATGACCTGCGCGACCTTGTCGTGTCCCCACTTCTTGGAGGCATAGGTGATCATTTCGCCACGACGACGGTCGTCGAAGTCGATATCGATATCGGGCATCGATACGCGCTCAGGGTTCAGGAACCGCTCAAACAGCAGACCGTGCGGGATGGGGTCGATGTTGGTGATGCCCATCGCGTATGCGACCAACGAACCGGCGGCGCTACCTCGTCCGGGGCCGACGCGGATGCCGACTTCAAGGGCGTGGGCGATGAGGTCGCCGACGACGAGGAAGTAGGCGGGGAACCCCATCTGGTTGATGACGCGGAGTTCGTACTCGGCACGGGCGATGTATTCGTCGGTGGGGCGACCGTCGAATCGACGATCCAGTCCGGCCATGACTTCCCTGGCCAGCCATGTCTCCTGGGTGTAACCCTCGGGAACCGGGAAGATCGGCATGCGGTCGTGGTGGCTGTAGACGTCCTCGTAAGACTGCACGCGCTCGCCAATTTCGAGCGTGTTGTCGCAGCCGCCGGGAACGACGTCGTCCCAGAGGGCACGCATCTCCTCGGCGGACTTGAGGTAGTAGCCGTCGCCGTCGAACTTGAAGCGAGTTGGGTCGGATAGCGTTTTGCCGGTTTGCAGGCACAGCAGTGCTTCGTGGGCCTCGGCGTGCCCGCGGGTGACGTAGTGGCAGTCGTTGGTCACCAGGGGTTTAATGCCCAGTTTGTTGCCGATGTCGAGCAGGCCGGTGCGGACGCGGCGCTCAATCTCCAGGCCGTGCTCCATCAGTTCCAGGTAGAAGTTCTCCTTGCCGAAGATCTCCTGCCATTTACCTGCGGCCTCAAATGCTTCGGCATCGTGGCCCAGTCGCAGACGGGTCTGGATCTCGCCGGACGGGCAACCCGTCGTCGCGATGATGCCTTCGGCGTGCTGGGCGATGATCTCGGCGTCCATCCGCGGCCATTTACCGAGTTGACCTTCGGTGGACGCCAGTGAGGACAACTTGAAGAGGTTGCGCAGCCCGGTGGCATTCTCGGCGACCATCGTCATGTGCGTGTACGCACCGGAACCGGACACGTCGTCGGATTTTTGATCTCGCGTACCCCACAGCACGCGCTTGGTGTTGAAACGGGAGTCGGGGGCAACGTAAGCCTCGATGCCGATGATCGGTTTGACGCCGTGCTTTTTTGCGGTGTTGTAGAACTCGCTAGCACCGAACATGTTGCCGTGGTCGGTCATGCCGATGGCGGTCATTCCCAGTCGCTCGGCTTCGTCGAACAGCGGCGACATCTTCGCCGCACCGTCGAGCATCGAATATTCGGTGTGGTTGTGAAGATGAACGAACGACCCGGACACGCAGCAACTCCTCTACAAAACAAACACCGATAACAGAAACCTTGTCCTGCAATGGAACTGCGATCGCCATGATTTTCATCCCGCGACCGCGATCCGCCTGCGGTGCCTCCACTTTAGAGAAGACCTCTGACAAGATCTCCCCGGCGCGCTGACCTGTGACAGATGAGGCAGGACGGGCCCAACTGTCGGCCCTGGCCTACGATTCGCGCAAGACGTCCAAAGCGTGCTGCAAGTCTTCGGGATAGTCGGCTTCGAACTCAACGTAACGACCATCGGCGGGGTGAGCGAAACCCAACTTCCGCGCATGTAGCCACTGACGAATCAGTCCGAGCCGTGCCGCCAACTTCGGGTTCGCACCGTACGTCGGGTCCCCACAGCATGGGTGATGCATCGCGGAGAAGTGCACACGAATCTGGTGCGTGCGCCCGGTCTCCAGGTGCACGTCGAGCAACGAGGCCGCAGCAAACATTTCAATGGTGTCGTAGTGCGTAATCGACGGACGCCCATTTGCTGTCACCGCAAACCGCCACTCCCCGCCGGGGTGTCGCCCAATGTCGGCATCAATCGTGCCCGAGAGCGGATCCAAATGCCCCTGCACCAAAGCGTGATACCGCTTGTCGACAGTGCGCTCCTTGAATGCCCGCTTCAGCAGCGTGTAAGCGTGTTCGGAAGCCGCCACGACCATCACGCCCGAAGTGCCAGCGTCGAGCCGGTGGACAATGCCCTGACGCTCGTGTGCGCCCGACGTGGAGATGCGGAACCCGGCAGCCGCAAGTGCCCCGTTCACCGTTGGACCCGTCCACCCCAGCGACGGATGCGCGGCAACCCCGGCCGGCTTGTCGACGACAATGATGTCATCGTCTTGATAGAGGACTTTGAGGTCTTCGACGGGAGTCGGCTCCACCGTGAGCGGTTGCTCGGGTGCGGGCAACGTCACGTCGAGCCAGGTGCCTGCCACGAGTTTGTGCGACTTACCGACGGCGACGCCGTCGACGAAGATGTCACCGGCGTCTGCCAGATTCGCGGCCACCGTGCGCGAAAGGCCGAGCACCCGGGCCACTCCGGCGTCGACGCGCATCCCCTGCAGCCCGTCGGGAACCGGCATTGCCCGTGAATCACGCATTCGCATCTCCATCATTGTTTGCGGAAGTGGTGTCTGCCTCGGAGCCGGTCTCGGCGTCGTCGGGATCGTTTCGTGCCGCCCAGCCGGTACGACTGCCGTCGTAGTCGTAGCCGAGAAGTGTCAGGACCACCAGCAGGATCGCGCCGCAGACGACAGCGGAGTCTGCCATGTTGAACGTCGGCCACCAACTGCCGACCTGAATGAAGTCGACGACGTGGCCGCGAAGCGGTCCCGGATCGCGCAGCATGCGGTCGGTCAGGTTGCCGAGCGCACCGCCCAGGACCAATCCGAGTCCGATTACCCAGCCGAGGGAGCCGAGCCGCTTGGCATAGCGGGCAATCACCACCACAATCGCCAGCGCAACAAACGTCAACACCCAGGTATAGCCCGTGGCCATCGAGAAGGCCGCGCCGCTGTTGCGGATGAGTCGAAACGTAAGGAAGTCACCGATCACCGACACCGTCTGATACGGCTCCATCGTGGCAACGACCAGCACCTTGCTCAGCACATCGATCAGGTAAGCAGCAACAGCCACACCAATCAGGACGGGGATCAACGCGACCCCGCCCCGACGCTTCGACGCTTCGACGCGCGGCGCCTCGGGTTCACTCATATCGTCAATTGTCCACGCTGAGGCCGCCAACGCCGAACTCGCCCGGCGCGGGGACCTCTCTGACGCGCAAACGGACCCACTACTGTGGCTTTCGTGAGCAACGCGTCAGTCTTCGTGCACCGGCCGTCTTCGGCAACTGCGTACACACCGAAATCGGTACGGCGAGCCTTCGGGGTGACGGCCGCCGCCCTCGTTATTGCGGGTGGCATTACCGCCTGTTCCTCGGACGACACCGCAGACGACGGCCCCTGCGCGCCAACCGCCGCCAGTCGGACCGACGGTGCCCGCCCCATTTCGCTGTCGACACCCGAAGTGAAGCTCGTGTCGCCGGGGACCGGTCCCGCGCAAGAACTGGCAGTCGTACCGGCAACCACAGCCCCGCAGAAGGTGACGTTGACAACGTCGTCGTTGGAGGCGAGCATCGCGCCGACCGACCGTGGGTCCGACGCCAACCAGGTGCAGCGGACGCAGCAGCAGTTGGCGACACCGATTACCGCCCGCACGGTCTGCGACGATCCGTCGAGCCTGGAATTCTCCATCGGTTCCCCGACCAGTAAGGACCTTGAGCTCAGTGAACTACTCCCCGAGCTCGACGGTTCGACGGGCGGACTGTCGTACACGGACGGCATGGTGCCGACCCGCCTGCGGTTGAAGCCAACCGATGGATCGCAGTCGCCAGCGCGCAGCGCGCTTGAACAGTCCCTACTGGAGGCACTGAACTATTCGGTTCCGTTGCCAACCTCGCCTGTTGGGGCTGGTGCCACGTGGACGTCGGTCCGTACGGTATCGGCAGCGGCGACCGTCACCCAAACGATGAACGTGACGCTGGCTCGCCGCGACGGCAACGTGGTAACCCTCGATGTGAAAATCGACGAGACCCCGGTGAACTCGATCTTCTCGATCCCCGGCTCGGACGACAAACTGCACATTTCCCGGTTCTCGATGAGTGGCTCGGGCACGCTGACCGTCGACTTGACGAAACGCTTCCCGGTCGCCGGAAGTCTCGCTGTCAAGGGGGGCCGCGAGTTGGTCGGCGATGACGCCAACCGGCCAATCCTGCAGCAGAACGAGTTCACCCTCACCTGGAAGGCGACAAAATAGCGCCCACCCGGCGAGGGTGAAGAGTCTTCAGCGGCGGGTTATCCCGCTGACTTGCTGGTGCTCGGAGCCTTCTTCTTGGTGCTCGAGCCGGTCTCCGCACAAAGTGGCGACTTCACGTCGGCCTGGCTTAGCAGCGGGCAGACGGTCTGCTTCGACAACTTCCAGCGACCGTCGTCGAACACGATGGACGCGTCGATCTTGGTTGGCGGGTTGTTGGGAAGCTTGATCTCAACCTTCACCTTGGCCCGGTTGGGGCCAGCCTTCTGGACCGGACGCTTGATCTGGTAGGTAACGTCCGGGTTGTCCTTCTTGGCCTTCACCAGTTCCTTGAACAGGTCGGGGTCAACCTCGGCACCCTCGACGAGCTGCACCTTGTCTGCCGGCTTGATCGACGGATCGAGCGCTTCCTGCAGCATGTCGTTCAGCGCCGCAACGCTGGGCACCTTCTTCGGGTTCGTCAGCTCGGCCTCGGTGCCGGTCGCCGCGGTTGTCGCGGCCGCACTGCTCGAGGTTGCAGTCGGAACCGGAGGCGTCACTGCATCGTTACCGCCACATGCCGCGGTCGCCGCAACAGCTCCGGCGATTACGGCACCGGTCACGAATTTACGAATCTTCACCGAAAATGTCCTCACATTGGTTAGTACTAAGCGGGCCCCAAGGCCCGAACTCAAACCACTATGCCAAAGTCCCGGCGATGTGCGCAGTTACCTAACTTGCTCTCAGACTCTCTCAGCGTTGTCTCATGTGTCTCGTCAGCACCAAGCGACCTGCGCACATTATTCGGTGCGGGATGGAAGAATTGCCCCCATGAGTACTCGTCAAGTCGTGATGATCACCACTGGCGGCACCGCCGCTTCCCGCACCACCGACGACGGCGCGGTCCCCGTTTTGCATGCTGCGGACCTGCTGCCGGACGTTGCCGGTGACGTGGTGGTGCAGCCCATGGAACTGATGGTGAAAGACTCATCGGCGATGACGGTCCGCGATCAGTTCACGATCGTCGCAGCTATCGCCGAGGCACTGAACGATCCTGCCGTGACCGGAGTGGTGGTGACGCACGGGACTGACACTTTAGAAGAGACTGCTTTTCTCGCCGACGTTTATGCCGCTGACCCGCGGCCTGTCGTGTTCACCGGCGCCCAGTTCCCCGCTGATCACCGTCTCTCCGACGGGCCGGCCAACATTGCCGCGGCCGTCGCGCTGGCCGCCGATGCTGATTCGCGTGGCCGCGGTGTTCTGGTCGCGCTTGGGGGCCGCGTGTTAGGTGCCCGCGGCGCATTTAAGACCTCCACCACCGACCTCATCGCATTCGACACCGTCCATACCAACCTGCCGCGACCACTGGTCTCTGATGTACTACCGGAGGGCCATCCTGCACGTGTAGATCTACTGGCCCTGTATCCCGGAGTCTCTCCCGGCACCATCGCCTCTGCAGTCGCACAACGGGCCGCCGGGATCGTGCTGTCGGCCACCGGATCGGGCAATACTCACCCGGACATCACGGCCGAGGTGAACCTCGCGGTTAACCGCTCGGTGCCGGTGGTGGTATCGACACGCGTGCCCTATGGCGAGGTCCAGCCGACATACGGCGGTGGTGGCGGTGGCGTCGACCTCGCGCGGGCCGGGGCGGTGTTTTCCCCGTGGCTGCGCGCACCGCAGGCACGCATGGCGCTGATCGCCTTGCTCTCGGCAGGTGCCAGCGGCGAGGCCGTAAAGGCCTTCTTCGACGCCTCCGCGCCAGCCTGAACTACGGCTCCGGAGATTCTTCGCCTGTTAGATCCCAGGCGAGGCTGTCCAGTGGGTCAGCCCGGACCAGCGTGGGCTCCGGAAGTCGAAAGGTATGTGCCCGGCCCGGGCCGGTGGCACGTGTTTCAAATCGGACAGTGACGAATCCGTGGCCGCCGCCCTGCACCCACCCGTGACCGTGGTCGGGATGGAAAACATCTGTCCCCGTTGGCCATTGCTGAAGCTTTGCCGGTTCTGGCGACGCGTCGGCGTCGGCCATCGGCGCTGTCTCGTCGAGACCGTCAATTGGTTCTGGTTCCTCGTCGAGTTCGGGAAACAGCGACTCCTGCTGGGTGGTCGACAGCCCCGAGTAGCCAACCCCGACGAGCCGTATCGGGCCGACGACGAGTGGGTCCAGCGTCACCCGGTATGCCGCCGCAGTCAGCGTCTCTAGCTCGGTGGTCGCGGCAGGCAGTGTGATCGATCGGGTCAGAATCGACATGTCCGACCGCCGCAGTTTCACCACGACGGTTCGCGCCCCACGACCGTCATTGAGCAGACGTCGATGGGCATGCGCCGCGGCACCGGCGACTGCGGAACGAAGGTTGGCCATATCGACAATGTCGACGGCGAAGGTCGTCTCGGCACTGATTTGCTTACTCTCGGCACGTTCTGTCACCGGACGCTCGTCGATCCCGCGGGCCAGTCGGTGCAGCGCGGGCCCCACCGTCGCACCGAGAACCGATGTCACTTCGGCTTCGGCGAGCGCCGCCAGTTGCCCAATTGTTTCAATTCCCAGTCGGGCCAACCGATCCCCGGTCACCGGGCCAACTCCCCACAGCTTCCGCACCGGCAGTCCCTGCAGAAAACCGAGCTCAACAGACGGCGAAATCACTTTCACCCCATCGGGTTTCGCCATTCCTGAGGCGATCTTGGCGATCTGTTTGCCCGACCCGAAACCCACCGATGCGGGCAGCCCGGTCTGTTCTCGGATTACCGTCCGGACTCGCTCGGCAAAATCTGCTGCCTCCGCCGCACTCGCCCCGGCCAGTTCGGTTGGTTCGCCGAAGGCCTCATCGAACGAGAGGGTTTCGATGATGGGGATGAACGTTCGCAAGATCCCGAAGACGCGCTGGGACACCACGGAGTACACGCCGCCGCGCGGTGGCACGACCACCGCGGTTCCGCCCACCAGGCGTCGGGCCTGATGCATGGGCATCGCCGACCGCGCACCGTAGACGCGTGATTCGTAGCTGGCACCCGCGACGACGCCACGCCCCCCTGCCCCGCCTACCAGAACCGGTCGGCCCGCGAGCGTTGGGCGAGTCAGTTGCTCCACCGATGCGAAGAAGGCATCCATGTCGATGTGCATCACCCAGCGGGCGCTCCGCTCGGAATCGGTCCCGCTCGCCGCATCGCGACCGCTCGCCGAATTAGCCACGTTTGTGTCGGCACCGATCGAGAACGCGGGGATCAGTGGTCGTGAAGCGTTCGACTTCTTCGCCAGCATCGCAGCGCAATAGTGCGATGACGGCCGAGTCGCTGCGGAGAGAAATGACGTCCCACTGAGCACCGTTGTCTTCCCAGCGCTGAAGTTTTTCGAGGTCATCGACGTCCATGGATCAATTCTATCGCCAGTCCACTGCACGGCGACGTCCCTGTGCCCGTGTTGCCGGTAGCCTGGAGCGCGTGAGTTTTCAGCGCTTTGTCGCCCTGGGCGACTCGTTTACCGAAGGTGTTGGCGATCCGGCCCCGGAGCTACCAAACGGAGTTCGCGGTTGGGCCGACCGCGTCGCTGCCGAACTTAGCCGCCTCGATCCCGCGTCCGAGTATGCGAATTTGGCCATTCGCGGTCGCAAGCTCGGCCCAATCGTCGCTGAGCAGATCGACGCCGCGATTGCTTTGCGACCAGATCTCGTTTCGATCTATGCCGGCGCCAACGATATTTTGCGGCTGAGCGTCGACCTTGATGCGTTGCTGGACGAGTATGACGCCGCGATCGCTCGGTTGACGCAGTCGGGTGCGACCGTCGTGATGTTTACCGCGCACGATCCGGGTGACTGGCCGTTGTTCAGTGCCTTGCGCGGCCGGTTTGCGATCTACAACGAGGGGGTGCGCGGTATCGCCGATCGGCACGGCGCGACGATCGTCGACTTCTGGCGCATCCCCGATTACCGGGATCGGCGGCTGTGGGCCTTCGACCGACTGCATATGTCGTCGATCGGTCATCAGCGGATGGCGATCGCCGTACTTGAGGCACTCGGCATTGACCATGCCCTCACGCCTATGGAGTTGCCTGCCCCAACAACCCCGTCGACCGTCGAGCAGTTGTCAGACAACCTTGCCTGGGCGAGCGGTTTCGCTGCGCCGTGGCTCGGCCGCCGACTGCGGGGAACCTCAAGCGGTGACGGCCTCGCCCCGAGGTACCCGACCCCCACCCCCCTGCCCTGACTTCCCGCATGATG
>NZ_JBARYI010000042.1:0-21933 GCF_049647785.1 Gordonia sp. (in: high G+C Gram-positive bacteria)
GGCCGCCCTCGCGGGCTTGGCGGTCGTAGACCATGCGCACGGCACGCTCACGCAGCTCTGGACTGAACTTCTTGGGCATACTCCGATTCTCCTTGCTGAGACTCGGAACGGAACCCAGGGCGCTTCAACGCACCCCACGTCGTCGCCCTCGTCCGAGCCGGCAAGACCTTCGAGAAAGGCAAACTCGTCGAATCCGACACCCCATCAACATCGCAAGAGGAGGCCGCCTGAAACAACCTCATCCACAGGTCTTGACAATATCTCCGATACGAAGGCGCCATTTGCACTGACAATTGAGACCGCGCTCCTCGTGGGAGTTATCACGCTGTCGGGCGAGGGGCGGGTGCTCCATGACCTTGGGGGCTGGGCCGTAGTCTGGTACGTCGTTGGCATCCTCCTCTTAGTAGCTAGCGTCCTATGTGCGGCCTGGGTTGTGCGTCCCCGGCTACGGGCCTCCAACCTCGAGGTTGAGGCGCCGGACAACTTTGTCTATTTCGGACACCTGCGGCACCTGACGCCCGAAGCCGTTCAGGATCGGCTCGAGGGCCCGACTCTTCTTCCGGTACTGTCGAAACAGCTCGTGGAGATGAGCAAGATAGCGTGGACAAAGCACCGGCTTGTGCAGTTGTCTATGAGTCTTTCTCCGATTGGCGTTATGGCACTTGGCATATGTGCGACATGCTGACTTGTGTGAGGCGATGCTCGGTCGTCAGAGCAGAGGGGTTGCCGCTGCATGGGCGCCGCAAGAGATCGATCTACGCCAAATGTTCGCCGAAAGTGACTTGGATGGCCGACCACATGGAGAATCAAAATTGACACGACTCATCGAGGCACGCATGTTCTGTCAGACTTCCGGGGGTAGCGCTGCTAATCTCCGCTGCATCTCGACACACATCTCTCCTGACCATCATCGCGGCTGTAGATAGAACCTTTGGGGAGTCGCTCGTCGGCCTTGACGGGGGAATGACCCGGAATGTTCAGACCCGTCGCCTAGGCCAGCATGGGGCGCTGGATGCTTTGTGTCATTCAGGTCCGCCGCACCAGCTCTTAACTACAGTCCCTGTATGAACGTTGACGGCATGATGCTTCCTCCGATCCTCAGTATCGACCGAACTGCTGCGGCAGTAGAGGCGTTACGCCGCTACTTCGCGCACGAAGGCGAGGTTCCGGCCTATAGCGGTTCCAGATTCGAACGGTTCGCCGGAGGCGGCGATCGTGCCGAGGTGGCTGACCACTTCACCTCCGAGGACCTCGTCGCAGTGACACTCCTGAGCGTCGACATCCCGGGGCCGGCGGCACTACGGCTTCTTGGCGACCAAGAGCCTGGGTATTCCCGTCGGTTGAGCGACCTCCTCAGCCAATTGCCGACTGACGTGGCGCTGGTAGACGCCAGCGATGACCACCTGAGTATCGCGGAAGAAATCTGGTCGATGGTGCGTGACAACCGTCGGGTCGGACGGACAAAGACAAGCAAACTGCTCGCACGCAAGCGTCCGCACCTCCTTCCCGTCATCGATTCGGTGGTGATCAAGACTGTGGGTCACGTGCCTGCTCGCCACAGTTTCTATCGGAATCTTCGGACCGTTATGAATGCCGACGGTCGGCAACTGGTCACTCATCTTGAGCATGTCCGCACCTCCGCCGAGATCGGTGAGGATATCAGCACGATCAGGGTGTTCGACATCCTTGTATGGATGTGGGGAACGGGACGAATTCAGTGAGTCGACGCGCGGAACCATGCATTGCGTCGAGAACTCGACGAAGGCTCCGATAGAGAGCCTTGAGCGGAACGAGGAGTATGTCTGAGAACGCATTTGGGGGAGGATCGCACATCCGACTCCCGAAAGTCCTTCGTGAGCAGGACGATGCTGGAGCGATCGATACGTTGCAGGAGTACTTCACTCGTCCGGTCGTCAAGACCGGGTACCTCAGGTCCGGCGCCCACTGGGACAACTGGGATCCGAGCGGGCAGCGAACTGCGGACGCGAACCGCTTTACCGCTGATGACCTCGTAGCGGTGACGTTCCTGTCAGTGCAGGTTCCCGCGCATGCTGCCTGGCTGCTCCTCGGCGAACTGCGCGAACCGATGACCGAACTCCTCCAGAAGATCGGGCCTGACCGGGACCTTGTCGAGGAGTCGGAACCGATGACTTCGACGTCTCCGGCATGGGAGTTGGAAACAGCGCTCTGGGCCGTCCACGGCATTGGCCGGACCATCGCTTCGAAGCTCATCGCGAGGAAGCGGCCGCGGCTGTTTCCGATCTACGACGAGGTGGTCGGACGAGAACTCGGCACCAAAGCCGCTCACTTTGAACCGATCCGCCAGGCATTGCGGGCAGACGATGGCGCGCTGCACCGACGTCTCCTTGATCTGCGCGATCAAGCTGGCCTCGATGAGTCCATCCCGGCGCTGCGCGTGCTGGATGTGCTGGCTTGGATGCAGGGGAAGCACTACCGGCCGATGTCCTGAGCCGAGCGATGAGTGTGCCCAACGACTAGTCATTGTCGCTTCGCTAGGCTCGGCCAGGACACGACCGCCAGCGCAGTCACAGCCGAATGACTGCGTTACTCGCCCCTAAACCCGAACTCGGCAACTAGCTCGCTCAAGTCCGACCTTTTCCATGATCAGGCTGGCCGGGCACCATCCGACTGCCGCGTAGAAGACGAGGTTGGCACCTACGAAGCCGGTGAGGAACAGCCACCACGGGGAGAATGCGAGCACCAGCGCGATGCTCAGGAGAACGATCACGCCGGCCATCAGCGGCACGACTCGTTCGACGGTCCAACCTTGGTGTCGGGGAAGGCTCTTCATTTCGCTCACTCATTCATTGGGGGAGGGTGTCCCGTGGGGTTCCGGCGATCGACCGGCACGACCAGCATACCCCCGGGGGTATGCAAGACGGAGTGTGTGATCGGACACCGAACGGGGGCGAAGCGGAGAACGGAGCTCCCTCGTTTACTCGGAGACAGTGGAGGGACGAAGTGCGGGATCTACCCCGCAGTCACGGTCCCGCCGGACGAGCCGATCTCCGTGCCCGAGTCAGGGGTGCTGCTTGGGGTGGGCGCGGGAGCGGTGCTTGAACTCGGCGCGGGGCTCGAACTGGTCGAAGAGCTGGGCTTAGGAGTGGTGCTCGTGCTGGGTGCGGTGCTCGAGCGAGGGGTCGTGCTTGTGCGCGGCTTGGGCGTGGTGCTCGAGCCGGGAGTCGCACTCGTCGTGGGCGCGACGCTCGTGCTGGGCGCGGGACTCGTTGCGGGCGCGCCGCTTCCATCGGGGGTGAAGCACACCGACCGCAGCGTGTTGTGGAAGACGACGAGACCGTACGTCTTGGGTGCGTCGTAGAGGCCACTGATGCGCGGCATCAGGTCGACGCCGCCCATCTCGATGGCCAAGGCCGCGGCGGCCGCATCGTTAAGGTGCCCGACGAGCAGCGTGGTCAGCGAGTACGCGTAGAACGCAGCGGTCAGCGTCTTCGTGACCGTCAACTCGCCAAGCGGTGTCATCTCCGCCAGAGAGGCGCGCTTGGTCTCGTCGTCGGTAAGGCTGGCGCGGATCGTTTCGACGGTGACCTCGGGTGCAGCGGCAACGCCGAGACCGCGGTCCATCAACTCTTCGACGGTGTCGTCGTCGACCGGGTCCGCCGGAATCAGGTTCGCGGGCACCGGCGCGTACTTCATAAACAGCTGCAGCCCCTTGGTGAGGAGCTCGATCTGTTTCGCATCCTCCGGATCGGAGACCTGCTTCTGCAAGAACGACGACGTCCGCCCGACCAACTGGCTCAGCGTCATATCGGCAATCGAGGGGCACGATCCGGGTTCAGCAATCGCCAATTCCCCGGCCACCTTCGTGAGGATCTCGGGAACCTGCGCGTCGAAACTCAGATCGTGGTCAGGCTTGCCGGCCCGCGCCTTTTCGTCGGGCGTCATGCGAGCGAGGCAGTTGCTGATGAGCGTCACGCTCATTGCCTTGTAGAACAACTTCATGCCAGCCGCACCGATAGTCATCGGCAGCGTGAGCAGCGTTCCGACGCTTACCGGCCCCAGCGAGTAATCCGCGGGAAGCATCGACTTCACGAGCGTCAACGGCACGACAGCCGTGAGGTAAAAGTACAGCCAAGCGCTCTCGACGGCCTGCATCACCGTCAGGTTGTCGGCACGAATCGGCTGCGCGGCCGTACCGGCCTTCACGTTCATCAACTGCGTGACGACCCACTGTGACAGGGGATCGCGGTACTTGTTCATCGGCGCATCCTTCGACGCACCCAATCCGCCGGGACTGTTGGTGACGGCGAGCGACGAGATCTGCAGCTCGTGCAGATCGCCAAGCACCCGCGACCGAGCGTCGAGCACGGGTCCGCGCTGCGCTGGCGGGATCAGCGGCGTAAACGAATCGAAGATCGCACTGAAGATGGCACCGAGGGTTGCGAACTCGGGACCAACGCAAGTCTTCCCGTCCGCCGGTTCCTTGAGCTTCGGGATTAGCTTGGTGATCGCTGGCGGCTGTTTGCCCTCGGAACTGTCGGGCTTCAGGATGTCGGACAGTACAGACGAAAGGTCGCTCGAACCCAACGATGATTCTGTTGCCTGCGAGTCTGATTGCGGCGTTTCCAACGACGCGACGGTGTTAGTTACTGGGAGGCTGACGGAGCTCTCGGTGGTGCCGGTGACAAGCACGGCACACGTGAGGAACGAGATTCCGATGCGGATCGCACGTGAACGCGCACGCGTACGAGGGGTACTCACAGTAGGTGTCTTCTGGTCTATCGCCACACGGGGGAGTCGCCGTGTTGTCATCGCCATAAGCATCAAGCCATAGCGCGTTACGTCTGCGGTAATACGTCACCCTCGAAGTGACACGGAAATGACGATCGAACCAGTTCAGGGCGCAAATCTTCACCTCCCGACAACGGGTGAATGCGGAATGCCCAGTTTGCCCAGATTGACGATTGGCTCAACTTTTGTTGGCGCAAACCAGCCTCTGTGTCACTAGATCTGGGACGTCTTTCCCGGAACTCAACGCCTGCATCGGAGTTGGAAATTTGACCAACAGGGGCCCGGTCGGGAGCGGGATTCTCGGTGAATCGAAGCGGAACCTGCCCGCCGTACGCCATGCGGTTTCAGCGACGGTCGTGGCGCCGAACCCTGACCCGGTCGAAAGGGGGCAACAGCAATCGCAGCCACCGGGAGGCAGCAAGGCTAGGCGCGCAGAAATCGGTGCCATCCGATCAGGGGACGCCGCACCGGGGACTGGCAAATAAAAGTTGCCGGGCATTGGGCGGGTCGACCATTTCTGCCCGGCGATAGGGTGTTTCTAATGTCCGGAACTCACCGCTTACTTCCCGCCCTCGTCTACGCCGCACTGACGACGTCGATCGTGAGTTCCCTCGGCATGCTCCTGGTTCCGTCGATCTCTGCGGAACTGGGCGTCTCGGTTGGTTCGGCGCAATGGATGCTCACCGTCAACCTGATGGTCGGCGCCATCGTGACCCCCGTGATGGGTCGCCTCAGCGATGGCCCCTGGACGCACCGGCTGCTTCTGATTTCACTGGGCATCATCTTCGTTGGTTCCGTCGTCGCGGCGGCCGCACCCAACTTCACGCTGTTCCTGGTGGGACGCGCGCTGCAGGGACTGTCGTACGGCATTGTTCCGGTCACCATCGTGATGGCCCGGCGTCACCTTGCGAAACCGCAGATCGACCCGGCTATTTCGACGCTGTCGGTGACGGTGGCGACCGGCCTCGGGATCGGATATCCGTTGACGGGCGCGCTCGCCAGCCTGCTCGACTACCGGATCGCATTCTGGTTCGCCGCAGCCTTCGTCGCGACCGCTGGTGCCGTGGTGTGGCGGCTGGTGCCGTCAACTCCGGGCGACGCCGTCACGCGACCGTTCGATGTTCCCGGCACTGCCTTGTTGAGTCTGGGGCTTGCCGGAATGTTGACGGCGGTGAGTCAAGGGCCGACTTGGGGTTGGGGCTCGCCAGCGACCGTCCTTGTCATCCTTGGCGCCGGGGTGGCTTTCGCGGCCTGGATTGTGGTGGAGTTGCGCAGTCGCGACCCGCTGATCAACCTCCGAGTTTTCCGCACGCCCGACGTGTTTCTCGCGAACGCCACCGCAATCGGTCTCGGCGCAACGATGTACATGAGCCTTTCGGTCGCCAGCATCATCGCGCAGGCGCCAACGTCAACCGGCTACGGTATTGGGCTTCCCCTGTTCTGGGCCGGATTCGTGATGCTGCCGCTGTCGGTGGGAAGCCTCGCCGGTAACCGACTGGTTCGACGGCTTGGACAAGAGTCGATGACGGCGATGCTGCCAGCTGGCTCCGGGCTCATGGCAGTAGCGGCACTCATGCTGTGGTTCACCAGCGACCAACTCTGGGAAATCCTGATTGGCATGGCACTGTTCGGTATTGGCATGGGCGCGGCATACGCGGCGATGCCGACGCTCATCGCGCGCAACGTCGCGATATTCGAGGTCGGCAGTGCCGTTAGCTTCAACCAGGTTCTTCGCACGGTCGGTGGTGCACTCGGTAGCGCGGTGGTCGGAGCCATCTTGGTCGCCAATCCCGGCTCGAACGGGATTCGGATATCGCTGGGGGCTGCGGCCGTCGGAGGGACAATCGTCTTTCTCGCACTCGTCGTCAATCAATTCCGGATACGGCGGCACCGGGCGGCATAACCGGCACTTCGGGGCCAACAATTCTGGGCTAAAAGTTCTGAGGCCAACAGCAAGGGCGGGCGATCGAAATGACCGCCCGCCCTCGTTGATCTCGCGCATGTGGGTACGCGAGATGCCCAACATGCAGGGCGCCGATATCGTCGGGGTGATAAGACCGGCGTCAAACCTGAACATGGTGGCTTGTCCGGTTACCCGAACAAGCAGTTACCATACAGCAAACAACATTGCGCATGTTGCAGGGCCCTATCTCGAGACGGCAACCGGCCAGCATTGCTGGTGGGGCCGGTGGAGAGGGTGTTTTCGTCGTGTTTTGAAAACCGGTAAAGACGGGCTGAGACGGCACAATTCTGTTACTGTCCGATCGGGCAATTACCACCTGGTGTTAGCTCCAACGAGTTTGTTCATCGACGAAATGTCGAGAGAAGAGGGGATCTTTAATGAAGCAAATCGTGCGTAAGACCGCGGGGGTTGCGGCAGCTTTGGCATTGACCGCGTCTGTGGCCGCCTGCACCAGCACCACTACCGACACCACCGAGGGCACCGCCGCAACGCTCACGCCTTCGGTGTCCGTGTCGGTACCGTCGGTGTCGGTGCCCGGTGTGGATGCCAATAAGACCGTTGAGCTCACCGCAGCCGACGGCACCAAGGTTGAACTCAAGGGCCCTATCGCCGTCAAGTACGAGGCAGCAACCGATAAGCAGAAGGCCGACCTCGGTAAGGTCCTGACCGGTGCCGACGCTTCGGGCACCAGCGACAGCGGCGTCGTCTTCCAGCAGTTCGACGGTGGCGTCATCACGGCTCAGCCGGGCAAGCCCGCCTACATCACGTGGGGCAAGATTCGCGACGCGTGGAACGTCAAGCGCGACAGTTCAGGTGAGCCCGCAGCCGACGGCAAGGGCGGCTCTAACGGCCCACTTGGCGCAGCCACCAGCGACGAAACCGAAGAGGGCGCGCTGAAGGTCTCGACCTTCGAGCACGGCAAGATCACCTTCGATCAGAGCGCTGACAAGGTCGTCGTCACCGTCAACGACAAGGTTGTCGCTACCAAGTAGTACTTCGCGCACGAGAAACCTCATCGCCCCCGCCGACAACTCGGCGGGGGCGATGCGCTTGCTTGAAAGGCTTGTCTTCTCGAGACGGGCAATAGCGCGCCGTGCTTACAAGGTTTCCCACGACCACCGGGTTTGGACCAGCAACGGCGACGATGGCGTCACCGTGCGGGGCATGGTGTTGACACCATTTGGCGGGCCTGACTGCGGCTCGATGCAGACCGAATCGTCCTCGAGGTCGTAAACGACGACCCACTGTTCGGGGCTTTGTATGCGCAACGTCGCGATGCCCGGCCACAGGAGCTTCACGTCAACGCCGCCGGGCATGCCAAAACAGTCATCCCAGGGGCCTGGAAGCGGTGTGATCCGCGTACCGGACGGCAGATAATCATCGCCGCGAAGCTCTTGCCAGTCAGCATCGAAGGACAGTTCCACCGGAGCGGTTCCCGTGCGCAACGTGCGGCGGAACCACGGGTGCCAGCCGGCCTGCGCGGGAAATGACTCGGAATCGGATGCAACCTCGAGGGACATGGTGAGTGCGTCGTCGTCGAGCGTGAACGACGCGGTGGTGGTACCAGCGAATGGCCATGGTGCTGAGAGGGATTGGGCGATGGTCGCAGTGGTGGCGGTCGATTCGACCAGTCGCCAAGACTCGTCGCGTGCGGTGCCATGGATCGCGTGGGGTTCCGCGTTGCGCGGTAGGTGGTGCACTCCGCTTGCCGTCGTCAGGATGCCGCGGTCGAGACGCCCGCACCAGGGAACCATGGGGAACGAACCCTTCCCGGGCCCGACGGTCAGTAGGTCCAGGTCCCCGACGCGGAGCCGTTCGACGACGCCGCCGTCCAGCGACAGGTCGAGGCGGGCGTTCGCAGTCTGAAGAATCACCTGGGTAGCCTTTCATGAGGCCCGAGCAGCGGGCAGAACGGAAGGTCGACATGTCGATTCGAGGACTTAATCACGCGGTGCTGTACGTGTCCGACGTTCAGCGAAGTGTCGAGTTTTACACGTCGGTGCTCGGGTTCGAGAAGCTTCCTGTCGACTTCCCCGGCGCGGCCTTCTTGCGCGGCGTGAACTCTGCCAACGACCACGACCTGGGGCTGTTCCAGACCAACGTTCCGCGGCCGCCGGATCGGGCTGTTGGGCTCTATCACCTGGCCTGGGAGGTGGCGACTCTCTCCGATATGGCCGCTGTCGGCGAACGCATGGCTGCCGTCGACGCACTGACCGGTGCTGCGAACCATGCTGCGACCAAAGCCCTATACGGCCGCGACCCCGACGGCATCGAATTTGAAGTGACCTGGCTGGTGCCCGACGAATTGGTCGCTGCCGAACTGGTTCCCGGCGTTCCGCCAACCCGACCCCTGGACCTGCGCGCGGAGATCGACAAGTACGGAGCCGACACGCTCGGCGGCCCACGATTGGATCCGGAGGTCTTCGCGCGGATTGCCCGGGGCTCAGGGGGTTAGGGCCTAGCGTTCGTACCGCAGTTTCATTGGGGGCGTCAGCATAATGGGCGCGGCGGAGAGGGACGTTGCGGAGACCAGGCCGCAGGCTCCCTCGGCGTCGAACATCGCCGCAGACGCCGCAGATACGCCTGCGGCTTCGGTGCGCGAGTTTGCGACCAGCCCGATGAACGCGCCAACCGGCTGTCTCGCCAAAGTCATGGTGAGGTCAGTGTTAATGAAACCGAGCCCGTGCTCATCAAGGTTTGCGACCACACTCACTACGTCGGCACATGAGGCCGCCGCTTGGAATCCGGTGGGCACTTCGCCTTCGACCACCGGTGCCGGAACCATCCATACCCATTTGCGATCGGCGTCGTAAGGCACTTCGTCCAGTGGCATCCACCCACGACTGTCGGTCCCGTAGATCCGTTCGGACTCATCGGGCAGTGATGCGAGATCAACCCGCGGCAGTTTCGGAATCAGATCCGGAGTACCCGGCCACGCTGACGAACCACTGCTATCGGACGGTGCGACGAAACTGGCGCTGGCACGGGCCATCACCTCGCCATTCTGAAGTAACAGCGCGTCGAGCAAGCAAAGACGGCGGCCGTTGCGCACCACCGTCACCTCGGTCGACAGGTCGGTCATCCGCACCGGCCGGAACAGGTCGAGGGTGAAGCGGCCGGGGACTAGGTTCTCGCCGAGTTCTGTCGCCTTCGATTCGACGGCTCGGGCAAGGGCCCCGGCTACGGCCATACCGCGCATGTGGTCGGCTCCCCAGCCGCTGACGGCCCGAGCCAAGGGGCGTAGCGTGCCGGAGTCGGTCAGAGCGAATAGTGCGGACCGGGTCATCGGAGAATCAGCTCAACGCTCGTGTGGGTACCTGCTGAACTCACCAGTTCGACGCGGGTACCGCCCTCGTTGGGCGTCGAAACCAACTGGGCTCCGTCACCGCAAAACAGGGGTCTGGAGTTGCGGTGCGACAGCTCGCCGATCCGACTGCTCGTCGAGGCGAGTCGCTGCGTTTCGGCTAACGACAATGTCATCAAGGGCCCGTGCACCACCAAGCCCGGATAGCCTTCGACGCCTGTCGCATACGGCCAGTCGTAGTGGATGCGGTGAGCGTTGGCCGTAGCCGCAGAGAACCGCATCAACAACGTCGGGTCTGTACGGAAATCCCAACGGCCTTCGCCCACGGGCACGATCGGCGGGCCGACCGGCGCCATCGCGGCGGGTCCAGCCGCGTCGGCAGGCTCAGGGTGCGAGACCGCTGCAGCCTCCCGATAGATCAGATTCTGCTTCTCAATCACCGCTGGGTTGCCGTCGGTACCGAACAGCGTCGTCGCCACGACGACCACCGTGAGGGCCCCGCTGCGGCCGTTCTTCTCGGTGACTGACTCCACCGTCGACTCGCGCCGCACGGTATCGGCGACGCGGAGGTCGCCCGGAAAGCTCACACTGCCGCCGGCAAACATGCGGCGCGGCAACGTGATTGGTGGGAGGAATGATCCACGGAACGGATGCCCGTCGATGCTGAGTTCGCTCGATGGTGACCATCGGGGGAGCGCCACCCAATGCCACAGCGGCGGCAGCACATCGCCGACGTCGGGGACGGGAAGGCCGTCGTCGAAGAGGGTGGCCAGGGCTCGCACCGCCGCCGGATCGAGGTATTCCTCGGAGACGACGGTGTGCGGTTCCCAGTCCTCGAATGAGCCGGGCACGCCGGTCACATCAGTCGCCCGCCGGTCACCTCAAGCACTGTTCCGGTCATGTACGACGACAGGTCCGACGCGAGGAACACCGCGACCGAGGCGATCTCCGACGGCTCGCCCGCGCGGCCCATCGGGATCTCCGACATTTTCTGATCCCAGATGCGTTCGGGCATCGCTTCGGTCATCGCGGTGCGGATCAGGCCGGGCTGAATCGCGTTGACGCGGACGCCCGCGTGGGCGACCTCCTTGGCTGCCGCCTTCGACAGTCCGACGATTCCGGCCTTGGCTGCCGAGTAGTTGGTCTGTCCGACGAAGCCGACCTTGCCGGAAATCGATGACAGGTTGACGATGGCGCCGCTACCGCGTTCGCGCATGTGGGCGGCAGCCGCCCGAGTGCCGAGCCACGTGCCCTTCAGGTGCACGTCGATGACCTGGTCGAAGCTCTCTTCGCTCATCTTGCGCATGGTGGCATCGCGCGTGATGCCCGCGTTATTGACCATGATGTCGACCGCCCCGAAGGCCTCGATCGCCGAGCTGATGAGGTTGTCGACATCGTCGGACGAGGTGACGTTGCAGGCCACGCCGCGCGCGACGGTGTCGCCGCCGAGGTCACTGGCCGCTCGGGTTACCTGTTCGGCATTCATGTCACCGAGCACCACGCGGGCGCCTTCGGCGATAAAACGCTCGGCGATCGCGTAGCCGATGCCTTGCGCGCCGCCGGTGATGACGGCCGTCTTGCCTGCGAGTAGTCCGGTCACGGGTGTGCTCCTAGTGCTTCAGTTTGGCTAGTGCTTCAGTTTGTCGAGGATGTGTTGGGCCCGGTCGACGACGGGTTGATCGACCATCTCGCCGTCGATGGTCCACACGCCATCGGTGTCGAGTGAGTCGATGATTTTGTGCGCCCACGCGATCTCTTCTTCGGTGGGGGCGAACGCGGCGATCGCCGGTCCGAGCTGCTTGGGGTGAATGCAGAGCTTGCCCGCGAAGCCGAGGCGTCGTGCGTAGGCCGCGTCGGATGCAATGCGATCGGCGTTGTCGATCGCGGCCGTCACTCCTTCGAGTGGTCCGGCCAGGCCGGCGGCGGCGGAAGCTAGGACCAGCATGCTGCGGCTGGTGGCCAGGGCTTCTCGGTCGGCGGGGTCGGCACCGAGTTGGGCGGCGAGGTCGAAGGTGCCGACCGCGAGCCGTACGACTCCGGGGACGGCGGCGATATCGGCGGCGGCGAGGATGCCGCGCGCCGTCTCGATCAGCGGAATTACCCCGGATCCACTAACTTCGGCAACGGCCTGCACGAGGTCGGGAGTCTCGGCCTTCGCCAGCATCACCACGGCACCGGTCCCGGTGATGGCGGCAAGATCGTCCTGGAAGTAGCCGGTATCGGCAGCGTTAATCCGGATGCCACAGGGGTTGCCGGTCACTGCCCACTCGGCGGCATTGGCGCGCGCAACCGCTTTGTTCTCGTGGGGAACGGCATCTTCGAGGTCAATTACGACGAGATCGGCACCTGCGGCGGCGGCCTTCTCGAAGCGTTCGGGGCGGTCGCCCGGAACAAACAGAATGGTGGTGGCGCGCAGGGCGGTGGTTGAGGGGGTCATACCAACCATTATTTCGCTTCTCGCTTGGCCTGTTTCACCAGACCGCCGCCGATGATCAAGCGCTGGATTTCGCTGGTGCCCTCGTAGAGGCGCAATAGGCGGACATCGCGGTAGATCCGTTCGACGGGCATGTCCCGCATGTAGCCGCTGCCGCCGTGCACCTGGACGGCGCGGTCGGCGACGTCGCCGACCATTTCGGTGCAGAACAGTTTCGCCACCGACGGCGCGATTCGCCGGTCCTCTTCCGACACCCATTTGGCGGCGGCATCGCGGGCCAGGGCACGGCCTGCCATGATGCCGGTCGCCATATCGGCCAGGTGTGCTTGGACAAGTTGGAAGTCGCCGATGGGCGTCCCGCCCTGTGTGGTGACGGCAGCATGACGTAGCGATTCGTCGAGGGCTCGCTGTGCGGCACCGACAGCCAGTCCGGAAATATGGACGCGGCCGCGTGCCAGCGACGTCATCGCCGCCCGATAGCCGACGTCTTCGGAGCCGCCGACCAGGGCTGATGCTGGAACACGCACACTGTCGAAGCGCACGTCGGCGGTCCAGGAACCGTCTTGGCCCATCTTGCGATCATGCTCGGCGACCGACAGTCCGGGGGCATCGCCGGGCACCAGGAACACGGCGATGCCCGCACCGTTGGCATCGGCGGGACGGGTCCGAGCGAAGGTGACGAACAGGTTCGCGGTCGGCGCATTGGTGATGAAGCATTTGCTGCCGTCGATGATCCAGTCGCCGTCGTCCTGCTGCACGGCCTTGGTGCGCAATCCGGCGGGATTCGATCCGGCACCGGGTTCGGTGAGCGCGAAAGAAGCGACGATCTCGCCCGAGGCGATCTTTTCCAGCCACGTCGACTTCTGCTCGTCGGTACCGAATCCGACCAAGACTTGCCCGGCAATGCCGTTGTTGGTGCCGAACATCGAGCGCAGGGCCAAGGTGGTGTAGCCGAGTTCCATCGCCAGTTCGACGTCTTGGGCCAGGTTGAGGCCGAGACCTCCCCACTCCTGGGGGATCGCAAATCCGAAGAGGCCCATGTCTTTGCAGGCTTGGCGGAGGTCGTCGGGGATGCGGTCAGCATCGGCGATTTCCTGCTCGCGAGGGATAACCCGCGTGCGCACGAAATCACGAACCGACTCCAGGATCTGGGCGAAGTCCTCGGGACTCACTTCAGCGGGACTCACTTCTGGCATGCGGGCCGCCTTTCGGGCCTTGAGGAACGAACCAACTGTGATTACGGATAATATATTATCCATAAGAGGACGATGATTGGAACGAGAGGCGCACCACCGATGGCCCTGACAACAGACGAACAGCAGATGGTCTCGCTAGTCCGCGACTTCATCGACCAGCGGGTGGCCTCGCGAGTCCGCGAGTTCGAAGCTGACGACATCTATCCCGAAGAATTCATTGAGGAAATGAAATCCCTGGGCTTCTTCGGGCTCCTCGCCCCGGCCGAGCATGGCGGCGTCGACGTCAGCATGGAGTGCTTCGCGCGAGTCTGCGAAGAACTCGCCCGCGGATGGATGAGCCTGGCCGGAGCCATCGGCGGACATTCGGTGATTACCTACCTCATCAAAACCTTCGGCACTCGGGCGCAACAGGACAAGTACCTGCCCGCCATGGCCGAGGGCACCATCCGTGCGACGATGGCGCTCACCGAACCGAGCGGCGGCAGTGACTTGCAGGCGATGCGCACGCATGCCGACCCCGTCGCAGCGGCCGATGGAGCTGGCTACCGCATCAACGGCACCAAGACCTGGATTTCCAATGCCGCGCATTCGGACCTCTTCGGATTGCTGTGCATCACCGACCGCGACGCCAATCCCACTCACCGCGGGATGAGCGTGCTCCTCGTCGAACCGGGGGAGGGTTTCGCCGTCTCCAAGAAGCTCCCCAAGCTGGGCTATCGGGGCGTCGAGGCTTGTGAACTTGTCTTCGACAACATGCTGGTTCCCGCCGATGCCGTCTTGGGCGGCGATCCCAACAAGGGCTGGGGACAGATGATGCGCGGCCTAGAAGTCGGGCGCATTCAGGTGGCATCGCGAGCGCTTGGCGTCGGACAGGCATCCCTGGAAGCGGCAACCAGGTATGCGCAGGAACGCGAATCGTTCGGCCAGCCAATCTGGAAGCATCAGAGCGTCGGCAACCTGATCGCCGACATGGCGACCAAGCAGCAGGCGGCGCGACTACTCACGATCGATGCCGCGCAGAAGCTCGACCGCGGTGAACGCGCTGACCTTGAAGCCGGTATGGCTAAGCTTTTCGCCTCCGAGACGGCCATGGCGATAGCGCTCGACTCGATTCGCGTCCACGGCGGGTACGGATACTCCAAGGAGTACGACGTCGAGCGCTACTTCCGCGACGCGCCGCTGATGATCGTCGGTGAGGGCACCAACGAGATTCAGCGCAATGTGATTGCCGCGCAACATATTGCGCGCAACAAAATCTAGGCCCGCTACCCAAGGAGGACAGAACTGTGTCAGCACAAACACTGCGGCGCGCGGCCATCGTCAACCCGTTGCGCACCCCCGTCGGAACCTTCGGCGGGAGCCTCAAGGACGTCCCGGTTGAAGATCTCGGTGCCGACCTGATCAACGCCGTCGTCCAGCGGTCGGGCATGGATCCGGCGCGCATCGACGATGTCGTCTTCTCCCAGAGTTACGCCAACTCCGAGGTGCCGTGTGTGGGTCGCTGGCTCGCCCTGAACGCTGGCCTGCCGATTGAGGTGCCCGGCATGCAACTCGATCGCCGCTGCGGCGGTGGCCTGCAAGCCCTTGTTACCGCGGCGATGATGGTGCAGACCGGCGCGGCCGACGCGGTCCTGGCCGGCGGGATTGAGTCAATGAGCCGCGCTGAGTACTACTCGACCACCAATCGCTTTGGCGCGCGGGCTGGTAACTCCATCCTCTACGACCGCCTCGACCGGGGACGTGAACGCAGTCAGCCCGAGCACCGGTTCGGGAAAATCTCCGGGATGATTGAGACCGCCGAAAACTTGGCGAACGACTACGGAATTACCCGCGAAGCGGCCGATCAGTACGCTGCCCGCAGCCATCAGCGGGCGCACGCCGCGTGGGAGGCCGGAAAGTTCGACGCCGAAGTGGTGCCGGTAAACGTTCCGCAACGCAAGGGTGAGCCGGTGCCCTTCACCCGGGACGAAGGCATCCGGCCGGACTCCACTCCCGAATCGCTCGCCAGCTTGCGAACCGTGATGCCGGACGGCACGGTGACCGCGGGCAACGCGAGCCAGCAGAACGACGCTGCCGCAGCCTGCCTCATCGTCGCCGAAGACCAACTCGACGCACTGGGTCTGGAACCGATTGGATTCCTGACCGGTTGGGCCGCCGCCGGGTGCGACCCGTCTCGGATGGGCTTCGGGCCGGTCCCGGCCACGGCCAAACTCGCCGACCGCGCGGGGATTAGCGTGACCGAACTTCTCGACTCGATGGATGTTGTCGAACTCAACGAGGCCTTTGCCGCGCAGGTTCTGGCGGTGTTGGAGGGTTGGGATTGGCGCGAGCAAGACCGCATCAACGTCAACGGTTCGGGTATCTCCCTGGGGCACCCTGTCGGAGCTACCGGTGTCCGGATGGTCACGACGTTGCTGCACGAGCTGCGTCGTCGCGGAGGTGGCCGCGGACTTGCGACCATGTGCATCGGTGGCGGTCAGGGCATGGCCGCCACAGTTGAGGCAGTCTGAGCCAATGAGACCGCGTCCCCAACTCTCCGACGATGTCGCCGCTTATGTGCGGGAACTCATCGTGTCCGGCCAGGTGAAACCGGGCGAGTTTCTGCGCACCGAACCGATCGCCCAGGCCCTCGGCATCAGCAACACCCCGGTCCGCGAAGGACTCCTGCACCTGCAGGGCGAAGGCTTTGTGCACCAGGTGCCGCGGCGCGGGTTCGCCGTCTCCGCATTCACCGCGCAAGACGTACGCGACCTGTTCTGGGTGCAGGCGACGCTCGCCGCCCAACTCGCCTCGCGGGCCGCAGCGCTCATCACGACGGAAGAACTCGACGAGCTCGAAGCACTCAACAGCGAACGCATCGCTGCGGGCCGATCTGGTGACAGTAACCGCATGGTCAAGAGCGGGCACGACGTTCATCGCGGCATCAACCTGGCGGCCCGGTCGCCACGCCTCACGATCGTCCTCGATCAGATTTCCCGCCGACTCCCCAGCAGCTTCTATGCCGACGTCGAAGGGCACGACGAGATCGACAGCGCTCACGATGCGCTGGTGAAGGCACTCCGCGCCGGTGATGCTGACGAAGCCGGACACCTGATGCACGAGCACATCATGAGTGGTGTCGACGACTTGATCGACCGCCTCGGTGAGCAAGGGATTTTCAGTACCGACGAGGCGGCCCAACCATGAGCGATTCGCGTGCACCGGGAGATCGGCCCCTCGACGGGGTCCGCATCGTCGAATTCGCCAGCTTCGTCGCCGGACCAAGTTCAGGCATGGCCCTCGCCCAACTCGGGGCCGAAGTGATTCGCGTCGACCCGATTGGTGGCAACGTCGACTACCGGCGGTGGCCGCTGTCGGATCGCACCGGTGAAAGTCTGTACTGGAACTCGTTGAATCGCGGCAAAAAGTCCGTGCAGCTTAACCTGCGCACACCCGAGGGGCGCGAGCTGCTGTTAGCCCTGGCTACCGCACCCGGCGCGGACGCCGGAATCGTGATCGACAACGCCGTCGGGCGCCCCTGGTTCTCGTACGAGGCGTTATCGGCGCGGCGGTCGGACGTGATCGCCGTCCGTGTGGAAGGTCGTGCTGACGGTTCCGCGGCCGTCGACTACACCGTCAACGGTGCTGCGGGCATCGCATCAATGACCGGTCCCGCAGACTCCGAGGCCCCCGTCAACCATGTCCTTCCCGCATGGGACCTGCTGTGTGGCCAAGAAGTCGTCACCGCGGTGCTTGCCGCCCTGCGTCGCCGCGACCGCACCGGTCAGGGGGCTCACGTCCAGATCGCGCTGGCCGACGTCGCGATGGCTGCCGTTGCCAACCTCGGCTGGTTCTCCGAAGCCGCTGAACGCGGTGCCCGACCTCGCCACGGCAATCACCTTTACGGTTCGTTCGGGACCGACTTCGCCGCTGCCGACGGCTTGCGCGTGATGGTCGTCGCGCTGACGCCCAGGCAATGGAATGCGATCGGTGAAGCCACGGGGACGACCGCCGTGTTCGCGGCATTGGAGACGTCCCTCGGTGCCGACTTCACCACCGACGAAGATCGGTACGCCCATCGTGAGGTCATCGCGGCCGTTGTGCGACCGTGGTTTGCCGCGCGGAGCGGTGACGAGGTGCGCGCGCAACTTTCGGCGGCGGGCGTCCTGTGGGGGCCATACCAAACGACCGCTGACGTCGCTGCGAGTTTTGCCCGGGAACCGGATGCCCAGCCGGTACTCGCTGGCCTTGACCAGCCGGGGATTGGTTCGGTGATTTCGGCGAGTGCACCGGCCCGCTACGACTCGGCCTACTCGGGGACTGAGGCCGCCGCGAAATTGGGTCAGCACACTGACGCGGTATTGGCATCGGTGCTGGGGCTTGATTCGGCCGAACTTGAAAGGCTACGCGGACAGGGGATCGTCGGCTGAGCGCTCCCTCGGGCCTCCCGGTCGCCCGGGGTGGACTGCATTAATCTGCATTCATGGGGCAAGAGGGGACCAGCTTTTGGGCGCACGCCGCAAGGCGCAATCCGGTTCGCCGCTGGCTGCGGAGGTACGAACCCGCGGATATCCGGGACCGGCTCTCCGACGCCAACGATGGGATTCTGACGATCGCCGGCACGAGTCTCGGTTTGGCTGGTGCCGAGATTGGTGTCCAAACGTCGTACACGGTCCTCGTGATTACCGCGGCGGTCGGCACCCTCTCGACACTGTCGGTGCAACTGAACCAAGAGTGGAACGGTTACGAGCAGGAGCAGGATGCCGTGGCCCGTGAGGAGCGCCTGCTGATGACCGACCGCGCCGGTCAGGTCCAGGAATTGATCGAGTGGTTTGAAGATAAAGGAGTATCCCCGGACACGGCACGCCAGATGTCAGCGGAACTCTCTGACGACGAGGCCCTCGATATCCAACTCGCGCTGGAATATGGCATTGAGGATCCGGTGACCCCGCGCCAAGTGGTGAGCGGCGCGCTCGTCGCGGGCCTGACTTTTCTCCTCGGTGCCGCACTGCCGATTGCGATGCAGTACTTCGTGCCCTTGGACTTCCGGATTTGGTTGACGATGACCATCGCGGGGATCTCGCTGACCATCACTGCGATCGCGTTCTCGGTGCGCGGCCACTATCGGGTGCCCTTCGCGATCGTTCGGGGCCTCTGCATGGGCATCGGCATGCTGACTTTGACTTACTATCTCGGCGACTTGTTGATGTAGGTCGATATCGGTCCTAATCGGACAGAGCGCACCAAACTGCATGTGGACGGGGTAATTCGCTGACCTCCGCAGTGGGTGCTGTCACAAACCGATCTGATAACAGACGTTATCTCAATGCGGGGGTGGGGCCTGAATTCTGCTGCCCTCCGGGTCTACTCTCCTATTTCATGACCGACAGTCTTGTCCCAGCGGCACAGCCGCTCGCCGTCGTCGCTCGCGGAATCACCCAAACAGGTCCGTGGGGTCCGGTGTTTGGGCCACTCGACCTCGACATTCCCGCCAGCGGACTCACCATTCTGCGCGCTGAGGCCGGTCCGCCGCGCACCGCGCTGGTGATGACGCTTTCCGGGCGCATGAAAGCGAAGACCGGGACCATTGATGTCTTTGGCCGAACCAACGCCCGCGCGATCTTCGACTGCGCGTCCCTTGCGGGCGTGCCCGACCTCGACGATGTGTATGCCTCGGTTCGCGTTGTCGACCTTTTGACTGAAAAGATTCGCTGGGATGCCCGGTGGTACCGCGTCATTCGCAAGGCCACGCAGACCGACTTGGAACGTATCTGCCACCCCGTTTTTGGTGATCGACCGCTACCGGACTTGGGAACCTACGTCGAAGAACTTCCTGAACTCGATGGCCTGCTCCTGCGCGTGGCTCTCGCGAACTCGCAGCCGCGACCACTGCTCGTCGTCGGCAGCATTGACCAGGTTGCCAGCCACGACGACCACCGCTTCCTGGTGAATCGCCTTGTTGCGCTGGGACAGTCGCAGACGGTCGTGACAACCACGGTCAACCACGTCGACGCCGCGCTCGGGTACCGCACCCTCATCGACGTCCCATCCATGCTTACCAGCACGGTCGATGCTGGATCCGAGGAGAAGTAGATGCTGGCCGGAATGTCGCTCGGTACCGAGCTGAAACGCTATTCCAAAGGCGCGATGCCCCGCATCGCGATCTTGACGGTCGTACTGATGCCGCTGCTGTACGGCGCCATGTACCTGTGGGTGTTCTGGAACCCCTTCGACGAGGTCTCGAAAGTTCCGGTGGCGATCGTCAACCAAGACCAGGCGGTGCAGGCCAACGGACAAACACTCAATGCCGGCGAGCGGGTGAACGCGGAACTGCTCGGCGCGGGTGAACTTGATTTGCATGAGACCTCGGCCGCCGAAGCGGCAGACGGGCTCGCCCACGGCAAGTACTACTTCACAATCACCATCCCGAAGGACTTCAGTTCGTCGATTGCCTCGGCGACCGGATCCGACCCACACAAGGCGAAGATCGAGTTCGCCTTCAACGATGCGAATAACTATCTCGCGGGCATCATCGGTCAGACTGCCGCGTCGCGTGTCACCGATGCGCTCAACAACTCCATCGGGCAGCAGGCCGTCGATCAAGTTTTGGTTGGCCTCGTCTCGGCGGGCGACGGACTCAAGCAGGCCGCCGACGGTTCGAACCAGCTTGCCGCCGGTGTTCACCAGGTCGACAATGGTGCCCAGCAGTTGGCGGCGGGCTCGAAGGAGTTGGCCGACAACATGGTGACCGCCCGCGACGGATCAGCCCAGTTGGCCGACGGCACCGCGCAGTTGGCCTCCGGTATCAACACCGCCACCGGGCCGTTGATGGGTGTGCTCAACAGCGTGCAGTCGTCGGGCGTCAAACCTTCGCAGTATGCGAACGACGTGGCCGCCCTGACTGCGAACCTTTCCGACGTTCTCGGCGTCGTCACTGCCGCCGGTGCCGGACAGTCGCAGGCGGATCAGGCGCTGTCGCAGGCGGTTTCGCGGATGCGAGCCAGTGGTGATCCGGCGATGCGGGCCCTCGCCGATTCGTTGGCTCCGGTTCAGAGTTTTCTCCGGACGCAGGGTGTCGATCCGGCGACCACCGCCAAAGCCAACAGTCTTGCGACTCAGTCGGCGGCTCTGTCTGCCCAGTTGGGTGACAAGAATTCGTCCCTCCGAAACACGCTGGTGATGCTCGAGAACGGTGGCCTCGCCGACCAGGTGGGGCAGTTGCGTGATGGAGCGAATCAACTGCAGAACGGTGCCGCGGAACTTCATGACGGGCTGGTGCAACTCACCGACGGCAGTCAGCGGTTGGCGACGGGGGCGGGGCAACTCGCCGCCGGCACTCCCGAACTGTCGGCTGGTGCGGACAAACTCGCTACCGGTCTCACCGACGGAGTGAAGCAAATCCCGAATTTTGGCGGTGAAAGTCAGCGGCAGCAGACGGCCGCGAACCTTTCTCAGCCTGTGGCCCTCAGTACCTTCAACCAGAATGCCGCCCCCAATTTTGGTACCGGATTCGCCCCGTTCTTCCTGTCGTTGGCGATGTTCATTGGTGTCGTCATCATTTGGATGATGCTGAAGCCGCTGCAGATGCGACCGGTGATCGGGGGGCTCGGTGGCCTTCGTTCGGTCTTGGCATCGTACTGGCCTGCGGTGCTAATTACGGTCGCGCAGGTAGTCGTCATGTTTGTCGTCGCACACTTTGCCGTCGGGCTCGACGCGGCCCATCCGATAGGGATGATCGCGTTTATGTTGTTGGTTGCGGGGACATTCCTCGCGATCGTCCAGATGTTCAACGCACTGCTTGGCCCGGCCGTGGGCCGCGTGCTGTCGTTGGCGTTCCTCATGGTGCAGATCGTCGCCTCCGGAGGCATCTACCCGGTGGAGACGACCGCGAAACCTGCCCAGTGGTTCCACCCCTACGATCCGATGAGCTACTCGGTGACCGGCCTGCGGCAGCTAGTGAGCGGCGGCGTCGATGAACGCCTGTGGGTGGCGGTCGCGGTGCTGGCCGCGATAGCCGCAGCCTCGATCGCGATTAGTTCCTGGGCGGCGAGACGAAACCGGCAATACCGAATGGACCAGTTGTTCCCGCCGATCGAAGTGTGATCGGACGGGTCGCGGCGCCGGACTTCTGCTGAGATTCGGGTCGACCACGGCGTGTCGGCTTGTTCGGCGTGTCGTCGGGGCATGGTCAGAACGGCGGAGTGCCTTCCTGTGGCGACGTCCGGGCTGCCTCCTGCTCGCGGATGCGGCGGTTCGCTGCCCGGCGGGCCATGCGGTAAGCGTGCTT
>NZ_JBARYI010000043.1:0-19058 GCF_049647785.1 Gordonia sp. (in: high G+C Gram-positive bacteria)
CGGGAATCGACGCATCATGCGAGAACCGAGGGAGCGGAGCGAGCGGGGCTCGTTAGCCCTTCACTCCGGGGAGTTCGGTCATGTTGGGGATTTGGAAGCCGACGGGGAGGGTTCGGACGGCGAAGACTCCGCGGATAGCGAGGTCGCCGTCGGTGGACTCGGGTTGGCCCGGCACCTGCTCCATGACCGCTGAAATTGCCGAAACCTCGATGCCCAACAGGACACGATCGGGCTCGCTACGCAGGACCTGCGTGAACATCTCGTTCGGCATATGCAGGTACTGCACGCGCTGGATGCCCTGCTTGGTGGCGTACTCGGCGATGAGTGCCCACGGGCCGTCGGCGACTTCCTTCGGCACGCTGATGACGGCTTGATCGCCGATCGCGACGGCATGATCGGCGACGATCGGGCTCACGTCACCGTTGGCCCGCGCGAACTTGCAGTCCGTCATGGTGGCCGAACACCAGAGCGGGGTCGATGCTTGCGTGAGATCATCGCCAGCCTGGAAGGCGACGGTCGGGAGCGGCTTCTCGTGTCCGCGAACCAGCAGCGTGGTGGCGCCCGCAATGATGACCAGTGCGGCGACAATCACCGCACCCAGAATCGCGAGGGCTTTCTTGTCTCCCGGTTGCAACACGTGAAGGTCCTTTTCTGTCGGGGATGGCGGCTGGTGTCTTAGTCAGTTGCGGTGCAGATGGTCCGGCACCGAAATCGGCATCGTGGGGGCAGCGTGATCGGGGCGACGTCCACCGAACCCGGGGACGAGGGTGCTGCCGCGACTGGTGAGCACCGTCTGAACCAGCCCAATGCCGACGAACGCGGTAACGACGCTGAAACCGATCCACAGTTCGGTCGGCAGCAGCACGCCCAGCGTGGCACCAAACACCCAGCACAACTGCAACACGGTCTCCGAGCGACCGAACGCCGACGCCCGGGACTCCTCGGGGAGATCGTCCTGGATGCTTGAGTCCATGCACACCTTGGCGATGGCACTCGTGCCGGAACCAATGAACGCCGCGACCACCACCAGGGCAAAACTGTTGAATACCGCGGCCAACAGGCAGCCGACGAACGTTGCTGCGGTCGACATCACCACGATGTTGGTGGGATTCCGGAGCTCAAACTTAGTGCCGACGCCGTTACCGATGGCGTTGCCCACGCCTGCCGCGGCACCGACGGCACCCAACAGGAGAAGCTGCTGCCAGCCAGAACCGACATGCTCCTGGGCTTTCGCGTAGAACGCGGTGTAGAGGGTCATGAAGCCCGTCAGGATGCGGATGCTGCCGTTGCCCCACAGCCCCGTCACGACTGACCTGCCCAGCGGCTGTCGCATCTTTTCGGTGAGACGACGCGACAGGCTCGGCTTTTGGTGAGGCTCGGTCGGTGCTTCGGCATCCGGATTGCCGCGGTAGGTGATGGTGGTGGGAACTTCGCCCTCGGTGACTTCGACCCACGACGGGATCCTCATGCAGTAGTAGCCGCCCATCACGGCGATGACCACCAGGAAAACCATGGCACCCGGGATGTGGAACGGGAGCGCCTTGCCCAGCACGACTTCGAATGCGCCGGCAATGCCGCCACCGACAATGGTGCCCGCGATGAGGCCGAACGTGGTGAGCCGCGAGTTCACCCGCGGGAGGTCGATGGTTGGGGGCAGCACTCGCGGCGCGATCGCCGATTTGAGGACACCGAACGATTTGGACAGCACCATGAGCCCGAGGGCGCACGGGTACAGGACCCACGGCTTGTATTGCAGTTGCCCGGTGTCGGCGTCCCACGACGAGTTCACGATAATCAGCAGGCCCAGTACGGCGCGAAGCGCAAACGTACTCGCCATCGCGATACGACGACCATTCTGGAGACGGTCGAGCAGCGGTCCGATCAACGGTGCGATGAGCGCGAACGGCGCGATCGTCAACGCCAGGTAGAGGCCAACGTTCACTTTCGACTCGGCGGTCGCTGCCGCGAAAAACAGGGTGTTGGCGAGGGCTACGGCCATTGCAGCGTCGACCGCACTGTTAGCGATGACCGGCATGGTGAGCGCAGTGAGGCCCGAACGGTCGGCACCGTCGGCGGTGGCCGCACGCTGCACCATGTCGACGCCGCGTTTGGTGAAGTATCGCGAGCGTCGAGCCATCACGCGGACAACGGTGACCTTTTCCGGCGGCACGTACTCGGCACCACGCCGACCCGCGGGGTCCGCGGTGTTGTTGTCGCCGGGGCCGGTCGGGATGTACTCGGTGGGGTCTTCGAGCGGCGGCAGATGCGGGTTGCGGGTCCGCGGCGGCAGATAGCCGTCACTCGCGGGGCGACTGCGCGGGTCGGGTCGGGGACCCTGCTCAAACGGGCGGGTCGGGACGCGCGGACGCGGATCGGCGGGGTAATTGGCCTGGCCGGGATGCGGTGCAGGTCTCCGCTGACGTGGCGGAGGTTGCTGCGGACCACCGCCACTGGGGCGGTCGTCACCGGATCGACGGGAGTTCACAAACTCAATTGTTCCCTATGCTGCCGACACGGGGCTGAACAGGCGTCGCGTCGCCGTCGTTTGGATGACATGTCACAGCCAAGATCGTGGGCGTCTGGGGCCCATCGCGTTGGAGATCGGCAGCAACGCAGGGGGTCGCAGTGGGTCCTTAATGGGGCAAACGCCGTGGTCGATCGGCCCTGACGTGCATTCCCCCCGGTCGCTATTGCACACTGGATACGTGAGTGTTGCATTCGAGAACGGCGCCTTGGTCGACGCCGTCGCCTTTGCCCGAGAAGCGTTGGTTGCCGAGGGCGAGATTCCCGGTGAGCATCTGGGTGCCCGGGCCGAGGGCGAATACGCCGCCACCCATTACTTTTCCGCACAGGTCCCGGGCTATCGGGGCTGGCAGTGGTGCGTTGTCGTCGCGGGTGCCCCAGCGTCGGACGAGATCACGGTCAGCGAACTAGTCTTGCTTCCCGGCGACGGCGCGCTGCTGGCACCCGAATGGGTCCCATGGGTCGATCGTGTCGCAGCGGGTGACTTGAGCCCCGGTGACATGTTGGCGGCACCCGCCGACGATCCCCGCCTGGTCTCCGGCCAGATCGACACGCTCGACATCGACCCCGTCGACCGCGACCAAGTCGGTCAGGTCGACGCCGAAATCGGCTTGGGCCGCAAACGGCTGCTGTCTTTTGACGGTCGTGCCGAGGCGGCGCAGCGCTGGTACGACGGCGAGTACGGTCCTACCTCGGCGATGGCGCGCAACTCCCGCCACTCGTGCGGAACGTGCGGCTTCTACCTGCCGATCGCGGGTGCGCTGCACGGCGGATTCGGTGTCTGCGCCAACGAATTGTCGGCCGACGGCCGCGTCGTGTCTGTTGAGTACGGTTGCGGTGCGCACTCGGACGTGAAGGCACCAACTGGCGAGGGTAGCCCCGCCTACGACGCCTACGACGACGGCGCCATCGAGATTGTCACGTTGCCGACCCCGGCCAGCAACGAAGAGTCGGCCCCGGAGAATGGGCAGTCGCCAGCCTGATTCCGCGGACCCGTTTGGCACCGCGGAACTCAATGACGCCACCCTGACTGGCTGGCGAACTTCGTCCACCAGGCTGGCCGAAGATGCGGCCGCTGAAGCCGAACTCCTCGAGATCGGCTATCGCGATCGACTGTTCACCGAGTTAGCAGCTAATGCCGCTGACGCTGCGGGCACTGCGGGCATTGTGGGGCGGGTTTGTATCTGGGCTGACGGAGCGGACGTGCACGTAGCCAACACCGGCGCGCCGCTCACGGTTGCGGGTGTGCAGTCGCTGACGGCGTTGCGCGTCTCTCCGAAGCACCCCGATGCCGAAGCCACGACAGTCGGCCGGTTTGGCATGGGGTTCCGCGCCACATCGCTTGCCTCGCGAGTGGTGATCGCCTCGCGCAGCGGATCCATCGTGTTCGACCGCCAGCGCACCGCTGCCGCAGTCGCTGACTTTGCCCCCGACGTCGATGTGGAACGACTGCCAGCGCAACGACTGGCGTGGCCGTCGGACGTGGAGGTGTCGGCGGGTTTCGACACCGAGATCATTCTGACGGTCGCCGACCCCGAAGCGGCTGCCGCGCTGGTGGCCGAATCGGTCGATCAGGCCCCTGACCTGCTCCTAGAGCTGGAGTCGATTGACGAGATCGACGCTGGCGGCACGGTGTTCCGGCGCCTTGACGAGGGGGAGAGCGTCCGCATCACCCGTGACGGCCACGACCACCGCGCGTGGCTGGTGGCCCGTTCGTCCGGGACGCGATGGCTGGTTCCGCTGCACGGTGGCCGCGTCGTCGGACTTGAGCGTGACGTGCTGCGCAGCCCGACGGCCACCGACATCGAGTTGACGCTGCCTGCGCGCGTCATCACCAATCTGCCGTTGACGCCCGACCGCCGCGACTTGCATCCGGGTACCGACGTGGCTCCTGCGGCGGCGGGCTATCCGGAGTTGGTGGCGCTGGTTCCCGACGATCAGAAGCAGGCGGTGATTCCGCCGCCAGCTCTGGCAGCGGGACGTGTCGACGGCGCACTGCGACACGCGGTTCGTGCGGAGTTGACGCGTGCCCGGTGGGTGCCGTCGACGACGGGGGAGGCTTTGGCACCGGAGCGCACCTGGGTGTTTCCGGGGCTTACCGCCGATCTCGCGGACCTGCTCGGGGAGGTGCTTGAACCGCTCGCGCACCCTGACGTCAGTGACCGGGTGACGGCGTCACTGCTGGTGGGTTTGGGTGCCCGGCAGCTGGGGTTGGCCGATCTCGCCGAGTTGCTGTCCGGCGTTGGGGGTGAGGATCCGACCTGGTGGGCAAGGCTGTACGCGGCTTTGTCGGGATCGGTTGTTGACTCGCGGGACACCGAAGAGCTTGGCGCACTTCCCGTTCCACGTGCAGACGGACGGATGCATGTCGGCTGCCGCGGGCTATTTCTCGTCGACGGACTCGACGCGATCGACGATCCGCCGGTCCTCACCTGGGTTCCGACGGTGGCACCGGCCGCCTACGATCCGCTGCTGGAGCGTCTCGGCCTCACCCGCATCACTCCCGCGCAAGCCCTGGACGATCCGAGCCTGGCCGCTGAACTCGACGGTGACAACCCGCACGGCAACCTCGCCGATGTGGTCCTTCGTCTCCTGTCGCTCCCGGATGCCGGGCCTGCGCCCGCGGCGCTCGGCAGCCTCGAACTGCTCGGCGACGACGGGGAACTCTGGCCCGCCGACGAACTCCTCCTACCCGACAGCCCGCTCGTCGAAGTCCTCGTCGAGGACTCGCCGTTTGGGACAGTCGCCGCGAGCGTCGTCGAAAAGTACGACCGTCGCGCCTTGCTGCGGTTGGGCGTCGGATGGGGCTTCTCCGTCGTTCACGATCCTGGCCCGGTGGCCCCCGACCACGACCTTCCGGACGAAGGTCAATGGTGGGACAGCCACGAGGTGCCGCCAGAGGAGGTGCATGCGGTCCGCGACCTCGACCTTGTTGACCCGGATCGCTGGTCGCGCGCACTGTCGCTGTTGGCCACCGACGAGGCCACCGCGCCACTGCTGCTGGGTGGCTATACCCGCTGGTGGTTGCGTCGCTACGCGGAAATTGGCGGCACCCCGCTGCGGCATCTCAGGTCCGTCGACAACAGCGCGATGCGCGGACTCTTCGACGCCATCGACGTGCCCGACGCAGCCGCCGGACTTCTTGTCGGCGACCTGCCGGACGATGCTGACGATGCGAGCGATTGGCTCAGTGCCCTCGCGGACCCGGACCGGGCCGTTGAACCCGGAGTGGCCATCCGCGCCCACACCGCACTCGTTGCCGGACTGACCGACGGCCGATACCGCGTCGCCGACGTAGAGCCGCCGACGGGTGCTCGCACCCTGGCGGGCACGGTGGCGGGCGACGCGGTGGTGGTGCCGGAACCGTGGTGGGTGGCCGTGGTACCGCACAGTCGTGCCGTGTTGCCGGGACTGCCACCGCTGCCGGAGGCGGCCGCACACCTGGCAGAACTACTCGATGTGCCGATCGCGTCCGAGGCCTATCAAGCGTTGCCCGACCTCGCTGGCGAGGCCGTCGATCCCGATTCGGCTGAGGCGGTCGTACTCCTGGCTGCGTCCGGCATGGTCGGGCCGCGTCAGGTGGTGCTCCATGACGACCTGCTCGTCCGAATTACCGACGGTGACAGCGACATGGAAGACGCGGATGATGACTCGGCAGACCAGGACCGGGTGAGCAGTCATCGCGTGCCGATCTGGGTCGACGACACTGGCACAGTCCACCTCGCACGATCGCGACCCTGAGAACAGGGTGCGGCGATCGGAATTGAGCCGCTTGAGCCAGTACGGTTAGTACCGGATACGAATCGTCGGAGAGCAGGCCGAGGGCGCAGTGCAGCAATTTTCGTTTGATAATCGCATCACCGACTGGGTGGTGGAGTCCCGTCACGAGCCGCTGACGTCGATCGTGCACCTGGTGACGGTATTCGGCGACACGCTGACGTTGACACTCGTCGTGATTGGCGTGCTGGTCTTGACGTGGCTCAGCAATCGGATCGACCTGTCGGCCCTCATCGTGCTTGGTGCAATTAGCGCCTACGTCATGATGTTGATCCTGAAAGTAACTTTCGCCCGCCCCAGACCACCTGTCGAGGATCGTCTTATCGATGTCGGGGGTGCATCATTTCCGTCCGGTCACGCGATGCTCAGCACCGTCGTTTACGGGCTCACCGCGGTCATTGTGTTCCGGCTGTTTCCGCGGGTGAGGGCTCGGTCGGCGGTTCTGCTGTGGGCGCCAGGTCTCGTCGTGCTCATTGGATTAAGTCGGGTCTACCTGGGCGTTCACTGGATGTCGGATGTGCTGTTCGGCTGGATCTTTGGCATTCTCTGGCTCGTGCTGTGCTTGTTTGCCCACGACCAACTGATCCGTCGGCCGGCACTGTTGCGTGTCGGCACCAAACGCTCGGTGAATGTTTCCGCGCGCAGCGCACCCGAACCAGGCAGGCGAGTTGCCGGGAGGTTCGCGAAGCCGACATCCCCTCAGCGAGAAGCGACGTCCCCTCAGCGAGAAGCAGCGCCGCAGCCTGAAGCAACGCCGCTGGCGGAACCGAAGTCAGGTACCGATCAGGGGACGTCGAGCCCTTCCTGAGCTCCGCGCGAGCCACGTCGAACCGCGGCCTTCTGTACCAGCACCAACGTGGTTCCCATGAGGCCGACCACCAGGCCCACCAAACACACGGTGAGGGCGCGGTCGGGGCCGATATTGCCGAGCCACACCACCAGCGTCGCGACCGCCCAGATCACCATGCCGACCACGATGACTGGTTCGGGGGCCCGCAGTTTTTCCGGCAGCGGGGGGATCTGCGACTCGTCCGACATGACTCGATCGTAGCTTTCTGTACGGGCGACGACGTGGGGGCGGTGGCGATAGGTAAGAATTGGTCGAACTCGTGACGATTCGACAGTGAGGACGCGCCGATGAGCGATCCAGCCGAGAAGGAACCGCAAGACGCCGATCCCGGGACCAAAACCAATGTCCTGGACCGCTATTTCAAGATCAGCGAACGCGGTTCGACGATCTCGCGCGAAATGCGCGGCGGCCTCGTCACCTTCTTCACGATGGCGTACATCGTCGTGCTGAACCCGATCATCATCGGCGGTATTCCGGGCGAACCGATGAATGCGGACGCACTCGGTAATGTGCTGCCGGTTTTGCAGGTGACGGCGGTGACCGCCCTGGTTGCCGGTGTCATGTCGATTATTTTCGGCATGGTCGCGAACTATCCATTCGCCATCGCCGCCGGCCTCGGTATTAACAGCCTCCTTGCGGTGACGATCGCGCCGCAGATGAGTTGGCCCGCAGCGATGGGCCTGGTGGTTATCGACGGCATCATCATCGTGCTGCTTGGTCTTACCGGCGTCCGTACGGCCGTGCTGAACTCGGTGCCCGACGAATTGAAGTCGGCGATCGCCGCGGGTATTGGTGCGTTCATTGCGTTTGTCGGCCTCATTAACGCGGGCTTTGTGACGCGACCGGCCGACTCGCACGCTCCGCCCGTCCAACTTGGCGCTGACGGTTCCATCGCGACCGTCCCCACGCTGATTTTCGTCGTCGGCGTGCTGCTGATGGCAATCCTGGTGGTCCGCAAGGTGCCCGGTGGTCTGCTGTTGGGAATCGTCATCATGACGGTCGTGTCGATCATCGTCGAATCGATTATGGGCTTGGGTCGCGCGGCGGACGGCAATGGTGGTTGGGCCATGAATATTCCGAAGATGCCCGACGGTGTCGGCGGCATGCCCGACCTCAGCCTCGTGGGTCAAGTGGACTTGTTCGGAGCCTTCTCGGGCGCGTTTGAGCACGTCACCGTCCTGATTGCGTGCGTCTTCGTGTTCAGCCTCGTGCTGTCGAACTTCTTCGACGCCATGGGCACCATGACCGGCCTCGGTAAAGAAGCCGGACTCACCGACGAGCACGGCAACGTCCCCGGTATCGGTAAGGCGCTGGTCGTGGAAGGTACGGGCGCGATCGTCGGTGGCGCGGCGTCGTCGTCGTCGAACACGGTGTTTGTGGAATCGTCGGCCGGCATTGCCGAAGGTGCGCGCACGGGCCTGGCGAACATCGTGACGGGCGTGTTGTTCTTGGCGGCGATGTTCTTTACCCCGCTGTACAAGGTGATCCCGATGGAGGCGGTTGCTCCCGCGCTGGTGATTGTCGGCGCATTGATGATGGGTCAGATCCGCGACATCGACTTCACGAAGTTCGAGTACGCGCTCCCGGCCTTCTTGACGATCGTCGGTATGCCGTTCACGTACTCGATCGCCAACGGCATCGGCATCGGTTTCATCAGCTGGGTCGCGATCGGCGTCGGCCAGGGCAAGTGGAAGCAAATCCACCCGCTCCTCTACATCGTCGCCGCCCTCTTCATCGTCTACTTCGCCCGCGGCCCCATCTCCGACCTCATCAGTTAGCGGGGCGGTTCGGGCGTTTTTCGGCTCCGCCTCATTTCCCTTTTCTGTCACGATTCGATCAGACCGTCACCGATCACTGCGATCGGTGACGGTCTGGTCGTCGCTTGGTCGCGTTTCGCGACAGAAAAGGGGGAAAATGAGGGGGCCGCGAACGCCAAAATCGGATCCTGGAGCGGGGAGCACAGGCGATCTACGACGACGCCCCGCGACTTCTAGAAGTACGTTCCGGCGAACGGGGCTTCGGTAACAGTGAACATGGTGGCCAACAGTGCGGTGGCTTCCGCATCGGCGTCGATCCGGTCGGCTTGCGCCAGCTCCCGCACCCCAATTCCGCCGAGGTAGACGCTCGACAGTGCCGAAATATCCAAGCGCACGTCGGGATCGGCGTCGGTTGGGGCGACGGTGCCCGCGCCACCCACGACAGTCAGTGCGTACCGGCCCGCGCGGTCGCCGAAACTGTCGGTGACGTCAATGACGAGCGCGCCGTCGGCACCGTAGGTCCGCATTTCTAACGCGGCCTTCACGTCGAGGATCGACACCCACAATTCGTCGGCGCGGCCCTGCACTTGGACGGCGCGCGCATTAGTCAGCTTGTGCGGCAGCGGATCGTCGACGGGAATGGTCGCGGTGACCGACGAAATCAGGTCCAGGCTCGTCAGGACACGCCACAGGTCGGTGTGGGCTTGATCGGTCGCGGTGACGATGTCGTCGACGATGGCGGTCTTGTCACGCGCGTCGATGCGGTAGGCGGCGTACCCGTCGGCGTGCAGCAGGTAGTGCAGGTCGGAGGTTTGCGAGTTCCGACGGAAGCTGCGGTCGGCGAGGATCGACGGCCACCACGTGTCGGGGCGGGTAATCGCGCCGTTACGGCTGGCAGCCCAGCGGGCGTGCACCGCCGGAACATGCTTCGCGACTTGGCTTGCGGAACCGTAACGGACCCGCGAATCTGCGGGGGCCGGCGTCCGGAAGTTGGCGGCCGACGGCGCGATCCGCACCTGGTGGGTAAAGACGGCGGGCCCAAACCCGAACCGCTCGTAGATCCCGCCCTCCGACGCGGTCAGGGTGGCGAGCGGGAAGTCGCGTTCGCGCCACACGCGGTAATGCTCGGTCAGCATGCGCCGAAGCAACCCGCGTCGACGGTGGGTGGCCGAGACCGACACCCACGACAGTCCCGCCGTGGCAGCGACAGCACCGCCAGGCACCGTGAGGGGGACCGGAAAGTACAGCGAAACAGCCACGATGGGCTGACCGTCGGTCGCGGTATCGCGCACGACCACCGTGTCGCCTTCGCTGGCCCGGTCGCGGAATTCGATCATCTCATCGTTGGGCAGCGGCTGCGGGAGCGCGAAAGCACGTGCGTCGATGGCGAGAATTTCGGGCCAGTCGTCATCCCGCGGCCGTTCCAGCGACAGCGGTTCGGTGGGGTGCGGAGTTGGCGTATTCACTCGTTCATTGTCTCAAAGCCGTCGCTGACCGATGCGGCGACCGGCGCTCGGCACGGGTATGAAACCGTTGACGGGTGAATTTGAACGATGCTGTCCCGACCGACGAGCTTGCCGTTGACGTCATCGACATTAATGACCCGGCGGATCCGCGCGTCGACGACTTCCGCGATCTGAACTCGGTGGATCGTCGCCCCGATGTGCCTGCACTGCCGGGTGGCCGGGTGGGGAAGGGCCTCGTTATCGCCGAGGGCGTCTTGGTGGTGCAGCGCATGATCGCCTCGCGTTTCGCGCCGCATGCGTTCTTCGGCAATAGTCGACGGCTGGGCGAGCTCGTGGACGACCTGAAGAACCCCGCGCTGGCGGGTGTGCCCTTCTATCGGGCGAGCGCCGAGGTGATGAAGGATGTGATCGGGTTTCACCTCAACCGCGGTGTGCTGGCAGCGGCACGACGGCCCACTGAACTGGCGGTGCCGGACATCATCGACGGTGCCGAGACGGTCGCTGTGCTTGAGGGCGTCAACGATCACGAGAACATTGGCAGCATCTTCCGTAACGCTGCGGGCCTGGGCGTGGACGCGGTGATCTTTGGTGCGGGCAGTGCCGACCCGCTGTACCGACGGTGCGTGCGGGTGTCGATGGGCCACGCGTTGCTGGTGCCGTTTGCGCGGTCGGAGGCATGGCCCGGTGATCTGGACCTGTTGCGCGACAACGGTTTCACGACCGTCGCCCTGACGCCGGGGGTGGGGAGTGTGCCCCTCGCGGATGCGGTGACCGGCGGCAGGGTGGCGTTTTTGGTCGGCGCGGAAGGTCCGGGCTTGGCTGAGCACACGATGCGACGCTGCGACGTCCGAGCCCGCATCCCGATGGCCCGCGGGACGGACTCGTTGAACGTCGCGACGGCCGCTGCGATCGCGTTTTACGAACGCGCCCGGCGCTAGCTGGCGGCGTCGTAGATCGGGGAATGGCTGCGCGCGTTGTCGCACATTTCTGTCACAAAACGCGGCCGTCGACCTGCACAACCGTCACCGATCGCCCGGTTCGGCGTTGGTTTGGTTGTTTTGTGACAGAAATGCGGGACAACGGGGCGCGCTAGAAAAGCGGGAAGTGGGCCGGTTAAAGCCGCCCGCGGAAACCGAAGTAGCGGGAGATGGGGCCGGCCTTCGGGGCGGGGGAATCGCTGACCGGTTCGATGGGGGCGGTTTGCTCCGCTTCCGACTCGCCGGTGCCCGGGACCACCGCCGAGACTAGTTCCGGGACAACGGTCGGGCCGGGTTCGGTCTCGGCTTCTTGTTCCGAGGTGCCCGGTGTCGACGATTCAGTCGAGGCGGTGGTGCGACGAAGCGACACCGACGTTTCGATGATGTTGTCGAAGCCGTCGTCGGGGCCGATGCGGTAGACGGTGACGGGAATCTGGGTTGGGTCCACGCTGCCCTCGTCGGTATCGCCGAAGCCAAAACCAAACCAGGTGCGCTGGGCGGCGTCGGCGAGCCATCCGGGATGGAACGGCAACGCCAGCGGATCGTGGGTCTCGTGGGACTGCGGACGCTCGCCAGCCCAGAACGGACGTTCAAACGGATAGGGCAGGCCAGTGTCTTCGCCAATGCGAGTCGAGGTGCCAGCGAAGGCGCGCTGCAGGTCGCCGCGGCTCCAACGGGCAAAGCAGCCGGTGTCCGACGTGGGATCCAGGGAAATCAGCACCCACGACTCTCCGAAGCCGAGATCGGTGAGGTACGACGACAGTTCCGTCGGATCTGCGGTATGCAGACTGGTCCCGGCGATCACCGCGAGTCGGCCAAAATGGGCCGCAAAAACTCGGTTCTCGGCGCTGTCGGCGGCGGACGCTAAGTCGGCGGTGCCGATCGGCGTCACCTCGTTGTCCGCGAAGGCGCGTTCCATGAGGTCCATCGTCCGGGCGGGGTCGATGTAGACACCCGACCGCAACTCGGCTGCCGGATCGGCGCAGTCAACAAACCAGAGTGCAGAAATATTCGGCAGCACCGAGTCTCCCAGTCGCATCAGTCGTTCGGATGGCTGCGTACACCGAGCAGCACATCTTCCCACGCGGGGACCGTTGGCGTCGCGCGCTTGCCACGGTGTCGCGGGGTGGTTGATTCATTTTCTTCTCGCGGGGTCGGGGCTTCAACCCGTGTCTCGTCGTCGTACCTGAGATCGAGGACTTCGTCGAACTGTGGGCCGCGTCGTCGCTGCTGTTGTTGTTCGGTGAGATCGTCGGCGTCGACGGTCACGAACTCGTGGCCTTCAGCATCGATCTCGCGCGAAGGCGGCGACGGTCGGGGTGCTGGCTCGGGCTCGGGGTCTCGTTCGACGGGCACCGGCGCGACAACCGGTCGCCGCACAGTGCGCGCGAGCTCGGGTTCGGTCAGTTCGACGGCCAGATCGTCCATCGGTTCGGTGATGCCACCGTGTGAGCCGGGGGTAAACCGCCAGCGTGCGGTGGCCTCATCGGCGGGGTCTGGCCGCACCTGCACCATCCATTGACCGGATTCGCTGCGCCACGCATCCCACTCGGACTTCTGTGCCGGGATACCGCGCAGGGCAAGGCATTCGGCGACAATCTCGCCGAGTGTCCCGGCAACGGGGCCGTCGACGCTGCGCGGATGGGAGGCGCGCGCCAACTCGGCCGCGCGTGCGCGCTCAAGCAGAACGGGGTGGGCGAAGCGGGTGATCTTGTCGACGCTGACACCGGTGGCCACCGCTAACTCTTCGGCCGACGATCCGGCACGAATACGACCTTGGATCTCCCGTGGCGTCAAACTCGGGGCCGCGGCGGCGCGCTGCTCTGGTTCGGTGACGCCGGTGGCGGGACTGTTGGCATCGGGCATCGGCGGTTCCGGTGCCGTGGGTGTACCCGGTTCTGCTGGATTAACCAGGGAACGGAGGGTTTTGTCGATAGGAATGATGAACTCCTCACCCGACTCAAGATCCATGACGACGATGTGTGAACCGTCGGAGTCTAAGCGGTCGGCGTGCAATTCGCGCATCGACTCCTCCTCCGGTCACGACGTACGCGGACGTAGCCCACCCTAGTTAACTTTTGTGACAAACGATGGGTGGACACGCGGTTAATAGCCTACTGGCGTGCTGAAAGCAATGCTGCCCGCCGAAAAGTTTCGACGGGCAGCATTGCGGTCTGGCGAGAGAAACTAGAGTCGCTCGACGATGTAGTCGATGCACTGCGTCAGCTTGCTGATGTCCTCGGGCTCGATGGCCGGGAACATGCCGATGCGCAGTTGGTTGCGGCCCAGCTTGCGGTAGGGCTCGGTGTCGACGACGCCGTTCGCGCGGAGCGTCTTGGCGATCGCGGCTGCGTCGATGTTGTCGGCGAAATCGATGGTGCCGACGACGGCGCTACGGTGCGGGCCGTCAGCAAACGGGCTGGCAAATTCGCTGGCGTCGGCCCAGTTGTACAGGCGCGCACTGGAATCGGCGGTGCGGCCGGTGCAGAAGTCGAGGCCACCGTTGGTGTTCATCCACTCGATTTGGTTCTTGAACAGCAGCAGCGATGCCAGCGCCGGGGTGTTGTAGGTCTGGTTCTTGGCGCTGTTGTCGACGGCGGTCGGCAGCGACAGGAACTCGGGGCACCAGCGGCCCGACTCCTTGATCTCGGCGACGCGTGCCAGGGCAGCCGGGCTCATGATGGCGACCCACAGACCACCGTCGGAGGCGAAGCTCTTCTGCGGCGCGAAGTAGTAGACGTCGGTCTGCGCGATGTCGACGGGCAGGCCGCCAGCGGCGGACGTGGCGTCGATCGCGACGAGTGCGTCGCCTGCGACAGCCGGGCGCAGCACGGGCACGGCCACGCCGGTGGAGGTCTCGTTCTGTGCCCAGCCGATGAGGTCAACACCTTCGACATCGGCGGCGGTCAGTGCGGCCGGATCCGGCGCGGTGCCCGGGTCGGTGGAGATGACCTTCGGGTCGGCTAGGAAGGGTGCCTTCTTCGAGACGGTCGCGAACTTCGACGAGAACTCGCCGTACGTCAGGTTGAGGGCGCGCTCGCGGATCAGGCCGAAGGCTGCGGCATCCCAGAATGCGGTGGTGCCGCCGTTGGAGAGGACAACCTCGTAGCCGTCGGGCAGCGAGAACAGGTCGGACAGGCCGGAGCGAATATCGCCAACAACGTTCTTCACGGGTGCCTGGCGGTGGCTGGTGCCGAATACCGAGGCTCCGGTGTCGACGAGGGACTGCAGCTGGGCGGGGCGGACCTTCGACGGCCCGCAGCCGAAGCGGCCATCGGAGGGAAGGAGTTCGGCTGGCAGCGTGATTGCAGTATCGGTCATGGTCACGATTCTAAAACAGACCGCCGGTATCCTGCGCGTCAGCGGCCTACGATCGTGGGGTGACTCACGCGGACACCGCAGGCTCAACCGTCATCGACGTGCAGGGACTGCGAAAAACCTTCGGCAAATTCACTGCGCTCGACGGTCTCGACTTGCGCGTCGAAGCTGGTGATGTCGCTGGCTTCCTCGGCCCCAACGGGTCGGGCAAATCTACGACGATCCGCATCCTGCTCGGCATGCTCGGTCATGATGGCGGAACCGCCACGGTCTTCGGTATGGATCCGCACCGCGACGCCGTCGCCATTCACCGCCGGATCGCGTACGTTCCCGGTGACGTCACCTTGTGGCCGCAACTCACCGGCGGGGAATGCATCGACCTGCTCTTGCAGTTGCGCGGTATCGACCCGGCCACACTCCCGGCACGCGCAGAACTGATTGATCGCTACGAACTCGACCCCACAAAGAAGTCACGGTCGTACTCGAAAGGCAACCGGCAGAAGGTCGCGCTGATTGCCGCGCTCGCCGCCGATACCGACCTGCTGGTGCTCGACGAGCCGACGTCGGGCCTCGATCCGCTGATGGTTCGGGAGTTTGCCCGCAATGTCACTGAGCGAGCTCAACGGGGTGCTGCGGTGTTGATGTCGTCGCACCTGTTGGCCGAGGTCGACGAACTGTGCAATACCGTCACGATCATCCGGGGAGGTCGGACCGTGCAGGCCGGACGGCTCGACGACCTTCGTCACCTGCGACGATCCCGAGTGACGGCAGCGGTTGCCGCTGGCGGGGGACTGACCAACCTGCCCGGTATCTACGATCTCGAACCGCTCGGGGACGGCGAGGTGACGTTCACTGTCGACGACGCCGCGCTCCCGGCGGTGACGGCCGCGCTGTCGGGCGCGGGGGTCACGCGCCTGGCGATTGAGCCGCCGAGCCTGGAGGAGTTGTTTCTGCAGAACTACAGCGGAGCCGAGCGGGAATGACGGCGTCGGCGTTCGCTGCTGCCGTGACCCGTTGGCCACTGCTCGCACGGATGGATGTGCGGCGGGAACGGATCATCACGCCCGTCACCGTCGTACTTTTCGTCGCGATCGGCCTGTCGACGGGGGCCACGATTGCGGCGATGGAAGGCGATCCCGCGCAGGCGATATCCCTGCGGGTGGCCGCTGGCACCAACGCGGCCTTCAAGTTTCTCCTCGGGAATGTCCCACAGTCGGAGTCACTGGCGGCGCTGACGTCGTGGCGGGCGGGACTGTTCATGATCGCGGCGCTGGGGGTGTGCGCCGCGATGACGGTTGTGCGGTTGACCCGTAAGGAGGAAGAAGCGGGGCGGACCGAGCTGGTGCTCGCCGGTGCTGTCGGGTCGGTAGCACCGGTCGTCGCTGCGGTCAGTGTCGCGATTGGGTTTGTCCTGGTGACGTCGGCGGCAATGGCAGCGACCCTTTTGATTGCGCCGGGCGGTGACTTCGTGTCGCTGCTGGCAGTGTTCGCGCAGTATGCCAGTACCGGCGTGGCGGCAGTCGGACTCGCGCTGGTGGCGGCGGAAGTGTTCCCAAACAGCAGCATCGCCAATCGTGCGGCGTCCGGGGTGGTGATGGCTGGCTACGTTTTGCGCGGTGTGGCCGACACTGTGGACGGCCTCGGATGGCTGCGCTGGACGTCGCCGATCGGGTGGGCAGAAGAGATCGCCCCGTTCGACAAGAACAACTTTTGGCCGGCGCTGGCATCGGTGGGGATGCTGGCGGTGGGGCTGGCTGTGGCCGCTGCGGTACGACGACGCCGCGACCTCGGCGGCGGCCTCGTCGCCGACCGTGCCGGGCGTGCGACTGCTCCTGGACTGCGGTCGACGTTCGCGCTGGCCTGGCGTCTGGATCGTTCGACGATCGCGTCCTGGGCCATCGGGATCGCGTCGTACGGCGTCATCGTCGGGATCGTCACCAATCAGGTTGAAGCGCTTGCAGGTACCAACCAGACGGTGACCGATTTCCTGAAGTCGGCGGGTACCAACGGGACGCTCACACAGATCTTTCTCTCGACCATGACCGCGTTCCTCGTGGTGGCGTCCGTGGGTGCGGGGGTGTCGTTACTGACGCGCTGGCGGTCGGAGGAGACGAGCGGGCGGATGGAGATGCTGCTGGCGAATCCGGTGTCACGCAGTCGGTATTTTGCGGCGCAAACCACGATGATTGGCGTCGCCGTGTTGGTGGCGCTGATCGCTGCGCCTGCGGCGATCGTGCTGGGTGCTGGCCTTTCGGGTGTTGGGTGGGCGACGAGCGCGCAGACTGCGTTCGGGGTGGCGGCCGCGTCGATCCCCGCTGTCGCGGCGACCATGATGCTGGCCGTCGCATGTTTTGCCTACCGCGGTCGGCTGGCGGTGGTGGGGTGGCCGCTGCTGTTGGCTTCGTGGCTGCTTGGCCCCTTCGGGACCATGCTGGGGCTGCCGCAGTGGGTGCGCGATATCTCGCCGTTCACGCACGTCCCGATGATTCCGCTGCAGCCGGTCACGGTGTTGCCGCTGCTGGTGCCCGCTGTCGTAGCGGCCGTGTTCGGCCTGCTCGCATGGCGGTGGTGGAACCGGCGGGACCTGGGCTAGTCGGTCGCGGGGACGGTCTCCACTTCGACGGCCGTGTGGCCTTCGACGGCTGCCGTTACCCCCATCACCTTGGCAAACCATTGGATTAGCGGGCCGACGCCGACCGCATACAGTAGCGTGCCGATACCGAGGGTTCCGCCAAGGAAGAAGCCGATCACGACCACCGCCACTTCCATGACCGTACGGACCACGCGCACCGACCATCCGGTGCGCGCGACGATGCCGGTCATCAGCCCGTCGCGCGGACCAGGGCCCAGTCGCGCCCCGATGTAGAGGGCGGTCGCGAAGGCGTTGAGGACAATGCCGCCAAGCATCATCGGGATGGCGATCACCACGGCCGGACTGTCGGGCAGGTAAGGGCTGACGGCGTCGAACGCGAGGCCGATCACGATGACGTTCGCGACGGTCCCGAACCCGGGCCGCTGCCGCAACGGCAACCACGTCAGCAAGACGATGGCGCCGACGATGATCGTGACGACCCCGACCTTCATGTTCAACTAGTTGGCAATGCCCTGGTGAAGGGCGTCCCACGGGATGTTGCCGAGCCCGGCGTGCAGGATCATCGCCATCGAGACCCCGTAGATCACCAGCCTCACCATCAACGAGAGAAGTCGTTTCGTCATGCGTCCACTGTCGCGGAGACGTGCGGTGGAAGCCAAGTTGATTTAGTGGTGGTGCGTTCGCGCGTTCGCTCCCTTCGTCGACGTTCGCTCCCGCCCGACGGGAGCGAACACCAACGAAGGGAGCGAACGTCACAGGGCGATACCCCAGCGGGGCAGTTTGAGCTTCAAGTGAGCGACGAGCCTGCGGTTTACCAGGTGGTCCCACCACCGCGGATCACTCCGAGGTCGAGATCACGGAGCCGGTCTTCGCGGACCTTCTCGGCGGTGAGCGCGTCTTCGGTCCCCGGCTTGAGCATCTCGCGACGGTACTTGCCGAACCCGGTCGCGCCGTCTTGCAGTTGGTACTTCGACTGCAGGATTGGCAGAGGTAATCCGCCTTCGATCATTTGCGCGCGACTCCACGATTCTCCGGGGTTGTCCGACAGCCCGTTCGCGTGAGTCAGCGCGTAGCGCGCAGCCGAAATTCGACGACGAGGCACGGACAGTCGACGCTCCAGCTCTTCGCGGGGGACTCCCGCACGAAGGGCGCTGTCACGCGAATCCCGTTGACGATAGTGACGTCGCGTGGACCACGCGAGTGTCGGTTGTTTTGCCGCCCGCACGACCGTTCGTGGTGTGCACGGTTCGTGGTGTGCACGGTGCGCATATCGGGGAGCAGCAGGGATAGGCCGAGGATTGCCGCGGCGGACTGGTGGCTCAAGACGGGTCCGGAAGCTTTTCGCTCCAGAGCTAGTCCCGCCGCCAGCGAGCGACAGCGGAACAGTTCGCGCTCGCGGGCACCGGCATCCGACAGTAGTTGTGTCGCCGGAGTCGAGCGCCATAGACCGCCAGATAAGTCGGTGCTCGTCCATTCCTCGCATACATGATTAGACGCAGGCCGCCCCGATTCGGTTCCATCGATTTCCACAGGCTCGGTAATCCGGGGGTGCGAACGTCAATTTAGAGAGTATTGCTGCGTTTGCAGGTGGAAAGTTCCGAGGCTACTGGTAGGTGGTGATGAAGGTTCCGTCGTGGGCTTCGAGCCAGAGTGTCATGGAGTCCCAGGGGCGGCCGTTGGCGGCCATGGTGTGGTGGAGGGTGACGATGGGTGAGTCTGCGGTGATGGGTATCTGGTACTCGGCCAGGGTGGTGAGCCCTGCGTCGCATGCGGCGATGGCTGTGGGTGTTGCGGTGT
>NZ_JBARYI010000044.1:0-41347 GCF_049647785.1 Gordonia sp. (in: high G+C Gram-positive bacteria)
GTCATCTGAAGTGACATCGAACGACCGAGTCAGAACCGACAGTTCGCACCGCTGCGCCGTACCGTGCATAGCCTTGCGAACCAAGACTAGAACGTGTTCTACTTCGAAAGTGTCCAATAGTGCAATCCCCACCCATCCAGAGGTGCAGGTACCTGAGCCGAAGTCACGAATTCTGTCCGCGGAGTTGAAAAACACCTTCGCCTACACGCGCTCGCTCGGACCCGTCCTATCGCAGTTCGCCCTCGCCCTTCGCGATGGCCGCATCCTCGGCAGCCGCGGCGCCGACGGACGGGTGACCACCCCGCCCGACGAGTTCGACCCAACCACCGGCACACTGACGACCGACCTCGTCGAGGTCGCCCCGGTTGGCACCATCGAAAGCTGGTCCTGGCAGCCGAGCCCAGTGGAAGGCCAGGTCTTCGACCGTCCATTCGCCTTCGCACTCATCAAGCTCGACGGAGCCGACACGTCACTTCTGCACGCCGTCGACGTGGCCAGCGCCGACGACATCAAGGTCGGCGCCCGCGTCCATGCCGTGTGGAATGCCGTTCGCACCGGCGCGATCACCGATATTTCGCACTTCAGCCTGGGCGACGCCCCGTCAGACGCCCCCGCCGCGACCGGCGACATGACCGTCGACGCCAACGGCGACGTCATCATCACGACGCCGATCACGAACTCGATCATGCACTCGGCCACCGAGTCGGAGAGCTGGTACCTCGAGGGCCTCAAGGAAGGCAAACTCCTCGGCGGCCGCGTCCAGACCGGCGAAGTCTACTTCCCGCCGCGTTATGTGAGCCCGTCCGACGGAAGCCCCACCATCGAGCGCGTCCAGCTCGCCGAAACCGGCATCGTCACCACTTTCTGCATCGTCAACGTCCCGTTCCTGGGTCAGCAGATCAAGCCGCCCTACGTCGCCGCCTATGTTCTCCTCGACGGCTCCGACATCCCGTTCCTGCACCTCATCCTGGACACGCCCGCCGAGGACGTCCGCATGGGCATGCGGGTGAAGGCCGTGTGGCGTCCCGAAGACGAATGGGACTACACCATGCGCAACATCAGCCACTTCGCCCCGAGCGGCGAGCCGGACGCCGACTTTGAGTCGTACCGGAACCACCTCTGACGCTCGCGGAAGGACCTTAAGTACCGAGATGACAAATTCAAATCTCCCACGCATTGCAGTCGTGGGCTTCGCGCACAGCGCCAACGTTCCGGAAACAACCGGCACCACCAACGGTGTGGAAATGCTGGTTCCCTGCTTCAACAAGCTGTATTCCGATCTGGGAATCAGCCGCACCGACATCGACTTCTGGTGCAGCGGATCGTCGGACTACCTGGCCGGTCGAGCGTTCTCTTTCATTTCCGCAATCGACGCCATCGGCGCGGTTCCGCCGATCAACGAGTCGCACGTCGAAATGGACGGCGCCTGGGCCCTGTACGAGGCCTGGATCAAGATCGCCACCGGCGAGGTCGACGTCGCGCTGGCGTACGGCTTCGGCAAGGCCTCGGCTGGCGATTCTGACCGCACCCTGGCAATGCAGACCGATACCTACACGGTCGCTCCCCTGTGGCCGGACGCCCGTTCGCTCGCAGGTATCCAGGCGCGTGCGGGACTCGAGTCGGGTGCGTGGACCGAAGCCGACATGGCGGCCGTTGCCGCCCGCACCACCGGCGCTTCGGTCGATGAATTGCTCGCTACCGACTACGTGTCGAACCCGTTGCGCGCTCATGACATTGCGCCCTACTCCGATGCTGGCGCTGCCGTGATTCTGGCTTCCGAGGAACGTGCCCGCGAACTGGTCGCGAACCCCGCTTGGATCACCGGCTGGGATCACCGGATCGAGACACCCAACTTTGGTGCCCGCGACCTGACCCGTTCACCGTCGACCGCCATGTCGGCCAACACCGCCTTCGGCGACCGCTCGCGCGACGTCGACGTCGCCGAGATTCACGCGCCATACACCCACCAAGAGCTGATCATTAAGCGCGAGCTTGGTGTCAGCGACCGCACGCGGATCAACCCGTCGGGCGGCGCACTCACCGGAAACAGCCTGTTCACCGCAGGTCTGCAGCGCATCGGCTACGCCGCATACGAGATCTTGACCGGCAACGCGGAAACCGCCGTCGCCCACGCGACCAGTGGCCCGCTGCTGCAGCAGAACATGGTCGTCGCACTTTCAGGAGGAGAAAACTGATGGGCCGCAATCGCGTTGCCGTCATCGGCACGGGACAGACCAAGTACGTCGCGAAGCGGACCGACGTGACCATGGCTGGCATGGTCCGCGAAGCGATCGACCGCGCACTCGCCGACGCTCATTTGACGATGGACGACATCGACGCCATCGCCATCGGCAAGGCCCCCGACTTGTTCGAGGGTTCGATGATGCCGGAACTGTCGGTGGCCGCCTCGATCGGCGCAGTGGGCAAGCCGCTGATCCGTGTGCACACCGCCGGTTCGGTGGGTGCGTCGACGGCCGTCGTGGGCGCGTCGATGGTCAGCAGTGGCGTGCATCGCCGCGTGCTGGCAGTGTCGTGGGAGAAGCAGTCGGAGTCGAATGCCATGTGGGCGCTGTCGATTCCGGTTCCGTTCACCATGCCCGTCGGGGCTGGCGCGGGCGGCTTCTTTGCCCCGCACGTGCGGTCGTACATCAACAATTCGGGTGCCCCCGACAACATCGGTGCGATCGTCGCCGCGAAGGATCGCCGCAACGGCGCCAAGAACCCCCTGGCACACCTGCATCAGCCCGACATCACCGTGGAATCGGTGATGGCCTCGCAGATGCTGTGGGACCCGATCCGTTTTGACGAGACCTGCCCGTCGTCCGACGGTGCCTGCGCGGTGATTCTCGGTGACGAGAAGACCGCCGACGACGCCATCGCCGACGGCCGCAAGGTCGCGTGGGTCTTGGCCACCGCGATGCGGACCGAGCCGCTGTCGTACTCGCACCGCAATGTCGTTAGCCCGCAGGCCGGCCGCGATGCATCGGCCGCCCTGTGGAAGGACGCTGGCATCACCAATCCTCTCGAGGAAATTGATGCTGCGGAGATCTACGTCCCGTTTTCCTGGTTCGAGCCGATGTGGCTGGAGAATCTGGGCTTCATGCCGCAGTACGAGGGCTGGAAGCTGACGCAGGCTGGCGAGACCGAAATCGGCGGCAAGCTGCCGGTCAACGCTTCGGGCGGCGTGCTGTCGTCGAACCCGATCGGCGCGTCCGGCATGATTCGTTGCGCCGAGGCGGCCATCCAGGTGATGGGCAAGGGCGGCGACCATCAGGTCCCCGACGTCCGCAAGGCGTTCGGCCACGCCTACGGCGGCGGCTCACAGTACTTCTCCATGTGGGTTCTCGGCGCCGACAAGCCGTAATACCAACAACGACGACGGCCCGTCCCGGATTCTTCCGGGGCGGGCCGTCTCGCGTTATCGAGACAGTGACGGCGACGACAACCCTTGCACTGCGGGAGCGCAGATGTTTCAATTTTGGTCAACACGTTAACCAATTCTCAAGGAGCCCCGCTATGAACGCGCTCAAGAGCGGTCAGAATCTGGCCACCACCATTGCCCGCATCATCCTCGGCATCATCTTCTTCGCGCACGGCTGCCAGAAGTTCTTCGTGTACGGCATGGACAATGTCGCCGCGAACTTCGATGCCATGGGCGCACCGCTGCCGACCTTCTCCGCCTGGGTGGCGGCGATTGCCGAACTAGTCGGCGGCGCAATGCTGATCGTCGGACTCGCGATTCCCGTTGTCGCCGTCATTCTGATCCTCGACATGATCGGTGCCATCTTCATCGCCCACATCGACGCGGGTTTCTGGACCGCTGACGGCGGATACGAGCTGCCCCTCGCCCTGATCGCCGGCCTCATCGCCGTCGGATTCGCCGCTCACGGCCCCTTCGCCGCCGACACCCACCTCATCAAGGCCGCGACAAACAAGACCTCGACCAACAAGACTTCGACCCAGGTCGACGCTTAGCCACCCAACAATAAAGTCCCGGCAACCGATGGTTGCCGGGACTTTATTGTTGCGGTTCTTGGGCCTAACCCTGTTGGGCCTAAACCTATTGGGGGCGCAGCGACTTCATGGTCGCCCCGACCTCCCAGAACGCGCGCAGCGCCTGCAGATCCCCGTTCTCGTCCGCCTTGTAGGTGAAAACACCTTCGGCGTCGGTCAGGTGACCGCCGATGTACGAGACGATCTTGCCGATGTAAGCCACTTCGTTGCCGCAGATGACTTCCCGATCGAACACAAACTCGATCTTCTCGGTCGTGGCAATTGTCTTGTCCCAGAACGCCGAGAGCTCGTCGAGCCCCCGGTGCCCCTTGCCTTCTTCGTCGAACATCGACGGACCCACCGGATCCTCGACGGATCCGGTGGCGGAGAAATTCTCCAGCCAAGCCTGCTTGTCGCGGGCTTCGACGGCTTCCCGCGAGCGTCGCCCAGCAAGCACTGCCGGGTGATTCTCGCGATCGATGTTCAAGTAAGCGGGTGCGTTGTCAGCCACCGAAACCTACTTGGTTCCGTAGTTGACCTGGAGTTCCTTGATGCCGTTGATCCAACCGTGGCGCAAGCGGCGAGGCTGCTCCACCTTGCTGATATCCGGAACGAGGTCCGCCAAGGCGTTGAACATCAGGCTGATCTCCATGCGGGCCAGGTTGGCACCGATGCAGAAGTGCGTGCCGTTGCCGCCGAAACCGACGTGCGGGTTCGGGTCGCGCATGATGTTGAACGTGAAGGGATCTTCGAAGACATCCTCGTCGAAGTTCGCCGAGCCGTAGAACATACCGACTCGCTGGCCCTTCTTGATCTCGACGCCGCCGACCATCGTGTCGCGCTTGGCGGTCCGCTGGAAGACGTTGACCGGAGTAGCCCAACGAACGATCTCGTCGATCGCCGTGGCCGGACGCTCCTTCTTGAACAGTTCCCACTGATCGGGATGTTCCAGGAAGGCGTTCATTCCGTGGGTAATGGCATTACGAGTGGTCTCGTTGCCCGCTACCGTCAGCAGGATGAAGAAGAAGCCGAACTCCGCCTCGGTCAGCCCATGACCGTCGATGTCGGCCTCGATCAGCTGCGTGACGATGTCGTCGGCCGGGCACGCACGACGCTGCTCAGCCATGTTGTAGCCGTAGCCGAGGATCTCCATGTTGGCGGTCACCGGATCGGTGGTGAACTCCGGGTCGTCGGCGTTCATCATCGAGTTCGACCAGTCGAACAACTTCATCCGGTCTTCCTCGGGGACACCGAGGAGGTCAGCGATCGCCAGCAGCGGCAGGTCGACGGCAACCTGATGAACAAAGTCACCGGAGCCTTCATCCGCGGCCTTCTTCACGATCTCGCGGGCAGCCTCGTCGAGCTTGTCCTCAATCGCGTGGACAGCTTTCGGGGTGAACGCACGCGAAATGACCTTGCGCAGACGAGTGTGCTCTGGCGGGTCATGGTTGATCAGCAGGGTCTTGGTGACCTCAAGCTGCTCGGGAGACATATCGTCCTCGAAACGGATGATCACACCGTTGTCGTGGGCCGACCAGTCATCAGCGTTCTTCGAGATCTCGCGGATGTGCTCGTGCTTCGTGACGGCCCAGTAACCACCGTCGTTGAAGCCGCCACCCTTGCCGGGGAGCTGCGCATTCCACCAGACGGGAGCGGTCTTACGGAGCTCTGCAAACTCCTTGACCGGAATGCCCTGAACCAGCAAGTCGGGATCAGTGAAGTCCCAACCTTCCTGATGCATGAACGGACACGTGCCAGCAGCGCTGTCTGTCGGCGTTTCAGTCACGTCATCACCTCGTTTCTTTATGCCATGTGCAGGCTCCCGACCCAAACGAGAACCCGTTACAATTTGCGGTAGGTCACACTCTGCCACACAGGATAGACGTGAACAAGAACTTGTTCTAGTTTCGAGCTAGAGACCATTTTATTGATGAAGGAGAAATCATGGGCGTACCGGTGATCGTCGAGGCCGTTCGCACCCCCATCGGCAAGCGCAACGGGTGGCTCTCGGGCCTCCACGCAGCCGAGATCCTGGGCGCCGCACAAAGTGGCGTGATCGAACGCGCCGGGATCGACCCCGAACTCGTTGAGCAGGTTGTTGGCGGCTGCGTAATGCAGGTCGGCGAGCAAGGCAACAACGTCACGCGCACCGCTTGGCTGCACGCCGGGCTCCCCTGGCAGACCGGTGCGACCACCATCGACTGCCAGTGCGGATCGGCGCAGCAGGCCAATCACATGATCGCCGGCCTGATCGCCACCGGAACCATCGATGTCGGCATCGCGTGCGGCGTCGAATGCATGTCGCATGTGCCACTCGGCGCCAACGTTGGCACAGAAGCAGGCCCGCGACGCCCCGAATCCTGGTCGATCGATATGCCGAACCAGTTCGAGGCCGCAGAGCGTATCGCCAAGCGCCGCGGCATCACGCGCGCTGAGGTCGACGCCCTCGGCGTCCGTTCGCAGGCCAACGCGAAGCGCGCCTGGGACGAAGGCCGCTACGACCGCGAGGTCCTCACTGTGAAGGCCCCGGAGCGCACCAAGGAAGGCGAGCTCACCGGGAACATCCTCGAGGTCAACCGCGACCAAGGCCTCCGCGAGACCACGCTGGAATCGCTTGCCAACCTCAAGCCCGTCATCGAGGGCGGCATCCACACCGCAGGCAACTCGTCGCAGATCTCCGACGGTGCCGCCGCCATCCTGATCATGGATTCCGACAAGGCCAAGGCCCTCGGCCTCAAGCCGCGCGCCCGCTTCGTCAGCCAGGCCCTCGTCGGTGCAGAGCCGTACTACCACCTCGACGGCCCGGTGCAGGCAACGGAGCGTGTCCTGTCGCGTTCCGGCATGACGATGAACGACATCGACATCGTCGAAATCAACGAAGCATTTGCTTCGGTCGTCCTCAGTTGGGCACAGGTTCACAACGCCGATATGGACAAGGTCAACGTCAACGGTGGCGCTATCGCGCTTGGTCACCCCGTCGGTAGCACCGGTTCGCGCCTGCTCACGACTGCTCTTCACGAACTTGAGCGCAGCGACCAGCAGACAGCGCTGGTCACCATGTGCGCCGGTGGCGCGCTCTCGACCGCCACCATCATCGAGCGCATCTAAGTTGGACGCCAATGCGCGCCCGGCACAGCTAGATTCGCCGATTGTCGCGAAGTTCATCAAAGTCGGGTCGCGGCTTAACACGCGGCTGTACAAACTGACTCGCGGCAAGTTCGGCGGCACCTGGCGCGTGGGTTCCGCACTGCGGAATCCCACGCCCGTCTGCCTGTTGACGAGCATCGGACGCAAGTCGGGACAGGAGCGGACCGTACCGCTGCTGTTCCTTCGCGATGGCGACGACATCGTCGTCGTGGCGTCGCAGGGTGGCCTGCCGAGCAACCCCGCTTGGTATTACAACGTGCGCGACGACCCGTCGGTCCGCATTCAAGTCGGCGGCGACGATCGCCGTTACACCGCGCGCATCGCCAACGACGCCGAACGGGATCGGTTGTGGCCGCAACTGGTGGATCTGTACGCAGATTTCAACACCTACGCCGCCTGGACCGACCGGAAGATTCCGGTCGTCATCTGCTCACCGAAGTAACCACGCGTCAGCCAAAATTAGTGCCGCCGATCGTGACTCATCTTGGGTCACGATCGGCGGCACTAATTTTTTCGAGCTATGGAATGTCGACCGGTTTGCCATCTGCGAGCAAGGTCAGCACACCCTTGGGGCACCGCGAGACCGCCCGTATCACCCGAGCTTCCTCTTCTTCGGAAACATTCGGGTCCTTGATGAGGACGTACCCATCGTCGTCGAGCGCAAACACGGCGGGTGCGGCTTTCACGCATTCGCCATAACCGTCGCACAAGCTCATGTCCGCGACTACGGTCAGCTCCGGTCGGTCGGTTCCGGGCTCCGGTTCTTCGTCTTCCACGGCCATCAGCCCACCGCTCGCTCCGATTCCTTCCAGAACTGCGCTCGCAAGGCCTTCTTATCGGGCTTGCCAAGTCCGGTCAGCGGAAGCGAGTCCGCGAAGACCACCGTCTTCGGTGACTGAACTGCGCCCTTGCGATCCTTCACCGATGCCTGCAGTTCGGCCACGATCTTCGCCTTGGCCTCGTCGCCGCCATCGGCGTCAGCCCGCAGCACGACCACCGCGGTCACGGCTTCACCCCACTTCTCATCGGGAGCACCCACGACACCCACCTGCGCGACCGCCGGATGCTCGGCAATCACGTCTTCCACTTCGCGCGGGAAAACATTGAAGCCACCGGAGACGATCATGTCTTTGGTGCGGTCAACGATGAACCAGAAGCCATCCTCGTCTTCGCGAGCGACGTCGCCGGTGTGCAACCAGCCGTCGACGAATGTCTCGGCGGTTTGCTGCGGGAGTCCGAGGTAGCCGCCCGCCAACAGCGGCCCAGACACGCAAATCTCGCCGGGCTCACCACGCTTGACCCGGTTGCCTTCGGCGTCGAGCAGCGCGGTCCGCAGGAACACCGACGGGCGACCGCAGCTACCCAATCGTTCCTTGTCGTGCTCGTCTTTGCGGAGGTAGCTGATGACCATCGGCGCTTCGGACTGGCCGTAGTACTGGGCGAAGATCGGACCGAAGCGATCGATCGCCTCGCCGAGACGCACCGGGTTGATCGGCGACGCCCCGTAGTAGACGGTCTCCAGCGATGACAGGTCGCGGGTGTGCGAATCCGGGTGGTCCATCAGCGCGTAGATCATCGACGGCACAAGCATGGTGGCGGTGATGCGTTCGCGCTCGATGGTCTCCAACACCTCTGCGGGGTTGAAGCTACTCAGGACCACCATGGTGCCGCCCTTTACCAGGCTCGGCACAAAGAAGGCCGCGCCGGCGTGCGAGAGCGGCGTGCACATCAGAAACTTGGGACGCTCCGGCCATTCCCATTCGGCGAGCTGGATTTGCGTCATCGTCGCCATGGCTCGTGCCGTACCGATCACACCCTTGGGCTTGCCGGTGGTTCCGCCGGTGTAGGTAATGGAGACGACGTGCTCGGGGTCGAGAATCGCCGCGGTCAGTTCTTGCGGCTCGTACTTGGCGGCAGCGGCGATGATGTCCACCCCAACCTCGGCGAGTTCGGCGGGCACCGGGCCGAGGGTAAGCACCTGGGTCAGGCTCTCGACCTGCTCCAGCAAGGCGACGGCGCGTTCGACGAACTTGGGATTCGGGTCGATGATCAACGTCGAGACACCGGCGTCGGACAGGACGTATGCGTGGTCGTCGAGCGACCCCAGCGGATGCAAAGCGGTGCGACGCCAGCCCTGCGTCTGGCCTGCACCGATCACGTAGAGCACTTCCGGACGGTTCAGCGCCAGCAGTCCAACCGCCTTGCCAGTTCCGGCGCCTGCGGCCTCGATGGCCTGGGTGAAGCAACTGATCTGTTCGGCCATCTGCTTGCCCGTCAGTTCCGTATCCCCCAGGCGGAGCACGGGTTTGTCGTGGTTCCGGTGCAGCGCGGCCACCATGAGGTCGCCCAGGTGGACGGGATTGTGCAATAGATCGTCGATATCGAAACCAGATTCCATATTCCGAATACTAGAACGTGTTCTAGATTTGCGAAAGCACTTGCCCAATCCTGTTGCGCCGCAAGCGCTAGAGCCCAAGGTCCACACCTGCAAACACTGCGTTAAATTCGTTCCGGCCAGCGGCAGACCCGGGTGCGAAACACTCCGGTGTGGCTACTATCGAACTATGACCGATGTGGACCAGACAGCAAGCCGACGCGACATTACCGACGCACTGCTGAGTGCGATGGAACGTCGCCACGAAGTACTCGACATCATCGTCGAGGCCGAGAATCGCGATACCGCAGCCACCAAGATCGCGGCTCTGCTCGGCAAGTCAAAGCTCGGCGCCGAAGCCGTGTTGAACATGTCGTTCTACCAACTCACCACGGACGAGCGCCGCAAGAACCAGGCCGAACTCGACAACCTCAACGAAGCCATCACGTTCACCCTCGCCGAACGCCCCGCCAGCTCTGGCGACACCCTCAGCCTCCGCCCGTTCTCCGCTGACGAGGACGCCGACATTTTTGCTGAGCGCACCTCCGAACAGGGCGTGGCAGGAGACGGATCGGGTGCTCCCGCGGGCGCACTCGACGACGAGATCGCCCAGGCTGTCGACCGCGTCGACGCGGAGGACGCAGTTTGGCTCGTCGCCGTCGAAGACGACCGCAAGATCGGCATTGTGTTCGGCGAGCTTCACGGCGGCGAGGTCGACGTCCGCATCTGGATCCGCCCCTCTGCCCGCAAGCACGGGTACGGCACTGCGGCCCTGCGCAAGTCACGGTCGGAGATGGCAGCCCTGTTCCCCGGCGTCCCGATGGTGGTGCGCGCCCCCAGCTCCTAAATTCAAGGCAACACAACACGAGCCCGGTCATCGCGACCGGGCTCGTTTTGCGTATGCCTCACTCTCCCAGCGAATACGCCAGCAGCGAGTTAAATCCGAAGCGCAGCGCATCAAGGGATTCGACCGTTCCCATCTGATAACCCACGAGCAAATACATCGAGACCTGAGCAAACTGTCGTGCCGTTGCCACGTCGCCCAAGACCTGCGCCGTGGTGTCGGCAATGACGTCCGTCCGCTCGCGGTCAACCTCGGTTAAGTGCGCAAGGACTTCGGGATCGTGCTGGGACCAAACGCGGATGGCTGCCTCGCAGGCGCGATCGAGCCCCAAGCCGATGTCGATGAGGTAATCCATCCGTTCGCGAAGATCAGGAACCGCAAGCGCGTCCTCGATCAGTCGGCTGCTTTGCTCGCTGCGCCAGTGGGCGATGAGTGCCGTCTTGTACTCCGCCCAGCTACCGAAAGCGTGGTAGAAGCTGCCCGTTGTTGCGCTGGCCGCGTCGCACACCTGGGCCAGCTTGAGGCCCGCATGTCCACTTCCTGCCAGTACCGCCAACCCCGCATCCAAAAATCGTCTGCGCGCTTGCTCCGACGGCACCGACGCCTTTCTCACCATTCGTCCAACTGTATTCACATCTGCGCGAACAACCTCTTGCAGAAAACTATAAGTCCACTTACAGTGACGTAATCGACATCCAAGGAGCGATCTATGTCAAGCAAGAGCACGACTGCCGGTTTGGATCCGGAGACTGACTTTCACGAGATTTACCGCAGGCTCGCCACCTACGAATTTCCGTGGGATATCAATCAGGCGCTGAGCTTCGCCCTGTTCCGCACCTACGCGGTGCCGACCGTCGGCAACCTGCTCGACGAGACCGCCCAGTTCAAGGACGTCCCCCAGAAGCGGTACGACGACACCGCCATCCTTTTGGAGGTGCCACTCCTGAAGGGCTTCGACAGCACCGACGGCACAGCCGCCATGCGCCGGATCAATCAGATGCACAAGATGTACGACATCTCGAACGCGGACATGCTGTACGTTCTAGCAACGTTTGTGGTGGTGCCGGTCCGCTGGATCCACGACTATGCATCGCGCCCACTCACTGCCGAGGAGGTACGCGCCAGCGTCCGGTATTACCGCCAACTTGGCCGCCACATGGCGATCAAGGACATGCCCGAGACATACGACGAGTTCGCGCGACTCATGGACGAGTACGAGAAGGAGCACTACGTCTCCGGTGGAACCCCCGGCGTCCGCCGCACCGGCGATGCCACGCTGAAGCTGTTTAAGACCTTTTACCCGAGGCCACTCGGTCCGGCGATCGACCTCTTCAGCCTGTCCGTGATGGACGATTCCCTGCTCGATGCCTTCGGCTATAAGCGGCCGCCGGCACTGGTGCGCGGCGCATCCCGGGTGGGACTGAAGGTGCGCGGAAAGATCGCCGGACTACTCCCGAGCCGCCGCAAGCCGCGCTATGTCCACAACATGGCCCGGATCAAGTCGTACCCCGACGGGTTCGAAATCGAATCCATGGGTACCTTCGCCCACGCTGGCTGCCCCGTCCAGCATTAGCCGCTGCTCCGCGCATAAAAGTTCCCGCACAGCGTTGATGAGACCTTTCTGAGCCTCATCGGTCCTGTGCGGGAACTTCTATGCAGGTACTACTCGCCTTGCCAGTTCGGCTGACGCTTCTCAGCGAAGGCCCGGGGACCTTCGCGGGCATCCTTCGATGTGAACACCTTCATCCCGAGATCGGTATTGACGGCCCACGGATCCTCGGCACCCCACGCGGGGTTCCAGTCCGAACGTCCCTGCTGGGTCCGGTAGACGGTCTGCTTGGAGTACTGCACCGACAGCGGCGCATTGGCGGCAATTTTCGCAGCCAACTCGAGCGCGGTCGCCAACACTTCTTCGGCGGGAACCACACGGTTCACCAGCCCCCAGTCGAGGGCGGTCGCCGCCTCGATACCGTCGCCGGTCAGGACCAGTTCCAGGGCCCGCTTCAGCGGCAGCTGTCGCTGCATGCGCAGGACGCCGCCTGCACCGGCGATGAGGCCGCGCTTCACTTCCGGCAGGCCAAAGACTGCCGAATCGGCGGCGACTACCAGGTCAGCAGCCAACATGATCTCGGTGCCGCCACCCATCGCGAATCCATTTACGGCGGCGATGACCGGCTTGTCGATCCAATGCTGGACGATTCCCGCGAAGCCACGCTCGGGATGGTCGTTGTCGGCGATGCCCTCGCCACGCGCGACGGCCTTGAGGTCGGCTCCGGCACAGAATGCCCGACCGTTTCCGGTCAGCACCACAACCCGCACTGCGGGGTCGGCCGAGGCTTGCGCCAAGGCGTTGCCCGCACCGATGGCGAGGTCGGCGTTTACCGCGTTCATCGCTTCGGGCCGGTTGAAGGTGATGATGCCGACGCCGTCGCGCACCTCGTAAAGAACTGCAGATTCGGTCACGGTTGTTCCTTAAACCTTGCGGGTGGGGACGGAGAATTTGGCGGTGATTGCCGAGATCGCTCCCGACTCGTCAACGTCGAACGATTCCACCACGCGTGCCGCCAACCCGAGAATCTTGGGATGAACGTGCACGTAGTAGGTGGTGTTGACGGTGCCGTCGACAACGTTGGCCGTGAAGTCACTGATCTGGTAGATCAGTTTGAACTGCGGGCCGTTGTTAAGGCTGCGGCGAATGTGGTCGCCGTTGCGCCCGGTCTTCACACCCAACTCGATGCGGGTGCAGTCGGGCGTCAACTTCACTGCGGACGCGTCGTGACTGACGAGGGCATCGACGTAGGCGCGGGCCGCGGCGATGCGATCGGCATCAGCGAGCGCCATATGCCTTCACCTGCTTCGGCGATGCGTCGATGAGCTCGGCGATGACGGGAGTCAGTTCGGCGACCTCCCAGCGGGCACCATTGTCGCGGGACGCGGCGCGCTGCCAGCCGTCGAGGACGGTCACAATGCCGCCCTCAACCTCGAAGAGGCGTCCGGTGACGGCCGCGGACTCCGGCGAACCGAGCCACACGACGAGCGGCGAGATGTTGGCCGGGTCCATGGCGTCGAACGAGCCGTCGGTGGGGGCGGCCATCTGCCCGGCCATTTCGTCGCCTGCGCCCATCGTCATCTGGGTGCGGGCCGCGGGGGCAATGCCGTTGACGGTGATGCCGTAGCCACCGAGTTCAGCGGCGGCCTGGATGGTGAGCTCCGCAATGGCGGCCTTGGCGGCGGCGTAGTTGCCCTGGCCCACCGAGCCGAAGATGCCCGCGCCCGACGAGGTGTTGATGATGCGGGCGGCCACCTGCTCGCCGGCCTTCGACTGTGCGCGCCAGTAGGCACCGGCGTGACGCAACATCACGAAGTGGCCCTTGAGGTGCACGCGGACCACCGAGTCCCACTCTTCTTCGCCGAGCGAGAGCAGCATGCGGTCGCGGAGGAAGCCTGCGTTGTTGACCAGGATGTCGAGGCGACCGAAGGTGTCGATGGCGGTCTGCACGATGGCAGCACCGGTCTCCCAGTCGGCAACGTCACCGGCGGCGACGACGGCTTCGCCACCGGCTGCACGGATCTCTTCAACGACGGTGGCGGCCGAGTCTGCGGCGTAGTCGTTCACGACCACCTTGGCGCCGTCGGCGGCGAAGGCGTGCGCGTGGGCGCGACCGATGCCCTGTCCGGCGCCGGTGATGATGACGACGCGACCTTCATTCAGCTTTGTGCTCACAGGTTTTCGCTCTCTACTTGGTTCTGGGGTGGGTTCTAAGCGGGGTGGGGTTAGGCCTTGTTGTCCGCGTTGGCGGCCGACAGGAAGGCTGGCTTTTCGCCGCCGCCGTGAACGGTGACGGTGGAGCCAGTGATGAACGACGCCATCGGCGACAGGAAGAAGGCGACAGCGTTGCCGATGTCTTCGGGGAGCGCGAGGCGACCCATCGGGATGGTGGCACCGACGGCGGCAATGCCATCGTCGTCGCCGTAATGCAGGTGCGACTGCTCGGTGTGCACCGGTCCGCAGATCACCGAGTTCACCCGAACGGCAGGCGCCCATTCGACGGCGAGGGACTCGGTCAGGTTGTCCATGCCGGCTTTGGCAGCACCGTAGGCGGCGGTGCCGGGCGACGGACGGTGCCCGCTCACGCTCGAGACGTTCACGATGGAACCGCCGTCGGGCTGATTCACCATCACCTGGTGGGCAGCGCGCGCCACGATCAGCGGGGCAATCAAGTTCAGTTCGATGATCTTGCGCGAATAGTTGTCCGATGCATCCGCGGCGAGCGCGAACGGCGAACCGCCCGCATTGTTGACGACACCGTCGAGGGTGCCGTGTTTGGCGACGATCGCGGCGATCATTTCGGCGACGGCGTCACTGTCACGGACGTCGCACGGGTAAAACTCACGGCCGTCGTCGCCCGGGCGGCGCGCGCACACCACGGGGTTGGCACCGAGATCAGCAAGTACCTGCGCAATGCCTGCGCCGACACCGCGGACACCCCCGGTGACGAGGATCGTTTTCCCTGCAAGTCCCAGATTCGCCGGGCTGTGCACTCCATTGGTCATGGTGCTACTGTAACAAACAACCAAGCATTTGCTTGGGTAGTCATTGAGTACCACCCAGCCCCCCAGCAAAGGAGTCGGTGTGCCGATCACCACCGCCCGCGTCGAATCCGGCATTGTGACCGTGACTGTCGACTTTCCGCCGGTCAACGCCCTGCCCAGCGCCGCATGGTTCGAGCTCGGCGAGGCTATCTTGGCCGCCGGCGCCGACCCGGAAACGTCCGTCGTGATCCTTCGCGCCGAAGGCCGCGGCTTCAACGCCGGCGTCGACATCAAGGAAATGCAGAACACCGAGGGCTTCGGCGCTCTGGTCGACGCCAACAAGGGTTGCGCCGCAGCCTTCTCCGCCGTGTACGACTGCCAGGTCCCCGTCATCGTCGCCGTTAACGGCTTCTGTGTCGGCGGCGGCATCGGCCTCGTCGGCAACGCTGACGTGATCATCGCCTCCGACGACGCCGTCTTCGGTCTCCCCGAGGTGGACCGCGGCGCTCTGGGTGCCGCCACTCACCTGGCGCGTCTGGTTCCGCAGCACATGATGCGCACCCTGTACTACACGGCGCAGAACGTGACCGCCCAGCAGCTTGTGCACTTCGGCTCTTGCTACAAGGCCGTCCCGCGCGAAGAACTCCTTGAGGCCGCCCTCGAAGTCGCTCGCATGATCGACCAGAAGGACACCCGCGTGATCCGCGCCGCCAAGGCCGCGATCAACGGCATCGACCCCGTCGATGTCAAGACCAGCTACCTGCTTGAGCAGCGTTACACCTATGAATTGAATCTGGCCGGCGTCGCCGACGAACATCGTGATGCGTTCGTCGAGACCGGCAAGACCTTGAAAGGGAACTGATGTCCTCCAAGACTGACAAGACGTCGAGCTTCGACGACGTTGTCGCCGAGCTCGAAGACGGCATGACTATCGGCCTCGGCGGCTGGGGCTCGCGCCGCAAGCCGATGGCCCTGGTCCGTGCGATTGCACGTTCGGATGTCAAGGACTTGACCGTGGTGACCTACGGCGGCGCCGACCTCGGCTTGCTGTGCGCCGCGGGCAAGGTGAAGCGCGCCTACTACGGTTTCGTTTCGCTCGACGCCGCCCCCTTCTACGACCCGTGGTTCGCCAAGGTCCGCACCGAAGGCACCCTGGAAGCCCGCGAGATGGATGAGGGCATGATCAAGTGCGGCCTCGAAGCCGCCGCTGCTCGCCTCCCGTTCCTGCCGATCCGCGCCGGTCTCGGTTCCGCTGTTCCCGAGTTCTGGGAAGGCGAGCTCAAGACCATCGAGTCGCCTTACGCGGACGCTGACGGTCGTACCCAGACGCTGATCGCGATGCCCGCCCTGAAGCTCGACGCGGCATTCGTGCACCTGGATATCGCCGACATTCACGGCAACGCCGCCTACACCGGCGTCGACCCGTACTTCGACGACCTGTACCTCGCCGCCGCTGAGCGTCGTTACGTGTCGGCCGACGAGGTTGTTTCCACTGAAGAGCTCGTCGGTTCGGTGGCCCGCGAACGCCTCATCGTTAACCGCATGAACGTCGACCGCGTGGTGCACGCCCCCAACGGCGCACACTTCACGTTCGCCGGCGGTTACGGCCGCGACAATGCCTTCTTGAAGTTCTATGCCGAGTCCGCTGGCACCGAAGAAACCTGGTCGGCATTCAAGACCCGTTTCCTCGACGTTGACGAAGCCACCTACCAGAGCGAGGTCGCCAAGTGGCAGGCCGAGCAGCAGGCACAGAAGGAGAGCAGCAAGTGAGCACCGAAATCACCCGCGCCGAATACTGCGTCGTCGCATGCGCCGACATTTTCACCGGGGCCGGCGAGATCATGGCATCGCCGATGGCGACCAACCCGCTGATCGGTGCCCGCCTCGCACGCCTCACCACCGAGCCCGATCTGCTGATCACCGACGGTGAAGCCCTCATCCTCGCCGACACCCCCGCCGTGGGACAGTCCAGCCCCATCGAGGGTTGGATGCCGTTCCGCAAGGTGTTCGACGTCGTCGCCTCGGGCCGTCGCCACGTCGTCATGGGCGCCAACCAGATTGACCGGTTCGGCAACCAAAACCTCTCGGCATTCGGTCCGCTGCAGCACCCCAAGCGCCAGATGTTTGGTGTTCGCGGCGCCCCAGGCAACACCATCAACCATGCCACCAGCTACTGGGTTGGTAACCACACCGCTCGCGTGTTCCCGGAGCAGGTCGACATCGTTTCCGGTGTCGGCTACGACAAGATCGACGAAAACAACCCGGCGTACGACGACCTCAACATCCACCGCGTGGTCACCAACCTGGGCGTCTTCGATTTCAGCGGCCCCGGCCACACGATGCGCGCACTGTCGTTGCATCCCGGCGTCACCGCCGAGCAGGTTGCCGAGAACACCGGCTTCGCTGTTGCCGATCTCGACAAGGCACCGGTCACCGCTGAGCCCACGGCTGAGCAGTTGCAGATCATCCGCGAGGTCCTCGACCCGAAGAACCTGCGTGATCGCGAGGTCCGCTCGTGACAGACGCTGCGAAGGCTGCACCGATTTCGACTCGGTTCACCGAGATGGTCGGCGTGCAGTATCCGATCGTGCAGACCGGCATGGGCTGGGTGTCGGGACCGTCGTTGACGGCCGCCACCGCCAATGCGGGCGGCCTCGGCATTCTGGCCTCGGCCACTATGACGTACGACGAGCTTGAGTTTGCGATTAAGAAGACCAAGTCGCTGACCAACAAGCCGTTCGGCGTCAACCTGCGTGCCGACGCCACTGACGCTAACGAGCGCGTCGACCTGATGATCCGCGAGGGCGTCAAGGTTGCTTCGTTCGCGTTGGCGCCGAAGAAGGAACTGATCGCCAAGCTCAAGGACAACGGACTCGTCGTTGTGCCGTCGATCGGTGCCGCCAAGCACGCCGTCAAGGTGGCTTCGTGGGGTGCCGACGCGGTGATCGTGCAGGGTGGCGAAGGCGGTGGCCACACCGGCCCCGTCGCGACCACGCTGCTGCTGCCGTCCGTCGTCGATGCCCTCGGTGGCAACGACGGTCCGACGTCGATCCCGGTGATTGCGGCCGGCGGTTTCTTCGACGGTCGTGGCTTGGTAGCCGCGCTCGCCTACGGTGCCGATGGTGTTGCGATGGGTACGCGTTTCTTGCTGACGTCCGATTCGGCTGTGCCGGAGAGCGTCAAGCAGGAGTACCTGAAGCGCACCCTCAACGACACGGTGGTTTCACTCAAGGTCGACGGCATGCCTCACCGCGTGCTCCGCACTCAGTTGGTTGAAGCTCTCGAAACTGGCTCGCGCGCCAAGGCTCTGTTTGCCGCCGCACGCAATGCCAACGAGTTCAAGCAGATGACCGGCATGAAGTGGACTTCCATGCTCCGCGACGGCGCGTCGATGAAGAAGAGCGGCGACCGCTCGTGGCAGCAGATCATCATGGCTGGCAACACCCCGATGCTGCTGAAGGCCGGTCTGGTCGACGGCAACACCGAAGCTGGCGTGTTGGCGTCCGGCCAGGTGGTCGGCATGATCAACGATCTCCCGTCCTGTGACGAGCTGATCCAGTCGATCATGACCCAGGCCCACAGCCGCTTGGCCTCCCTCCCCCGCTAGGGAGCTCTAGACCCAGGCCCGACCGGCGAATCGCCGGTCGGGCCTGTTCCATTTGTGGATCGGTGGTTAACTCCATCCACTTCCCGGCATCCCTGGTAACCCACAACCAAACCGGGGACAATGGGAAATATGACCGCAATCGAGTTTCACATGGATGGTGCCCTGGCTCGCGCGGCGAGGCATTTGACGCAGGTGTCGGCGCGGACGATCGCCCGGTTCGCAGACGTCGATCAGGATGCTCTTCGCCGCTACGAGAAGGGGGGAAATTCGTTGTCGTCCAAGGAAATCCAGGCCGTCACCGAAGCCCTCGTGCACTACGGTGCGTCCTTCGTGCCCGAAGACGAAGCTGGTGGCATCGGGGTTCGACGCAAGTTCACCCGCACCAATGTGCGCATGATTGAGAACTGGGAAAGTGAAGGCGGCCCCGTCGGCGACGACGACGCCTAAAGCACTTCCGGCAGACCTGCCAACGAAAACAGCGCGGGTTCAAAGAACGCACCCACGTGCACGACCTTCCCCTCGACGATGCTCAGCACGTCTAACTGGAATCGGCGCCAGACGTCGCCGTCACGTAGATACATGCCGGCCGCGGGCTGGCCGTTGCAGGTGGTCTTCACCATTTTGAGATCGTCGGCCACCTTGGCTGGGCATTGCGAAAGCGTCAGCACTCCAATCTCTTCCGCGCCGATGTACCAGCCGGGGAACGGCGGCATCTCCCAGATGGCGTCGGCGGCAAGGACGTCGACGACGCCGGGAATGTCGTGCCGCTCAAAGGCGGTACAGAAGTCGTCCCACACCTGCCTCTCGTGCTCGGACAACTCCGCCGCACGACGACCATCCCTGCGCGCACCGTCCCCGACCGTTGCGCGCGCCCGCGACAGCGCGCTGTTGGCGGCAGCCACCGACATGTCGAGCACGTCGGCGGTCTCGGCTGCCGAGAACGCCAGCACATCACGCAAGATCAGCGTGGCCCGCTGCCTCGCCGGTAGGTCTTGCAGGGCTGCGACCATCGCCAGGCCGACGCTCTCACGTGCGGTGACTGCCGCCGCCGGATCGCCCAGCGCCGCATCGGGAAGCGGTTGGAGCCACAGGATTTCGTCGTTCGCGATCACCGGCTCCCGCGGATCGGACGACTCGGTCCCCAACCCCGTTGGTAGCGGTCGGCGCGCTTTTCCCTCCAGCGCGGTGAGGCACGTATTGGTCGCGATCTTGTACATCCAGGTCCGGACCGATGACCGCCTTTCGAACCGGTGATACGCCTGCCATGCGCGGAGGTAGACCTCCTGAACGACGTCTTCGGCATCGGTCGCCGAACCGAGCATGTGATAGCAGTGCACCAGCAACTCCGCGCGCAGGGCGCTAGTCGCTTCGTCGAACTCGCGGTCGCCGCTCATGGATCTGGTTAGCTCTCGTTCTGTGCTGCGAAGGCTTCCGGCCCAGCTTCAGCTGCTGCCGGGTCCATCCACATCATCTCCCAGCCGTGGCCGTCGAGATCGTAGAACGAACTTCCGTACATGAATCCGTGGTCTTCGGTATCGCCGAAGGTCGCACCGGCTGCGACGGCTTTGCCGACGAGTTCGTCGACGATCTCACGACTATCAACGTCGAGGCAGAGGATAGCGCCACTGACCTTGTGGGCGTCGATGACCTGCCTGCCCGGCACAAAGCTCTGATAGAAGTCGCGCTTCAGCAGCATCGCGACCATCGTCTCACCGAGGACCAGCGCGGCGGCATTCTCGTCAGAGAAGCGCTCATCGAAGCGGTAGCCCAACGCGCCGAAGAACTTCTTCGAAGCGTCCAGGTCGGCGACGGGAAGGTTGACGAAAATTGTCTTGTGCATGTCGGTTCCAATCGTCTGCGGCACCGCCGATCGATGCCGTCATAGATATAGACCGGTGCCGACCCCGAAACTGATCGGTCGTCGCGCAAAAGATTTACAACCCGTTGACGGCGGGAGCACCGTCGGGCACATGCACAACCGTGATCTCGTCCCCCGGCGCGATGCTTCCCCGCTTCACAACGCGCAGGTAGGGGCCGACGCGACCGGACTGCGCAAAGCGTTTCACCCAGCCATTGGTCTCTTCGCCCATCCAGCGCGCGAAGGTTTGGCAAGGCACTCTCGGCGACGTCACTTCGACGACCACCGTGTCGCCGATGCGCCACTGCTCCCCGATCCGCGCGGCGTTCACGTCGATCCCGACGGTCCGCAGGTTCTCGCCGAAGGAGCCTGCCGGAATCTCCCGGCTCAGTTCGTGCGCCCAGAAGTCGGCATCTTCCTGCGCGTAGGCGTACAGCGCTTTGTCGAGCCCGCCGTGGTGTTTGCGGTCGGCCTGCACGTCGGCGTACACGCCGTAATCACCAACCTTGACCGCTCCGGCGACGGGCCGTTTGTCGATCGCCGTTGTCCCGACCTTCCCCGAATCCGGGAGCAGTGCGTGCACAACGCAGATTGCCGTCACGTGAGCCATGGCCGCTACGGTACCGGCGGCTTGAAACCTCCTCGAAGGCACCTCGGCACGCTCAACGAACTTCCTACCGCAACGTCGTCAAAAACGCTCCCGCAGCCAACACCGTGCACGTGAAGATGACGATCGCCATCGGCAGCACGCTGGTGGAACCACCAATCCCTACCAGCGGAGAGACGATGGCCCCGACGGTGAATTGCAGGGTACCGAGAACCGCAGATCCGGTGCCTGCCCGATCGCGGACCTGCCCCAGCGCCAGCGCCGTCGCATTTCCTGCCGTCAGCCCAAAAGTCGCGGTGAGACAAAACATCAGGACCAGCAGAAGCCAGTGCACATCCGGCGCAAACAGTGCGACCGCCAGCATCCCCGTACCCACCATCACCAGCGCGCCGACGCCAATCGTCAACAACCGCTGCGGATGCAACTTGCCGACGAGTCTGGTGTTCGCGGTACCGGCCAGCCCGATTCCGAGGGCATTGATCGCAAAGAGCACGGAGAACACTGCGGGCGAGAAGCCCATCAGTTCCTGGATGACGAAGGGCGAGGCCGAGATGTAACCGAACATCGCGCCGAAGCCGATACCAAAGGTCAGGGTGTAACCGAGGTACAGCCGATTGCTCAGCACCGCGCGGATATTGCTGGCGATGGCGCGCGGCTCCACGGGGTGCCTCCGCTCCACGGGCAAGCTCTCGGGAACAAACCGCGCTACCGCGAACAGCATCACCAAGGCTAATCCGGTCAGTACGTAAAAGACTCCGCGCCAGCCGATCGGCCCCACCAGCACGCCGCCGAGCAACGGCGCGACCACCGGTGCCGCGCTGGTAATGATCATCATGATGCTGAACAGCTTCGCTGACTGATCGCCCTCGGTACGGTCGGCGATCACCGCCCGCGCCACCACGACGCCGATGCCTCCAGTGACCCCTTGAAGGAATCGGAGCGTGATCAACACCCCGATCGACGGTGCTAACGCGCACCCCAGTCCGGCGAGCGTCAGAAGCACGGTGCCGACGATCAGCGGGCGTCGTCGACCCAATCCGTCCGAGAGCGGTCCCATGACGAGTTGCCCGGCGGCCAACCCCAGCATGAACGTGGTGAGAGTCAACTGCACCAGAGACGGTGACGTGTCGAGTTCATCAACGACCCGCGGCAGGCCCGGGAGATACATGTCGGTCGCCAGCGGTGCGATCGCCGACAATAGCGCCAGACTCAGGAGCATCGGCACGGGGATTGAACGCTGCACCTGCGCACCAGAAGACATGGGCTCGACGCTACCGCTGCACCAACGATGCGCCGATCGCGGCCCGTCACCGGTAACCTCCCGATCGTGGACTTCTCCCTGCTCCGGCGCGACCCCGACCCCGACGGCCCCGATCTGTCCGCCTCCGATGCCGCCGACCGGCTGATTCTCGACGAGGCCGCAGGATTCCTCGCCGATGCGACCGCCGACTCGGTGACGGTGTTCGACGACGCCTATGGCGCGCTCGCGATCGGCGCGGCGGTCAGCGGTGCCACGAGTGTGCGCAGCCATCAGGACCTGGTGACGGGCGAACGCGCGTCGAGTCGCAACGCCGACCGTTTCAACGTCGAGATCATCCAGCTGCCCTTCGACGCGAGTGCGGTGTCCGGCGCACGCGTGGTGTTGCTGCGCCTACCCCGCAGCTTGGAACGCCTTGCCGAGGTCGCAGCCCTAATCGCCGCCAACGCCGACCCCGAAGTGGTCGTGGTGGCGGGCGGTCGCATCAAGCACATGTCGGTCGCGATGAACGACGTCCTCGGCCAGTTCTTCGACCGCGTCGACATCTCACACGCACGACAAAAGTCGCGCGTCCTGTTCGCCCGCGGCCCGCGCCCAGCCATTGCCGTCGAGCAACTCGGCACCTGGCCGAAACTGGAACGCCACGACGACCTCGGCGTCACCCTCGCCGCCCACGGCGGAGTTTTCGCAGGCAACCGCGTCGACGTCGGTACCCGCTTCCTACTCTCCACCCTCGACGCCGCCCGCCCCGACGCTACGACCGCCGTCGACCTCGCGTGCGGCAGCGGCCTCGTTGCCGCATCCTTGGCGTTAGCGCGCGACAACATTACGGTCTTGGCGACCGACCGCTCCGCTGCTGCGGCTGCGTCTGCCCGCGCGACCGCCGCCGCCAACGGCGTCGCCGATCGGATTCACGTGGAACAGGCCGACGGCCTGGAGTCGGTGGCCGACGGTTCGCAGGAACTGATCGCGCTGAACCCGCCGTTCCACAGCGACGCCGCCGTCTCGACGGGCATCGCCCGCCATCTCTTCGCCGACGCCGCCCGCGCCCTCGCATCAGGTGGCGAACTCTGGTGCGTCTGGAATTCGCACCTGCGTTACCGGCCGACGTTGGAAAAGGTCGTCGGACCGACGCGTCAGATCGCGCGGAACACCAAGTTCACGGTGACTGCTTCTCGGAAGCCGTAAGTGCTCACGAACACCGATCAGCGCGGCAAGATCCCGTCGAGCACGATCGAAAGGTACTGATCCGCGATCTGCTCGACAGTCATGGTGCCGCCGGGGCGGTACCAGCGGACGGCAACCCAGACGGTGTCGCGCATGAAGCGGTAGACGAGGTCGATATCGAGGTCCGGGCGGAAGTCGCCGTCGTCGACGCCGCGGCGCAGCACCGATTCCCACAGGTTGCGGAACTCGAGGTTGCGGTCACTGATGTACTCGAAGCGTTCTTGACCAGCGAGTTGTCGTGCCTCATTCTGGTAAATCGCGACGGCGGTATGGCGGGCATCGATGGCCTCGAATGAGGCGACCACGAGTGCTCGAATGGTATCCGTCGCCGACATTTTCGCTTCGACGATTTCGCGGTAGCTGGCAAACAGGCTGTCGAGGAAGTCGCGAAGCAACTCGTCGACCATCGACTCCTTGGAATCGAAATGGTGATAGAGGCTGCCCGACAGGATTCCGGCCGCGTCAGCAATATCGCGTACCGTGGTCGAGCGCAGGCCGCGATCAGCGAACAACTGGCCGGCGATCCCCAGCAGTTCGTCTCGACGGCTGGTCCCGCTTACCGATGTCTTCGACGCCACCGTGCCTCCCTCGTATGACTACCCCCTACCCTAGCAAGTGCTTGGTTGGTTAGGTGCGTCGCTCCTCGTTACAGCCCCTGATCCGTAAAGACAACGGTGCGCCCCATCCCGAGGGAATGAGGCGCACCGAGTGACCTACGAGATCACCGCTTCTTGGCCGACTTCTTCATCGCACGACCGTTGAGGAAGCGCCACAGCTTCATCTGAATGCTCGTCGCACGCTTTTCGCGTTTGCCGAACGGCGGCACCATGTTCTCCGCGAACGACATCGGCAGCTTCGAGACAGTAACCGCGCGAGCGTGACTGAACGTGTTGAACCCGAACTCGCCGTGGTAATTGCCCATGCCGGAACGCCCGACACCGCCAAACGGCAGCTTGGACGACAGCATATGCAAGCCAAAGTCGTTCCCCGAGATGGATCCACTGCGGGTGTTATCGGCAACCGTCTTCAGGTTGTCGTTGTCCTCACCGAACCAGTAAAGCGTCAGCGGGTGCCCGGCCGAGTTGATCTTGTCGATCGCCTCAGACAGGTCGCGGTACGGGTACACGGTCAGGACCGGACCAAATACCTCGTCGTCCTCGATCTTCATCCCGGGGGTAACACCGGTGAGGATGGTCGGCGGAATCTTGCGCGCCCCCGCATTCGGCAGTTCTTCGCCCGCGGGCTTGAGCTGATGCTTGGTGGCACCGAGGTTCACGGCGTCGTCGATCAGATCAACGATGCGGTTGTAGTTCTTCTCGTTGATGGTCGACGTGTAGTCGTCGTTGTCGACGATGGTCGGGAAGTTCTTGGTCCAGCGCGCCATCACCTTGTCGGTGAACTCGCCAACCTTGTCTTCGGGCACAAACACGTAGTCGGGGCACAGGCACACCTGGCCGCCGTTCACCATCCGCGAGTCGGCGATGCTGGTCGCGGCCTTGGCGATGTCGTAGCTCTTGTCGACGACGACGGGGTTTTTTCCACCCAATTCCAAGGTGACCGGCACCAGGTTCTTGGCCGCTTCTTGTGCGACGGACGAGCCAACTTCCGGCGAACCGGTGAAGAACATGTGGTCGACCTTGAGCTTCGCGAAGTCCGAACCGCCACCGTGTTTGCTGGTGATGACGGCCAGTTCTTCGATCGAGAAGTAGTCGGGGGCCACGCGCGCGATCACGTCGGTGGTCTTCGCGGTGACCGACGACGGCCGGATGAGGACGCGGTTGCCCGCAGCGAACGCCGAAGCCGCGGGCACGATCGTCAGCTGCAACGGGAAGTTCCAAGGACCCATGATGCCGACAACGCCGAGCGGATCGCGACGCAACCGCTGTTTGAAGCCCACCAGGCCCTGCAGCTTATTGACGGTGACTTCCTGCATCCACTTTTCAGCGCTGCGGCGCTGGTGTGCGATGTCGATCATGCAGCCAGCGATGTCGGCGGCGACGGAAAGGTCAGCCGGCCGGGTACCGAAGTCTGCGGTCAGCGCGGCCGTCAGTTCGTCCGAGTGGTCGAGCAGCATCTGCCCGAGACGGTTGATCCGGTCGATGCGGGTCCGCGCATCGGGGATTCCGTCGCGCAGAAACGCGGCCTTCTGGATGTCGAGAAGCTCTTCCAACGTCCGCGATTCCGACGACACTTTGTCGCCCGCACGCACGGCCATTTCTGCCGGTTTGGTCATTCCACTCTCCCACTACGAGGCATTCAAAACACCGTGAGACAAATTTGCTCACTCATCCCAAGTGTAGCGGCCCCGTGGTTTGAATCACAGGGCCGCTACACGGAAGACACACCTTTATGTGCGCGATAGCGCACGCTTGCTTATGCGATGGCGCGGGCGAGCTGCGGCCACGACTTGTGGAGCTGCTCCTGCCAGTACGGCCAAGAGTGCGTGCCAGCGATCGGGTAGTCGACGGTTGCCGGGATGTTCAGGCTCTTGAGCTTGCCCACCAACTGGTCGGTGCAGATGCGGGTAGCCGCTTCGATGCCACCGCCAACGACGATGCGGTCAGCGAGGACGACGGGATCCGGAACTTCGACGAGAGTGTCGTGCGGGCCGGGCAGACCACTGGCATTACTGAGGTACAGCGACAGTCCGCGCAGGCCGTTGGCGTGCACAACCGGGTCGTTCTTCTTCCACAGCGGATCGGAGAGGTCGCCCCACATGTTGGTGATGTCGGCCTTGCCGCGCTGCTCGACGACGATCTGCATGTAGATCTGCCCGAGCTGGCTCGAAGTGCTGGCGCAGCCACTGTACGAACCGACAGCCTTGTACAGGCCCTTGTGTTCGATGGCGAGGTTCAGCACAGACGTCGCGGATGACGAGATTCCGGCGATCGCATTCTTGCCGCTGGTGTTGTACTTGCCGCCGATGGCCGGCGGGAGTTCCTTACCGAGGAATGTCGTCAGTGTTGCGTTGCCAGGTGGCGGTGTCTTCGCCGCCGCCAGCACCATTGAGGAGGTACAGGACGGGCGCAGGCTTGGACGTGTCCTTCGGCTTGAGGACCGTCAACGGAATGTCGCGGTTCATCGATGCCGAGTGGACCACGATGTCTTCCATTTGCGGGGCCGCATTGCTCGGTGCGGCGGTGATACCAGCGAACACCAGTGCCGATGTTAAGAGAAGCCCCAATCGGCCCAGTCGCGCGCGGTTCATCCAGTAACTCCTCATAGGTAAAGCAAGTGTAAAGAACATGTCAGTTGTTCAGATGCTATGCGACGCTTTTCCCAGGGAGCAAAAAATACCGACATCCCATACTTATTAGGCACGGAATGTCGGTATTAATCTTGCGACTGATTAGCCCAGACGTTCGATAATGGTGACGTTTGCGGTGCCGCCACCTTCGCACATGGTCTGCAGTCCGTAGCGGCCGCCAGTGCGCTCCAGTTCGTTGAGCATGGTGGCGAACAGCTTGGCACCGGTGGCACCCAGCGGGTGGCCGAGGGCGATGCCGCCACCGTTGGGGTTCACGCGAGCCGGGTCGGCACCGGTTTCCTTGAGCCACGACAACACGACCGGCGCGAAGGCCTCGTTGATCTCGACAACGTCGATGTCATCAATGCTCATGCCCGTCTTTGCGAGGGCGTACTCGGTGGCTGGGATCGGTGCGGACAGCATCATCACCGGGTCGTCGCCACGCACCGACATGTGGTGGATGCGGGCGCGAGGGGTCAGGCCGTACTGCTCAAGCGCCTTCTCCGAAACGACGAGGGTGGCCGACGCGCCGTCGCAGATCTGCGAGGCGACGGCTGCGGTCAGCTGCGAGCCGGGAGCGAGGACGTCGAGCGATGCCATCTTCTCCATGGTGGTGTCGCGGGGGCACTCGTCGACGACGCAGTCACCGAGGGCTACGTACTCGTTAGCGAAGCGGCCTTCAGCGATCGCCGCCTTAGCGCGCTGATGGCTCTGGAGCGACCACTCCTCCATCTCGAGGCGGCTGATGTTCCACTTCTTGGCGATCATGTCGGCGCCGACGAACTGGCTGATCTCCTGGTCGCCGAAATGTTCGGTCCAGCCCTTCGACTCGGCGGTCGGGGTGGTGAAACCAAACTGCTGGCCAGCGATCATGGCCGCACTGATCGGGATCGCGCTCATGTTCTGGACGCCACCGGCGAGCACCACGTCTTGGGTGCCGCTCATCACGGCCTGTGCCGCGAAGTGGATGGCCTGCTGGCTGGAGCCGCACTGGCGGTCGACGGTGGTGCCGGGGACGCCGAGCGGCATGCCTGCGGCCAGCCACGCGGTACGGGCGATGTTGCCTGCCTGCGGGCCGATCGTGTCGACGCAGCCGAATACGACGTCGTCGACAACCTCGGGATCGATCCCGGTGCGATCAATGATCGCCTTGATGACGTGGGCGCCCATGTCGGCGGGGTGGAAGCCGGCCAACGAGCCGTTGCGCTTGCCGACGGGGGTGCGGATCGCGTCAACGATGTATGCCTGGGGAGTTGTCATGAGAATGCCTTTCGGGAAGCTGGCGGGTCAGGCGCGCTGGCTGGAGATGGAAACGATTTCGCCGGTCAGGTAGGTGGTGTAGTCGCTGGCGAGCATGGCGATCGTCGCGGCGATCTCCCACACCTCAGCGGCACGACCGTACGCTTCGCGCGAAGCGAGTTCGTCGAGCAGATCGTCGGAGGTCACCTTCGCCAGGAACGGGTGCTTGGCGATCGACGGTGCGACGGCATTGATACGGACTCCGTAGTCGGCGGCTTCGACGGCCGAGCAGCGCGTCAATGCCATGACGCCCGCCTTGGCGGCCGCGTAGTGAGCCTGGCCGCGCTGTGCACGCCAGCCGAGGACCGACGCATTGTTGACGATGATGCCGCCGTGCGGTGCGTCGCGGAAGTATGCCAGTGCGGCGCGGGTGGCGCGGAACGTGCTGTTGAGCGTGATGTCGACGACGCGATCCCACTGCTCATCGGTCATGTCGACGACGGGCGTCTCGCCGCCGAGACCGGCGTTGTTGACGACAACGTCGATGCGGCCGAGCTGGCTGGCAGCGCTGGCGAAGAGTTCGTTGACCTGCTCGGTGCTCGAAACGTCGCACACAAACGAGACAACCTGCTGGTTCGGGAACTCCGCCGACAGCTTCTCGACAGTCTCGCCGAGACGACGCTCGTGGAAGTCCGACACTAGGACATCGCCACCCTCAAGCAGAATGCGGCGTGCGGTCGCGAAACCGATACCGGTGCCCGCGGCAGCGGTGACGATCGCCTTCTTGCCTGCGAGGAGGTTGTGTCCGGCAACTTCCTCCGGCGGGGTTGCCAGCGGGGAAACGGGGCGGGAGTCGGTCATGCGCGTGCCTCTCGGGGAAGGCCGAGCACTCGCTCGGCGATGATGTTTCGCTGCACTTCGTTGGAGCCGCCGTAAATGGTGTCGGCGCGGGTGAAGAGCAGAAGTCGTTGCCACTCGTCGAGTTCGACGTGTTCGGGGTCGGCGATGTCGTTGGCACGACCCTCGGTGGTGGCGGGCGGGCCGATCAACGACGGCGCTCCGACGACGGCAACGGCAAGCTCGCCGAGGTCGCGGTGCCAGTTGGCCCACAGCAGTTTGGTGACCGAGGCGGCCCCGGCTTCGGAGACAACGTCGCCGGACAGGGTGCGGCGCGCGTTGGCATCCATCACGGTGAGCCCCACCTTGGCGCGCCGGAGGCGGCTCGCAACGTCGGGGTTGTTGATGCTGCCGTTGCTGCGAGCCAGGTCGATGATGTCTTCCAGTTCACGCTGGAAACCGACCTGCTGGCCGAGCGTGGAGACGCCGCGCTCAAACTGCAGCAGCCCCATCGCGACCTTCCAGCCGTCGCCGGGCTCGCCAACAATGAGGGACTCTTCGGTGCGGGCGTCGTCGAAGAAGACTTCGTTGAACTCCGACGTTCCGGTGATCTGCTGGATGGGGCGGATGGTGACGCCCGGCTGATCGAGCGGGACCAGCAGGAAGCTGAGGCCCTTGTGGCGGGTCGAACCCTTTTCGGTGCGGGCAATCACGAAGGCCCACTGCGAAAGGTGCGCCAGCGACGTCCAAATCTTTTGGCCGTTGATAACCCACTCGCCGTTGTCGACTACGGCCGACGTTGCGACACCGGCAAGGTCACTGCCTGCGCCCGGTTCGGAGTAGCCCTGCGCCCACAGCTCGGTGACGTTAACGATGCCCGGCAGGAACCGTTCTTGCTGTTCGGGAGTGCCGTACTCAATCAGCGTGGGTCCCAGCAGTTCTTCACCGAGGTGATTGACCCGGGCCGGAGCATTGGCGCGCGCGTACTCCTGGTGGAAGATGATGCGCTGGGCGATCGTCGCTCCGCGACCGCCATGCTTGACCGGCCAGCCGAGGCACGTCCACCCGGAGGCAGCCAGGTGGCGGTCCCATTCGAGGCGTTCGGCGAAGAACTCGTGCTCACTGCCGGGTCCGCCGCGGCCGCGAAGTTCCGCGAAGTCGCCAACCAGGTTGTCGGCGAGCCAGGTGCGGACTGCTTGCGCAAAGACCTCGGCGGCATCGGGTGTCGTGGCCGCCCATTCGCCCAGATCGACGCTGCGATCGGCGAGATTGATCGTCGTCATACCGCTAGCTTAACCTACCAAGCATTTGCTAGGTTTTGGTTATGCTCCCGAACCCGTTGACCACCCCCGCCGCACTCCACCGCGCCGAGACGCAGTGGCCCGACGGTATCGCCATCGTCGACAACCAGTGGGGCGAACCCGTCAGCCTGACCTGGCCACAGCTCGCCGACCGGGTCCGCGAGTTCGCCGCCGGCCTGATCAAGATCGGCGTTGCCCCCGGTGACCGCGTCGCACTGTGGGCACCCAACAGTTTCCACTGGCCCATCGCGGCGCTCGCCGTCCACTACGCAGGCGGCGTCCTGGTTCCCCTGAACACTCGCTACACAACCAGCGAGGCGACCGACATCGTCGACCGCGCGGGTGCCAAGGTGGTCATCGTCTCCGGTGAGTTCGCGGGCATCAACCGCCTCGACGAAGTCCTCGCGACCACGATTCCGACCGGCCGGACCATCATTTCTGTGCCGCTCGAAACCAGCGCCGACGGCGACGGCGTCCTCACCTGGGACGCACTCATGGGCTCGGCCACCGATGAACTGATCGGCCAGGCCCGCGCCCGAGCCGAGGCCGTCGCCGCCGACGATCTGTCGGATATCCTCTTCACTTCCGGAACCACTGGCGCCCCCAAGGGCGTCATGGCCGAGCATCAGCAGACCGTTCACGGTGCTCACGCGTGGGGCAGCAACGGCGGCCTGAGCTCGACCGACCGCTACCTGATGGTGAACCCGTTCTTCCACACCTTCGGCTACAAGGCAGGCATCCTGCCGTGCCTACTTCTGGGCACCACCATGTACCCGCTGGCCGTGTACTCGCCGACAAAGGCGATGGAAACGGTCGCCGCCGAAGGCATCACCGTGTTCCCCGGTGCACCCACCATCTTCCAGACCATCCTCGACGACCCCGACCGCACCAACCACGACCTGTCGAGCCTTCGGCTGATCGTCACCGGTGCCACCATCGTCCCCGTCGTACTCATCGAACGCCTGCAGTCCGACCTCGGCGTCGAAACCGTGGTCACCGCTTACGGGCAGACCGAAACCAGCGGTTTCATCACCACCTGCCGCCCCAACGACGATGCCGTCACCGTTGCCACCACGTGCGGTCGTGCCTTCGACGGCATGGAGGTGAAGCTGTCAGAACAGGGCGAGGTCCTCACGCGCGGCCTCATGGTGATGCGCGGGTACCTCGACAACCCGGAGGCAACTGCCGAAACCATTGACTCGGACGGCTGGCTGCACACCGGCGACATCGGCGTGCTCGACGAGAATGGCAACCTCAAGATCACCGACCGACTCAAGGACATGTACATCTGCGGCGGGTTCAACGTGTATCCGGCGGAGGTCGAGCAGGTCCTGTCTCGCCTCCCCGGCGTCACCGAGGTAGCCGTGATAGGCGTACCCGACGAGCGTCTCGGCGAGGTCGGCAAGGCCTTCCTCACCGTGCAGTCGGACGCGACAATCGAGCCCGCAGCGGTGATCGCCTACGCCCGCGAGCACCTCGCAAATTTCAAGGCCCCCCGCACCGTCGAGATCCTCGACGCTTTCCCCCGCAATGCTTCCGGCAAGATCCTCAAGCGCGAAATGAGTTAGTGCTGGCAGGTTCCAGCGCCAGAAAATATGGAGCGGAACGGCGTATCGGCCTCGAGAGGACACCTCAAACCCCTCGAATCTCGATACGCTCGCTCCGCTCCCCCTCCCGCCAAAAAGGTCGTGGCGCAGTTTCCTACTGCCGCAGGATAAACCGCTGAATTTTGCCGCTCGGCGTCTTCGGGAGTGACTCCACGAAGTGAACGGTCCGCGGGTACGCATGCTTGGAGTACTTGTCCCGCACCAGGTGCTTTAGCTCGGTAGCGAGGGCATCGTCGCCGGTAACCCCGGCCTTCAGCACCACAAACGCTTCGACGACCTCGCCGCGGATCCCTTCCGGATCTGGGCGTCCGACCACCGCGACCTCGTTAACCCAGGCGTGCCCGGCAAGGACGCTCTCCACATCGAACGGGCCGATTCGGTAGCCAGCCGCCAGGATGACGTCGTCATCGCGCGAGCTGAACGAGAGGTAGCCCTCATCGTCCTGCTTGCCGGTGTCTGCGGTCAGATACCAACTGCCGTCTGCGGTAAAACGTTCGGCGGTCTTCTCGGGGGCGTCGTCGTATCCGGTGAACCAGAGAAGCGGACTGTCGTGCACGTTGAGCGCAATCTGCCCCTCAACGATGCCCGCGGTAAAGCCCGGCATCGCCTGCCCCATCGATCCGACCTTCACCGGCTTGGCTACCTCGGGGTGCCAGTGGTTGCCGATGACCATGCCGAGTTCGGTCTGCCCGTAGTGGTCGCGGACCTCGCAACCGAGGTTCGCGATGCCCCATTCGACGATGTCGGGCGTTAGCGGTTCACCGGCGGACGATGCTCGCCGCAGCGCAATGCCTTCGGTGCCGACCCCGGCGCGGATGGCCCGGTAGATCGTCGGCGCTGCCGCAAAGTTGGTAACGCCAAATTTCCGGATCACCGCGACTGTCGACTCCGGAGTGAAGCCCTGGTTCAGTAGCAAGCTGGTGCGGCCAGCAACCATCGGGGCCAGCAGCGCGTAATACAGCCCGTAGGCCCAACCCGGGTCGGCCGCGTTCCAGAAGACGTCATCGTCGCTGACATCGAGCGAGTAGTGCAGGTACGTGTGGAACGACGCGAGGCAAAACAGCGGGACCGGGACGCCCTTGGGCTTGCCAGTGGTGCCGGAAGTGTAAAGCTGAACCAGCGTGCCGTCGCCGCCAATGGCGACCGCATCGGCGAGCGGTTCGGCCGTAGCGGCCTCAGCGACCAGGTCGTCGACATCAAGAACGGTGACCGCGGCGATCGGATCAACCTTGTCTCGCTGTGAGGCATCGGTCACAACCACCCGGGCATCGGCACTCTCGGTGCGCAGTTCAATGGCACCGGTCGCAAACGCGGTAAAGAGCGGCACGTGGACAGCACCGAGACGCCACAGGCCCATCAGGGTGACGACGAGCGCCCGACGCTTGCCGAGCAGGACCGGCACGCGGTCGCCCCGGCCAATCCCCTTGGCCGCCAAGACTGTTGCCATCGCCCGAGACTCTGCCGCCAGCTCGCCCCAGGTCATTGGTTGCGCTGTCAGATCCGGTTCAACCAACGTAAACGCGACGGCGTCTGGGTCGTGACGGTCGCACAGGAGGTGTGCCGCGCTAGCGTCTTGCGCCCGATAGAGTTCGAGCCACGCCTGAGTCTGTTGCTCGGCATTCATTCGGCAATCTCCCTCGGGTTGTCGCTCTTGTTCGACTCGTCCCACTTGATCTGGGATGATCATCGACGTGACAGCCGACACGCACAACCCCCCAAAGAGGGGTACGCCCCACGACGAATTTGCTCGGCACCTGCTCCGGACGCTTCGTCGTCTCCGGAAAAGTACTGGCGCAAGTTTGGCCTTCGCCGGGCGGGTAGTCGCCGAAAGCGGCGACGATCCAAAGATCGAATTGAGCTTCTTCGACGGCGACGTGGTCGGGCCGTTGCGCGGGGCCAGGCTGGATTACGGTCACGGACTCGGCGGACACGTTCTGCAGCGTCGCCGCGCGACCGCCGTGAACGACTATTTTGGGTCACCGGTAATCACCCACACCTACGACAACCTCATCCGCGCTGAACGCCTAAGCTCCCTCGTGGCCGCGCCCATCATTGTCGGCCGCAGGCATATCGGCGTGCTGTACGCGGCGAGCCGAACCGCACACGATCAATTGGACGACGCCCTCGACATCGTCACCGACGAAGCGCGAGCTATCGAACAGCAATTAACGGTGGCCGAGGTCCTCGGGACTCTCCGCACCGACGAAGACGAGCTCAGCCTCGCCGCCTGGCGCAGTCGGGTGCAGGAGTCGCACACCCGACTGCGGCGGCTCGCCGACACCGTGGACGAGCCGTCGCTCCGCGCCCAGCTTCTCGACATCGCCGCAGATCTGGCAGGACATGCCCCCGCCGACGACATCGTCGTCCGGCTCACCTCCCGCGAGCAAGACGTCCTGAGCCTCCTCGCCGTCGGCCTGACCAACGCGTCAATCGCCACGCATTTGGGCATTGGCCTGCACACGGTCAAGGGTTACGTGAAGTCGCTGCTCACGAAACTCGACGCCTCGTCCCGCTTTGAGGCCGTCGTTAATGCCCGCCGCGTCCGGCTGATTCCGTAGCGGCAGACCTAACGCGCTAGCTACGACTGCAGCGGCTTCACCAGCGGGAATAGCACGGTGTCACGGATACCGAGGCCGGTGATGGCCATCAGTAGACGGTCAATGCCCATACCGGTGCCGGTGGTCGGCGGCATGCCGTATTCCATGGCCATCAGGAACTCTTCGTCGAGGACCATCGCCTCGTCGTCACCGGCAGCCGCCAGTCGCGCCTGGTCGACGAACCGTTCGCGCTGGATTACCGGGTCGACGAGTTCGGAGTAGCCGGTCGCCAACTCGAAGCCGCGGACGTACAGGTCCCACTTCTCGACGACGCCGGGGACGGTCCGGTGCGCGCGCACCAGCGGCGACGTTTCGACGGGGAAATCGCGGACAAACACCGGCTCGTCGAGCTTGTCTCCGACGAGGTGCTCCCAGAGTTCTTCGACGAGCTTGCCGTGTCCGTACCCCTTGTCGCGGGGCACGTCGAGGCCGACGCGGTCGGCGATCTTCAGCAGTTCGTCCACCGACGTCTGTGCGGGCACAATCTCCTCGCCCAATGCCTCCGACAGCGACGGGTACATCGACACCGTCTTCCATTCGCCGGACAGGTCGTAGGTGCTGCCATCGGGCATGGTCGGGGTCAGGGTGCCGACGGCGGCCATCGAGACAGCCTGCACGAGTTCGCGGATCATGACCGCCGAATCGTCGTAGGTGCCGTATGCCTGGTAGGTCTCGAGCATTGCGAACTCGGGCGAGTGCGTGGAGTCCGCACCTTCGTTTCGGAAGTTGCGGTTTACTTCGAAGACTCGCTCGATGCCGCCGACCACGCAGCGCTTGAGGAACAGTTCGGGCGCGATCCGCAGGAACAGTTCCATATCGAAAGCGTTGGAGTGCGTATGGAACGGGCGGGCTGCGGCACCACCGTGGAGGGTTTGCAGCATGGGGGTCTCAACTTCGAGGAAGTCGCGGTCGGTCATGAACTGGCGCAGCGCGGCCATTACCTTGACGCGGGTGCGGGCCGTCGCCCGAGCTTCCGGGTTCACGATCAGGTCGACGTAGCGCTGGCGGACGCGTGACTCTTCGTTCATGTCCTTGTGCGCAACGGGCAGCGGCCGCAGGGCCTTCGACGCCATCTCCCAAGCGTCGGCCATCACCGAAAGTTCACCGGTGCGCGAGCTGATCACTTCACCGTGCACAAAGACGATGTCTCCGATGTCGGTGTCAGCTTTCCACCGGGCCAGAGCTTCCTCGCCGACGCCGTTAAAGCTGACCATCACCTGAAGCTGGGTGCCGTCGCCCTCCTGCAGGGTGGCAAAGCACAGCTTGCCCTTGTTGCGAAGGAAGATGATGCGGCCGGCGACGCCAACGATTTCGCCGGTCTCGGTGCCTGCTTCGAGTTCGGGGTGCGCAGCCCGGATTTCGCTGAGGCTGTGGGTGCGACCTACCGCTACCGGGTAGGCCTCGCGTCCCTCGTTAAGGATGCGCTCACGCTTGTCTTGCCGGACGCGCACCTGTTCGGGCGTCTGATCGGCGGCTGCGGAGGCGGGCGTCTGGGCGCTGGAATCCTGGTCACTCACCCTCCCAGGTTATGCGGCCCACCAGGGACAAGACCAATCAGCGGGTCAGTGCGCGTCGAACAGGCCCAGGGCGTCGCTGCCGACGGACCCATTGACGCCTGCCGATCGGAGCGCCCCGTGTCCTCCGACGACAAATCGGGCGCCGCGCACACCCCGCGCTTGCAGGTGCCAGGCGACCATTTCGGCGTCGTGACCGTCGTCGCTGACGAGCACCCAGTTGGCGTCGGCGGTTGCTGCGCGAAGCCGCTCCGACGATCCGGGCGACAGCAGTTCCAGGGCGTCGTCGACCCCGACGGCCAGTGCCCCCATGAGGGCACCTTCGGCAGCGCGAACGTCCGTGGCGCGCAGATCGACGGCCACCGCCCCGCCCGCGAGCGCCGCGCGGTAGTCGGCAACTTGCAACGAAATCGGGGCCTGCGTGTACGAAGAAGTGACAGGTGCAGAAAAAGAAACAGTCATGACGAGGGAATCCTCAAATGATCGAAACGAGCAGGGGTTGACGAAAGGGCGTTTCAGCCCCGACAACACTCCATACAGCTCTTGATCACGGAAGTGATTTTGCCACAGCCCGCTCCCCCTGACTACCCCTTGCGCGCACCGTGGTTTTAAACACTCCTGCTCCCGTCCGTACTTTGGGCCCAAATACTGGGCCCAAAGTACGGACGAAACGCTGCCGTCGAGTTATCCACAGGGGGGACTACCGCAAAGCCGGACTTATCGAGAAACTACCGGTATGACGATCTCGGGGGAGCTTGGTCGGCTATTGAACGCACAAGACGGTGTCATCGCACGACGCCAGGTGCTCGACTGCGGTCTCGCCCGCGCGTTCATCAGGCAACGCCTCAATCGCAGAGACTGGGTACAAGTGCATTCCGGCGTTTACGTGGCGCACACCGGACCACTCACTCGCAGGCAAAAGGAATGGATCGCAGTTCTCTCGGTAATGCCCGCAGCGCTCAGTCACAGATCGGCGATCCAAGCCGGGACAGGAGCCACCGGGAACCTTCACGATCCAATCCACATCGTCGTCGATGGGGGACGGCGCGTCACCCGACCTCCAGGTGTAGTCGTGCACTACAGCAATTACATGGCCGAGCGCGTTATGGCCAGTACGCATCCACCGCGGACCCGGTTGGAACACGCGGTGCTCGACGTCGCCGCCGACGCGACTTCGGAACTGGATGCGATTGCCTACCTCTCGGACGTCGTCCAATCGCGGCACACAACTCCGGACCGACTGCTCAATGCCCTCGCATCCCGAAGTCGGATCGCCCGGCGGCGGTTCCTGAGAGCAGTACTGATTGATATTCGCGACGGCACCTGCTCGGTGCTCGAGCATCGCTATCTCACCAATGTGGAACAGGCGCACGGACTGCCTCGCGGTACTCGACAATCACCGACGGAAGTCGGCCGACCAGGCTTCCGCGACGTGGAATACGACGAGTGGGGGCTGATCGTCGAGTTGGATGGAACAGCCCTGAACCACCGCGGATGGCGGGACTTCGTAAAGCCATGCAGATCAACACAATGCGCAGTTCGCCCGCCGACTTAGCCTCCGTCCGAACTTTGGGCCCGGTATCTGGGCCCAAAGTACGGACGGAGCAAAGAATCGAAACCTACTTCGTCGGCGCGGCGTGAAGCAGGGAGGCGGTGTCGGTTCGGAGGACGGCTTTTCCGTCGACGGTCAGTTCCGTAATGATGCGAACGAGGGCTCGGTTGCGGTCGTCAAACTCGAGTTCGCTGACCGTCACAGTTCCGGTGATGACGTCGCCGGGACGCACGGGGCGGAGGAACTTGATGTCGCGGACTTCTTTGCCCGCAATGACGGCCCAATTGTCGTAGACACCGATCACCGACAGACGCTGCATGATCGCGAAAGAATGAATGCCGCTGGCGATGAGTCCGCCGTAGGGGCTGGCGGCGGCAATGTCCTCGTCGATGTGAAAGCCCTGCGGGTCCCACTTGCGGGCATACTCGACGAGTTCGTCTTTCTCGACGATGTACTCGCCGAGTTGGTAAACCTGGCCGGGCTCGATATCTCGGCCATAAATCTTGTCTGTCACGCTCGGCCCTTTCCTAGGCGGCGACTACGCTCGTGCACGCGGCGCAGGCCGTCGAGCACCAAATGTGGGTGATGCACGCTGATCTCACGACACTGCTCCACCATCATCGGTGCGCGGAAACCCGTGCCGATCACGGTCACATCGTTGCCGTCGAAGCCCGGAACGTCGTTCCTGATCCGTTGGACGAGGCCGTCGACCTGCCCGGCGAACCCGTAGATAATCCCCGACTGCAACGCCTCAACCGTGTTTTTCCCGATCACGCTTCGCGGTGGCATCAGCTCCACCTTTCGAACAGTCACGGTGTGCTCACTGAGCGCTTCCACCGCCAAGTCGACGCCCGGGGCAATCACCCCGCCCAAAAACTCACCCTTCGCCGACACCGCATCTACGACCGTCGCCGTACCGAATGCCACAACAATGCATGGCCCGTCCGGGTAGTTTTCGTGCGCGGCCAGGCTGTGCGCCACCCGGTCGGTGCCAACTTCTTTCGGGTTGTCGACGAGCAGCGGCACCCCGGTGCGAACACCGGGTTCAAGCAGCACGTGTGGGCCATGACCGAAATAGCGCGGCAGCATCTCCCGCATTTCCCGCAGCAACGACGGCACCGTCGACAGTCCGGCAACCGCTGTCACCTGCTCGATGTCTGGGCCAAGCAGGCCGCGCAGTTGCAGGGCAAATTCGTCGGCGGTCAGATGCGGTTGCGTGTGGATCCGCCAGTCACGCACCAGCTTCGCGTGATCGCCGGTTCCGGCGAACACCCCGAGGTTGATATTCGTGTTGCCGACGGCGACGGTCAGGAGCACGGTTGCCCGATTCAGACTGCGGCGGTCGCGAGGCCGCGCGGGTCCTTCAGGCCGGAGCCTTCGGGAACGTTGGCCGGGTCGGTGCCGAGGCTAATCGGACGGTTGGCTTCGTCGACAAAAACCACGGCGGGCGAGTACTCAGCCAGCTCGGCCTCGTTCATGACGCCGTACGCGATGATGATGACGAGGTCGCCGGGATGCACCAGGTGCGCGGCGGCGCCGTTAATCCCGATCACACCCGTGCCACGCTCACCCGCGATGACGTAGGTCTCGAGCCGATTTCCGTTGTTGATGTCGACGATGCAAACCTGCTCGCCTTCCATCAGATCGGCGGCATCGAGGAGGTCGGCGTCGATGGTCACCGAACCCACATAGTGCAGGTCGGCCTGGGTCACCGTCGCGCGATGAATCTTCGACTTCATCATGGTGCGAAACATGTCGCCCCTACCCTTCTGGTCGTTCAATAAAGCCGGTGCCGATGGCGACCCCGACATTGTCGATAAGGCGTGCCGGTCCCACGCGGGCGGCCACAAGCAGGCGGCCGTCCCCGAGTTCCGGCGGTTCTTCTAGGCCCCGCCCCCGCAATTCGAGATAGTCGATCTCGATTTCCGGTGCGGTAGCCAAGACGGAGTGAGCGGCTGCGAGGATCGCGTCGCGTCCTCCCGCTGCGGCGTGCGTGCCAGCCAGCAGCGCCGCGGACAGGACGGTCGCGAGTTCGCGTTCGTCGGCGGACAGGTATCGGTTGCGCGACGACAGTGCCAGCCCGTCGGCTTCGCGCACGGTGGGGACGCCGATGATTTCGACGTCCATGTTGAGATCGTTCACCATCTGGTTGATGAGAACCAGCTGCTGGTAATCCTTTTCACCGAAGTACGCGGCGTGCGGTGCGACGATGTTGAGGAGCTTGTTGACGACCGTCAGCATGCCCGAGAAGTGCGTCGGACGGGTCGCGCCTTCCAGAATGGCACCGGTCTCGCCGGGGAGCACCGTGGTGCGGGGACCGGTCGGGTACATTGCCGAGGCGGTCGGGGCGAACACCAATTCCACCCCGGCCTTTTCCAGCAGGGCACGGTCTTCGTCGAACGTCCGCGGGTAGGCGTCCAAATCTTCGCCTTCCCCGAACTGCAGCGGATTAACGAAGATCGACACGACCACGACGTCGTTGTGCATCTTCGCCGCTTCCACCAGCTGCATGTGTCCGAGGTGCAGCGCACCCATCGTCGGCACCAACGCGACGCGCTTACCGGTGGCGCGCAACGCCTTCACGACCCGGCGCAGGTCTGCGGGATTACGGTGGACGGTCATCTCACCCGGCGCATACAGGGAGCTCACGATTGCTTCTCCAAAAGGTCTCGTAGTTCTTCTCCGGCGGCACTTTGGCCGGCCGCACGGAGCGACAGGGCACGGTATCCATCGACGACGCCCGCATCGGGCAACGCCGCAAGGGCATCAAGGTGACGGGCGACGGTCGCGGCGTCGTCCCGCGCGACAGGTCCGGTCAACGCGGCCGGACCCATGTCGAGGACATTCTCCAGCGAGGCACGGACCAGCGGCCCAAGGATCCGCTGGGCCAATCCAGAATCGGGACCGTCGACGGTCGCGGTGTTGCGATGCTCTCCCGTCGGCCCTTCGATCGCCACGGTCAGCGCGGTCAGCGCATCCGAAATGAGGGCGATCAAATTGTTCGCACCGTGCGCGAGGCTCGCGTGATAGAGCGTGCGGTCGGATTCGGCGATCCGCACCGGTGTGCCACCCATCTCAAGAACGAGGGCGGCAGCGATGGCCTCGCCGATCTCGTCGACCGCAGTGATGCCGAAGCACGACGACGCGACGCGGACGGTGTCATCGGACGTGCCAACGAAAGTCATGGCGGGATGGACGGCCATCGTGACGGCCCCAAGTTCGGCGAGCGGCGCCAGGATGTTGGCACCGTAGGCGCCAGCGGTGTGCAACACGATGGTTCCGGGACGAGGCTGTGCGTCAGCAACCTGAGCGATCACCTCGGACAGTTCCGTGTCCGGGACCGCGAGGATCAAAAGTTGCGCCTGGCTAACTACGCCGGGGATGTCGAGAAGGCGCGCGCTGGGGAGTCGGGTAGCGGCACGGGCCTGAGATTGGACGGAGCGTGCGGTGACTGCAACTACGTCGTGTCCGACCGCCGCGAGCGCCCCACCGAGCGCAGTGCCGACGCGACCGGCCGAGACGATGCCGACACGCAGACGTGCCGGGGTCATCGGTGAGTTCACCGCGTTCCTCCATTCCGTTCCAGTCCCTACTCGAAGGCGAGTTGTGGGTACCAGACGTTCCACACCACGATATGCGGGGCGGGTATGGGCGGCTACGCCGTGTGACAACTTTCACGGCGCGGAATTTCCGGGCACAGTCCGGCGATACGAGGCAGCGTTGCAATACGCGGGAAGTCTGCGGGCCGGTCACGCCCGCAGCCGCATGCGCACGAACCCTGTCGGCAATAATTCTGTCGGCAATAACTTCAGTCGCGGCGGCGACGCCCGCCTTCACGGCTCGGCGCGGCGTTTTCGCTGGCAGCGCGGAGTCGACTCAACAGCTCGCTGGCCGGTCGACCTTCCGAATGCGTGCCCTCGGCCTCATCGACCTCGGCAACCGGTTGCTGCGGTCGCGGCTGCGAAGGCCGGGCCTGTTCGCGCCGCGGCTGCTGCGGGCGGGGCT
>NZ_JBARYI010000045.1:0-2928 GCF_049647785.1 Gordonia sp. (in: high G+C Gram-positive bacteria)
TGTCTGACATAGTGCGGGAATCGACGCATCATGCGAGAACGGGAGGGCGGGCCCGAGAACTACTTGGTACCCAGATCCTTCGCGATCATCGGCCAGGTGGTCTGCAGGTCCTGTTCCCAGTACTCCCACGAGTGGGTGCCCAGAGGACGGGAGACGATGGTCGTGTCGACGCCAGCCGTCTTGAGTGCCTGTTCCATTTGCGTGGTGCACCCGCGGACTGCGGCCTCGATGAGGCCACCCATAACCACCTGATCGAGAAGGACGGCAGGATTACCGTCGATCAGCGGCGCGTCAAGCGTGTCGTAACGTCCGGGCAGACCGGTACCCGACGTCATGTACACCTTGACGCCCTTGAGCGCGCTCGCGTGCAGATACGGATCGTTTTCACGCCAACCCGGCCCGTCTGTCGGTCCCCACATGTTCGTGATGTCGCCGCGCCCGCGGTCGCCGATCACCGTGCGGATGTACGCCTGCCCCAACGGGTCGCTGGTCCGAGCGCAACCGCTGTAGGCGGCGACCGATCGGTACAGCTTGGGCTTGGCAATGGCCAGGTTGAACACCGAGGTGCCCGACATCGAGATGCCAGCGATCGCATTTGCGCCGGTTGCGTTCAGCGCCTTGTCGAGAATCGGGGGCAATTCTTCGGTCAGGAAGGTCTGCCACTTGTTGCGACCAAGCACCGGGTCGTCGCGCTGCCAGTCCGTGTAATACGAGAACGCGCCGCCGATAGGTGTCACCACATTCACGTGCTTGTCGGCGAAGAACTTCTGGTAGTCGGTCTTCGCGCGCCACGTCGCACTGTCTTCGCCGCCGCCTGCGCCGTTGAGGAGATACAAGATCGGAGCCGGGGTGTCGGCCGCCGCAGGCCGCAAAATGTTCAGCTGGATGTTTTTTCCCATGGCGCCCGAGTAGACCTCGGCCATTGATTCGAGCGGCGAGACCTTCGTCAGTGAGACGAGTCGCGCCGGGAGTTGGGCCGTCGCTGGCGTACTCGCCTTAGGAGTGTCCGTCGGTTCAGCGTGCGACGCCCCCGCACCAACCACCGCTGAACCTGCCAGGACCGTGGCGCAGACACTGGTCAGCACCATCGTTCGCATACTTACTTTTCGCACCATGCACCCCTCGTATCACATGAGTCACTCTCGTAACATGCTAGTCCGGGGCGTGATCAAAGGTCGAATCCGTGCAGCTAGTTGCAATCAGATAGTTGCAAATCACACACGACTGCTCCCTCACCCGGCATATCCGGCACATCATCAGGCAGCAAAATGTATTTTCCAAGCTTCTGCTAGTAACGTCGCGACAGCGCCAACAACACATCGCAAGGGAATTTCCCCGACAGCCGATTGACGATCAGTTGACGCCAACGATTGACCGACCGATGACAGGGTAGCCAGGTGGTAAACGCCCAACCGAAGATCGACGACGCTCCCGAGGGTGCCGCTGACAGCACTGAGCAGACCGCGGATGCGCCCCCGGCGCCTACGCCCACACCAGGCCAGGATGTCGCGACGCCCGAAGCTCCCAAGAAAAAGAAGCGCGACGGCCACCTTTACCAGATCGACTTCGTTCGCCTCTTCACCTTCGGCGGCGTCATTCTGGACCACGTCATCCTCGGCCTGGCACCGGCAACCGCCGTCGCCGCCCAGGGCGTGGGCCTCATGCTGCGGTACACGCGCTACTGCTTCTTTGCGCTCACCGGCTTCGTGCTGACGTACCAGTACCGCAACCGCGACCTGCATGCGCCAACCTTCTGGCGTCGCCGCTACAAGCTGATCGGCCTGCCGTTCCTGATGTGGTCACTGTTCTACTGGACCAACCGGCACTATCAGCACGGCGGTTGGGGCGGGATCACTGAGATCTTCCAAGACGGCACGTCCGAACGATTAGCGCTCAAGAGTCTCGTCTACGACCTGATCACCGGCAATGCCGCCTACCACCTGTACTTCCTGTCGGTCTCGATGCAGATCTACTTGGTGTTCCCGGCAGTTCTGTGGGTCATCAAGCGGACCTGGGGCTACCACCGCTATTTGCTGGCAGGCAGCCTGGCATTCCACTTCTGGCTCCTGTTCCATATGGTGCGACCCCCACACGACATCTTCCAGGACGGTGCCTTCGGTCTGCTCTGGCGCTACCTCGGCGTCACGCTGCTCCCGTACCAATTCTTTATCCTGGCCGGCTGTCTCGCCGCCTACCACTACGACGCATTCAGCGGCTTCATGCGCCGTTTCCGTCGACCGTTGGTCCTTCTCGCCCTGGTGACAATCGTGGTGACCCTCGTGTACTACGTGATTAACGTCAACAGCGGCGAGGAGATGTTCCGGGCCACCAACGTGTTCATGGTCCACAACTCGTTCATGTTCGTGGCGATCATCGTGATCCTGTACATCGTTGGCACCATCTGGCAGGACAGACGCCACCCCGGATCTGTGCCCGACAACATCATGCGGACCGCCGCAGACCGCTCGTTTGGCATTTACCTGGCACACGTCATCGTGCTGTCGTCTGTCTTGGCTGCCACCCGGCCGTACCTCGACAAGCCCCTGTGGGGCGACTTCATGGTCCCGCTGTGGCTCAACATCGTGGTGACCTACGTCGTGACCGTCATCGTCACGGTATTCCTGGTCGAGGTGCTTCGTCGCAGCCCCATCAGCTTGATCACCACCGGTCGCGAGCGGATCGACTGGCGTATCCAGCGTTGGGGCCGGTCGGCCTTCGTCGCCGTAATTGCCGCTGCGATCGGTTTCGCCACCTACGAGACCGTCGATCCCAAACTCGGCGTCCTCGTCACGGCCACTGCAGGATTGCTCTTGCTGTCCGCGGTTGTCGTCGGCGTGAAGCAAAGCAACGCCGGGCACGACGCCAAGCCGGTTGCGAGCTAGCGACCTACCTGACGCGAATAAAGTGTGGCGTGTGACTGCCCAGCAG
>NZ_JBARYI010000046.1:0-6299 GCF_049647785.1 Gordonia sp. (in: high G+C Gram-positive bacteria)
ACAGAAGCCAAAGCTGTCGCCTTATTCTCCGCAGAACCCAAGAGATAGTACGACTCCATAGACGCCCGCACCACCGCTCCAACCTGGGACGACAGATCCACGACAGATCCCCGTTGATCCCAGTTAAAGTACGGCACAGGCCAGTCACTTGAAGCTTGCGTGGTTGCCCCCTCATCGGCAGCATGAGGCTGTGCTGCACATCCAGTTGCCAAGAGCAGAAGGACCATCGACACCAACGCCAACTTCAAAGTCCGCAACCCGACAACACCGAAGTCAGTTATCACCGTTCCGATTTCCTTTCCGACGCCGCTCCTCTTGACTCTCCCTCCAAGACTCCTCACTATACCGGGTGATTTCGGTATCTTCCTCATAGTCGAGACCGTACCGGCCGTCGTAAAGCGTTATCGCCTCCTTGACTGGAATTCCGTGCTTTTCCAAGAACTTCTTTCGCGCTCCATCGAAATTCCCAGTCTGCCTATTCTCCTCCCACCCTGGAGCACCCTTTGCATATCGTGGGTTATCCCTATAAAACTGGCGTTCCAGTTCAGGATTTTCTGCAAAGAATGCATCAGTCGTCTTGTCGGTTATGTACGTACTCTTATCTTTCGTCGGCATCATCTGGGTTAGTACTGCTTTACTCGACTCAACTTGCGAAAGGTCTAGGACGCCCAGCGAACCCAACTTAAAGTACTCGGACCCTACGCCCAGGATCGACGCAGCAGGACTCCCCACTGCCGGAATCTCACCAACCGCCCCAAGCACAAATGACCGCCCAGCATCAAAATTAGCGGATTCCTTTGCGGCTTTGATGCTCGCTCGATACCGCTGTTTATCGATATCACTTGAGATAACTTTATCCACGGCATTCATCAAGGAATTATCCATCGCACCCGCGATCCTGATCGCATCAGCGCCGACGGCTCCCCGACCAAACTGTTCCACAATGTAGTCAGCTTGACTTCGCACGTGCTGGGTCACCGTCGATCCGGCCTCCACGTCTGTCGCAAGCACTGAAAGCAAGTCCGTAAATTGATTCTTTCCAGTAAGACCCTCTACACCAGGATAGATTTCTTTGCCAGCAGAATCAGCAATTTCGTAACCTGCAAGATCTGCATAGTACGGACTCAGCGACTGAGCCAACGTCCGAACCAATCCCGGTGAAGCATCACCGAGTTGCTTTGTTTTGGAGTCGCGGCCAAATCGATGGTTGAGCAATGAGTTGTTGGATAGCGCATGTGCAACATTGTTAGCCGCCGCTTGAACGGTTGGGTCGCGCGGATTCTTCTCGATTGACGAAAAGACCTTGTTTACACCAAATTGAGTGTTCACCTGGCCATTAATGAGGTCTTTCCCAGCCCAGTCATGCGTGAGCAAAGGGTCAATTATGTTTTTTCTCGAATTGGGTTGCGACAGGGCTTTCACAGTCGCCTGCTCGTCGTCACCCGAGACCGCGAGCATCTCATTTAAGGTATCACTGAAGAGGCCCTCAGTTCGATCATCGTCGAGATGCCTTGAGCCCAAGATAGCTCCAGCCTCTCGAACATCGTTCATCGCACTTGCGATCTCACCTGCTCGATATGTAAGTTGCTCGTCAATCGCAGAACTGGTTCTGTATCGCCGATCACTCGCCCCTAGTAAGTTTGCCAGATCCTTATAGCGGCGAATATCAGGGATGTCTGAACCCCAGGACTTGCCGGGGAACGGCCCAATCCCGCCGACCTGATTCGGATTCGTCCGCTCCCAGTCCTCGATGCTGACCGGCTTCGTGAGGGTATTCCGGACCCCCTTCGGGGGATTATCAATGCTACCGACCGGGCCTTTCTTACCCTGCCTAACCTGCTCGCTGGTCACCAAGTAAAGGCCCGCACTGATGCTCGCCTTTAATTCGGGATTCTTCTCTGTGAAGTCGATCAGTTGATCGGAATTGTCCCCATTGCCCGCAGCCTCCTTCAAGAAGGCTGTGATATACCTTGCCTTTTTGGAATCTAAGGTAACAATCTCGCCACGGTCTAGCGCTTGCTTTTGTTCTTCAGCAAGCTGCATTGCTGCTTGAATCCGCGCCGATGCCGCATCATAGCTACGCTTTGCGTTATCGTATTCGAGTTTCTTATTGCCATACTTAGCCAGATCTTCTTGATACTGCTTGTTTGTATCGGAATCTGCAGGTTTTTCTGGGAGCTGGGGTTCAGTTGGAGGACCATTGACTGTCGCATCTTTGTCGATCTTGGCCTGATCCTCAGGCGTTAATTTGGCGACTTCAGTGATACCAGGCTCGGAATCGTTATCTACGGGCTTCCCTGTTTTATCGTCGACCCCGTCCCCGTCCTTGTCGACAAAAGCCGAGATCTCGGTGTTCGGCTTTGCGACAATCTTCATCGGGATATGCCAGGCTCCCGGAGTCCCATCCGGTGCAGTCTCCGGGGGTGGGTTTTGAGGGTCCCCAGCAGCAGGTTTCGGGTTGGGCTCAGGATCTGTGAGAGTTGTCGTCGACACCGGCGTTGTCGGGGCTGGCGCAGCGGTCGGCGCCGGCTTGTCCGCCACAGGTGGCACGGTTACTTTTGTTGTTGGCGGATCCGCCATTATTCGCTCCCCACGAATCGAAATCTGGAAAAGATACTAGTTCCTGAGCCCAGGCGGACCAATCCACCGAGGGAACTGATCACCTCGAGGCAATCGAGCAGTAAAATAATCGTCCGGAAGATTCAACTGCTTCTGCATCCGCAATTGCCAAGAACGACACTCATCGATAAATTGCAAAACACCCGGCCCAGGAAGCACAATTTTCATCGGGTAAATCACGCCTATGCTCCAGCCACTGAACACATCCCAAGACGGCACGCGAATATCCGTTCCCGCAGCAACTTTCTGACCTTTGTCTGGAATTCCCGGGAGCCCTTCATTCTCCCCAAGACGCTCGAAAAGAATCTCAATAACATTTGCCGGATCCCTAATCGATGAACCACTCGCCAATTCGGGTTCAACCGAGTCGTCATAGTCAGGTGTATTCACAGCGAAGCTACATACCCGAGAGGTAAGGAACTTTCCCCGCATTCCTGTTGAAACGATGTGCGCAAAACGCGTTTCGTGCGCTGACAAATATGGGTCGTAAGGACGGCCCCCACCCCACCAAAGGAAAGGCTCCACATCCTTCGGCACCGGCACCGTAGATCGATCACGCGCCGCAAAATACCCGGGAAACAGATCGTCTCTCGGCCGCGCCATATACAACATTGCAGCTTCAATGGTCGCTCGCGTCAACTCACCATGTCGGGCCATCAAGTCCACTCCCTGGCCCGCCGACCATACAAAAGGACTGAAAATCGCAGGCGGTTTCACAACGGCCGACGTCGGAGCATGGCTTTGCTCTGGACCGGACGAACATGCCGACACGCCAACGAGTAGTGTAAGCATCAAAACTAGATTTCGAGCATTACGACGGAGACCGAATAAATTTCGGCGCGATTCAACGCTTTCAACGGGCATCAACTATCTAGGCTCCTACTATTCGCCGATCGCGAGGGCATCATCATACCTCTCAGAGTACAAATGTATATCATGGAACTCGATACCCGATTTTCCGGTCATATTGACTATGACCGAACTCGTGAGGTCTCCTGCATTTTTCGCCGAGACTTTCTCCTGCTGCGCAACTTTCGCGACCAGCCGATCGTACGGGAGTATTTTACCGGTCTGCTTGTCCAGATAGGGGGCATACGTCGCCAGATCTTGCCCCTTAAGCTTCTTTCGCAGGTCGCCGCTCGCGCTCAAAATCTGGTACTGCATTACATCCGAGGCCATCTTGGCCTTATCCGCAGTTCGGCGATTCGCCTCGACGGGGCCACTTATGAGCATCTTCTCGAGTATGGATTTGTCCTCGCCCGCCATCTTCATGCTGCCGGTCGTCTTCAGGGTATTAAATGCAGTCGTGCCAATCTTTGTGACCAACTTTGAACCCGGTATGAAATCGACCCCAAAACTCAAGGCCTCTACGAAATTCGTGGCCGCGTTGGTCTTACGCTGAGCAACTTCAGCGGCAGCCTTAGTAGCATCATTAAATTCGCGGTCAATCGCCGCGTTCATTCCATTGTCAAATAATCCAGCCAAGTGTCCCGACTTTTGTAGCCACAGGGATCCAGGTTTACCAGCCGCCATATCATTGCCGTAATATTGGTTCCACTCTTGCTGCTTCTGCATGACAGCAGATTGCATCCGCTCGCCCGCCTCTTTATCCGTATTCAGGATATCGAAGAGTCGCAACCGTCCGCTTGTCATCGTTCACAAATGCAGTCCAGCCCCGATGACGATTCCCTCGAGGCGGTGGCGCATCCATCATATCGTCGATATACGGGGCAAAAGACTTCGACAGCGCTCTTGCCAGATACGGATTAGCCTTCCCCAAAGTTGGCGGACCGTTAACGCCAACCAAATTAGTAAACAGCGGGAATCCCTGATCGGAAGTTGCGATATTGGCGGTGATACTCATAATTCTTGCCGCACGGTCAGCACGCGCAACATCCAACGGGTTCTTGCTATTATCGACATCGAAATCGGCGTCGTCGAATGAATACAGCTTGCCGATCGCTAAACCGTCATCATTCCAATTATGCGTATTTAGATCCTTAACGAAGTCGACGCCCGTTTCCTTATTTTCAAAAGCTTTTCGGACGGCCGATTTATCCAACGCCACCGCATCGATAAACGGCTCCGCGAGAGTCGTCTTCATGTGGTCGGGATAGAAAATATTCATCATCTTCCCATTGGGCGCTGCGACCCTCTGTTCAGGCATGAATGGTGGTTGTTTGCGGAAGTCCGAAGACTTGTCGATCTCAACCGCAAATCCAGGACTTCTCCACGAGCCCGCTTGCGCATCACGCTGGAGATCGAGATATCGCCGACCTGCGTCAAGAACGAGGTCATTGAGACGAGTTCCCGTCATATAACGGCGGGGGTTCTCGAGAGACCCCCTTGTTGACATCGCTGCGAGATCGGCAATCCAGACGTTGCGATCATAGTTATCTTTTCGAAGCGCCGTTTCTGGCTTCCCACCCTGAGGTTCGACGTCGATAGTAAGGTTATCAAGAGACGCCTGAAAATCCCGGGGGAGATTGTGTGCGCCGCCACGACGTTGGGCTTCTTTACCCACATTGGGAGTGACCGTACTGACGATGTTTTCATCAGTTGTCCACTGCATCATTTTGGATATCGGTAATTTCAGATTCGGATTCTTATCCAAGATCTTCCGCGTATTGTCGACGCCATTCCCGCTCTTGCCCGCCAAACCTTGGAGAAGAAGCGTCGCGTAATCGTACTGAGTTCGGTCAACATTGGCATCGAGTCCCGCATCAGCGAGATTTAGCGTCTTGTCGGGCAGGTCCGCGTACCTGTTGACACGCCGGTTTACCGCGTCAATCTGCTCAGGCGTCGCAACCCCTTTGCCGTCGGGTGACTGGCCATTTAAGACATTAAGATCCTCTGTGACAATCGCTTGTGTATCGACATTGGCGGGTATGTTGCCTGTTTTGAGGTCGTCCTCCGGAATCGTTTCCGACGCCGGTTCCTTCTTTTTAACGATGAGCAGGATATCGCCGCTCCCGAAATGACCGGTCGGGGCCTTCTCGGGCTCCTGAGTCGTCGTTGGGTTTGAATCGACGGTTGTTTTCGGATCAGGCTGCGTGGACTGTGGGAGTTGATCGGCAGGCGTAGGCGTCGCATCTGCCCCCGGTGCCACCACAGTCGGAGGAGGCACGACCTTCTTCGGTGTCGTATCCGGACTTGTCATTAGACGCTCCCCACTTCTCAAAATTCGGACAAGAACGCAACCACACGTCCTGACACCGCCCCGGCCTAGCTCGGCTTGTTCGGTGCCTTCGGGTTCGGTGTGCCGCCGCCCATCGAGTCGGGCAGGCGGAGATCGAACGTCGGAGCTGGCAGGTCCGGTGCAGGTCCTGCGGGCAAGCCCTGACCACCCGGCAGCGGGATGGCGGGGCTACCCGGGCGAGGACCCGGAACGCCCTGACGCGTCACCGTCGTATGCATCAGGTAGACGTTGTAGCTCGACCACTGCGACATCGTGAAGAACAAGTCATTACCGGTGCTCGACGGGTGAATGTTCGCACCGTAAATCGACGGGTAGTTCTTGCCCGAAGCGATCACGCGTGCATCGGTCCACGGGCCCATCGGGTTGTTTGCCTGACGCAGCACAATGCCGTTATGGAACACGTCGGTCGAAATCATCAGCCACTGACGCAGCGACGAGTTGTACTGCACCGACACCTCACCAACACCACCGGAAACGATCG
>NZ_JBARYI010000047.1:0-20156 GCF_049647785.1 Gordonia sp. (in: high G+C Gram-positive bacteria)
GTCGATTCCCGCACTATGTCTGACATAGTGCGGGAATCGACGCATCATGCGAGAACGCAACGGGACGGGCGACGGGGCGAGCGCCTTGGTTAGTCGACCAGGATGTCGCGGATGATGCCGTCGGCGAGTAGGCGGCCGCGGTCGGTCAAGACGTAGGCGTTGTCGACGACGTGGAGCAGGCCCTTGGCCACGACTTCGTCGCCTCGGGAACATTCGCCGTCGGTCAACTCTGCCGCCGCGAGGCCATCGCGCATGCGCAGGCGCAGCATCACCGTCTCAGTGTGGCGGTCCTCGTCGGTGAGAATTTCCTGGCCGCCGATGGGCAACGCGCCTCCGGCGAGCGACGCCGAGTAGGTGGCCGGGTGCTTCTGGTTCCACCAGCGCACGCCGTTGACGTGCGAGTGCGCGCCCGGCCCAATGCCCCACCAGTCGTCACTGCGCCAGTAGGCCTCATTGTGTCGGCACACCGACGCCGGCAGCGGAAGCGAATCCGATCCCGCAGTGGCCCAATTCGATACCTCGTACCAGGTCATTCCGGCCTCGGTGAGACGCGCGTCAATCATTTCGTAGCGGGCGGCGAGGACATCGTCGTCGGGCATGGGAACCTCACCGCGACGCACCTTGCGCGCGAAGGCCGTTCCATCTTCGACGATCAGCGCGTAGGCGGATACGTGGTCGACGGGGACGGAAAGCACGGCGTCGAGCGAAGCCTGCAAGTCCTCATCGCGCTCACCGGGCGTCCCGTAGATCAGATCCAGATTGAGGTGTTCAAATCCTGCGGCAGCGGCCTCGCGGGCGGCATCGAGCGCACGCCCCGGAGTGTGCGTACGTTCCAGAACGGCGAGCACATGTTTCGCCGCAGATTGCATTCCCAACGAAATCCGGGTGAATCCGGCCTCGCGCAACGTGCCAAAAAACTCGGGCGACGTAGACTCCGGATTCGACTCCGTTGTCACTTCAGCGCCAGGTGCCAAGGTAAACGAATTGCGTACCGCGCCAAGGACATCGGCAAGGCCTTGCCCGCCGAGGAGCGACGGAGTGCCACCGCCGACAAAGATCGTCGAGACTTGACGATCGTCGTGCAGGAGGGTCGCTGCGGCGTCGAGTTCGGCGCGAACGCCCTCGAGCCAACTCTGCGGCGATGACGTCGTCCCCAATTCACCGGCCGTATAGGTGTTGAAATCGCAGTACCCACAGCGGGTCGCGCAGAACGGGACGTGGATGTACAAACTGAGGGGCCGCGATGGGTCAGCGGTCGCGAGGGCTTCGAGTGCACCGTCCGAGAAAGGCTCGGGGATGCGGGGACTGCCGACACGCGTTGTACTCACTTCTCCATCATGACTCAATCCTTGTCAAGGGTATTAATCTCACGGTGACGAAAAATAATCCCAAGTAGACGGGCCGCACTTCTCCGTGGCACGATGGCTCTCGTGACCAATTCAGGAGTGTGGCTCGCCCAACGGCGCCATATCGATCTCAAGCGCGTGTGCAGCGCGTTCTGTCGGCTCTAGCCACAGAAGAATTTCGGCCGTTCCGGCGTTCTAGTCCCGGATCCCGCCACAGCCCGGCGGAGTTTCCCGGCGCCGATTCTTTCGTCACACCTGATCTCAGCCCAACCCTTTTTGTGCTGCCGTGCGCAGCATGCCCAGGAGTCTTGATGACGCTCACCACACCCACCACCGTTGAGCAGCCGACCGAACCGGTCGCCGCCCCGGCCCGACGTCCGCGCCCCAAGAAGCGCAAGGCCGAAGGCCAGTGGGCGCTCGGCTACCGGACGCCGCTGAACGCCAACGAGCAGTCCAAGCGCGACGACAACCCGTTGAATGTGCGCCAACGCATCCTCGACACCTACTCGAAGGTCGGGTTCGACGGCATCGACAAGGCCGACCTTCGCGGTCGTTTCCGTTGGATGGGCCTCTACACCCAGCGCGCCGAAGGCTACGACGGCACGTACAGCCACGACGACAACATCGACATCATCGAAGCCCCGTACTTCATGATGCGAGTGCGTACCGACGGCGGGCAGCTGAGCCTGCCGCAGGTCCGGACTCTCGCGTCCATCTCCCGCGACTTTGCACGCGGCACCGCCGACGTGACCGACCGCCAGAATCTGCAGTATCACTGGATCGAGATCGAGAACGTCCCGGAAATTTGGCGTCGCCTCGAAGAAGTTGGTCTGGAAACCACCGAGGCCTGCGGTGACTGCCCGCGCGGCATGCTCGGATCGCCGCTGGCCGGCTTGTCGACCGATGAGGTCCTCGATGCCAGCCCGGCGCTCGCCGAGATCAAGCGTCGCTACATCGGTGACCCCGAGTACTCGAACCTGCCGCGCAAGTTCAAGACGGCCGTCTCCGGTCTGCAGGATGTTGTTCACGAGATCAACGACGTCTCGTTTGTCGGCGTCGAACATCCGGAGCATGGTCCTGGCCTGGACCTGTGGGTCGGTGGCGGTCTCTCGACCAACCCGATGCTTGCGCAGCGACTCGGCGCCTGGGTGCCCCTTGATGAGGTCCCCGACGTGTGGGAAGGCGTCGTCGCGATCTTCCGTGATTACGGCTACCGCCGCCTGCGGTCGAAGGCTCGCCTGAAGTTCCTGATCAAGGATTGGGGCCCGGAGAAGTTCCGCCAGGTCCTTGAGGACGAGTATCTGCACCGCAAGCTGATCGACGGCCCGGCACCGGTCGCGCCCACCCAACCGATCGACCATGTCGGTGTCACCAAGCAGAAGAACGGCAAGTACGCCGTCGGTTTCTCCGCCGTCTCCGGCCGGCTCACCGACGAAGTGCTCTACGCGATCGCTGACGCCGCAGAGAAGGCGGGCAGTGACAGCGTTCGCTTCACGCCGTACCAAAAGCTTGTTGTCGTCAATGTTCCAGAAGACAAGATTGGCCAACTCGACGCCGATCTGAGCGCTGTCGGCCTGCAGTCGAAGCCCTCGGTGTGGCGACGCAACTTGATCGCTTGCACCGGCTTGGAATTCTGCAAGCTGTCGTTCACCGAGACACGCAGCCGCTCGCAGGGCTTGGTCCCCGAGTTGGAAGCACGTCTCGGCGAACTCAATGAGCAACTCGATGTGCCGATCACGATCAACTTCAACGGTTGCCCAAACTCCTGCGCTCGCGTGCAGGTTGCCGACATCGGCCTCAAGGGTCAGCTGATCGACGACGACGGGACCCCCGTCGAAGGCTTCCAGGTGCACCTTGGCGGCAGCCTCGGCTTCGACCTCGGCTTCGGCCGCAAGCTCCGCCAGCACAAGATCTATGCCAGCGAGGCCACCGAATACATCGAGCGCTTGGTGCGTAACTTCATCGCGGGCCGCAACCCCGGGGAACGCTTCGCCGAGTGGGTCACGCGCGCCGACGACGCCGAATTGCAGTAAGGACACGGCCATGACAACCACCACCGAAAGCCACACAGGCCTCGACGAACTTCGGGCCATCGCCGAGGCCGGTGCCGCCGAACTGGGACCGGATGCCACCGCCGAGCAGTTACTCGCGTGGACCGCAGAAACCTTCGGCAGCGACTTCATCATCGCCGCCAATATGCAGGACGCGGTGCTGATCGATGTCGCCGACAAGGCGATCACCGATAAAGAAGCCGTCGGCGGCAAGCTGAAGGCACTCTTCCTCGACACCGGCTACCACTTCGCCGAAACCCTCGGCACCCGTGACGCCGTCGAGCAGGTTTACAACCTGGACCTGCACAATGTGACGCCCGCCCAAAGCGTTGCCGAACAGGACTCGACAGTCGGCAAAAACCTCTTCGCCAGCGACGCAGCCGAGTGCTGCCGCCTGCGGAAGGTCGTGCCGTTGACGGCGGCACTGGCACCATTCCGAGCCTGGGTGACCGGTATCCGCCGGGTGGAGGCCCCGACGCGCGCCAACGCGCCGTTGATCTCGTTCGACGAAGGCTTCGGCCTGGTCAAGATCAATCCGCTCGCCGCCTGGAGCGACGAGCAATTCCAGGAGTACATCGATACCAACGGTGTCCTCGTTAATCCGCTGGTTGATGAGGGCTACCCCTCCATCGGGTGCGAACCGTGCACCAAGAAACCAGCTCCCGGAGAAGATCCGCGCAGCGGCCGTTGGGCTGGCAGCGCCAAGACAGAATGCGGGTTGCACGCGTCATGACTATTTCCGAAAGCACCATTCCCGAAAGCACGATCGCGGCGGCGGACGACCGCTTCGACACCCTCGATGCCCTTGAGTCCGAAGCCATCCACATTTTCCGCGAGGTGGCTGGCGAGTTTGAGCGTCCGGTGATTCTCTTCTCGGGCGGCAAGGACTCGACGCTGCTCCTGCACCTGGCGTTGAAGGCGTTTTGGCCAGCGCCGCTGCCCTTTACATTGCTGCACGTCGACACCGGCCACAACCTCCCGGAGATCATCAAGTTCCGCGACGAGATCGTCGAACGCTACGGCCTGCGGTTGCACGTGGCGAGTGTCGAGGAGTACCTCGCCGACGGTCGTCTCACGGAGCGTCCCGACGGGATCCGCAACCCGCTGCAGACCATTCCGCTGCTCGACGGCATCAGCGAGAACCGGTTCGACGCCGTCTTCGGCGGGGCCCGCCGCGACGAAGAGCGCGCCCGCGCGAAGGAACGAATCTTCTCGTTGCGCAATGCCTTTGGCCAGTGGGACCCGAAGCGTCAGCGCCCTGAACTGTGGAACCTGTACAACGGTCGCCACGCACCGGGCGAGCACGTTCGCGTGTTCCCGCTGAGCAACTGGACCGAGCTCGACGTGTGGCGCTACATCACCCGCGAGCAGGTACTCCTGGCACCGCTGTACTACGCGCACGAGCGTGAGGTCTACAACCGTGACGGCATGTGGATGACCGCAGGTCCGTGGGGCGGCCCACTCGAGGGCGAGACCGTCGAAACCCGCATGGTGCGTTACCGCACCGTTGGTGACGGTTCGACCACCGGGGCCGTCCTGTCCGACGCGACCGACAACGACGCCGTTCTGGCCGAAGTTGCCGCATCGCGTCTGACCGAACGCGGTGCCACCCGCGGCGACGACCGCGTCTCCGAAGCAGCCATGGAAGACCGCAAGCGCGAAGGATATTTCTGATGAGTCAGTCCACCTCCACTCCAAGCAGCTTGAACGCGGGCGCAGACCTGCTGCGGATCGCCACTGCGGGGTCGGTCGACGACGGTAAGTCGACGCTCGTCGGCCGCCTGCTGTACGACACGAAGTCCGTTCTCGCCGACCAGATCGACGCCGTAACGAAGGCGTCGGTGGACCGCGGCATGGACACGCCCGATCTGTCACTGCTGGTCGACGGTCTGCGCGCCGAGCGCGAGCAGGGCATCACCATCGACGTTGCCTACCGTTACTTCGCGACGCCCGCTCGCTCGTTCGTGCTGGCCGATACGCCCGGTCACGTGCAGTACACGCGTAACACCGTCTCCGGTGCGTCGACCGCACAGTTGGTGATTCTGCTGGTCGACGCCCGAAACGGGGTCGTCGCGCAGACTCGTCGTCACGCGGCCGTCATGGCTCTGCTCGGGGTGCCGCGGTTGGTGTTGGCGGTCAACAAGATCGACCTCGTCGACAACCCGGCCGAGGTGTTTGCCCAGATCTCGGCCGAATTTAACGAGATCACCCGATCGCTCGGCTACTCCGCCGATCAGGTGCAGGAAATCCCAGTTTCCGCGTTGCACGGTGACAACGTCGCGATCCGTTCGGAGAACACCCCATACTACGACGGTCCCACGCTCATCGAGCACCTGGAGACCGTGCCGAACGTGGCAGGCCAGACTGCCAAGGCGGCCGACGTTGGCCTGCGTTTCCCGGTCCAGTACGTGATCCGTCCGCGGACCGCCGAGTACCCGGATTACCGCGGCTACGCCGGTCTGGTCGCGGCGGGCACCGTATCGGTCGGCGACGAGATTGTCGTGCAGCCGTCAGGTTTGCGGTCGACGATCGCCAAAATCGACACGCCCGACGGCGAAATGGAGACGGCGCACGCCGGTCGGAGCGTCACCTTGCTGTTGGCCGACGACATCGACATCTCGCGCGGCGATCTGATTGCTGCCGTCGCCGATGCGCCGGAGCCGGCACAGCAGTTCACCGCGACGGTGTGCTGGCTCGCGGAGAAGCCGCTGCGCCCCGGAGCTCGTCTACTCCTCAAGCACGGCACCAAGACCACGCAGGTCATTATCGGTGGCCTTGAGGCACTGTTCGACGAGCAGAACCTGGCCCTCGTGGACGCCCCGGAAACGGTTGAACTCAACCAGATTGGGCGACTGTCGTTGACGACCGCCGAGCCGGTCGCCGCCGATGACTATTCGGTGAACCGCGAGTCGGGCAGCTTCCTGCTGATCGACCCGCAGGGCGGCAACACTCTCGCCGCCGGGCTCATTGGTGACGCGTTGAGTCCCCTCGAACTGTCGGCTCCCGCACTCGCATGACGCTCGTCCTGGCCGCGCACGGCAGTCGCGATCCGCGGTTCGATGTGACGGCACGCCGCGTCGCGGATGCGGTTCGCGTGGCACTGCCGGGCGTCCGGGTGGAGCTGGCCTACCTCGACCTGACCGCTCCCCTGCTCGGCGATGTGCTGAGCGAGCTGTCGGGCGAGGTAGTGGTGGTACCGCTGCTGTTCGGCGATGGATACCACAGCAAAGTGGATCTGCCCGCGCTGATCGACGCGGCGGTCGTGGCGAACCCGTCGGTCCGCGTTACCCAGACACCGATCGTCGGACGGTATTCACCGATTCCGGCGCTCGTCGACCGGCTTGACGAGGTCGGTTTTGGTGCTGGCGACGGGGTCTTGATGCTGGCTGTCGGATCGTCGGACGCCGGTAGTGATGACTACATTTATGAGCGTGGGCGCGAACTGTCGGGCGTGCTGGGCTGCGAGGTCCAAACACTGTTTGCGACCCGCCTAGGACGTGACGGCGACGCCGTCCGATTGGCTGTCGATGCGCTGCAGTCTCGAGGGGTGCAGCGTGTCGCAGTCAGTCCCCTGTTCCTGTCTGCGGGCCTCCTGACCGACCGCGTTGAACGCTTCCTGGACGCGTTGGACGTGCCCGTGGTGGTGGCGGGCCCGATTGCCGAACACCCCAGTCTCGTCAGTGCCGTAACGCGGATGTGGGCCGCCGTGCCCGTCGCCGTTGGCTAACCCAACCCCGCCCGAACCCGTTCTCGCATGATGCGTTGATTCCCGCACTACGTCGGACGTAGTGCGGGACTCAACGCATCATGCGAGAACGGACGGGAGCGTCAGCCTTGGATGCGTACCTTTGCGTTGCCCCAGGCTTCGTCGCGCAGCTCGTTCTTCCGGATCTTGCCCGTTGATGTCTTGGGAAGGTCGACAACAAATTCGACGGCGCCGGGGGCCTTGTACGACGCGATCTGTGTCTTCACATGGGAGATCACGTCAGCCTCGGTGGCTTCCTGGCCGGGACGCAAGACGGCGTACGCCTTGGGCCGCTCGCCCCACTTCTCGTCGGGCACGCCGATCACAGCCACATCCAAGACGGCGGGATGACTCAGGACGGCCTGCTCCACCTCGATCGTCGAAATGTTCTCGCCGCCGGAAATTACGACGTCCTTTGCCCGGTCGAGGAGTTGAACGTAGCCGTCGGGATGCATCACACCCAGGTCGCCAGAATGGAACCAGCCACCAGCAAATGCCTCGGCGGTCCGTTCTGGGTCTTCGAAGTAGCCCTTCATGACGACGTTGCCGCGCATCACAATCTCGCCCATCTCAACCCCGTCGCTCGCGACGTCGATCAGGGAGCCGTCCTCGGCCGCTTCGGGCCGCACGACGCGCAGTCGATCTGCGGTCAACATGCCAACACCCTGGCGGGCCATGCGGACCGCACGATCGTCGGCAGATAGATCGGCCCAGGACGGCTTGGCCTCACACACCGAGTACGGGCCGTAGGTTTCGGTAAGTCCGTAGACGTGAACGATGGTGATGCCCAGATTACCGATGGCGCGAATGATCGTCGGGCTGGGCGGCGCGCCAGCCGTCGCGATCGTCAGCGGGCGGGTCATGGCGTGGGCTTCGCCAGCGGTCGCGAGGGTGGTGAGAACGGTGGGTGCACCGCTCATTTGATTGACGTTCTCGGCGTCGATGAGCTGCCACATGTCGGGGCCGCGGACCGCGCGCAGGCACACGTGCGTGCCCGCCGTCGAAGTGACGCTCCACGGTCCACACCAGCCGTTGCAATGGAACATCGGAAGTGTCCACAGGTAGCGCGTTTCGGCCGAGAACCCCTGCGTGACGGCATTGCCAAGTGACGATAGATAAGCGCCGCGGTGGGTGTACATCACGCCCTTGGGCTTGCCGGTGGTTCCGGACGTGTAGTTGATGCTGATGATGGCATTCTCATCGGCAACGTCCCAGCTCAGCGGACTATCGTTGCCGCGGTCGACGAGCGCGGAATACGGCAGATGCGGGCCGACGAACTGTCCGTCCAGCGTCGGGGTTTCGACGATCTCGCCGACGGTTTGGAAGCTCACGTCGGCCAGCGGCGCCAACAGCGACGCTTCCCCGACGAGGAGTTTGGCCCCGGAGTGATCGCAAATGTACTGGACCTCGGCGGCGGCGAGGCGCGTGTTGATCGCGACGAGAACGCCACCGGCGAGCGGCACGCCGAAGTGTGCGACAAGCATCTCGAGGGAATTGGTCGCGAGGTAGGCCACCCGATCGCCGGCCTCAATCCCGGAAGCGCGCAGGGCATGCGCCAACCGAGTGGCCGCAGCAGCGAATTCACCGTAGGTCAACTGCCGATCGCCGTCGATCACCGCTTGCTTTTCCGGATGAACTTCAGCGGCGCGGTCGAGGAATCGCAGCGGCGTTAATGGCGTATCCAGTCCCGACATTGTCGGCGCGGTGCTGGTCATGAGATTGATCCTCCTGGCGTATCAGCGGACCTCTGCCAAGGCCCTTAGTCACCCCAGTATTGTCCTCAACGTCGCCCAACGAAATTTACCGATCAGTATGTTCGGCTCACAGCGACGAGCGGTCGCTTGGACATGGTGAACGGCCAGGCGTCCTACTGGTCGAGCGCAGGCACCTTGGTCGCGCGCGCGTAGATGTGTTCCCCGGGCACCAACCCCAGTGCATTCTGATCGCCGCGGGTGATCTGCGCGATGAATTCCTCGCCGGTCGCCGCAGCAACCAGTTCAACACGGGTTTCGAAGCCCAAGTTCACCACGCGGTTGACCGTCGCTTTGATGACACCGGTATCGAGCGAGGCGTCGACCGGCGGGTACACCATGTCGAGCGAGCGGCCCAGGCGGATGTCGTGCGGGCGGACGAACTCGCCGTTCAGCCGCGAAATGGACCCGAGGAACGACGCGACGAACACATTGTCGGGACGGTCGTAGAGGTCGTCGGGCGGACCAACCTGCTCAATCCGACCATGGTTGAGGACGGCGATTCGATCGGAAACGTCGAGCGCCTCCTGCTGGTCGTGCGTCACCAACACCGTGGTCACGTTCATCTCGTCGTGCAGGCTGCGCAGCCATTTGCGCAGGTCTTCGCGGACCTTCGCGTCGAGCGCACCGAAGGGCTCGTCGAGCAGCAGCACTTTGGGGTCGACGGCGAGGGCTCGGGCTAGAGCCATGCGCTGGCGTTGGCCGCCGGAGAGCTGTGCCGGGTACCGCTTCTGGAACACGGTCAGGCCGACGATGTCGAGGAGTTCGTCGACCTTTGCCTTCACTTCAGCTTTGGGTCGCTTGCGGATCTTGAGGCCGAACGCGATGTTGTCGCGAACCGTCAGGTGCTTGAACGCCGCGTAATGCTGGAAGACGAATCCAATGTCGCGTTGCTGCGGCGATGCACTCGAGACGTCGATTCCGTTGATGCGGACCGTTCCCGAGTCGAGTTTGTCCAGGCCCGCAATCGCACGCAGGAGCGTGGATTTGCCCGACCCCGACGGCCCCAACAGCGAGGTGAGAGACCCCTCCGGAATCTCTATCGACACGTCGTCGAGGGCCGCGAAATCGCCGTAGCGCTTGTTGGCGCCGGTCACCGAGATCGACATATCAGTTCTTCTCCTTCACGGGAACAATGTCCTCGCTGGCATCGGCGAGCTTGCCCTTGGCGCGGCGTTCAATCAGGGTCATCACCACGAGTACCAGGATGGCCACCATCATCAGCAGGGTTGCGGCCGCGTAGGCGCCGTACTCGTTGTAATCATCGGTGTATCTGGAGTTCACGAGCAGCGTCAGGGTCTGCGAGACGCCCGGGAAGTTCGACGACACCATCGTCACTGCGCCAAACTCGCCGAGGGCACGGGCGATGGTCAGAATGACACCGTAGGTGAGGCCCCAACGAATCGCGGGCAACGTGATGCGGCTGAACGTCTGCCACCCGGTTGCCCCCAGGGTGGCGGCAGCCTCTTCCTGCTCGGTGCCGATCTCACGCAGCACCGGTTCCACCTCGCGCACCACGAATGGCAGTGTCACGAAGATGGTGGCCAGGACCATGCCCGGTATCCCGAAGATGATTCGGAAGCCGAGGGATTCGATCCCACCGAACCAACCGCTACTCCCCCATAGCGCAATCAGCGCGACGCCGACCACGACGGGCGAGACAGCAAACGGAAGGTCGACGACCGCCTGCAGAATCCCCTTGCCGCGGAAGTTGCCGCGGGCCAGGGCGATCGCCGTGAGGATGCCGAAGACCACGTTGAGTGGCACCACTATTGCGACGATCAGCAGCGTTAACTGCAACGCGGAAATCGCGGCGGGCGTGGTGATCCACTCCCAGAATTGACCGAGGCCGTGTTCAAACGACCGCCAGAAGATAAGTGCCACCGGCACCACCAGCAGGACAGCGAGGTACACCAGCGCGATAGTGCGCAGCGACAGTTTCGTGAACCGAGAGACGATCATTTACGAGTCCTCTCGACGTGACTGGAACTTAGCGACCACGCGCAGCAGGAACAGCACCACGAACGCGATGAGGAGCAAAGCTACCGAGACGGCAGCCGCGTTGACGGGCTCGTCGATCTCGATCTGCTGCTGAATGTACTGGGACGCCACCTGCGTCTTGCCGGGGATGTTGCCACCGATGAGGACCACGGAACCGAACTCGCCGATCGCTCGCGTGAAGGCCAAGCCAGCACCGGACAGGATGGCCGGGAGCAACGCGGGCAGGATGATCTTGGACCAGATAATCCGGTTGTTGGCACCCAGGACAGCCGCGGCTTCCTCAACAGACTGGTCGAGTTCCATCAGCACCGGTTGCACCTGGCGCACCACGAACGGCAGCGTCACGAAGGTGAGTGCCAGGATGACGCCGGGCTGGGTGGCGGCGAGGTGGATGTCGAACGGGCTGTTTGGTCCGTACAGCGACAGCAGCACCAGGCTGGCGACGATGGTCGGCAACGCGAACGGCAGGTCGATGATCGCGTTGACGAAGCCCTTACCGGGGAACTCGTCGCGGACCAGGACCCACGCGATGATGGTGCCGAAGATGACGTTGACGATGGCGACGATGAACGACGCCGCGATCGTCAAACCGAGGGTCTCCAGGGCAGCTGGTGCGGTAATGCCCGCCCAGAAGCCGCTGGGACCGTCGTCGAAGGATTCGGCGAGGATGGCCGCGAGCGGCAGCAGCACGATGATCGACAGCCACAGGCCCGCTACCCCCAACGACAGCGGGCCGTCGGGGCGCCAACCGCGACGCGGTGCGAGCGGAACCGTGTCAACGCCTTCGCGGTCCGGCGCGATAACCGGTTTGGTGGTCATCCGCCGACCTCCTCGTTGTAGATCTTGGTAATCGCGCCGTCGCTGCCGAAGAGTTCCTTGTCGACCAGCTTCCAGCCGCCGAGGTCGGCGATGGTCCACAGCTTTGCGATGTGTCCGGGGAACAGGTTTGCGGTGGCACTCACGACCGCGGGGTCGACGGGCCGGAAGCCTGCCTTGGCCCACAGTTCTTGGCCAGCGGGCGAGAATAGGTAGTCGACGAAAGTCCGGGCTGCTGGCTTGTTGGAACTCGTGTTGACGATGGCGACCGGATTTTCGATCTTGAACGTCGTTTCCGGCAGCAGGTAGTCAATGCGGTCGGCAGGCGCTGCGGTCGCATTTTTCCGCGACAGCATGATGGCCTCGTTCTCGTAGCTGATCAGCACGTCACCCTGTCCCTGGTGGAACGCCGAGGTGGCCTCACGACCGGACTTCGGCAGGACCTTGACGTGGTCGCGGACCAGCTTGGTGATGTAGTCGAGACCGGCCTGCGGGTCGGCACCACCGTTGCTCTTCGCCGCGTAGGGCGCGAGAAGGTTCCATTTGGCCGAACCAGAGCTGCCCGGGTTGGGGGTAATTACTTCGACGCCCGGCTTCAGCAGGTCGTCCCAGGTGCGGATGTTTTTCGGGTTGCCCTGCCGCACCACGAGTGCCACGACCGACCCAAAGGGCACCGAGTTGTTCGGGAACTGGGTCTGCCAGTCTTTGTCGACAACATCAGCTTTCACCAGGCGAGTCACGTCTGGCTCAACGGAAAAGTTCACCACGTCGGCGGGGAGACCGCGCGCCACCTTGCGTGATTGGTCACCCGACGCACCGTACGACTGCGAGAAGCCAATGTCGCTGCCCTGCGGGATTTGTCGGAAGGCTGGGAGCACCACGTCGAACCCAATTTTGGGGGTCGCGTAGGCAACCAAGTTGAGGTGCTGACTGCCGGAGGAAATATCGATTCCGCCTGGAACGTCGGTGGATCCGCCGCCGCACCCGGTGAGCGCCGCGACGAGGACCGACACCATCGCCAAGCAGACCGCAGTGGCGGACGCGCGCTTTCGGGTTCGGGTACTCACCCGAAGAACCTAACCGTCTCCGGCACTGCCGCTCAACGTCTGCGATCACCGTGCGCCAAGGATGTGCCCGCGCACCGTCGATGTGCTATCGCAGAATGAGCCAGGCCAGGAGAACCAACACCAGGAGCGCGACGAGCGCGAGTGTGACCTTGGAACGAAACATCAGTTAGATACCCAATCCGTGATCGTCGTCCGCCTCTGCGCGACCGAGCTTTGAGAAGAGCCGCCCGACCAGGTAATTCACGCCGGACGCGGCAACCGTCGCCAGCGGAATCAAGACGATGGCGGTGACAATCAACTGCGGGATGAAGGGTAGGCCGGTAAGCCATTCCTCCACGCCATCCCACCAGGACAGAATCCCGTTCACTGCCGGATCACCTCATCTACCGCAGACGTGCATGGTTACACCCATGCTGATTTCAAACCCTACTCGCCGGGACCGTGCGACCGGTGTCACGCCGCTCCTGCACTACGCGAGGCCACGTCGAACGAGGAGCGGTTCGATCCGTGCCGGATGCCCAATCATGTTGGCGTGCGCGGCAACTGGGTCCACGCTGTCGCCTCGGGAGAGCACCGCGTCAGCGAACGCCGCACCCAGCTCCGGTTGCAGTCCGCCGCCGGCGAGGAACCACTGCTCGGTCTCTGCGTCGAGGATCTCCGACCAGATGTACGAGTAGTACGCCGACGAATAGCCACCGCCGAAAACGTGATTGAAGTAGGTGCTGCGGTAGCGGGGCGGAATCAGCGGCGACGCTAATCCGGCTTCCGCGAGTGCCTTCGCCTCGAACTCCAAGACGTCACTGGGGATTTCGTCTTCAGCGAGACGGTGCCAAGCGAGATCGAGCGCGGCCGCAGCCAGGTATTCGATTGTCGAATGCGCCGACTCGGTGCCACCCGACGCGCGGACCGCATCGAGCAACTCTGGCGTAGCGGGTTCACCGGTCGCATGGTGGCGGGCATAGCCACCGACGACGTCGGGGTGCAATGCCCACATTTCGTTGACCTGCGACGGGAACTCGACAAAGTCACGCGGGACCGACGTGCCCGACTGCGAGGCGTACTCGACATTCGACAGGAGTCCGTGGATCGCGTGCCCAAACTCGTGGAACAGCGTGGTGAGCTGGTCCAGCGACAGCAGGCATGGTTCCCCCGGCTCCGGCTTCGTCAGGTTCAGAACATTGACGATGATCGGTGCGGTCCCGAGTTGGTTCGACTGGTCGACGATGTTGTTCATCCACGCCCCGCCACGCTTGGACGGTCGGGCGTAGAAGTCGCCGAGGAACAGGCCGATGCCGGTGCCGTTGCGGAACACTTCCCAAACGCGCACGTCGGGGTGGTAGCCGGCCAGGTCGTCGCGTTCGGTGAAGCTCAGCCCGTAGAGGCGGCCCGCCGCGGCGAACACGCCGTCGTGCAGAACGGTGTCGAGTTCGCAGAAGTTTTCGAACTCGTCGATGTCGACGGGGCTGTCGGCTTCGGCGGCACGGGCCTTCTGGTCGGCGGCGAGATAGAACGTGACGTCGGCCGCAGCGAGGGGATGTCCGGCACGTTCGGTGAGGCGGGCCAGTTCGGCTTTACCGGCCGTCATGGCGGCGGCACCGAGCTCGGCCAGCAGGTCGGCGACAGCGGCCGGGGTTGGTGCGGTCTCCTCGGCGATCACATACTCGGCGTGACTGTCGTACCCGAGGATGTTGGCCCGGCGGGCCCGCAGGGTCACGATTTCGATGATCATGGCGCGGGTGTCGAACTCGTTGCCGCGGGCGCAACGGGTCGTCGAAGATTCGTTGGCGCGCAATGGGATCGGTGAGCTTAGCGACCGTCGACTGGCTCGTCGGCAGTTCCAAAGCCACCAGATAGCCGTCGCGGCCAGCATCAGTTGCAGCGCGGGCTGCGGCCGCAATCTCCGACGACGACAAGCCGTCCAGCTCGACGGCATCGGCGAAGTGGACCGCCGAGGCGTTGGTGTCGTCGAGCAAGTGCTGACCGAAGTCGGTCGTCAGGGTGGCAAGTCGCCCGGAAATCTCACGCATCTGCGCCTGACCGGCCTCATCGAGGGCCGCACCGGCGCGCACCGCGTCGCGGTAGCGCTGCTCCAACACCCGCGTCTGGGCAACGCTGAGGCCGAGGTCCGCACGGTGGTCGTAGAGGTTGGCGATCCGCGCAAAGAGCTGCTGGTTCATGGCGATCGCGTTGCCGTGCTCAGTGAGCTTGACCGCAAGGACCTGGGCGATCTTGGCGCGTGCCGGGTTGCTGTCTGGGCCTTCAAGGTTGAAGAAGATCCCGTTGGCCCGCGCCAGGTCGCGGCCAGCAGCTTCGAGGGCACCGAGCGTGTTGTCGAAGCTCGGCGGTTCGGTCGACGTCGCGATCGCGTCGACCTCGGAGAGGTGATTGGCGAGGGCAACGTCGTAGGCCGGGAGGAAATCGTCGTCGCTAATGGAGCTGAAGTCGGGCAGCCCGTACGGCAGGTCCGACGCGGCCAAAACCGGGTTCACGCTACTTCTTCCCCTTGTCGCCCAACTCATCGGTCGACAGCGCCGCCACGAACGCATCCTGCGGCACTTCCACGCGACCGATGGTCTTCATGCGCTTCTTGCCTTCCTTCTGCTTCTCGATCAGCTTGCGTTTACGGCTGATGTCGCCGCCGTAGCACTTCGCGAGCACGTCCTTGCGGATGGCGCGAATGTTTTCGCGGGCAATGATGCGCGAACCGATGGCGGCCTGGATCGGCACCTCGAACTGCTGACGCGGGATGAGCTCTTTGAGCTTGAGGGCCATCCGGTTGCCGTAGGCGTATGCGGCGTCCTTGTGGACGATCGCGCTGAAGGCGTCGACGGCTTCCCCCTGCAGCAAGATGTCGACCTTGACCAGCTCGGCTGCCTGCTCGCCGGACTCTTCGTAGTCAAGGCTGGCGTAACCGCGGGTGCGGGACTTCAGAGCGTCGAAGAAGTCAAAAATAATCTCCGCCATCGGCATGGTGTAGCGGAGTTCCACCCGCGTTTCCGACAGGTAGTCCATGCCGCCGAGTTCGCCGCGTCGGGTCTGGCAGAGCTCCATGATGGCACCGATGAACTCGCTCGGCGCGATGATCGTGGTGCGGACCATCGGCTCGAAGATGTCGCGGGTCTTGCCGGTCGGCCAGTCGGACGGGTTGGTGACGATGTGCTCGCTACCGTCGTCCATCACTACCCGGTACACCACGTTGGGGGCGGTCGAAATCAGGTTGAGGTCGAACTCGCGCTCAAGCCGCTCACGCGTGATTTCCATGTGCAACAGGCCGAGGAAGCCACAGCGGAAACCGAAGCCGAGGGCCACGGAAGTCTCCGGCTCGTACGTCAGCGCGGCGTCGTTGAGCTGCAGTTTGTCGAGCGCTTCGCGCAGCACCGGATAGTCGGAGCCGTCGACCGGGTAGAGACCCGAGTACACCATCGGGCGCGGTTCACGATAGCCGCGCAGCGGTTGTTCCGCACCGTTCCGGGCGGTGGTGACGGTGTCACCGACCTTCGACTGTCGCACGTCCTTGACACCGGTGATCAGGTAGCCGACCTCACCAACACCGAGCCCGGCACTGGCCTTGGGCTCGGGTGAGACGATGCCGACTTCAAGGAGTTCGTGCGTGGTGCCGGTCGACATCATCTGGATCTTCTCGCGCGGCATCAGCTTGCCGTCCACCACACGCACATAGGTGACGACGCCGCGGTAGGTGTCGTAGACGGAGTCGAAAATCATGGCGCGCGCAGGAGCATCCGAATCACCGACCGGAGCCGGAATCAGGCGAACAGCTTCGTCAAGCAGCTCCGCCACGCCCATGCCGGTCTTACCGGAAACGCGGAGCACATCTTCGGGTTTGCCACCCACAATGTGCGCGATCTCTGCCGCGTAACGGTCCGGATCGGCAGCAGGCAGGTCGATCTTGTTGAGGACCGGGATGATCGTGAGGTCGTTCTCCATCGCCAAGTACAGGTTGGCGAGCGTCTGCGCCTCGATGCCCTGCGCGGCGTCGACCAGCAGGATGGCACCTTCACATGCTTCGAGGGCGCGCGAGACCTCGTAGGTGAAGTCGACGTGGCCGGGCGTATCGATCAGGTGCAGCACGAACTCGTCGTCGCCGACCTTCCACGGCAAACGCACGTTCTGCGCCTTGATGGTGATGCCTCGCTCGCGCTCAATGTCCATGCGGTCGAGGTACTGTGCGCGCATCTGGCGGTCTTCGACGACGCCCGTCAACTGCAGCATCCGGTCGGCCAGGGTGGATTTACCGTGGTCGATGTGAGCGATGATGCAGAAGTTACGGATCCTCGAGGGATCGGTGAACGTCTTGTCGGCGAAGCTGGGAATCTCACTCACTCCTTGCGCGGCGGGCCCCGGGTCGGGCCCGGTACAGATCATCCTCCAGTTTCGCACGACTACCGCCTCCGCTTCACCTTGCCGCTCGGGCGATAGGCTCGGATGTGACATGAGCATCGACCGATCGACCATCGAAACCGACCTCGTCGCCGCCGACCTGGCACGCCCCGACGACGCGATCGCACTGGTGATTTTGGCGCACGGGGCAGGCAGCAACCGCGACGCCGTCATCCTGCGCACAATGTCTGACGTTCTCCTCGCGCGCGGAGTGGCCGTGGCGCGGATCGACCTACCCTACCGGCAAGACCGCCCCAAAGGACCGCCATCACCGTCGAAGGCCGCCCGCGACCGCGACGGCATCCGCGCCGCGATTAATGCCCTCGCACCGCTCGTCGACGGGCCCCTCATCATTGGTGGGCACTCGTATGGGGGCAGGCAGGCGTCAATGGTCGTCGCTGAGGGTACCGACGGCGTCGACGGATTGTTGCTGACGTCATATCCGCTGCATCCGCCAGGCAAACCTGAACGGGCCCGCACCGAGCACCTCCCCGACATCACGATCCCCACGTTGATCGTGCACGGGCGCAGCGACGCCTTTGGGACATCCGCCGAGTTCACCGATGCCGTCGAACTATTCGGCGGCCCAGTTCGCCTGCTGGAAATCGACAGGGCAGATCACAGCTTGAAACCCGACCGCAGTGGCGTCGGCGATCTCACCGCCGATGCCGTAGTCGACTGGCTGCTGCCGACAATCGCTGACCAGCCACCGAACCAGACCGTGTGACCCGAACCAAGCCGTGTGACCCGAAGGAGACCGCGTGACCCCGAAACCCCAGAAACCGAAGCAGCCGGGTCGGCCCACCGGCGAGTACGCCCGATCGATCGTCTACGCCCCCGATCTCGACGGCGCCGCCGACCCCGGTGAAATCGTGTGGACGTGGGTGCCGTTTGAGGAAGACGAGACCCAGGGCAAGGATCGACCGGCGCTGGTGGTGGGTCGCGACGGCTCCGATCACATCCTGGGGCTGATGCTGTCGAGCCAGGACTACCACCGCGACGACCCCGACTGGTGTCCCATCGGTACCGGCAGCTGGGACTCGGAGCGCCGCGACAGTTGGGTGCGACTCGACCGCGTCCTGCACATCGAGGAGAACGGCATCCGCCGCGAAGGCGCAGTCTGCGACAAAACCAGGTTCGACGAAGTCGCGGACCAGTTGCGTACCCGCTTCGGCTGGAGCTAGCGGGTCAGCCGCCTGCGGACTCGCCTCACAACGTTGGCCACCCGCGTTTTGAGAGCCGGCCGGTGGATCGGGACCGGTGCGGTTTTGGCCCACAGCGCGATCGCGTCGAGGGCCGCGTCGAGCGCGTCGTCGGACGTCACCGGTGTTGGCGCGGCGCCAGTACCGGTCGCGGCGACGCGGAGGTCGTCGAGCGTGCCGGAGACCGGGTACCCCCCATCGACGAGGGTCGCCACCATTTGTGCGGACTTCTCGGCCGTCCAGGCGAGTTGCTCGCCGGTCAGCGCTTCAGGACTCCCCTCGCGCGTTTCGAAGAGATATTCACCGATCAGGACGCCCTTCACGAGGCCCTCATAGCGGTGCCATTCGATGTCGGTGGGCTGGAGCCTGTCGTTGAGGCGACGCAGCAGTTCCGTCTGCCCGGCAGAGAGGGACTTGTTGGAACTGGGTACCTGCGCAGTGACGTCGGCCGGATTTACGCCGAGTACCCGAACAAAGCGTTCCCACAGGCCATCGCCTTCACTGGCAGTTCCCGGTGCAGGCACGGTGACAATGTGGACGCGTTCGGCACCGACCACAGCCGACCAGTCGGCGACGATCCGTTCGTAGTCCTGGAACTCCCAGAATGGCTCGGTGCCCGTTCCCGTACCTGCAGCGTCGGCGGCGATGGCGTCGACGAACTCTGGCAGCGTCGCGCGACGCTGGTTCTTCACGTTTTCCTGCCACACCGACGGGACCTGGCGAGCCAGATCGCGGACGGTGAGGACAACGTGAACTTCGTCGGCGAAATCCAGGTCGTCGACTAGTTTGCGAATGTGCGCGGGGCCGGCGTTGGCGAACAATTCGTGGGAGACCAGTGATGCCTTCGGCCACGCTTTCATCTGCGCGAGCATGGCTGGCCACACGTCGGCGTGAGCGGGGTCGGCCCAGTCGAGGTACCGCTCGGGTTGCAGGTGCGCGGCGGCGTGAAAGTGATCGTCGATCCGGTTGCCCGGGTAGAGGAGGCCAGCGTGCGTCAGGGCTAGGTCGCGGTTGCGCCAGAGCCGGTCTTGCAGGTGCGTGGTTCCAGTTTTGGGGAGCCCTACGTGGACATATACGACAGACATAGTGAATCCACCCTAGTGTTGTCGGGTGTCCGTCGCCGCACGCGGCGCGCATCCGGCGGCCGGCAGTTGATAGGGTTGACGATGGTGGCGGTTGCCGACGATTTTGGTGCTTCTGTCTGCGCTGGTATCGTCGAACGCTGTTGCAATGGACGCTGGCCGATAACCCGACCGCTCCATTGTTGATAGGTACACAGAACATTCGGCCCCCGGGCCGCAACGGACGTCAGAAGAGGACATCGCGTGGCTAATATCAAGTCTCAGATCAAGCGGAACAAGACCAACGAGAAGGCTCGTCTGCGCAACCAGTCGGCTAAGTCGACCCTGCGTACGGCACTGCGTCACTTCCGCGAGACTGTCGCTACCGGCAACAAGGCCGAGGCCGCAGCCCTCCTGGACGTCACCGCGCGCCAGCTCGACAAGGCTGCCTCGAAGGGCATCATCCACAAGAACCAGGCTGCCAACAAGAAGTCGGCTATGGCTCTCGCGGTCAACAAGCTCTGATGCTTCCGCGGCCCCGGCCGCACCGCGCTCCCCAACGGTGAGCGCACAATCACATAGTTCTTCTGCAAACACCTCGATGACGGGCCACGAAGTCATCGAGGTGTTTGTCGTCTTCCGCCGCCGCCGCACATTTCCCGCGCCCCCGCGCCCGCCGTTCTCGCATGATGCGTCGATTCCCGCACTATGTCAGACA
>NZ_JBARYI010000048.1:0-25179 GCF_049647785.1 Gordonia sp. (in: high G+C Gram-positive bacteria)
CATCATGCGAGAACAAGAAAATGGGTGGCAGACGCGCACCTCACAGAGCAGCTAGCGCCGCGTCCCACGTGTCGGTTTCACGCTTTTCACCTGGTCCGACCATCGACGAAAACTTGACGACCCCGTCGCTACCGACAAGGACGGTTCCGCGGTTCGGAAAGCCATGGCCGTCGTCGAAGACGCCATACTGCGCCGAGATGTCACCGTGCGGCCAAAAATCCGAGAGGATCGGAAACAGGAAGCCCTGCGCCGACGACCACACCTTGTGGGTTGGGGGCGGACCAACCGAAATTGCGACGGTCGACAACACGTCATTGTTGAAACGCGGCTCATTATCGCGAAGAAACCCCAATTCCCCCTCGCAGGTGCCCGTGAAGGCCAGCGGGAAGAACACCAGGAGGACATCGCCGTTAGCTGTCAGACTCGACAGCGAGACAATCTGGTTATTCTGATCACGAAGTTCAAACTCCGGTGCGCGCGAACCGACTTCGATAAGACCGGTCACGGCAATCAGCGCTTACCGGTACGAGCCTTGGGCGTCACCAGTTGGGCTCCGGACCAGTCGCCCAGCGAAACCACCGAGGTCTGCGTGAGACCCGCGGTCGGTGCGGCTTCAGCGATATCTGCCGGATCGACATATCCCGGGCGTCCGGTCTTTGGCGACAGAACCCAAATAAACCCGCCTTCGGCGAGTGGTCCGATGGCATCCATCAGCGCGTCGACCAAGTCGCCGTCTTGCTCGCGCCACCATAGGACGACAGCGTCCATGACGTCGACATCGTCTTCGTCGAACATCTCTGCGTCGATGGCATCTTCGATTTCTATTCGAAGGTCGTCGTCAGTGTCCTCGTCCCACCCGATCTCCTGCACCGACATACCGTTGGTGAAGCCGAGCATGAGGGCCTTGCCTTCTGGGGCGGTTACCACCGCGTACTTCCTCCCATTCGTTGGTTTCGCATCGCTGTAAGCGCATACGAAGCTCCGTCGTAGTGACGCAGCTTAAGGACAGCCTAAAGGCAAAATGCCTTCGCGCACAGAGTCTATCGACACGAAGTGTCGTATCTGCTGTTTCGCTACCATGTTGATCCTGAATTATCGCAGGTCAGTCGGATCCCGCGGGAAGGTACTCCGAGCATGTCGCCAAGAGCCGCTCCCGATCGGAACTCCATTTCTCCGATGCGGAATTCAAGGCGAGCCTACGTTGCCCTTCAATCTGCTCGGCCAGACGCTCCGAGCTCGTGACAAAATCCTGAACTTCGGCATCGATGTCTTCTGGGACGTCCGGTGCCACCATTTTGCGGACCTCATCAGCACCGGAGGTCAACGTGTCGGCGGCCCATTTGTCCTCCGACCCGATTTTGTCGTAGCTCTGAACCTGGTTGAGCCGCTTGATGAATGCGTTGTAGTCGCGCACCATCACACCCGCCGTCGTAATGACTTGCTTACACAATCGGGTGACCGCAATCTTTTCCGCCTCGGAGGCGCCCGCACGGGTAATCGTGGCGGTGACGGTCCCTGCAGGCGGGGTTGACGGCGCGGCATCGTCGGAGCCGCCACATGCTGAGGCCGGAATAATGCTCACGGCGATGATCGCGGACACAATGGCCCGAGCCACTCGGCCCACAGTTATCCCCTTCGATTCGCGGCCATTCCCGAGCCTGATCGGGGATAGCAACATTACGAAGGAGGCTACCGCACAGTATTGAATGTGACTCGCCACATCTAGCGCGATACCTCGTGATTTGCGGCACGATAGAAGGTAGGCCGCGTCCAATAAGTCAGCGGCAATATCCGGCCGCCCCACCCCGGCGGCCCCGACACGCAGGTGTGACGACGACCAGCGCCGCCTCACCCCTGCGAGATAGGTGGCATCTTGTGACCGATCAGCTTTCTGGATCCTCCCCCGCCAACCCTGACTCACTGGCGAGTCCCGGATCCTCACCAGCGTCAAGTGGTAGTCGTGTCCAGGTAATTCGCGACGGAGTCGCCTCGTACCTGGTCGATAACGACCCCACGGAAACTGACGAGTGGCTGGAATCGTTCGACGGGATGCTGGCCGATGCTGGACCCGAGCGAGCCCGGTATCTGATGCTGCGGATCCTTGAGCGAGCCGAAGACAAGCGAGTCGGTCTGCCTGCCTTGACGAATACCGACTACGTCAACACCATCCCCACCGAACTTGAACCGCAATTCCCCGGCGACGAGGATCTAGAGCGCCGCTACCGTGCGTTCATCCGTTGGAATGCCGCGATCATGGTGCACCGCGCCCAACGCCCCGGAATCGGCGTCGGCGGCCACATTTCGACTTACGCTTCCTCGGCGTCGCTGTACGAGATTGGCTTCAACTACTTCTTCCGCGGGCAAAACCACCCAGGCGGCGGCGACCAGATCTTCATTCAGGGCCACGCATCGCCGGGCATCTACGCGCGCGCATTCCTGGAAGGCCGGATCGACGAGCACCGCCTCGACGGTTTCCGCCAGGAACACAGCCACGCCGGCGAGGGCGGCGGCCTACCGTCGTACCCGCACCCGCGGCTGATGCCGGAGTTCTGGCAGTTCCCGACGGTGTCGATGGGCTTGGGCCCCATGAACGCCATCTACCAGGCACGATTCAACCGCTACCTGCATGGCAACGGCATCAAGGACACCTCCGACCAGCACGTGTGGGCCTTCCTCGGCGACGGTGAAATGGATGAGCCAGAGTCACGGGGTCTGTTGCACGTCGCAGCCACCGAAGGCTTGGACAATCTCACGTTCGTCGTCAACTGCAACTTGCAGCGCCTTGACGGACCGGTGCGCGGCAACGGCAAGATCATCCAGGAACTGGAGTCCTTCTTCCGCGGTGCGGGATGGAACGTCATCAAGGTGGTCTGGGGTCGCGAATGGGATTCGCTGTTCCGCGCCGACAACGGCGGCGCCCTCGTCGACCTGATGAACAGGACCGTCGACGGCGACTTCCAGACCTACCGCGCCAACGACGGCGCCTTTATCCGCGATCACTTCTTCGGCCGCGATCCGCGGACCAAGGAACTCGTCGCCGACATGTCCGACGACGACATCTGGAACCTCAAGCGCGGTGGGCACGACTACCGCAAGGTCTACGCGGCTTATGCGGCCGCGATGGCGCACAAGGGCCAGCCGACTGTCATCCTTGCGAAAACCATTAAGGGCTACACCCTCGGTAAGCACTTCGAGGGCCGCAACGCCACGCACCAGATGAAGAAAATGACGCTCGACGATCTGAAGGCGTTCCGCGACACCGCGCACGTTCCGATCACCGACGCGCAACTCGAAGCCGATCCGTACCTGCCGCCGTACTACCACCCGGGAATGGATTCGCCGGAGATCAAGTACATGCTCGACCGCCGAAACGAACTCGGCGGCTTCTTGCCCAGCCGGAAGTTCACCGCCAAGCCGCTGAGTCCGGACATTGCTCCCGCACTCAAGGCAGTCGCGGGCGGTTCAGGAAATCAGCAGGTCGCGACCACAATGGCACTGGTCCGGGTCTTCAAGGAACTCCTTCGCGACAAGGAGATCGGCAAGCGAATTGTCCCGATCATCCCCGACGAGGCCCGCACGTTCGGCATGGACTCGTGGTTCCCCACCCTGAAGATCTACAACCCGCATGGCCAGAACTACACGTCGGTCGACGCCGAACTCATGCTCGCGTACAAGGAGTCCGAGAGCGGGCGAATTCTGCACGAGGGCATCAACGAGGCCGGTTCGACGGCGTGCTTCACTGCTGTGGGAACGTCGTACGCGACGCACAGTGAGCCGATGATTCCGCTGTACATCTTCTACTCGATGTTCGGTTTCCAGCGGACCGGCGACAGCTTCTGGGCCGCCGCCGACCAGATGGCCCGCGGTTTCGTCGTCGGCGCGACCGCCGGTCGCACGACCCTGACCGGTGAGGGCCTGCAGCACGCAGACGGTCACTCTCCGCTGCTGGCGTCGACCAACCCCGGGGCCGTCTCCTACGACCCCGCCTTCGCGTACGAACTTGGACACATCGTCATCGACGGCTTGCGCCGCATGTATGGGCCCGATGCGGAGAACATCTTCTACTACCTGATGGTCTACAACGAGCCGATCACTCAGCCTGCCATGCCCGACGATCTCGATGTCGCTGGTCTACTCAAGGGCGCCTACCTGTACCGCAAGGCGGAGAAGCCGGCCGAGCATTTCGCGAACATCTTGGTTTCGGGTGTCACGATGGGCGACGCGCTGCTTGCTCAGGACTTGCTGGCCAAGGATTGGAACGTGGCGGCCGATGTCTACTCGGTGACCTCGTGGTCGGAGCTCTCGCGCAACGGAATCGCTGCCGACCGCGACGAACTCCGCGATCCGAGTTCGTCCCGTCGTCCGTACTTGACTGAATTGTTGCAGTACACGAAGGGGCCATCGGTAGCGGTCACCGACTTCATGCGTGCGGTGCCCGAGCAGATCCGCGCCTATGTGCCGGGCACCTATCTGACTCTCGGTGCCGATGGTTTCGGGTTCTCCGATACTCGTCCGGCCGCGCGTCGCTTCTTCAACATCGACGCCGAATCGATCGCCGTTGGCGTCCTGGTTGCGTTGGCACGTGACGGGAAAATCGATCGCACCGTCGCTGCCGATGCGGCACGGCAGTATCAGATCACCGATGTGTCAGCGGCACCCGAGCAGACCAGTGATCCCGGCGTAGCCTAATCACTCCTGCTAGCTGCTATTTCCGAACGCCGACGACCACCAGGTCGTCGGCGTTCGGCGTGCGGGTCCATCTATTCCTTATATATGGGGGTGTCCCACATACTTTGCGGTTGTTCACCACATGAGCTTTGTTACGCCTCGCCATCTCCACTGGACACCGCCTTCAGGTGCCGTCGCGGTCTACATTGAAGTCGTGCCCGACGATGAACTAGATCCGCGCCTGAGCAGTACGCGCGCCACCGACGTCTTCAGCGAGCGAGGAGCTGCCGTCCCCGCTCCCGCCACCGTGCACGACGCTCTCCCCGAGACACTGCTGCGGCGCATCAAGCAATACAGCGGCAGATTGGCCACCGAAGCGATTCATTCGATGTCCGAGCAATTGCCGTACTTCTCGGACCTTGACGCCGCTCAGCGCGCCAGCGTGCAGTTGGTTGTACAGACGGCAGTCGTGAATTTTGTGGAGTGGATCCAAGACCCCGAAGGCAACGTCAAGTTCACAGTTCAGGCCTTTCAAATCGTCCCGCAAGACTTGGCGCGGCGCATCACCCTCTTGCAGACGGTCGAAATGGTTCGCGTGGCGATGGAGTTCTTCGAGAAATGGCTCCCCCTGCTCGCCCGCAACGATGCCCAACTCCGCGCGCTCACCGAATCGGTCCTTCGCTACGGCCGCGAAATTGGCTTCGCCGCCGCTGCCATCTACGCTTCCGCCGCCGAATCGCGTGGTGCCTGGGACTCGCGAATGGAAGCCCTCGTCGTCGACGCCGTCGTTCGTGGCGACGACGGCCCCCAGTTGCTCTCACGGGCAGCCGCGCTGAACTGGGCGACCGATGCGGCCGCGACGGTGATCGTCGGATCTCCCCCGCCGGAACAGAATGTGACGGTCGCCCTGGCGATTCACAACACGGCAAGGCAGTACGACCGCGCCGCCCTTTCGGTGGTGCAGGGAAGCACCCTGGTTGCCATCGTCGAAGGCCCATTGAAGCCCAACGGCAAGTTTTTGACCGAGTTGCTTGCCAATTTCGCACCGGGCCCGGTGGTGATTGGCCCGACAACCCCGAATCTCGGGTCGGCTCATGCGAGTGCGGTCGAGGCGATGGCTGGCATGCGGGCTGTCGTCGGATGGCCGAACGCTCCGCGCCCGACGTATAGCTGGGACCTCCTACCCGAGCGCGCATTGAACGGCGACCGATCCGCCATCGAGACGATGGACGAGACCATCGTGCAACCGTTAAGCGATTCGGAGACCCTCGTTAATACCGTTGAGGCCTACCTCGACAACGGCGGGCAGGTAGAAACTTGTGCCCGCGCGCTGTACATCCATCCAAATACTGTGCGGTATCGCCTAAAAAAAGTGACAGACATCACCGGGCGTGACGCATCTAACGCCAGGGATGCCTTCGTTCTGCGGGTCGCCTTAACGATCGGCAGATTGACACGGAACCATCAAGGATCATCGTCTTCAACACCTTGAGTAACACCAGTCACCACATTTTGCCTGCATATGGCAGGTCAGAAAGTTTTTGCATCATTCGAGTAACGAATCTCGAATCAATGACGATGAGAACACCGAGAAAGTCTCTTTTGTAGGAACCCTACAAAGATCGCTCAAAAGGTTAGTACTCGCCAACACCCCTACGACGACCAGAAAAGGTGTTCTCTAGTCACGTGCTTTCATTGCTTGCGCCCGGCCAGGGCTCCCAGACACCCGGCATGCTCACCGAATGGTTGACCATGCCCGGTGCCCGCGACCGTGTCGCCTCGTGGTCCGACGCCACCGGCCTCGACCTCGAACGTCTCGGAACTACCGCTAGCGCGGAAGAGATCACCGACACCGCCGTCACGCAGCCGCTCGTCGTCGCCACCGCACTTCTCTCGTTTGAAGAAGCCAACCGTCGCCACGATCTCCCCGCCGAAGCGATCGTCGCCGGCCATTCCATCGGTGAAATTGCCGCAGCCGCCTTCGCTGGCGTCATCACCGCCGACGAGGCCATGGTCCTCGCAGGCATCCGCGGTGCCGAAATGGCCAAGGCTTGCGCGCTCGAAGACACCACCATGGCCGCTGTCCTCGGCGGCGACGAAGCAGAAGTTCTCGCTTACCTCACGGAACTCGAGTTGATTCCGGCCAATCGCAATGCCAAGGGCCAGATTGTCGCCGCGGGATCAACCGTCGCAATCGAAAAGCTCGTCGCTGATCCCCCGGCCAAGGCCCGAACGCGTAAGCTCGCAGTAGCCGGAGCTTTCCACACCCACTACATGGCACCCGCGCAGGATGCCGTCGCAGTGGCCGCCGCGAAGATCACCCCCAAGGACCCCACCCGCACGCTACTGTCGAACTCCGACGGCAAAGCTGTGACAACTGGTGCGCAGGCCCTCGAAAAGCTCGTCACACAGGTTACGAATCCCGTTCGATGGGATCTGTGCAGTGACGCCATGCGCGACGCGCAAACCAGCGCCATCATCGAATTCACACCGGGCGGCACCCTCGTGGGCATCGCCAAGCGCGAACTCAAAGGTGTGCCGTCGCGTGCCGTCAAGGTTCCCAGCGATCTGGAGGACCTCCCAGGACTTGGATAGCGGTCGGCAGCACCCGACCCCCGGAAGGCCAACGCGCCCGTCCACTCAGCACACGCTGATTTCCGGAACCGAATAGCATCACCGAAATAGAAGGGACCACACCGTGGCCGCCACTCAGGAACAGCTCGTCGCAGGCATCGCCGAAATCATCGAGGAAGTCACCGGCATCGAGCCGTCAGAAGTGACGCTGGAGAAGTCGTTCGTCGACGATCTGGACATTGACTCGCTGTCGATGGTTGAAATTGCCGTCCAGGTTGAGGACAAGTACGGCGTCAAGGTTCCCGATGAGGACCTCGCCAACCTGCGCACCGTCGGCGACACCGTCGCTTACGTCCAGAAGCTCGAGGCTGAAAACCCCGAGACCGCTGCAGCGATCGCCGCTCAGATCGAGGCGAGCCAGGCCTGATATGACCGAACTTCGTGACTTTTCCACGCTCGGTGGAGAGTTCCCCTCCGTGGTGGTGACCTCGATGGTCGCCACCACGAGCCTGGGGGTTGATCTCGACTCAACCTGGGAAAATCTCGTTGCCGGCCAATCAGGCATTCGGGAACTGACCGACGACTTCGTCGAGAAGTACAACCTCCCGGTTCGTATCGGCGGACGCCTCCTTGAGGATCCCACCAACGAAGTGACACGCATCGAAGCACGCCGCATGGCGTACGTCGAGCGCATGTCGCACGTCATGAGCAAGCGTCTCTGGGCGCATGCTGGCACCCCCGAGGTCGACCCCGACCGCCTGGGCGTCGTCATGGGCACCGGTATCGGCGGCGCAGATGCGATGGTCGATGCCGAGAACGCTCTCGCCGAGACCGGCAACTACCGCAAGGTGTCGCCGCTCGCGGTGTCGATGGCCATGCCAAACGGCCCGGCGGCAGTCGCTGGGCTCAATGTCGGTGCACGCGCCGGCGTCATCACACCCGTTTCGGCCTGCTCCTCGGGCGCTGAAGCAATTGCACACGCATGGCGACACATCGTCATGGGTGATGCAGACATGATGGTGTGTGGCGGCGTTGAGGGACACATCGACGCAGTGCCGATTGCCGCGTTCTCCATGATGCGCGCAATGAGCACCCGTAACGACGATCCTGCTGGCGCATCGCGGCCGTTCGACAGTGACCGCGACGGCTTCGTCTTTGGTGAAGCCGCTGCCATGATGATCATCGAGCGCGAGGACCACGCCAAGGCGCGCGGTGCTCATATCCATGCTCGCATCCTTGGTGCCGGAATTACCTCTGACGGTTACCACCTCGTTGCACCGGACCCCTCGGGCCAGGGCAACACCCGTGCGATGGTTCGCGCGATGGCGACCGCCGGCCTCAAGCCGTCGGACGTCACACACGTCAACGCACATGCGACGTCCACCCCGATCGGTGACACCGCAGAATCGCTGGGCATCCAGGCAGCCGTGGGCAACCACGCCGCCATTTATGCGCCCAAGTCGGCTCTTGGCCATTCAATTGGTGCCGTTGGCGCCCTTGAAGCGGTCTTGACCGTGAAAGCGGTGGAAGATTCTGTCATTCCGCCGACGCTGAATCTCGAGAATCTGGATCCGGAGTGCGGCGACATTGACGTCGTACATGGCGAAGCTCGACGCGGTCAGATCGACTACGCGCTGAGTAACTCCTTCGGCTTCGGTGGGCACAACGTGGCCTTGGCATTCGGCCGTTACTGATCCGCAACCCCCAAAGGAGAACCCGATGACCACACTGGCACCCATCCCCGGCCATGAGGAAGCAACCGATCCTCGCGATCCGTTGCTGCGGTTGACTAGCTTCTTCGACGATGGAACCGTCGAGTTGCTGCACCCCCGAGACAAGTCGGGTGTGCTCGCCGCCATCGGCGACGTGAACGGTGTCCGCACCGTCTCGTACTGCACTGACGGCACCGTGATGGGCGGTGCCATGGGCATTGTCGGTTGCGCTCACATCGTGAACGCAATCGACACCGCCATTGCCGAGCAGACTCCGGTCGTCGGTATTTGGCACTCCGGTGGCGCACGTCTCGCCGAGGGCGTCGAAGCCCTGCACGCTGTGGGGGGCGTGTTCGAGGCGATGGTGCGCGCATCGGGTTACATTCCGCAGATCTCCGTGGTCGTAGGCTTCGCCGCTGGCGGCGCAGCCTACGGCCCGGCGCTCACCGACCTCGTCATCATGGCGCCGGAAGGTCGCGTCTTCGTGACCGGCCCCGACGTCGTCAAGTCGGTCACGGGCGAAGAGGTCGACATGGAGTCGCTGGGTGGTCCGCTCACCCACGGCAAGCGTTCGGGCGTCAGCCACATCACCGCCGATTCCGAAGCTGACGCCTACTGGCGTGCACGCCGACTGGTCGGCACGTTCTCGCAGCAGGGCCACTTCAACAAGGAGAAGGCCGAAGCTCGCGATACGGACCTGCGTGAGCTGATGCCGGAATCGGCTCGTCGCGCATACGACGTCCACCCGATCATCGAAGCTCTCGTCGACACGCAGCTCGCTGCCGACGAGAAGACCGAGATCACCACATTCGAAGAAATCCAGGCCAAGTGGGCACCCAACATCACGGTCGGCTTCGGTCGACTGTCGGGCCGTAGCGTCGGTATCGTCGCCAACAACCCGCTCCGCATGGGTGGCTGCTTGAACTCGGAGGCCGCCGAGAAGGCGTCACGTTTTGTCCGTCTCTGCGACGCATTCGGCATCCCGCTGATCGTCGTTACGGACGTCCCCGGCTACCTGCCCGGCGTCGGCCAGGAATGGAACGGCGTTGTCCGTCGCGGCGCCAAGCTGCTGCACTCCTTCGCAGAATGCTCGGTTCCGCGCGTCACCCTGGTGACCCGCAAGATTTACGGTGGCGCTTACATCGCCATGAACTCGCGCGCTTTGGGTGCGACGGCCGTGTTCGCTTGGCCGGGCTCCGAGGTTGCAGTCATGGGCGCCAAGGCTGCCGTCGGCATCCTGCACAAGAAAACCCTCGCTGCTGCTCCAGAGGAGGAGCGCGAAGAGCTTCACGAGCGTTTGGCAGTCGAGCACGAGCAGATCGCCGGCGGCGTTGGCCGTGCACAGTCCATCGGTGTCGTCGACGAGATCATCGACCCTGCTAAGACTCGCAGCACCATCGCCGAGGCTCTCGCGTCGGCTCCGGCCCGCCGCGGCCGTCACAAGAACATCCCCCTGTGACCCACGGCAGCCGCTGAAGTTTCATCCGACGATCCCCCGATTCGCCCCGCGCGATCGGGGGATCGTCGCATCTCCCCTTTTCTGTCACGTTTCGGCCTAACCGTCACCGATCCCCCCGTTTGGTGACGGTCTGGTCGGCGCACGACGACGACTCGTGACAGAAAAGGGATGGCACAATTCTGCGCTCTCCCTTTTCTGACGCAAGACGCGGCCGGCGACCGGCCCAACCGTCACCCATTGCCGTGTTTGGTGACGGTTGGGCCGAATCGTGACAGAAAAGGGGAAATTGAGCGGAGCGAGAACGGCGGGGCGGAAGGGAAACCTGAGAATAGACAGATTTAACTGGCGCAACACGCGACTCACAAGGCATACTTCGTATCAACAGTGTGATATCCGGTAGCGGCGATAGGTGCGCTTGGGGAAGACGTTCCTCGTCGAACCGGAGGTGAAAAGGTGCGCAATCTCAATCAGTTTGCGGACATGACGAGCGGTGTGGTGTACATCCACGCCTCTCCTGTCGCGCTATGCCCGCACGTAGAGTGGGCGCTCTCGTCGACCCTCAATGCGAGGGCCGACCTCAAGTGGACCGCACAAGACGCCGACCCCGGCCGCATGCGTGCCACCGTCGACTGGACCGGGCCCGTCGGAACAGGTGCCCGCCTGACGAACGCCCTCCGTGAATGGTCAGGTCTGGTCTTTGAGATCACCGAAGATCCGAGCGAAGGTGTCAACGGCGAACGCTTCTGCCAGGTACCCGGACTCGGCCTCTGGCACGGCGCCACCGGTGCCAACGGCGACGTCATCGTCGGCGAAATGCAACTTCGCGCCATGATGGACGCCCAACCCGACAGCGCTGGCCTCGCCGCAGAACTCGACACCATCCTCGGTACCGCCTGGGATCGCTCACTCGAGTCGTACCGAATGGGCGGCATCGGCACCGAAGTGACCTGGCTCAGCCAACGCGTCGGCTAGGCCCTGATCGACTAGCCCAACTCCTGTAGTACCGCCTGGTTGAAGTCGCTCCACAACGGCTTGGCCCAGGCACCGAACGGACGATCCGTCAGCACGACCGCCGCGGCTCGACGATCCGGATCTACCCAGAGGAATGTGCCGGCCTGGCCGAAATGACCGTAGGTGCGCGGCGAATGGTCCGGGGCTGTCCAGTGCGGCGTTTTGTGTCCGCGGATTTCAAATCCCAGCCCCCAGTCGTTGGGGCGGTGCCTGCCGTAACCGGGCACAAATCCGTCAAGCCCGGGGAACTGCACACTCGACGACTCCCCCGCCAGTTCCGGCGAAATCAGTTGCGGCGCAAGCTGGTCTGCAGCAAACGCGGTTAGGTCGGCGACGGTCGAACGGGCCCCGTGTCCGGCAGGCCCAAACAAGCCGGTCGACGCCATCCCCAGCGGCTCGCACACCGCTTCACGCAGATAGTCCTCGAACGCGATCTCCGATTCGGCGGCCACCAGGTCGGCCAGCGTCTCAAACCCGGCGCTCGAATAGATTCGCTGCTCGGCCACTCCCGCCGCGGCCTCACGCTTATCGAAGGCCATGCCCGACGCGTGCGCCAACAAATGCGCGACCGTTGCGCCCGGCAGCCCCGCCGGCGTCGAAAGTTCCACCGCCCCTTCTTCTACAGCGACCAGGACTGCTTGCGCAACAAGCAGTTTCGTCACCGAGGCAAGTTCGTAGACGCGGCTGGTGTCGCCGTAGCTGCCGACCACACCGTCAGGTGTTACGACGGCGGCGGCAACGTTGTCGACGGGCCATTCAGCAAGCGCATTGAGAGTCCTCACGGTCTCGACCCTACTTCCCCACCAACGCGAAAAAGAGCAGTGTGCCCCGCGACCGTCGAAACGATCGCGGGGCACACTGCCGAATTACTTTTCTGCTTAGTTCGGCGCCACAGGCACGTTGGGCTCGTTACCCGGTGCCGGTGCGACGTTCGGCGCAACCTCGGTCTTGCCATCGGCGTCGGTGGTGAATTGGCCTTCGTCGAGCGTCGAGGTTGCGTCTTCGACGCCGTTCAGGACCGCATCGACCTTTTGAGCAGGGATGCCACACTGGTTGATCGCTTCGCTGACCCACTTTTTGGTGAGACGATCCATTCCCGCAGCATGTGCCTCTTCCACGGTGCCGTCGAGGACCGCACTGGAGCGCTTCAGATCAGAAGCCTGAGCGCACACGTGGAACACCGACCCGGACTTGCTGTAGAACACCTCGTTCTTGCCGGTGAGCTGTTCGACGACATTGGTTTCAGTGTTGTACTGCTCCACTGACGGCGGCGTCCAGTCAGCGCTGGCAAGGCCGACAATCACGGCGATGGCAATCGCCACACCGCCGACGATTCCCTTCTGCTTACCATCCATGTCCTTGTTGAGGAAGATCATGACGATCAGCGGCAGGAAGGCAATGATCGTGATGATCACGCCGAGCTGGTTTTGGATGAAGAAGCGGACCTTGTCCTTCTTGGACGCGGGGTCGTAGCGGTTGGCTTTCTTCCAGAGGAACGACCCGCCGAGCGCAAACACGCCGATACCGACGATCAGGCCAATCAGTAGCCAAATGTTGATTGGGTCTTGCTTGAGGACCCAGAAGATGGTGAAAAGCTCAGCGGCGATAGCAATGATCCAGAGGACCGCAGCAAAGATCCGCAGCTTCAGCGCCTTCGACTTCGCTTCGGGCGAGGCCTTCCATGCCCCACCCTTAACGGTTTCCTGCTCTGCGACTGCCGCACCACGTTCGGCACGCGTCCGCGAGCTCTTCTTCTCAGCCATTGTTCCCCTTGTTGAGCGCCAAATAGACGCTCTCAGATTAAGCCACGTATCCGACAACCGGTCGCTGCACACTCCGTCTGGACGGCAGAGGGCCCGCAAACACCGTTGTGTCTGCGGGCCTTCTGGGTGTGTCAGCTACGGCTTAGCGGTCGGCGTCGGTGTAGCGGATGACGCCGCGGATGTTGCGGCCTTCGAGCATGTCGGTGTAGCCCTCGTTGATCTGGTCGAGGCTGTAGGTGCGGGTGACCATTTCCTCGATCTTGAGCTTGCCCATCTTGTACATCGACAGCAGCTTCGGGATGTCGAGCTTGGGGTTGCAGCCACCGAAGATGGTGCCCTGCAGGTTCTTCTGCAGCATCGACAGCATCGACAGGTTCAGTGCGGTGTCGTTAGCCATCATGTTGCCCATGGCGGTCATGACGCAGGTGCCGTTCTTGGCGGTGATCGACATGTAGCTGTCGACGTCCTTGCCGAACACCTCACCGACGGTGACGATGACCTTCTGGCACATGCCCCATTCGGTGGCGTTGCCGATCTCGTTCATGGCCTCGTCGATCGACGCGAAGACCTGCGTGGCACCGAACTTGAGCGCCTGCTCGCGCTTCCATTCCACCGGGTCAATGACGAAGAGGTTGCGGGCTCCAGCGGTCGCGGCACCCTGGATGGCTGCCGTACCGACGCCACCGGCGCCGATGACTGCAACGTCTTCGCCGGGGCGAACGTCTGCAGCGATGGTCGCCGAGCCGTAACCGGTGGGGACACCGCAACCGCACAGTGCGGCAACTTCGAACGGGATTTCCGGGTCAATCTTCACCACAGAAGCCTCGTGCACCACCATGTACGGGCTGAAGGTGCCCAGCAGCGTCATCGGGTAAACGGGCTCGCCGGCTGCGGTGTGGATGCGGAAGGTGTGGTCGGAGACGGCCTCACCCTGCAGCAGCATGGCACCGAAGTCGCACAGGTTGGCAATACCAGCGCGGCACGAGCGGCACTTGCCGCACGACGGGATGAACGACAGCACGACGTGGTCGCCGACTGCGAAGTCGGTGACGCCTTCACCGATCTCTTCGATGACGCCGGCACCTTCGTGGCCGCCGAGGATCGGGAAGCCACCCATGGGGATGCCTCCGGTCATCAGGTGATGATCGGAGTGGCACATGCCAGCGGCTTCCATACGGATCTTGATCTCGTGCGCCTTGGGGTCGCCGATTTCAATTTCTTCGATCTGCCACGGGCTATTCAGTTCGCGGAGGATGGCGCCTTTGGTCTTCACAGTCTCTGTTACCTCTTTTTCGAATCACGCTGCGGCACGGCCGCATCCAAGCGTCGGGTACGGCTCTGCACCGCATCTGCTAGTGAGGGTAGTCACTTGACGCCCAAAATGAAACACGTTCCAGTTTCCGCGTCGTATGGGTCAGTGAACGAGGCCCGCGTCCTTGCTGCCGTACTCCTCGCGCAACTGCGGCTTCACCACTTTTCCGCCAGCATTGCGCGGCAGCTCGTCGACGATCACCAGTTCCTTCGGGTGCTTAAACCGTGCCAGGTTCTCGTTCAAATACGGCTCCATTTCGGCGAGCGAGAGGCTATCAACACCCTCAGCTAGCACGACCACCGCGACGGGCACCTCGCCCCACTTTTCGTGAGCCTTGCCGATAATGGCGGCTTCGGCGATGCTCGGGTGGCTAAACAGGGCGTTCTCCACTTCGGCGCAGTAGATGTTCTCACCACCGGAAATGATCATGTCTTTGGCGCGGTCGACGACGTAGAGGAAGCCCTCTTCGTCCTGGCGCACGAGGTCGCCGGAGTGGAACCAGCCGCCGGCAAAGGCATCGGCGGTGCCCTGCGGGTTCTGCCAGTAGCCGATCATCATGGTGGGTCCGCGGTAGACGATCTCGCCGACCTCACCCACGGCAACGTCGTTCATTGCGGCGTCGACGACGCGTGCGGTGACCGCCGGTACCACCTTGCCGATGGAACCCAGTTTGCGGAGCGCATCCTTGCCTTCCAGAGCGCAGGTAATCGGCGACATTTCTGTCTGCCCAAATACCGCAACGTTCATCGCATCGGGGAAAGTCTCGTTCATCGCGCGCAGCACGCTGTCGGACGCGGGTGCCGCACCCCAGCTGACGACGCGGAGCTTAAGATCGCGAGGCTTCGCCTGTTGGGCAGCGCACACCGCCTGCCACTGCGCGGGCACCAGGAAGATCGACGTGGTGCCTTCCGCCTCGAGGAAGTCGAGCAGTTGCTCGGGGTCAAAGTTGCCGAGTGGGTGAATCACCGTGGTCGCACCCATGTAGATGGTCGGTGTCATGGCACCGAGGGCAGCGATGTGGAACATCGGGGCCACGCACGACGCGATGTCGTCGTCGGCGGTGTTGAGCGCCTGAATGCAGGTCAAGCCTTGGGCCTGCAAGTTGATGTGCGTCAGCATCGATCCCTTGGGCCTACCGGTGGTTCCCGAGGTGTACATGATGAGGGCGACGGTCTCTTCGGGGATATCAATCTCGGGGAGCGGGTCGCCCTCTTCGGTGATGAGGTCTTCGAACCCGAGGTGCGACTCGTTTGCCACATCGCCGACCGTGATGATCGTTTCAATAGATCCGGTGATTTGTGCGACGGCGTCGGCGAGCGGAGCCAGCATGGTTTCGGTCACGATAACTCGCGCCCCCGAGTCTCCGACCAGGAAGGCCACTTCTGCCGGCGCCATCCGAATGTTGACGGGAACCGGGATGGCCCCGATCAGGTTGGCGGCCAGGACCAGTTCGACGTACTCGGTGCGATTGAGCATCAGCACCAAAATACGGTCGCCAAACTGCACACCGCGTCGCAGCAGCGCTGCCGCCAACGAATGGGTGCGCTCGTCCAACTGACTCCAGGTGGTGCTGTGACCGAGGAAGCGGAAGGCAATGTCGTCGGGCTTCATCGAGGCATGACGGCGAACCTGGTTGTTCCAGTGGTTTCGGCGTGAACGCTGAGGCTCGCTGTTGAGGGCAAATCCGAGGATGTCAGTCATGGCGTCTCCAAGTTGGTTCGGGTGGGCGTTTGGTCAGAAGTTATGAGCGGTTAACGAAAGCTTTGATGGCCTCTTGAAAGGCTGGCGCCTGCAAGAGTTCTGTCTGTCCGACGATTTCGCGGCCCAGTGCGTCTGGAAGGCCGAGAAGGGCGTGTTCGTCGAGCGCGGCTTTGGTCCGAGCGAGGGCGGTCGGCGACGACCGCACCAGCCGTTTGGCGGTCCGTTGAACGGTTGCTTGGAGGCCGTCGACGTCCTCCACCACCCCGTTAATCAGTCCGAATTCAAAAGCCTCGGCGGCCGACAGCTTTTCGCCGAGTAGCGCGAGTTGGTTGGCGCGGGCCCGCCCCATCGCGGCGGCGAAGATCGCGGTCGCTCCACCGTCGGGCATGAGGCCGATATTGACGAAGGCTAGGAGAAAGTACGAGCGACTGGTCGCGTAGACGAGGTCGGCGGCCACGGCGATCGACGCCCCAATCCCGACGGCGGGACCGTCGAGGGCGGCAATCACCGGCATCGGGAGGCCACGAACTGCCCGCACCAGATTGGATCCGTTTTCGATGATTGAGCGCGACGCGGATTCGTCGAATCCGCCCGACCCTGCTGCGTCCGTCGCCATGCCGACAACGTCGGCGCCGGCGCAAAAGGCACCGCCGCGCCCCGACAGGACCACGACACGAACATCGTCGCGGACCGCCCACTGGGTGCAGCACTCAATGATCCGGAGGGAGGCTCCACCATCCAGCGCATTCAGGGCAGCTGGCCGGTCGATCTCGAGGCGCGCCACCCCGTCTGCGTCGATACTTGTCCAGATGCCGTCACGAAGCTCGGCCTCGCTGATCATCGCACTCCTCGCGGTGGTGAGATTGCCTTGAATCGCCATCACAGTAACACCCCGAGTGAGATAAGTCATGCGAATGCTGATTAACTTTTATGACTCATACACAGTCTTGAACTGGGAGTATTGCGTTTTCGGAAAGATTGTTTGAAGAATGGCGCGATTCGTTAACATTGGTCCTTATGACCGCAGGACCACATCCGACGAGCGCCGTCCGCACGCGCAAACGCCCGGCTAACCGTCGCGACGTCATCCTTGCGGCTGCCGCCCGGATCTTTGCCGAGTCGGGATTTCATGCGACCCACCTGAGCGCCATAGCCGACGCGGCTGGCATCTCCACACCTGCGCTGTATCGACATTTCTCCGGGAAGTACGAATTGTTTGCCGCGGCCCTCATCGAACTGGCCGCCGACCTCACCGCCGCTGCCGACGAGGCCCCGCAGCAAACTGACCCGGCGCTCGAGCTCGCCACGGTGGTCCGAGCGCTCACATCGGTGGCGCTCGACAATCGCGAGGCAGGCAACATCTATCGTCGTGAACCGGGCCTCCTCCATGGAGAGGACCGGATTCGATTGGCGGCCCTGTCCCGGCGGACCCGCGCACGACTGTCGACTCCCCTACGCACTCTTCGACCGGAACTCTCCGATCACGCCGTCGGCATTTTGGTGACAGCGACCCTATCGGTGGCTGCCAGCCCTGTGACGCATCGCGTCGCACTGGCACGCAAGGCCGCAGTCGACGTCCTCAGCGAAGCCGCGGACAGCGTCCTGCGGGTAACACTGCCTGAGCCCGGCCCCTCGGAGACCGCGCCGGGTCTCGCCCCGCTCGGCAAGCGCGAGGGCATACTCACCGAATCCATCCGACTGTTTGCCGAGCACAGCTTTCACGAAGTCACGCTGGAGCAGATCGGCGCCGCCGCAGGTCTTCCCCCATCCGGCGTCTACCGCCATTTCCCCTCCAAGCACGCCATCCTCAGCGCCGCGATGTGGCGGGCATCGGAACGGACTACCGCGGCAATCACCGACGGGCTCTCCCGCGCAACCACCCCGGCCGAAGCCCTTGTCGCCCTCGCCGCCCGCTACAGCGCCCTCTGCGTCGAAGATCCAGAAATCATGACCGTGTACCTGCGCGAAACGACAGTCCTGGAAGCCGCCGAATTGCGATCCCTCCGACTGCAGCAGCGCCGCAATGTCGATGAATGGGCAACTTGGCTCCAGCGTGCACGCCCCGAGGTAGCTTCGGCGGCTGCTCGCTTCCTGGTGCATGCCGCGCTGAACGTGGCCACCGACTTAGCGATCGGCTACCGCGGTATCGATGCCAAGACAGTCGGCGCGATCGTCGCGGCCGTCTTGCTCCCCGAACCAGCGTGAACTGTTACACCACCTCGAGGTTCGACAGCTTCCACTCGTCGCCATCGCGGGTCAGGGTGATCTTGACTCGCGATTGGTAATCGATACCGTCCTTCGCTAGTGCGGGCACCAGCGGGCTCTTGACGTTTTGGTCTACCGCGACCAACACCTCTGCCGTGTCGTCGCTCATCGAAATCACGCCCGCCTCAAGCGCTTTCGCCGTTCCCGTCGCTTGGGCGGCATCATTGCCCGTGCGCGCCGCCTGTGAGGACTTTATGTACTGGTCGGCAAATTGCGGGGTGGAAATGCCGCGGATTCGACGGTCCAAATCCGAATAGTTACCGGACTGGTAGGTCAGCACGGTGGTTGCATAGTCCTTGGCGGTGTTCACTGCCTCTTGGCTGGCAGAGTCGTCGGACTTCGATGCCGACACAGCGAGCAGGACCCCCAGGACGATTGCCGCGATCGCCAGAATGACTGTCGACGCGGCCAGGGCTCGCACCAACGTCTTCGACGCAGTCGCTCGCGTATCCGCAGGCGGCGCACCGGCGGGTTCGGTCGCACCGGCACCATCTATGGCAGCACCGTCTATGGCAGCACTGTCGCCGACAGCGCTGTCAGCGTCGTGCTGTTCACCGTCGACCCCCACACCGGTGCCGTTTTTACGCGCCGCCTTGGCCTCTTCGTCTTCGCGGAGTTGTGCTCGTCGCGCCCGATTTTCCGCGAGCAACCCCTCGCGGTCGAGACCAGCAGATCCGGCCTTCTCGTCACGCTCATCGCTGCCGTCGCCCATGCGCACCAACAGTAACGGGTAACAACCAAGAACTTGCTATGTGGTCTAGTTCACATATTTTGCTCGTACATATATGTGGTACACAGATAGTGATCTGTTTCATCCCCCCGCATTGTGGTTTACGCCTCGAGGAGCCCCCATGGTTGAGTTCACGCCCGAGCAAGAAGCATTCAAGAAGGCCGTCGGCGATTTCTGTGCCCGCGAGGTCGGTACGCGCGAGCAGCGCCTCGCGCTTACCAACAACGGGCAGGACGCGCACTCGGACGTGCTGTACCGCAAGATGGCCGAACTGGGCTGGGCTGGCATCAACGTCGCCGAAGAGTTCGGCGGTGCCGGCGCGGGCAACGTCGAAATGTGTATCTTCCTTGAGGAAGCCGTCCGCGGCCAGGCCCCGATCGGCGCCGTCGGCCCCACCTTGATCACCGCTGCCGCGTACGCCAAGTTCGCCAATCCCGACATGCGCAACGAAGTCCTCGCCGGCGTCGTCGCAGGCGATTCACTGTCTGTCTCGATGTCTGAACCGGAAGCCGGATCTGACGTTGGTGCGCTCACGTGCCGCGCGGAGAAGGTCGACGGCGGATGGAAGATCAACGGACAGAAGACGTGGTGCTCCAATGCGCACTTCTCCAAGAGCATCCTGCTGATCGCCCGCACCGAACGGTCGGAGAACAAGCACGAGGGCCTCACCCAGTTCCATGTCCCCGCCGATACCCCAGGCCTGGTCATCAAGGGAATCGACACGCTCGGTGGCCGTGAGGTCAATGACCTCTACTTCACCGATGCCTTCGTCCCCGATTCAGCGGTCGTCGGTGAGGTCGGCAACGGGTGGAAGCAACTGATGTCGGGCCTCAACTCGGAGCGCCTCATCTTGGCCGCGATGCAGTTGGGATTGGCGCAGCGCTCGTTTGACGACACTCTCGCCTTCATTACCGAGCGCAAGCAGTTCGGTCGGCCGATCGGCTCGTTCCAGGCACTGCGTCACCGGATGGCCGACCACGCCACCGAGATTGCCTGCACGCGCGAGTTGGTTTACAGCGTGGCGCGCGCCGCGGATGCCAATCCCAAGAAGATGATGCCGCGCGAGGCATCGATGGTGAAGCTCAAGGCCACCGAGGTCAGCAAGAAGATGACGATCGACGGCATGCAGATGATGGGTGGCTACGGCTACGCCACCGAGTTCGACGCCGAGCGGCTGATGCGGACCGCAATCATTTCAACCGTCTTCGGCGGCACCAATGAAATCCAGCGGGACATCATCGGAAAGACGTATGGCCTCTGATCCATCAGTGACTGATTCTTCGACAGCTCGACCACGGCGGAAGCCTCAGCTGTCCGAAGAAGTTGCCTCGATTCTGCGGCACCAGATCATGACCGCCGAGCTTTTGCCCGGCGATCGGGTGCGGATCGACGAGACCGCCGCAGCGTTGGGAGTCAGTGTGACGCCGGTTCGGGAAGCGCTGTTGACGTTGCGGGGCGAGGGCATGATGCTCCTCGCCCCGCACCGCGGATACGAAGTCGCGCCGCTGACTCGGACCGACATTGACGACTTGTTCTGGCTGCAGGGCGAGGCGGCCGCCCGGATTGCGCGCCGGACCGCCGCTGTCATCACGTCGGCCCAGGTTGACGATTTGGCGTGGGCCAACGCCCAGTTCCGCAGCGCGCTGGCCGCTGCCGATACCCCGGCACTGACAGCGGCCGAGTTCGACTTCCACCGGACCCACAATCAGATCAGCGGCAACACCAAGCTCGCGTGGATCCTGCTCAACACCACGCGGTACACACCGCACGCCCTATACGCCGCCGACCCGGACTGGGGAAACACCACCGTCGAACTGCACGACGCACTCATTGCTGCCTATCGCACCGGTGATGCCGATGCTGCGGCCGACTGCATCCGCGCCGAGTTCACCGATGGTGCCGCTCGCTTGATTGCCCACTTGGAGACAACAGCCATCTGGCGCTCGCCCTCCGACTCCACCAACTAACCCCTACGACCAGGCGTTTTGCACTCCCGCAGATCGATACGATAGAGTCTGATCTCGTTCGCATCGAGCAATCCCCCATAGCTCAACGGCAGAGCACTCGACTGTTAATCGAGCGGTTATTGGTTCGAATCCAATTGGGGGAGCTTCCAGAAACCCGCCTCATTTTTGAGGCGGGTTTCTTGCTTTCTCCGGCACGGTCGCGGGGCTAAGGGGGTTAATGGCTCGCAGTCTGCGCCGCCGACAGTCGAAACGTCCCTCACGCCCCGCCGACTCGTCATACGGTGGCCTCACTCCTACCCGTACGAGAAGAGGCCCTCCCCGTGTCGTCGCTGCTTGACTCCGTCACCAACACCACCATCGGCCACGTCCTGGCCGATCGTGCCCGCACATTTCCGGATGCCCCATTCATTCACTTCGGCGACGACACCATCACCTTCGGTGAGATGCAGCGCCGCGCTGTGCGAGCCAGCGCCGGGCTGCGGGCCGCCGGAATTGGTCGCGGAGATCGGGTCGCGATCGCTGCATCGAATACCCCTGAATGGCTGATCGCCTACTACGCGACCGCTCGTATCGGCGCCATCCTGGTGACGCTTAATGTCGTCTACCGCGAGCGCGAATTTGTGTACATGCTCGGGCAGTCGGGATCCAAGATGCTTATCTGCGATGAGGAGGCAGGCGGCTTTCAATTCCGTCCGTTCCTTCAGGAGCTGGCACCGCAGATTCCAACCGTCGAACGCATCGCGTATCTCGGTGGCCACGACGACGCTTCGTGGGCCGCGCTCGTTGAAGCTGGCGTCCCCACCGACGATGCGCCAGAGGGCGACCCGAATATTGCGCCCGACGATCCCGCAGTCATCCTCTACACCTCCGGCACCACCGGTGATCCCAAGGGCGCTACCCTGACCCACCGCAGTTTGCTGGCGTCGGCTGCCATGCAGGCCGACCGATTCCACCAAACCGAGAAGGACGTCATCCTCGGCGTCCTGCCCTTTAATCATGTCGGCGGCATAACCTGCACCGCCGGGGCGAGCCTCGTGGCAGGTGGGGCGATCGTCTTACCCGCACGCTTCCAGCCAGATCTCGTGGTCGCCGCGGCCAATAAGCACCCCATCACCATCTTTTGCGGCGTACCGACCATTTACCGAATGCTCCTGGCGTCGGAAGCCTTTGCCGCATGCGATGTTTCGCACGCCAGACTCTGCGTCGTCGGCGGCGCCAATCTCGAACCGGCTTTAGCCGATGAAGTGACCGCACGCTTCAACGGTCCCCGCCTTGCGAATCTTTACGGCCTGTCGGAGTCGTCGGGCGCATGCATCATCTCCCCCGAAGACGACACCCTCGAACTGGTCTCGACATCCATCGGCACCACGCTCGACGGCGTCGAAGGCCGTGTTGTGGCCGACGACGGCACCGAACTCCCCCGAGGTAGTGTCGGCGAACTTCAGATCCGCGGCGCATGCGTGGCGGCAGGCTATTGGGACAAGCCCGCCGAAACTGCCACCACTTTCGGCACCGACGGTTGGCTATCGACTGGCGACGTAGCCACTATGAGCGACGACGGCCACGTGGCGATCATTGCCCGCAAGAAGGAAATGTATGTGCGCGGCGGCTACAACGTGTACCCGGCCGAGATCGAGAATCTACTGGTGACCGATCCCAATGTGGCGATGGCGGCAGTGATCGGTGTCGGGGACGAAACGTACGGCGAGACCGGATACGCGTTCGTCGTCCCGGCCCCCGGTACTGCGGTCGACACCGCAGCCCTCATCGCAATGTGCCGAAAGTCCTTGGCCGAGTACAAAATCCCCGACACCGTCGAAGTCGTCGATGCCCTACCGATGACTCCCGCAGGCAAGATCAGGAAAGTAGCCCTAGTGCCGTCGCAGAGTTCTTAATCGCGTACAAAACAGTCGCCCCAATCCCGTCGGCGGGATTGGGGCGAATTCCGTTGTTCAGACGACGGTTAGGCCACGAGACCGTGCACCTTCTTTGCCTCCGACCGAAGCATGAAGGCGTTCACGACTTCGATGATGCCAACCACGATCAGCATGATGCCCGAGACCCACACGAGGGTTTCGATCGAGCTAATCGGCCAAATGATCAGGATGCCACCGGCAATCACGGTGATGATGCCCAAGAAGATGCCCCAGCCGCGGCCTGGCAGACCACTCTGCGCATCCATAAACACCGACAGTTCGGCGATGCCGCGGAAGATCCAGCTAATACCAATCCAGATCGCGAGCAGGATGATGCCGCTCATCAAATTACGGAAGGAGACGAACGCCAACAGAATGGAAATTGCACCCGACGCGAACGTAAGGAAACGCCACCAACCGTTGGGGTGCTGCACACCAAAGGTCGACGCGATCTGGAACAGGCCCGAGATCAACAGGTAAACGCCGAACAGGATCGCAGCAACCAGGAAGGTTGCCGTCGGCCACGCCAAAATAATGATGCCGAGGATGATCGACGCGATACCGATCCCCACGAGACTCTGCCACGTGCGCTGCGTCATCTCCTTGACGGCCGCAACCGTTGCTGGCCCTCCGAGCTGGTCGTTAAAAGTCATTGTTCTTGAAGCCCTTTCGTCATAGATAAGCGCGATGCCGATTACGCCGATCGGTGGGCACAGACCCAGCCCGACAAGATCGGAGCACGCGAAGTTTAGCGCTTTGGTCTGATTAATCGGTGGACAAACGCCGCAGTGATATCTGATCGACATCACCGAAAGCTGTGCGCTACCGTGGATTTCACGATGAAAGCGATCACCCAAGAGCAGATCCTCGACTCCTTCCGCGGCACCACGCGCAGCGAAGTAAAGAAGGTGTCGTTTCCACTCGATTTTGACGACATCGATTTCGAACGCCACGAGTTTTTCGGCTGGCGCGACCGCAAAATCCCTCGTCGCGCTTACATCACCGTCGAGTTCAACGGTGAGCTAGTGTCGTTGCTCCTGACTCGCGCTGACGCCAAGCCTGGACGCAAAGCCATGTGCATATGGTGCCGCGACGTGGAGATTACCGACGAAGCGGTGCTCTGGACGGTACGCCGCACCGGCGCCAATGGTCGCCGCGGCGACACAATCGGAGCCCTCGTCTGCTCCAACTTTTCCTGCTCAAAGAACGCCCGCAAGCTCCCTCCCGCGTACCACAAGGCGACGGACCTCAACGCCGTCCGCGGTGAGCAGATTGCCGAATTGCAGCGCCGCGTGGCCACATTCGTTTCCGAAGTCCTCTCAACCGAGGACTAGCTCGGGGTCGCCCACGGTGACGCGGACCGCAGCTTGGGCAGCGCGCCGCCCGGCCCGGGTGGCACCAAGGGTCGACGCGCTGCGCCCGTAACCCACAAGGAACAGGCCCGGAACTTTCACGACGCTGACGTCGTCGTCGGCCATTAGTACCCCGCCGGTCGACTCGCGCACACGCAGCGGCGCAAGGTGCCCGATGGAGTGCCGAAAGCCGGTAGCCCAGATGATGGCGTCGACCGCTTCTGTGGTCCCATCGACAAATTCGACACCACCGGCAGTCAGCCGTGAGATGGGACCGCGAGAGGTCAGCACTCCGGCCTGCAATGCCGGCTCAAATCGCGAGTGCCGAGGTAGGCCAGTGGTGGCGACGACGCTCAATGGCGGCAATCCGGCACGGGTGCGTTCAGCGACGCGCCTTTCAACGTCACGCCCCCAAGTGACGTCGAAGGGGCTATCCCGCCAGCGCGGCGGTGTGCGCGTCGACCAGATTGGCCTCGCGCCCGCTTCGTCGAGCAGGATCACAAATTCCACGGCCGAAATCCCGCCGCCCACCACGAGAACGCTCTGACCTGCGAAGTCGCGCGGCTCCGGAAAGTCGCGCGTCGTGAGTTGCCGTCCGAGAAATTGGCCCGGGTACCAGGGGACGTACGGACGGTCCCAGGTGCCGGTCCCACTAATAACTGCGCCGGTTCGATAGGTACGGATTACCCCGTCCGGATGCTGTGCACGGACGAGGAATCGGAAGCGATCCGATTTGCGTTGCGACATGC
>NZ_JBARYI010000049.1:0-30877 GCF_049647785.1 Gordonia sp. (in: high G+C Gram-positive bacteria)
TCGCAAGGCGGCCGGAGCGGCTGTTGAGAGTGGCTAGCTAGCGGTAACCGCTTCGAAACGCTGGCCGGACTTAGGGCAAGCCTTGCCCATCTGGTTGGAATCGGCGAGGAATGCAACCAGATCGGCAAGGGTCTCGGCGGACGGACGCGGGTGGTAGCCCAACTCTGCCTTGGCCTTTGAAGCGTCGACGGTCGGTTGTGCCACGAGGGCGGCGATCGATGCGCGCGAGACCAGGTCGGAGCCAAGCAGGTTACTGATCGGCTCGGCGATCGGCACGATCATCTTGAGGACGCTCAGCGGCAAAGCCCACAGCGGGCGGAAGCGGCCGCACAGATCGGCTACCGTGCGCATCGCGTCGATGAGGCGGACGTCTTCGCCTCCGAGGAGGTAATTTTCGCCGGTTTTTCCCTTCTCGGCGGCAAGGATCAGGCCGCGGACAACGTCGCGGACGTCTACGAGGTCGAAGGTGCCCTCGACAAACATTGGAACCTTGCCCTGCGCGGCGTCGCGGAGCATGCCGTTAATGCGCGACAAGCCATGGTCGACGGGGCCGTACACACCGGTCGGGTTGCAGATCACGGCGTCGAGGCCGTCGGCGATGACCTTGCGGAGTTCCTGCTCGCCGGTCCACTTGGATCGGTCGTACACGGGGAGCTTGGGGTCTTCGGAGCGCTTCGACGTTTCGTCGACGATGCCGCTGTCGGTGTACTGGTCAAACGAATGGATGGAACTGCAGTGCACGAAACGGCGCACGCCGGCTTTCAGGGCGGCGCGTGCGGTTGACGCGACGCCTTCGGTGTTCACCTTCCATGCAAGCTCGTCCTGCTGCTTCAACGTGATCATCGCGACCAAGTGGTAGACCGTGTCGACGCCTGCGAAGGCGTCAGCGAGGGCTTCTTGGTCGAAGATGTCGGCCGCTACCCAAGTGACCCGTGAGCTCTCGGTGGCATGGGCTGGCGAGATACGGTCGATCGCGATGACCTCGTGACCGTTTGCGACAAGTTGGTTGACCAGGTTGGTGCCGACGAAGCCAGCTGCGCCCGTGACCGCGACCTTCATGTACATCCTCAACAGTTCGATGAAATCTGGAGACTCGACGAGCCTCAGCAACTAGAACGTGTTCTAGTTAGCGCCAGGCTAACACGTGAGCCCCGTCTCTACGCAACGTCGCCTGGGCAAGATTGGCCCCATTGGGGGACGATGGATGGCATGAATTTCTCTGACTTCAACGCCGCCGCCGGAGCTTGGGTTCTCGAAAACGGACATCGTGCAGTTCTGGCACTTACCGGAGGGCGTTGGCCGTCAAAGCTTCTCGGAATGCAGACGCTTGAGTTGCACACCGTTGGCCGGAAGTCGGGGAAGCGGCGCTCGACCATGCTCACGGCACCGATTTATCAATCCGACCGAATTGTTGTGGTGGCGTCCAAAGGTGGGTATTCGGACGATCCGGACTGGTTTAAGAATCTCGTCGTTAATCCCGATGTGGAGGTCACCGTCGACTCGGTGACGACGCCCTGGACCGCCCGTCGCGCTGAGGTAGCGGAAAAGGCTGACCTCTGGCCGATCCTCGTCAAGGCGAACAAGGGCTATGAGGGATACCAGCAGAAGACCGATCGCGATATTCCCGTCGTGATTTTGACGCCCCGGAAGTGAAGTCACGGAAGTGAAGTCACGGCCGCGACATGGCCGTTGGGGCTCCCGTGGAACGTCACTCGTGAGACATGTCCCGCGGTGATTGCTTAACTGCCGGTGCGGACCGCTAGCGTCTGGCTATGCAATGGCAACGGCGACAGATCGTACTGTGGGTACCTTTTGTTCTCGTTTCAGTAATCCATCTGGTGGCGTTGACCTTCAACAGCGGAGTTGCCGGGCCGACCAAGCTGTTCCTGATGCCGCTGTTGGCGCTCCCCGTGGTTGGCGCGGGACGTGGTCACGTCGTCGGGCCAATTCGCACGCTGCTGTTGGTCGCGCTCGGGTTCTCCTGGCTTGGCGATGGTGCGGGAGCCTTCTTTCCCAATGGTCTGGAACTTCCGTTGATGCTCGCCTTCTTTGGGTGTGCCCATATCGCGTACATTGTGCTCTTTGTTCGCTACCTCAATGTTCGACGGCTTCCGCGATGGGTGGCGATCTATGCGTTGTGGTGGGTGGTGATGGTTGCCGTCATTGGCCCGCACACGGGAGCGCTGTTGATCCCCGTAGCGCTGTACGGTCTGGTGCTCGCAGGAACCGCAGCAACAGCGGGCGGGTGCGGCCCAATGGTCGCTATCGGCGGCGCGTTCTTTCTCACTAGTGATTCGCTCCTGGCGTGGCGGTTGTTCTTACCCGATGCGGCTCCCGGCTGGTTTGGGCCGGCGGTGATGGCGACCTACACGCTGGGTCAAGGTTTGATCGTCGCGGGCGTGCTCCGGCAGACCAAACGGCGTGAATCGGTCTTTCTGGGCGCCGGATAGATGCGTCAACCGCTTCTCTGCGGCAAACAGAGACCTTGGTCCCTTGCGCGCAAAGTCGAACTCGGCTTTCCTATGGAAAACAGTGGGGGAATTCGACAACAGGATCGGATCCAGTGGGGCTGGCGGCGGCACGCGTTGAAGCGTTGCGACAAGGAGCGGAGGACCGGTGCCGGTGTTCCTAAACGCGCGATCGACAACAGTTCGATCCCGGAAACGGCAGCCTTCCGTTGCCTGGTCGGATGTGACCATCCTGATTCTCACGATCGTCGCAGCCGTGGAGGTACTTCTTCACAGTCGCGTCGATCTCCCGACGGCCACCGGGGGAGTTCTCTATTGGGGTCCAGCCGTCGTTTTTGTCGCCTTGGGAAGCCTGGCGTTTGTGTCCCGCTGGCGGACAGGCGTGCACTGGGCGTTGGTGCTGTGGGGATGGATCATGATCATCATTACGTTGGTGACGCTCCTCCCCAGTACCGCCGGGCGGGAATACCGCGCCGATCCGGCGCTGCACTATGCGATGCACGCGTTGATCTTTGTCACGCAGATCGTGCTCATTGTGTTTGTGATTCGACGTCTCGGGACCGACGCCGAGCGCGCTTCTACGGCACGACACAAGTTGGCGGGTCGGTAGGGTTTGCCGCTAGCGACTGGCTGTTGCGACCACACCGGCGCTGGCCGTCACCACGAGGCAGATGGCACCGAGTTGGCTGGCACTCAATGCCTGCCCCAAAACCATGAAGCCGGCGAGCGCGGCCACGGCAGGGCCCAGACTCGACAGGATCCCGAACACGCGCGTCGACATGCGTTTGAGCGCGGTGAATTCCAGGGCGTACGGGACCACTGACGTCAAGATCGCGACGCCCGCAAAGGCGACGAGCAGCATTGGGTCGGCAAACACGGCGGGTGCAGCTTGGAATGTGCCAATCGGTACGACGATCGCGGCGGCAACCAGCATGGCAGCAGCGAGACCGTCGACCCCGTTTACGCGGGCGCCAAGTCTTGCCGAAGCGACGATGTACAGGGCCCAGCAGGTCGCCGCGACTGCCGCGCACGCGGCTCCGGTTACGGTGATTGAGCCACCGGCGCGCAAACCGAGCACGGTGATGCCAGCCACCGCGAGCAGCACCCACAAGAGGTCAATAACGCGACGACTGCCAGCCGTGGCAATCGCGAGCGGTCCCAGTAGTTCGATGGTGACGGCGATGCCGAGGGGGATTTGAGCTATCGCCAGGTAGATAAAGAGGTTCATTCCGCCGAGTGCCACACCAAGCAGGATGACGCCTAGCCAGGTGCGCTGTGACCACGACGACACGCGCGGGCGGACGATGGCGATAAGAATCAGCGCGCCGCAACCAAGCCGGAGTGCTGCCGCACCATAGGGTCCCACGCGGTCGAAGAGCGATCCGACGATCGCATTGCCGAACTGGACACTAAATACGGCCGCAACAACCAGGACGCTCGCGGGGATGCGGCCGAGAAGGTTGGAGCCGTTGTTCACGCGGCGATCCTATCGTCACCGACAACCACCACGATTCCGCAAGCGCGCTGGCCTGGGCGTTACCGCTGGACTGCCTTCGCGATCGCAACATTACGGGTGACGGTGTCTTTCTCAGTGGTGTTGAGGGCACGACCGTTTGCATCTTCGACGACCCAATGCGCGTTAGGACGGTGCGGACGATGACCCAGTCGCGGGCGCGGTCTTCGTCGAATCCGGCAGTGTCGACGACGGTGAAGAACCGGCGCTCGATGCCTGCGCGAACATTGCGCGACATTTCGTCCCATCGATTCCAGAGGAGCGGTGCGATCTCGAAGTGCGGATCGCCCGACATGGGCTTGGGATCGATCGCCAGCCACGGTGAGCGGGTTCTCGACGAAAGTACGTTCTGGTAATGAAGGTCGCCGTGGATTAGCGTGCCGACCGAATTCGGGTCGTCGCATAGGTCGCGTCCAGTCCTGAGCGCCTGATCGATGAGGCGCGGCGGCACAGGGACCGTGTGGGCGTCGGTGGCGAGGGCTGTCAGCCAGGATTCGACAAAGTCGGTCAGATTACGAAAAACCGGACTCGCCCGTCGATGGAGCCGAGGATAGAGGCTGGCGATAATCTCGCAGGCGTCGATGGCGTCGACTTGCGTGAGGTCTTCGGGTCCGAGGCGTTCCAGTAGGAGCGCGCGTCGACGCGGGTCCGCGCGAAGCATCGTGACGGCTCCATCGCCAGCCCACTGCGACAGGGCGACGGACTCGTGTTCGGATTCGACGTCGCCGTCGAAGGTGATCTTCAGGGCGGCGACGACGCCGTCGGCGGTGCGGACCGGTACGACCATCGACACGTAACCGTTCAGCGGCGGTCCGTCCGGACGCAGTTCCCACTCGTCGAGGAGATCGGCGGCCAGGCGGGGCAGCCGGCGGAGCCAATCGGCCCAGTCATCACCGAGGGATGATCGCCGCAACAGATCGGCTGGGATGGTTACGCGACTGCTCACTTTCGTCAGGATAGGCGAGCGCGATACTGCGGGGGCAAGCGATTTGCCGTGTTGCTGGATACTGGAGCGGGCGATGATGGTGTCTGTTTAACAAATCGATCTTTCGGATTGCATCGGCCCACGTCCGTACTGGAATCGGCCGAAATTGAGGGGACTTGTGAAGAAGTGGTGGCTGCTCGCTGCGGCGATCGTGGCTGAGGTGGCGGGCACCATGATGCTCCGCGCCACCGTCGACGCACCCGTGTGGTCGATCGGTGTGATCATCGGTTACCTGGCGGCATTTCTGATGTTGGGCCTTACCCTCCGCGAAGGGATGGCGGTGGGCGTCGCTTATGGCGTGTGGGGAGCGGTTGGTGTGGCACTAACCGCATTACTGGGATCGGTCATCTTCGACGAGACTCTGACGATGACGTCGGTCGTGGGAATCGGCGTGATTGTCGTTGGTGTGCTGGTGGTTCACAGTGGGGAAGGCACCCGATTGGGAAACGAAGAGCCGATTGACGTGGCCGGATGAGGTACCTGTGGTTGGTCCTGGCGATTGCCGCTGAACTCGGTGCCACCTTGAGCCTGCGCGCCAGCGATGGCTTTCGCCGTCGCTGGTGGCTGTTCCCGGTTGTTACGGGTTACGCCATCTCGTTCGGTTGCTTGGCGTTGGCCCTGGTGGCGGGCATGCCCATTGGGGCGGCCTACGCCATCTGGTCTGCCGTTGGGATTATCTTGGTAGCGCTGCTAGCGCGGGCAATTTGGCGAGACCCATTGACTGTCCGGATGATTATCGGATTCATCATCATCAGCGTTGGCGTGGTCCTGGTGGAATTGGGTTAGGTTTTCCAATCATGCCCATTTCGAGCGGGGCGAAGCCTCGACTCCAGACTTCCCGGATCGCGACGCCAAGCAAGACCAGTGGCACTGCCAGTTCGGGCCGGAGGCTATCGACGGCGAACCAAACCAGGATCGCGCCGACGATCGGTGTCAGGACAGTGGCGACACCGACGAGAAGGTTTCGCGACAGGATCGCTTCGAGGATCGCTGCAATAACGGTCACCGAGATCGCCAGCAGCGCGGCAACTGTCAGGGTGTTGTAGGTGGCGAAACCGGACGCGAACGGGTCGGAGCCGACATCGGTCAACGGTATGTACGACCGGTATCGGACGGGCCCCGAGGGCCCAAAATCCCGGCTCATGCAGGTAACGACGAAAACCCACCATGCGGTGTGCCCGACGATACGAACCGGAATTTCTGTCCGAGACCTTCGAGTTCTGTCTGCAGTGCTGGTCAAAAATCCCCCAAGAGTTCCCCTGGCCGAAGCGCGGCCTCCGTCACACCCTAGCGGCGGCTTTGGCCTCGTCGAGAATCGCTTCCAACATCGGTGAGGTGAGGCGACCGGTGAACGTATTCTGTTGACTCACATGGAAACAGCCCAAAATGCTGAGGGTACGACCATCGGGGTGTTCGACGACTACGCGCGCCCCGTGCCCGAACTTGGGGCGCGGTCGGGGAACGTCCCACCCGCCGTCGATCAGGCTCGACATGAGCGCTTGCCAACCGAATCCGCCGAGGACGATTGCGACCTTCACTGTTGGGGCGAGCAGTTCTAGTTCGCGATTCAAGTAGGGCGCGCAAGTGCGTCGCTCACCCGGTGTCGGCTTGTTCGCGGGCGGAGCGCAGTGCACGGGCGAGGTAATCCGAGTATCGATGAGGCGGAGGCCGTCATCGATCGACGAGGCGTGCGATTGGCTCGCGAGTCCGACCGCATGCATTGCGGCGAAGAGAAAATCCCCGCTGCGGTCCCCGGTAAACATCCGGCCGGTCCGGTTGGCGCCGTGGGCTGCGGGTGCGAGTCCGACGATGAGGATGCTTGCGTCGTCGGGTCCGAATCCGGGAACCGCCTTGCCCCAGTAGATCTGGTCCCGGAACGACGCGCGTTTGGTCACGGCGACTTCTTCGCGCCACGCGACCAGGCGGGGGCAGGCACGACAGTCGGCAATGAGCGAATCAAGTTCGGCGATGGTGCGGGCCTTTGGCGCGCGACTGGGCGCAGTTTCGGCACGCGATTTCATACCTCCACCGTATCCCCGCGGTCCAACGCGGCGCGCGGACTCGGTCGCCCGGGCATAGTGAAGATCATGCAGCCTGCGCTCGCCGACGTCATTCCGTCCGTCGCCAAAGCTCTCGTCGGTGAGGCCGAGAATGTCCTCGGAATTTCCCCGGCCCGTGATGTGGTGGTGCTTTTGGTTGACGGCCTCGGTGCGGAGTTGATCAAACGTCATGCGGAAGCCGCACCGACGTTGGTGGCCGCGATGCGGGCCACGTTGGCGGCTGGCTTTCCGGCAACGACTGCGACCAGCCTGTCGAGTTTGGCCGTAGGAGCACCGTGCGCGACGCACGGGATCGTCGGTTACAGCTTCGCGGTCCCGGGCCCCGAACCCGACGGGCAACTTCTCAACGCCTTGCGCTGGCGTGTCGGGGAGGGAAAGGGGAGTGATGCTCGCGAGAGTCTGCCGCCGGAGTCCGTGCAGACCGTGCCAAGCGCAATTGAGGGGCTCGCAGCGTCAGGTATCGACATCCACTACGTGGTTCCCTCGTACCAAGTGCGATCGGGACTGACACGTGCTTCGTTTCGGGCACCGGGTGTTTTGCATCCGGCGGCATCTCTCGACGAAGTGCGTGCGGGAATCCTTGAGGTTGCCCGACACGATGGGCTCGGAAGCAGGTTCGCCTACGCCTATTACCCCGATCTCGATATGAACGGGCACCTGTGTGGTCCAGGATCGGCAGAGTGGCTGACGGTTCTCGCGGCTATCGACGCCATGATCGCTGATCTGTTCACGGAACTGCCGGATACGTGCACCCTCCTGGTGACGGGCGACCACGGCATGGTCCGAGCGGGTGCCGTCATCGACCTCGACGCCGACCCCAATTATTGGCGCGACGTGCGTTTGCTCGCCGGTGAGGCCCGGGTCCGCCACGTATACGCACGGGTACCGCAAGCGGCTGCCGATATTGCTTCGCGCTGGTCAGCGCTCCTCGGTCACCATGCTCGGGTGGTGACGCGAGAACAGGCGCTAGACGAGCGCTGGTTCGGTGCCACGCCGCCAACGGCGACCATCAACGCTCGTATCGGAGACGTCTTGGCGGTCGCCGACGGCACGAGTATTCTGGCTAGCCCGTCGCGCGAACCGATGGAGTCGGCAATGGCCGGGCATCACGGTGCCTGGACTGCCGAGGAGCAACTCATTCCGCTGATCACCAACCGTTGACCCGCCGGTCGTGCCGTCGCCCGGCGCTCGGAGGACTTCTTGACCCCAAACCGCACGGATCGACCCGATGTCTTTGACCTTCCCGAACGACTCGCCAGTAAGCGCAATCCAGTCCTAATCGCTGATGACCGACACCACTTCGCGCTGATCAGCGACCGCGTCACGACGCGACTGTCGGAACTGAACGCTCGGCTCGACGAGGCTCGCCGCTCGACGGACGTGCGGGTTGGTGCGGGAGTTCAACGCGACCAGGAGATCCGCGGCTTATCGTCGCAGATCCGGCGCCTGTCCCACTTTGGCGCTGACCTGTGCCTCGGCCGGCTGGTGACCGTAGACGGCACGCGAACCTATATCGGTCGTATCGGGTTGACGGCTGCCGATGGAACACCCCTGCTGGTGGATTGGCGGACCCCGGAGGCAGCGCCATTCTTCGCGGCGACCCTGGCTGAGCCGATGGGGCTGGTAGGTCGGAGGCACTACCGCTGGTCCCGGGAAGTCATCGTCGACTACTGGGACGAGGTGTTCGCGACTGGGTCGAGCGCGCAGGAATGGAGTGCCGCCGAGTCGAGAGCCGCGCTCGACAGCCAGTCGTCGTTCATCGCCAGCCTCGGTGCCAGTCGATCAGCAAAAATGACGTCGGTACTCGGCACGATTGCCGCCGATCAAGACGCGGCGATCCGGGCGTCGTCGCACGGACCCTTTGTGGTTGAAGGCGGTCCCGGTACCGGCAAGACCGTCGTGGCACTTCATCGAGCTGCCTACCTGCTGTATGCCGATCCGCGATTGCAGGGTAATCGCGGTGGCATTCTGATAGTTGGACCGCACCGGCCGTACCTGTCTTATATCAGCGACGTGCTCCCCAGTCTCGGCGAAGAAGGCGTTGCCACGTGCACTCTGGCAGACCTGGTTCCCGGAGGGGAGAATTTCCTGCCCGAGGTCGATGAGGCGGTGGCAACGTTGAAGTCGACCACGGCGATGATGTCGGCGATCGAGGCCGCCGTCGCATCTATGAGGAGCCGCCGACCGACGCGCTGACGATTGAGACTCCATGGTGCGACGTGACCGTTACCCCGGAGGATTGGCGGGAAGCGTTCGCCGCTGTGGGCCGCAGCCCAATCCACAATGAGGTCCGCGAGGAGATTTGGGAAGTTCTGCTCGAAATCGTAGTCGGGACTGCGGGTGGCGATTTGCGCGATGGCGAGGAAGTCTCGTCATCGCGTCTGCGGGGGAGCGTTGAGGAAGACGGAGCATTGCGTGCGGCCCTGCGGCGCGCGTGGCCCATGCTGAATGCGGAAGAGTTGGTCGCTGATCTGTGGGCCGTACCGGCATATCTGCGGCATTGTGCACCGGGGCTGACCACCGAAGAGCGGGCAACGTTGCGCAGACCGGAGGGGTCGGCTTTCACCGCCGCCGACCTGCCGCTGCTCGACGCGGCGAGGCGCCGTCTCGGTGATCCGGAGGTCTCCACTCGACTGCGGCGCCGGCGCGCGGAGGTGCGGGCGCAACGGCGGGTCCGCGACGATGTCGTCGCCGAACTGATCGCCGGTGACGACAACGAATCTCTTGTCTCGATGCTGCGCGCCGAAGATATCCAGGGCGTCATCGTCGATGAGGCCGGAATGTCCGATGGCGAACGGCAACCGCTTGATGGGCCGTTCGCGCATATCGTGGTTGACGAAGCGCAGGACCTCACCGACGCGCAATGGCAGATGCTGTTGGCGCGTTGCCCGTCGAAGAGTTTCACCATTGTGGGTGACCGCGCGCAATCGCGCGCAGGCTTCGCGCAGACGTGGGCCGAGCGTGCCGCACGGGTCGGCCTCACCCGCGGCGCGTCTGACGGCTTGCGACGCACCACCTTGACCGTCAACTATCGAACGCCCGCAGAAGTGATGGATCGGGCCCGACCGGAAATCCTGGCAGCGCTGCCGGACGCCGATGTGCCGGAGTCGATCCGCAGTTCTGGGCTGCCGGTGATTGAGGCGTCGGTGGCCGACCGCGACCAGATTCTGTCGACGTGGCTCGCCGAGCACCCGGACGGAACCGTGGGTGTGATCGGTGACGACAGCGTGGTGAAAGTGCCGGATCCGGATGCACAACGGGTGGTGTCACTGACGCCTGTGGAGGCAAAAGGTCTGGAGTTCGATCTGGTGGTTCTGGTGGGGCCGGACAGATTTGGCGGCGACATCGCCGGAGCGGTGGACCGCTATGTGGCGATGACGCGGACGACGTCGCAGCTGGTGATTCTCTCGGGGGATTCTCACCCCAGGTAGCGCGTCGCGATGCCGACGCCGCGCACCTCGCCGATGGGGCCGGTAACGACCGACACCATCTGGTAACTGCGCGTTGGAACCCGCTCCAGGGTGCGGGGATTGAGCGGCAGGATGAGGCCCGACGGGACGCCGCTGCCGCGGACTGCTTCGCCAGCGCTGAAAACGCGCGGCAAGGCTTCGCCCACAAAGACGAAGCGCGCCGAACCGCGACGACCGTCGGTAGGTCCGTCGAGGCGCTTAAGAATTAGTGTCCGAGACGTGGGGATCGTGTGCGCGCTAACGGTTTTGATGCGTTCGTACACCGGAACCCCGAGAGCGAACAGTGCACCGTACGGTGCACTCGCCACCTCCGTCGGCGTCAGGACAGCTGCAGCTTCGGCGGCCGGTGCTGCTGTGGCGGGCGAGTCGACAGCGATACCGGCGAATATCAGGGTCACCGCAGCGAGCAGCGTCGCCCAGGCGCGTGACGTGCGGACTGACCTGACCTCTTGCTGACATTTCGCTGCCTCCATGGTGATCACTGCCTTCCGTCGAATGCTGCCCACTTTTGCGGCCTAACCCAGGTACCGGTGCGACCACGCGATCGCGCGGACCTCGCCGACAGGCCCGGTCAGCGTTGTCACAGCCTGGTATTGGGTTGGTCGGTGGCGCTTGGATTTTCGGGTCAGCGGCACAACGAGACCCTGCGGGGTCCCGTTGCGGCTCCAGTCCTCACCGACCAGGAAAGAGTTGGGGAGTCGATCGCCGAGGAAGACGTAACGGGCGCTGCCTCGCGTGCCCTCGGATGCGCGTCGAAGACGTTTCATAATCATGGTGCGGCTGTGCGAGCCGGGTTCACGGATAAAGGCAACCCGCTCATACACGGGCACGCCCATGTTGAAGAGCGCGCTGTAGGGAGCACTCGCGACCTGGTGCGTGGTCGCCTCATACGCGGCAACCGGTGGGCTATCGGCTGATGCCATCGCCGGGTTGAGAACGCTGGCACCAACCGCGACCGTCGTCATCAGCGAGGCCAGTGCGCTTCGGCTCCGCAGGGACGGACGTATGGAAGCGTTGCGAGGCGACCGTGTCATGGCCTTACCGTTCCACCTAGCGGACTCTGGAGCAAGGGCAACCAGCCTGAATCGCCGGGGTAAGACGTGAATGACCGCCGATGACTGTCCGGTGCGCGTCGATCGCACGTAGTAGTTTGTAGCCGTGACGCTCTCATTCGCGCCGGGGTCAAATACCACGGGGACGGGCTCAGTCCGGCCTCGATTCTTTGTCGTGTTGGCATTGGTGCTGGCTATCGCGGTATCCACGATCGGTGCGCCGCAGGCTAGGGCACTGCCCGCGACTGCACGCGGCGATATTTTCGGCGTCAAATTGGCGCCGGGTACCGCGGGTCTCACTCCGGACTTGGCCATTGCCTACACGATGGCCAAGGACAGTGCGCGAGTTGCTGGCGTCAACCTCTATATCAATTCCGGCAAGCGTTCGCGCCGCGAACAGAACGCTCTCTGGCAGCAGGGGATCGCCACATACGGCAGCCCCCAGGCCGCGCGCCGGTGGGTTTTACCGCCGTGGGAGTCGACACACGTGACAGGCGAAGCGATTGACGTCGGCCCCCGCGCTGGCGCTACCTGGTTGCAGGCCAATGGAATTCGTTGGGGGTTGTGCCGTACGTTCACTAACGAGTGGTGGCACTTTGAACGCGTAGCAATCCCGGGAACCCACTGTCCTCGCAGATTGCCGGACGCCAGTTACCGGTGAGCAACGTTGAGGGCTACGAACCGTTGGCCAGATAGGTAAGGATAGAACCGTGTCCGAGAATCCGAGCAATCCCGACAGCCTCAGTGGTCCCGACGTCGCCAACAGCGAGGTCGACGGCGTAGCGGCCGACGGTAGTTCCGAAATGGCCGATGTTGAATCGACGGATGCGGTGGCACCGAGCGGTGCTGGCGGCGCGGAGTTGGTCCCAGTCGAAACTCAGCTCGATGAGTCCGACATTGCTGACGTTGTTGAAGCCGTCGAGTCTGTCGAAGAAGCATTGGCCTCAGAAGCGGAGGCAAGTGAAGAGGCCGCCGCAGCCGCTGACGGCGAACTGCGATACCTGACCTACGAGCAGTTTGGGCGACGCTTCTTTGAGGTCGCCGTGACGGAGGCTCGAATCGGCAGCGCGTTCACGGCAATCGCGGGTGAGTCTTTTGACGTAGGACCGATCGGGTCTGGCCCCGGTGGTTTGGTGAAGGTGCTGGCAAAGGTGCGGGTCAACGAGCCGGTCATCACCCGGGAGGTCGGCGAAGTCATCAGCTTCGTGGTCAAACTTCCGTTGCATATCGGTATTACCGTCGATCTGAAGGTCGACCGCATCCGCTACGACGTCGACGGACTTGTCACCCTGCCGCTGACGGTTCTCTGTGCCGAACCCCTGCAACTGCGCATTGAGGTCGACCCGCCGCGTCCGCGTGACGTTTTCGTTGACGTCAGTTCGCGCAACATGCGTGGCGAAATCATCCGCAATCTCGCCCAGGTCGACGATGAGATTCGGCGTGTGATCGCCAAGTTCGTCGCGACCGAAGTCGACAAGCCAGAAATCCGAAAAGCCCGCCTGATCGACGTGGACGTCGAACTCGGGCGGGCCTTCGAAGGGTTGTAAATTAAGCGACCTGTTCCTGGGCTAGGACTGCTTTGGTCTTGGGGATCAGCAACGTGATGCCGACGCCAACGAACGCGGCTATTGCGCCGATCAGGAAGCACCAGCGGAACGCGGAATGCGTTGGTACGGCATGCCCGCCGAGGTCGAGGGTCGAAGCAGCTAGGACAACGGCCATTAACGCCGACGACAGGGTTGTACCGACTGCCCGCATCAGACCGTTGAAGCCAACGGCGGCGCCCGCTTCGGTAATGGGCACCGAATCCATGATGAGGGTCGGCATGGCGGCGTATCCGATGCCGACACCCGCCGAGGCAATCACCGATGCCACGGCCAACTGCCACGGTGCGTTCATGAGGAAGAAGCCACAGAGGTAGCCGAGCCCCAAGACTGTCGCACCCATCGCGAGCGTGAGTTTGGCGCCGAGGGTGTTGATGAGCCAACCGGAAATGGGGGCAAAAGCGAGCATCATCAGACCGCCGGGGGCCATCCACAGACCGGCCTGCATGATGCTCTGGCCGAAACCTCCGCCGGCGACGGGAACTTCCAACATCATCGGGACGACGATTGCCTGGGCCATCATGCCGAAGCCAATCGCGATGGCAGCAAGGTTGGTCAATAGGACGGCGGGTTTGGCGGAGGTCCGCAAGTCAACGAGAGGGTCGTTCTTGCGGAGTTCGTAGAATCCCCACGCCAACAGAACGACGAGGCCGATCACGAAGGACGCCACGGTGGTGGCGGAAAGCCAGCCCCAGTCTTTGCCCTTGGAAATCGCAACGAGGACGGCGCTCAGGCCGATTGCCAGGGTGATGGCACCGACGATGTCGAGGCGTCCGCGTGACGCGTCCTTGATATTCGGGACAATGATGGCCACCAGCACGGTCATCAGCACAGCAAGGCCAGCTGAGACCCAGAAAAGTCCGCGCCAATCGAAGGTCTGCGCAATCCATGCTGCGAGCGGAAGTCCGATGGCACCACCGACTCCGAGGGTCGCGCTCATTGCGGACACGGCCATTGAGGTCATTCGAGGGGGCGTCACTTCGCGCATCAAACTGATGCCGACGGGGATAAAGCCCATCGCGAGGCCTTGGACGGCGCGGCCAATCAGGACGGGAATCAGGCTTCCGCCGAGCGCGCAGATCAGCGACCCTAAGACCAGCAGCATTGAGCTGGCCAGGAGCACTCGCTGCTTCCCATAAATGTCACCGAGGCGACCAGCAATTGGCATCGCGATGGCGCCGCCGAGAAGCGTGGCGGTAATGACCCAGGAGGCGTTCGGGATCGAGGTATGGAGCAGCCGTGGCAGTTCCGGCTGCACGGGAATGATCAGAGTCTGCATCAGTGATGCGACGAGGCCGCCGAAGCAGAGCGTCATCACGATCGCCAATGCGCCGCGATGCTCGGTGGTTTCTTGCTGAGGCACGGCGGCCCGCCTGTCGGCGGCCTCGACCTTCGTGCCGGGTGAGGGTGTCATTCAGGGCCCTTCAATGGGGAACGTTTAGGGAAAAGAAACTAGAATATGTAACCTACATATGCATCGTGCATATCCAAAATTGCGTACGGTAACCAGTGGGTTCTTGAAATGAGGTGAGAACGGTCAATATCGACAAATCAGTTTGGCCGTCCGAAGTGCATCACGACGTCGTGGAGGAGTTACTTCGGATGCGGCGGCGGCGAAACGAGCTCGCGCCCGACGCTATCCTGGATGCCTCGGCATTTCAGATTCTGTGGTTGCTGTCGGATGGCCGCGCACGCACAATGCGTGAACTCAGCGAGGGTCTTGAGCTCGAGCAGAGCACGGTAAACAGGCAGGTTAATGCGGCGATGCGGCACGGTTACCTGGAACGTTTTCAGGTGCCGGGTCAGGTGAGCTGGATGCATCGCCCCACCCCGGAGGGGGAAGAGGCATTCAAGCTTGACGGCGGTCGTCGCGCTGAGCGGCTCAACCGAGTGTTCGCCGACTTGGCACCGGGCGACCCCGCTGTTTTTCTCGCCCAATTGCGCGCCTATAACGATGCGCACGACCGTCAGCTATCTCACAATCAACCGGAATAGTGTTGCCAATCACCGAATACGACCGGACCGGACGGCATTCGGACTGGCGTGGTTACAGCGTCAGCATGACCTTGATTGCTTCGCGCTGATCCATCGCGCGATATCCCTCCGCAGCCTGCTCCAGTGGCAGCGTGAGATCGAAGACTCTGCCCGGATTGATTTGTCGATCAGCGATGCGATGCAGGAGATCGGGGAGGTACCGACGCACGGGTGCCGGACCGCCATGCAGATGGATCGTGGAGTAGAACAGTTTGTCGCCTGGCAGTTCCACACCGTGCGAGACGCCGACGAACCCGACATGCCCGCCCGGTCGCGTCGAGCGGATTGCCTGCATCATTGACTCCTGGGTGCCGACCGCCTCGATAACCGAATGTGCGCCGAGACCGCCCGTCATCTCCTTAATTTCGGCGACACCGTCACGTCCGCGTTCGACCACGATGTCGGTGGCACCAAACTCACGCGCCAGAGCTTGCCGATCGGCGTGCCTACTCATTGCGATTATGCGCTCGGCACCCATCTCCTTGGCCGCCAGAACGGCTAGCAAGCCAACGGCACCGTCTCCAACCACAACGACCGTCTTGCCGGGGCCGGCCTGCGCGGCATCTGCAGCGAACCAGCCGGTGCCAAGGACGTCCGAAGCTGCCAGATACGACGGGAGGAGGTCAGGTTCCGGCGGGGCGGGCGCGGCGACCAATGTGCCGTCGGCCATCGGAATGCGTGCGTACTCGGCTTGCGTGCCAATGCCGCCCATACCGACGACGTTGACGCAGCGCGACTGGTAGCCAGCGGTACAGATTTCGCAGGAGTTGTCCGACGCCATGAAGGAACCAACGACGAAGTCGCCGACTTTGACGGAAGTGACTTGGGGGCCAACCTCTTTCACGTAGCCCGCGTACTCGTGGCCCATGGGGGCGTCGTGCACCTCATTGGCACCGCGGTAGGGCCACAGGTCCGAACCGCAGATGCAGGTCGCAGCCAACTCGATGATGGCGTCCGTCGGCTCCTCGATGATCGGATCGGGGCGATCGACGACGCTGACGTTTCCGGGCGAATTCATAATGACGGCGCGCATACGTTCAACGGTAACGGGGAATACCCGCCCCGGTGGTGGCGTTGCATTTCAGTACTGGGAAACCAATTTTCGACGGGATTTCGATGCTCGCGAGGGCTTTCGTCGCGGATGTTTAGATCACAGATGGAGGGTGACGGGTGAGTTTGCGAAGTTCGTCCACCTTCGCTTCTCTCGCTGTACCGAACTTCCGGATGTACGTCTCCGGCGCGCTTGTTTCCAATATTGGGACCTGGGTGCAACGCGTTGCGCAAGACTGGCTGGTGCTTCAGCTTTCGGGTGGATCGGCCATGGCTGTCGGTGTTACCACCGCCCTCCAATTTGCTCCGGCGCTCGTACTTTCCCCGTGGGGTGGGTTACTGGCCGACCGCTTCGACAAGCGGAAAATGTTGATGTTCACGCAAAGTTGGATGGCACTGAGCGCTGTCGCACTCGGTGTGCTCGCCATCGCTGGTGTCGCAACCACCATCGACGTCTACATTTTTGCCGTCGTCTTCGGTATCGGGGCGGCCCTCGATGCCCCCGCGCGCCAAGCGTTCGTCTCGGAAATGGTCGGCACGGAACGTCTTACCAACGCCATCGGGCTCAATAGTTCGGCGTTTAATGCAGCCAGATTGATCGGGCCGGGCATCGCGGGCCTCATCATCGCCGCATTCGGCAGTGGCTGGGCCATCCTGAGCAATGGCGTCAGCTTCCTGGCTTTCCTCCTCGCTTTGGCCATGCTGAATGAAGCCAAACTTGTCCGGTCCGAACCGCTTCCGCGTGCGAAAGGCCAAGTGCGCGAGGGTATTCGGTATGTCGCGGCACGCGCGGACCTGCTGATTGCCCTGGGTGTTGGCTTTGCGGTTGGAACTTTTGGTCTCAACTTTCAGATGACCAACGCCCTGATGGTGCGCAACGAGTTTCACCTCGACGCACAAATGTATGGGCTACTCGGCACTGTCTCGGGGATCGGCTCGCTACTCGGGGCCCTTTTGGCCGCCCGCCGGAAAAGCTCTCCTGGCTTGCGGTTCGTGGTGACCGCCGCGCTTGTCTTTGCCGTCTTCAACGTGGCTTCCGGCCTCGCGCCCACCCCGCTGCTGTACGGCCTCATTTTGCCCGCCGTTGGGTTGTCTGCGCTGATGGCGTTGACCGCGACCAATATGTATGTGCAGATGCATGTGGATCCGCAGGTCCGCGGACGCGTCATGGCGCTTTACATGACGGTCCTGATGGGTGGTACGCCCATCGGCGCGCCACTTCTCGGTGGGCTCGCCGAATGGCTGGGTCCCCGCGCATCGCTCGTCGGCGGCGGAATCATTCAGGTTGCCGTCATCGCAGTTGTGCTCGCGCTGGTGGTGGTTCGTGTGCAGAGCGGACGGTCGGAGGGAATTACCGGGATTCCGCCCGCCAGTAGGTTCGCGAAGCTCGCCCCCATCTCCGCGATATCCTCTTCGCGAACGGCGGACTAACTAGTTGCGTTCCCGCGTGACGCGTCGTGCGCGCAACTAGTCGCCCGAATCGTCGAGCGAATGAGATTGCGCCCGGAGACGCTCAAACTCGGCGAGTTTGTCGGCGCCGTCGCGCGTTGTGCGGTACCGGGCGAGCACCTGCATGGCGGTTTGCGTATTGCCCATCACCCACATCATGGTGTCGAAATCAGACTCGAGATCCTCGCCAGCCGCATCGCGTCGCGACAGTTCGGCCAGTTGGGGCCGCAACGTGTGCATCCAGCCGACGTCGCCGTCCTCGGCGCCGCGCGGCGAGGCCTCCGCTACTTCGATGGCCGTGAAGGCGGCCTCCCAGGTGAACGCCAACTTCTCAAACGGGGTGGGTTCGGTCATGGGTGCCATGCTAGTGGCATCGCGCCAGCCACGGCCGGCCGCGATACCACGGCGGTGGGGCGGGATAGCGATGCCTCGGTGGATACCCGCTACGGCCGCCTTCGGTAGCCTGCATGCGGTGACCATCAGTGCGCCCCTCAAGTCCGTTACCGCCCGCATCGCCGAAGAACTTGCCGTCGGTGAAAGCCAGGTCATCGCGGCCGTGAAGCTCCTTGACGAAGGCTCAACGGTCCCGTTCATCGCCCGCTACCGCAAGGAGGTGACGGGCAGCCTCGATGACGCGCAACTCCGCCTCCTCGACGAACGGCTCCGCTACCTGCGGGAACTCGACGAACGCCGGGCCGCCGTGATCGCCTCGATCGATGAACAGGGCAAGCTCACCGACGCGCTGCGAGCGTCGCTGATGGCTGCCGACACCAAGGCTCGGGTGGAAGACATCTACCTCCCGTACAAGCAGAAACGCCGAACCAAAGCCCAAATCGCGCGCGAAGCTGGCCTGGCTCCGCTCGCTGAGGCGCTACTTGCCGATCCGTCGCTGGATCCGGCGGTCGTCGCTGCGGACTATGTCGGTGAGAACGTCGCCGACGCCGCTGCCGCCCTGGATGGGGCACGCCACATTCTGATTGAGCAGGCGTCCGAGGATGCCGAACTCGTTGGAGCAATCCGCGAAAAGTTTTGGGCTGATGGACAGCTCCGTACGACCGTTCGTGCCGGTGCCGAAACGACGCCCGCCGCCCAGAAGTTCCGCGACTACTTCGACTTCTCCGAATCGCTCGAGTCAATGCCATCTCACCGCGTGCTCGCCGTGCTTCGCGGTGAGAAAGAAGAGGCCCTTGGTCTCACCTTCGACGGAGGCGACGATGAGGTTTACCAGGCGATGGTTGCCGCAACCCTCGGCGTCGACCTGTCGAACCCCGGTGCGGCCACCAGCTGGCTCGCCGGCACGGTTCGGTGGGCGTGGCGCACCAAGTTGATGATCACCTCGACAGTCGACGCCCGGATGAAGTTGCGCGCCCGCGCCGAAGACGACGCGGTCGCAGTCTTTGCGACCAACCTGAAAGACCTACTGCTGGCCGCCCCCGCAGGTACGCGCACCACCCTGGGCCTCGACCCCGGCTTCCGCACCGGCGTAAAGGTCGCCGTTGTTGACGCGACCGGCAAGGTCGTCGATCACACGGCGATCTTCCCGCACCAGCCACAAAAGCAGTGGGATCAGGCCAAGGCTGCCCTCGGTGCCCTGATAGCCCGTCACGGAGTGGAACTGATCGCGATCGGCAACGGCACCGCCTCCCGCGAAACCGATCAGTTGGCTTCCGAACTTATTGCCGAGATCACTAAGTCCGGTGCCAAAGCGCCCACCAAGGCCGTGGTGTCCGAAGCCGGTGCCTCGGTGTACTCCGCCTCCGAGTATGCGTCGCAGGAACTTCCGCAACTTGACGTGTCAATCCGCGGTGCTGTGTCCATTGCACGACGCCTGCAGGATCCACTCGCCGAACTCGTCAAGATCGACCCCAAGTCGATTGGCGTCGGTCAGTACCAGCACGATGTCTCGCCATCTAACCTGGCGCGCAGCCTCGATGCCGTCGTCGAAGATGCGGTCAATGCCGTCGGCGTCGACCTCAACACAGCGTCGGCACCGCTGCTGTCACGGGTGTCCGGTGTTACCGGTACTCTCGCGACGGCAATTGTCGCCCACCGCGACCAGGTCGGCGCCTTCCGCAGTCGTGCCGGATTGCTCGACGTCCCACGCCTGGGACCGAAAGCCTTTGAGCAGTGCGCCGGGTTCCTCCGCATCCGTGACGGCGAGGATCCGCTTGATGCATCGGGTGTGCACCCGGAGGCGTATCCCGTCGTCCGGAAGATCATCGACAGTAGCGGCCGCGGACTGGCCGAACTCATCGGCGATACCAAGGTGCTGCGCACCCTGAAGCCTGCGGCCTTTGCCGACGAGAAGTTCGGCATCCCAACGGTGACCGACATTCTGAACGAATTGGAGAAGCCCGGCCGCGACCCGCGCCCGGCCTTTACGACCGCCACTTTCGCCAGCGGCGTTGAGAAGGTCTCCGACCTTAAACCCGGAATGGTCCTGGAAGGGGTCGTCACCAACGTCGCCGCATTCGGTGCATTCGTGGACGTCGGTGTCCACCAGGATGGTCTGGTACACGTGTCCGCGATGTCGGACCGTTATGTCTCAGACCCCCACGAGGTGGTCCGCTCCGGTCAGGTCGTCAAGGTCAAGGTCCTTGAAGTCGACGTGGACCGTCAGCGCATCGGACTGTCGTTGCGATTGAACGACGACCCGAGTGGCAAGCCCGGTGGTACGGCAGACGCACGCGGCGGCACCAACCGTGGAGCGGGTCAAAACAAGGGCGGCAATAACAACAGGAACGCCCATAATAAGGGTGGCAACAATAGAAGCGGCGGCAATAAAAGCGGCGGCAACAAGCCGGGGGCACGCCGCGACGACAGTTCAGGTGGCGGTTCGATGGCTCAGGCGTTAAGAGATGCAGGGTTCGGTCGCTGAGCCGACGCCGCGCCGGTCGGCGAGAGCGCGGAATCGCACCTTTGCGGCGATTCTCGGGAACACTGCGGTCGCTGGCCTCACCACCAGCTTCCTGTGGTTCGCGCTGACCTTCTGGATCTATCTCGCCACGCGGAACGTCGTCGCGACCGGGCTTATCGGTGGCGGCTACATGCTTGCCATTGCCGTCTTCAATATCGCCTTCGGGACCATCGTCGACCGCTTCCGCAAACTCGCTGTCATGCGGGCATCGGCGGCCTTCACGACGGTTGCCTTCATTGCGGCCGGCCTCGTGTACTGGGCCGCGGGGGATCAGATTCAATCGCTGACCTCCCCGTGGCTGTGGGCGTTCTCGGCGATTGTGCTGCTCGGTTCCGTTGTTGAAATTCTGCGGTCGGTGGCACTGTCGACGACGGTCACGATCCTCATCGATGATGACCGTCGCGCGAACGCCAACGGTTATGTCGGCGCGGTGCAGGGACTGTCGTTCATCGTGACGAGTGTGTTCTCTGGACTGTCGATCGGCTACTTCGGGATGGGGCCCACCATCGTCTTTGCGATCGCGACGATCGCCTTGACGTGGCTGCACTTGCACACCATCTCAATGCCAGAAGAAGTGACGGTCGCCGTAACCGACGCATCCGGAACCTTTGACATTCGCGGCGCATGGGTCGCGGTCGTTGCGGTTCCCGGCCTGCTGGCGCTGATCGTGTTCTCGATGTTCAACAATTTCGTCAGCGGCGTGCACATCGCGCTCCTGGATCCTTACGGGCTGGAACTCTTCACGGTGCAGCAATGGGGACTGGTGTTCGCGTTCGGCGCCACCGGTTTCCTCATCGGCGGCGCGCTTATCGGCAAGTTCGGATTGGGGTCCAACCCCATGCGAACCATGCTGCTGGGGGTCATCGCGCTGGGATTTATCGGCATGATGGTCGCAATTCGCGAGGTCGCTTGGATCACCATCGTGTGCGTGTGGCTCTTCATGCTGACCGTGCCCCTCATCGAGGCAGCCGAGCAAACCGTGATTCAACGCGTCGTCCCACTACCTCAGCAGGGGCGAGTATTTGGTCTCGCCGGTGCCATGGAAGCGGCAGCCGCGCCGCTGACGGCATTCCTCGTTGCGCCGCTCGCGGAAACTTTGGTGATCCCATGGGCTCGGACGACGGCGGGAGCGGACCTACTCAGGCCCTGGTTGGGAACCGGTGAAGCCCGAGGGATAGCGCTAATCTTCCTGGTCGCGGGACTCGCCACCGTGGGAATCGCGATTGCTTCGTTCTTCACTCCCGTTTACCGCCGTATGTCGGAGACTTACCGGAGCGCCGCTGAATCGGTGGTTGTCGCCGAGACCGATTAGCCGACGGCAGTTTCGGCGGGACGACGCTCGCCAAATTCGGACGGCAACCCGTTCATCGGCGCGTCGTCGGTGGTGCTCTGCTTACATCTCGTCGGAGGTGATGATTCGTCGGCGTGCCGCCAGCAACTCCATCTCGGGTCGAGCGGCAGCAAACCGTTCAACGGCGTCGAGCACCTCGGTGACATGTGTGGCATTGCCGCTGACCACACTGACGCCGATGCTGGTTCGGCGGTGCAAATCTTGGTGATCCACCTCGGCAACCGAGACGTCGAACTTGCGCCGAACGTCGGACACGAAGGGGCGAACCACAGAGCGTTTGCCTTTGAGTGAATGCACGTCGCCGAGGAGAAAATCGAACTCTAGAAAACCAATCCACATGAGGGCGACCAGATTACGCCATTCTGCGGCAGTGGCATAGGGATCAGCGGAGGCGGACCCCAATGGGGTAGAGACTCGCTGCCAAAGCCCGCTTGGTGGACCTATTGCGAGCCGAATCCGCGGGGGAGTAGCCGCCAGCATTTGGCCGGGCGGGAACCTCATCGCCACCGGAGACAACCGTCCATTGAGACCCAGACTCGGTCAGGGACCGATGTTTGGTCGCGTAATAGTCGGGCTTGGAGACAACCGCCACTCCCGAATCGCCGGCAGCAGCAGCCAGCAAGTGCGGGTGGAATCGCGTTGACAGCCACGTATTGCCCCGCGAAACCGGCAGGCCGGACCGCCACGCTTGGAGAAACGGAATCCGCTGCGAACCTGCGAGTCTGTCGCCGAGTCGTTCGGCAACCTGAACGTCAAGGCCGGGAATGCACTCGAGGACGGTCACATCGCTGCCCGCGACCTCCCATTCGTCCAAGGTGACGCCGATGAACTCCACCAGGGCTTCAAATCCGGTGCGGCCGCGCCACACAAAGTCGTCGGTGAGATCGCTCTGCGCGCACAGCACCACGTTGCCGGTGGCGGGTACGGTCCGCGGCCTGCGATGTACACGCGGAGAGAGCCAGGCGTCATCGCCGGTGAACGACGCTCCCGGTACCGAACCGAGCAGGTCGGCGCTCGGTTGATCGCGAACATCAAATACCTCAAAGGTGCTCGCATCGAAGCGGAAGCGTTCCAATGCTGCACCGGTGAATCCTGGCGTCAAACCGGCACCCGTGGCGATGGCCTTGGCACCCGTGACGCGTGCAGCCTCGGCGACCACCGTGACGAGGTTGGCGTGATGCGGCCACACGTTGTTGAGATAGCCGCCGCCGACAATGTGAATTGTGTTGGCGCGCAATAGGAGTTCCACGCCATCACCCTCGCGGGGGGCCACGCCCATGCGGGTTGTCGCCCGGGCGATCCATTCCCATGGGGCATCTCGGTCCACCTCCGGGCCTGCGGCATCGCCGGACGCGTACTGCACCAGATTCCAGATCGTGTCGACAAAGACGGCGCGCCGATTGGCCTGTCGAAGCAGGAGTGCGGCCTGGCCGGGGCGTTGCGAGTCGACGACGACGCGAGCCAGCGGTCGGTGGACCGCGAGATAGCGCAGCCACGCCTCGACAATCAGTTCATCACCGAAATTTGGGAATCCGGCCGTCGTCACCAGATAGACGACATCGCGAGACTCCACCGCCCGGCGGGCCCGCTGGGTTAGGGAGAACACGTCAGGACGAGAAGGAAGGACCGACATCACGCGGCAACCTTACCGTTCGGTGTCACCTATCAACCGCGCTACGTGGTCGGGCACAAACTTCGACAGCGAGCGTGGTGGCCGGTGATAGTTGCCCGATTCGACGGGCTTCTTCGGCAAAGTCACTGTCGGGCGCTCAATCGGTTCGTAATCCAGCGTCGATAAGAGATGGCTGATCATATTGAGTCGGGCATGCCGCTTGTTGTCTGATTCCACGACAAACCACGGGCTCAGTGACGTATCGGTGTGGACCATCATCTCGTCTTTGGCTCGCGAATAATCTTCCCAGCGGTACACAGATTCTAGGTCCATGGGACTGAGCTTCCACTGTCGGACCGGGTCGTCGCGTCGCGCCCGGAATCGGACGAGTTGTTCTTCACTCGAGACGGAGAACCAGTACTTCCGCAGGATGATGCCGTCGTCGATAAGTAGTTGCTCAAAGATCGGTGTCTGGCGCAAAAACCTGGTGTGCTCCTCGGGCGTGCAAAAGCCCATGACCTTCTCCACGCCGGCGCGGTTGTACCAAGAGCGATCGAACAGGACGATCTCGCCCGGGGCTGGCAAATGCGCGACGTAACGCTGGTAGTACCACTGACCTCGTTCCCGGTCGGTGGGCGCGGGGAGTGCTGCTACCCGGCAGACGCGCGGACTCAAATACTGGGTGATTCGCTTGATCGCGCCGCCCTTACCTGCGGCATCACGACCTTCAAAGATCACGACGACCCGCGCACCGGTGTCGCGTACCCATTCTTGCAGGGACACCAACTCGGTTTGGAGTCGAAAGAGTTCGGCTTCGTAGGCGGATTTTGGTAGGCGCGTCGCCTGCTTAGCGTTTTTCTTCTTCCCCATGTGGGGAGTCTATGCGACCCGTCTGACTCTCGGCAGGTGGGAATCGAAGTCCCGATCTGGATAGAACGGTGTCCCGTTGGGTCAAGTTTTCTTTTCATCCCGCTCATAAAGTGATGTCCACCTCATCAGTTCCCCGGATGTATTGCAGCTCACCCGGCTGCGGGACAACCAAACTGCGACAGCCTACGCCTTGCCCCGCGTACCATTTCCCTTAGGAGACGTCAATGACCCATTTGCAATCACCTGTCGAGCAGGCGGTTGGGCAGACAAGCCCTCCCGCTAGCTCAGTCGAGACGGAGACGGTCACCGTTCAGCCGCCGCGCCGCCGCATCTACCCCTGGGTCGTCGCCGCTTTAGCCTTCGCGCTGTTGCTGTCGGATTACATGTCGCGCCAGGTGCTCTCCGCGGTGTTCCCGATGCTCAAGAGCGAATGGTCGCTTGCTGACTCCGAACTCGCCTCCCTCACCAGCATCGTCGCACTGATGGTTGGCCTCCTCACTTTCCCGCTGTCGGTGATTGCCGACCGCTGGGGCCGCGTCCGCAGCCTCGTGACGATGGCAGTGATCTGGAGCATTGCGACCCTCTTCTGCGCCATCGCCGCGAACTACGAGCAGATGTTGATCGCCCGCTTCTTCGTCGGCGTCGGTGAGGCTGCCTACGGCAGCGTCGGTATCGCCGTTGTGTTGAGCGTCTTTGCCCCGCGCCTGCACTCGTCTCTCAGCGGTGCCTTCATGGCTGGTGGTTCGTTCGGTTCGGTTATCGGTGTTTCGCTCGGTGCCGTTATCGCGGTCAACCTCGGCTGGCGGTGGTCGTTCACCGCGATGGCAGTCCTGGGTTTGATCCTCGCAGCGCTCTTCCGCGCCATCGTCACCGAAAAGCGACTTGACCGCTATGCGGTGCATTCGGATACGAGCGGCATCAAGGACGGCCAGCATGTTTCGATTCGCGTGCCCGTCCGCACCCTGTTCACCAATTCGACGGTCTGGTGCATCTACATCGCCGGTGGCCTGCAGATGTTCACCGCCGGTGCGCTGCTGTCCTGGACGCCGAGCTTCTTCAACCGCTACTACGGCATGGGCACAGGTGAAGCCGGCAAGGTCGCTGCGATCTTCGTGCTCCTGATCGGTACCGGCATGGTGGTCTGCGGTGTCATCACCGACCGTGTCAGCCGCGTCAACGCAAACAATAAGTGGACCGTGGCCATCGTGTTCTGCTCGATCGCCCTCGTCACACTCGGCGTGGCATTCCGCCTCGACAACGGATCGCTTCAGCTCGTGCTGTTCGGCATTGGTGCTTTCTTCTCCGCAGGCATTTCCGGCCCCACGGCCGCCATGGTTGCTAGCTTGACCCACGAATCAGTTCGCTCGTCGGCTCTGGGTACGTTGACCGTCGCCAACAATCTGTTGGGCCTGGCACTGGGACCGTTCATCGTCGGTATCTTGGCTGACAGCCTTGGACTCAAGGGTGCACTGGCACTCGCGCCGGTCTTCTACGTAGGTGCCATCGTGGCCCTGCTCATCGGCCGACGACTCTACCCAAGCGGTCTGCGCAAGCTCACCGAGCAGAGTGCCCGCTACGCACAGCAGACGGCGGCGTGATCACCGTGAGCAAGGTCTACAACACCACGCAAGACGCCGTCGCGGATATTGCTTCGGGTTCACGAATCGCAGTCGGAGGGTTCGGCGTGTGCGGAATCCCCGACGCCCTGATTAACGCCCTCGCAGCCACGGACACGACCGACCTGGAAATTGTCTCGAACAACTGCGGGATCGACGACCTCGGACTGGGCGTTCTCTTGAATGCCGGCCGCATCAGCCGCATCGTCGCCTCGTACGTCGGTGAGAACAAGGAATTCGCCCGCCGCTACCTGGCGGGGGAACTCGAAGTGGAGCTGACTCCGCAGGGCACGCTCGCCGAGAAGCTGCGTGCCGGAGGAGCCGGGATCCCGGCGTTCTACACGCCTGCGGGTGTGGGGACTCCGGTCTCCGAGGGTGGAATCCCATGGCGGTACAGCGCAGACGGTTCCATTGCTCTCGCATCTCCTGCCAAGGAGATCCGCCAGTTCAACGGAAAAGACTACGTGCTCGAGGAGTCCATTCGGGCCGACGTTGCCCTGGTACACGCGCTCGTCGCGGATACCGAAGGCAACCTGGTCTTCAATAAGGCCGCGATGAACTTCAACCCGCTGGCCGCAATGGCCGGTGACGTCTGCATCGTCCAAGCCGAGAAGGTGGTGCCCGCTGGCACTCTCGATCCAGAGCAGGTTCACCTACCCGGCATCTTCGTCAACCGTGTTGTCGAAACTGGTCCGCAAACTAAGACGATCGAGAAGCGAACCGTCGCAATGGCAGGAGCGAGCGCATGACGCTGAGCATCGACATCACCGCTGAACAGGTCAACGAAGACGGACCGGTCACCGGTTGGACCCGTCCCGAGATGGCTGCACGTGCTGCCAAAGAGCTTGTCTCAGGTAGCTATGTGAACCTCGGAATCGGCTTGCCAACGATGATTCCGGACATGCTGCCCGCTGGCGTCAGCGTGACCCTGCACAGCGAAAACGGAATCCTCGGAACCGGGCCATACCCGACCGACGAGAACGTCGACGCCGATCTGATCAATGCAGGCAAGGAGACGGTCACGGTGCTCCCCGGAGCTGCGTTCTTCGACTCGTCCCTTAGCTTCGGCATGATCCGCGGCGGCCATATTGACACCGCTGTGCTTGGTGGCATGCAGGTCTCGGAGACCGGTGATCTCGCGAACTGGATGGTCCCCGGGAAGATGGTCAAGGGTATGGGTGGCGCAATGGACCTGGTCCACGGTGCGCGACGCGTCATCGTACTGATGGAACATCGTGACCGCTCTGGCGAGTCGAAGATTGTGCCGGCCTGCACGCTGCCGCTGACCGGGCGCGGCGTCGTTGAACGCATCATCACCGACCTTGCCGTCATCGATGTGACGCCAGAGGGGCTGGTGCTCCGCGAGTGTGCGCCCGGAGTGACCCCCGAACAGGTTCGGGCCGTCACCGCTGCTGAACTGGCCTAGCTGCAGATTAGTCGATCGATTCGACCGTCCCGTCCGGCTGCCCCTGACCTTCGTCAGAGGCAGCCGGACGCGCCTGTTTCCGCCAGGTGCGCGGACTCATCCCGAACTGCTGGGTGAACCACCGCGAGAAACTGCTTGGAGTCGAGAATGCCAACATCTCCGCGACCTGAGTGAACGAGTAACGCTGTCCGGCAACCCACCGTTCCGCAAATTCCGCACGCATGTCGTCCAGCACTTTGCTAAAGGTCAATCCTTCCTTCGCGAGTCTGCGATGCACCGTGCGGCGATCGACGCCGAGGCTCCGGGCGACCTGATCGATGGAACACCGGCCCGCGGGCAGCAGGATCTCGATCAGTTCACGGACTCGAGTCTCGGCCGTCACCGAATCGTCCGAGTCCTCCGGGAGCAATCGCTGCGCATACGACACCAAACCCGGATCGTAGAGCCGGTTGGGTTGGTCCAAGTCGGACGTGTAGACCACGATGCCGTTGTAGTCACCGGAAAACTTCAGGGGAGCCTGAAAGAGTCGCCGATGGGTTGTGTCATCGATCGGTTTCGGATGAGTGAACGTCACCGACACCGGATGCCATCGATCGCCTAAGAGGCCACCAAATAGTTGGCGAACCACTGCCGTGGCCAGCTCAACGGACTGTCGCACCGGTGCTGGCTCGCCGGTGTCGACAGTCAACCGGATCGTGGACAGACCGTCGCTCTCCGTCAGATTCATGTGCAGGGCTTCGTTATACATGTGCTGGTAGCGCGTCAGGAGTTCGAGCGCGGCGCGGGCATCGGGTTGGTCGCGGACGCTCATACTCAACGGTCCAAGAGCCGATATACGACGGTTCTCGGCCAGCCGCAACGCGAAATCCGGGTGGCCCGAGGCGGCTGCCGAGTTCTCCAGGAGTTGGGCGATTGAGGCTGCGGGTATCCATCGATCCTGGAGATCGAGGCCAGCCGGGTCCAAAGATGCCGCCCGAAGCAGGGGGACCGGATCAATCTTCAGCTTCCGACTCAATTCGATGTACCCGGAGAGGGCTCCATATCGAGCAAGCGGCTTTGACATCGGGCAACTCCTTCTTTCGCTCATAAAACTGACTCGAACGAGACGCATCCATGTCCCCACATGGAAAGAAAACTGTCCCGCACAGGTAAGTGTGATGATTCTATCCCCAATACTGTGGTGTCAGTTGCATCACACCAAAGCTTTCTAGCAAGAAGGAACACATCACATGGCTAACGCGATTCGCTTTCACGAGATCGGCGGACCCGAGGTACTCAAGTGGGAAACCGTCGAGGTCGGCGATCCCGGTGCCGGCGAGGTTCGCGTTCGTCACGAGGCCGTCGGCCTGAACTTCGCTGACACTTACTTCCGTACCGGCTACTACCCGGCACCGCTGCCCGCGGGCATGGGTGTAGAAGCCGCCGGTGTTGTCGAAGCCGTAGGCCCGGGCGTTGAGGGATTTGCCGAAGGCGATCGCGTTACCTACACCGGCAGTCCCCTCGGTGCGTACAGCACTGAGCGCGTGATGCCGATCGACAGCCTGATTCACCTTCCCGACAGCATCGAGTTCGAGACCGCCGCGGCAATGACAATGCGTGGCCTGACGACCTCGTACCTGCTGCGACGAATTGCCCCGAATCTGAAGGCCGGCGACACGGTCCTCCTTCACGCAGCTGCTGGCGGCGTCGGCCTGCTCTTCTGCCAGTGGGCCAAGGAACTGGGCATCACCGTTATTGGCACTACGTCGACCGATGAGAAGACCGCCGTTGCCAAGGCGCACGGCTGCGAACACGTCATCAACTACAAGCGCGAAAACATTGTCGAGCGAGTCCGCGAACTCACCGACGGTGCTGGCGTCCCGGTCGTCTACGACAGCATCGGTGCCACCACCTTCAACACCTCCCTCGACTGCCTGTCGCGCCGCGGGCTCCTCGTTGCCTTTGGAACCGCATCCGGCCCTATCCCGCCGATCGATGCCTTCCAGTTGGCAGCCAAGGGTTCGCTGTACGTGACCCGCCCGGCACTCGCCGACTACATCGCCGACCCGGCCGAGCGTGCCGAACTCTCGGGCGAGCTGTTCGACCTCGTCGGCAGCGGCAAGGTCAAAGTCGAAATCAACCAGCACTACGCACTGGAAGAGGCCGCACAGGCCCACCGCGATCTCGAAGCGGGCACCAGCGTCGGTTCGTCGATCTTCACCTTCTAAGCACGACCCGCCCGAAATCCACTACTTCAGTCCCTTAGGAGGATGACATGACCGCAACACAGACTCCCGTCACTCCGGGCTCGATTGCTCACACGATGGACGTTGAACGTCTCACGTCCAGCATCGGTGCCGAACTGCACAACGTTGACCTTGCCGACGTCGCCCACGACGACGCGCTGTTCGCAGAGCTGAAAGAGCATCTGCTTGAGCACAAGGTGCTCTTCTTCCGCGACCAGAACATGAGCCGCGCCGAGCATGTGAAGCTCGCCGAACGCTTCGGCCCCCTCGAAGACCATCCGGTCCTCGGCAGCGACCCGGAGAACCCCGGATTGGTGCGCATCTACAAGGATCTCGACAGCCCACGTGAAGCGTACGAGAACTCCTACCACTGCGATGCCACCTGGCGCGAGATCCCTCCGATGGGTTCGGTCCTGCGCTGCATCCAAGGACCCGAAGTGGGTGGCGACACCATTTGGGTCAACATGGGCTTGGCCTACGCGCGCCTCCCCGAACACGTCAAAGAGCAGATCGACGGCCTTCAGGCACGTCACAGCATCGAGGCATCGTTCGGTGCACGGATGCCGATCGAGCAGCGCCACGCGCTGAAGGAACGGTTCCCCGATGCCGAGCATCCCGTCGTCCGGACCCATCCGGAGACCGGCGAGAAGATCCTGTTCGTCAACAGCTTCACCACGCACCTGACGAACTTCCACAACGACACCAACATTCGTTGCGGCATCGATTACGCGCCCGGAGCCGGCGACCTGCTGCGCTACCTGCAGAGCCAGGCCACCATCCCCGAGTACCAGGTCCGCTGGCGCTGGACCCCCAATAGCGTCGCGATCTGGGACAACCGGTCCACCCAGCACTACGCCGTCCAGGACTACTGGCCCGCCGTTCGCAAGATGGAGCGCGCAGGCATCATCGGCGACCGCCCGTTCTGATTCGCGACGCCACTGACATCAGCTAGACACCCAACCCCGCATTTCTATCCCTGAGGAGTTCCACAATGCATTTCCACGACGACGCCCTGTTCCCTGAGCTTCAGGACAAGTTGGTCATCACTGCTGCCCCGTATGGTCCGGAGTGGGAGCTTGATGACTTCCGCGAAGATCTTCCGTTGACGATGGAAGAGCACATCCAGAAGGCTGTGGACTGCTACGAGGCCGGCGCTACCGTCCTGCACATTCACG
>NZ_JBARYI010000050.1:0-25174 GCF_049647785.1 Gordonia sp. (in: high G+C Gram-positive bacteria)
CGGCAGTACGCCGTAGCCGACGAGGCCGACGTACCCGCCAACTTTGAATTGATTGACGCGGACGTGTCCACCCCATTCGTTGCCGCCGACGGTTGTTACTACGTTGTCGTCGTAGGCGAGGACGATGTTGGTGTGCTGCCGGAAGAAACTGTCCGATGAGTACAGCATGACATCGCCGAGTTTCGGCTGGTAGCCGGAATCGGCGGCGCGGAAGCGGCCGTGATCCTGGTAGTACTCGGTCAGCGTGTAGACACCGGGGATGCGCCAGCTCCCGGAGTTCGGGTTCTCGAGCGGGGCACCCGCCTCGTTCATCACCCAGGTGACGAAGTTGGCGCACCAGGCTTCGTCGACACCCTCGGAGAATTTGAGACCGTCGGGCTGCGCCTCGAACTCGGCACGGGTGATCTCGACAATCCGTTTCTGCGTCGGGTTCAGTGTCGCGGTGTCGAGGTCCGGGTAGGCGCGGTCGCGGTTCTTCCACCAGGTGGTCACGAAGCCAACGGCACCGAGTTGGACGGCAACCACGGATGCTCCACCGAGGAGGACCAGGACGGTGGCCAGCGAGATGAGCACGGTGCGGCGCCTGCGAATCATGGTGCACAGGCTACCGATGGTGGCTGTGAGCGTAGTTCAGGCAGCTGACGACTTCGCGTTCTACCATCGACCGCATGAGCGAAACTCCAGAACTGAGTCCCACCGACTGGGTCCGCGACCAGACCGAGCAGATCCTGGAAGCAGGCACCACCGATGCTGTTCGACTGATGGGTATGCGGGTGGTGCTGTTTAACACCACCGGCGCGAAATCGGGCAAGAAGCGGTACGTGCCGTTGATGCGGGTCGAGGAGGACGGCAAGTACGCGATGGTCGCTTCGCGCGGTGGCGCACCGAAGCATCCGCTCTGGTACTTCAACGTGAAAGCGAACCCGGAGATCGAGGTGCTCGACGGTGACACCTGGAAGACGATGACCGCCCGCGAGGTATCCGGAGATGAGCGCGCTCACTGGTGGGAGTTGGCGGTCGCCGCATACCCGCCCTATGCCGAGTACCAGACCAAGACCGATCGGCTGATCCCGATTTTCGTCCTGGAGTGACCTGGCACGCGACTACAGATCGCCGGGAAGTTTGTCGCGGCGAATGCCGCGCCAACTCGGGTGACGCAGGTGCCCTGTCGATGTCCAGTTCATGAACTGAACGTCGGCCACGAGTTTGGGGAGAACCCAGGTGGCGCTTGTTGCGACAGGCTTGTCGATGTCGTCGATGAAGGGGCACCGACTGATCTGCAGCGGCTTCAACTCGGTGAGCAGATCGTCGAGTTCGGCCTGAGTGAAGCCGGTACCGACCCGGCCGATGTACCGCAGACCCCGCTCGGCAGGCAGACCAACCAGCAGGGAACCGATCGTCGAGGACGATCCGCGCCCAGGGCGATACCCGCCGATGACAACCTCAAGGTCGTTCCAGTTCTTGTGCTTTCGCCAGTCCGGGGTGCGACGCCCCGCCGGATACGGTGCTGCCCGGCGCTTGGCGACCACACCCTCCCACCCGTTCTCCCGGGCAATCCCTGCCGCGACATCGATCGGTCCGGGAAGTAGTTCCGGAATGTCGACCGCGGGCAGGTCGTCGAAGTACCGCAACGACTCCAATACCTCGCGGCGGATCTGCCACGGCTCCGCCCACAAGCGCACCCCATCGAGGTAGAGCACGTCGAACAGGTGCAACCGCAATTCGTGCGGCTCGGTGGTACGACGACGCGAGGCGAGCAACGAAAAGTCCGTAACTCCGGCGGCATTCAACGCGACGATTTCGCCGTCAAGCACCATGTCGACCGGCGTTCCGTCCGGCCGCACCGCATGCTTCGCCATCTCTGCGAACTCGGGAAAGTCGGCGTCGAAGCTATTTCCCGATCGCGAAATGAGATGGGCGCGACCATCGATGATCCGGATCAGCGTTCGGAAACCGTCCCATTTACCCTCGAATGCCCACTCGTCGTCCGGCAGGCCGTCGACTGGGTCGTCCGAGGCCAAGGCGGGCCGCAGGGCCGTCAGATCGGAGTCCACGAGCGAAGGGGATGCCAGGACTGGGATGGCCGGGGAAGGGGACGTCGCAGGTGCCGCTGGTGCAGGGGGCGAAGTTCGGCTTCGGCTCTGCGCGCGAGCCCTCGATGCGTGCTTCTTGCGGTACTCGCCCAGATCAACAACCCGGCTGTCCGCAAACTTGCCGCCGGATTCCGGTGCGTCGCTGCTACCGGACAACCCGGCAAGCAAGTCGCCGACCTCATCGAGGCGGTTCAACACTTCGTCGAAGGTAAGTTGTCTCAGACCCGTCTCGGTCAATTCGTCCCACGCTCGCGGAGCTGCCACCCACGGCTGTTCGCGCCCGCGCAGCGAGTACGGCGCCAGCGTCGTTTTGGCACCCGAATTCTGACTCCAGTCGATGAACACACGCCCCTCACGCTCGGCCTTCGCCATGCTCGCAGTGATTGTGCGCGGGTGCTCGTGTGCCAGTGCGGTGGCGACCTGTTTGGCGACGGCACGCGCCGACTCCGACTTCACCGGCGCCGCAAATTTCGCGTAGAGGTGGATCCCCTTGCTGCCACTTGTCACCGGGTATGCGGTGAGCCCAGCATTGGCGAGTAGATCGCGGATATCGACGGCGACCCGCGCGCACTGATCGAGGCTGACGCGGGGGCCCGGATCCAAGTCGAGGACCAACCGGTCAGCGCGCCGGATCTGTTGCTCGCCAATCTCTTCAATCAGATCGATTCGCCATTGCGGCACATGCAACTCCAGGGCGGCGACCTGAGCCAGCCACACCAGATCAGCCGCCGACCGGATCACCGGATACTCGGCTCGACGCTGTGAATGCTCAATTGTGAAGCGAGCTATCCACTCGGGAGCACCCGCAGGTAGCGCCTTCTCAAAGAATGGGGCCGACTCCACCCCGGCGGGCCAACGCTTTCGGGTGACGGGTCGGGCCGCCAAATGCGGAAGCATTGCATCGGCCGCCCGAATGTAATAGTCGACGACCTCGAATTTGCGGGTTCCGCTCAGCGGATAGAGAACGCGGTCGAGGTTTGTCAGGGCAATGGTTCGCCCATCGACCTGCAACTCAGTTCTCGCCATAGAATGAATTGTTCCAGGACTACTGGCACAATCGCTTGTATGCGCTCGATCTGGACAGGCGATCTGAGCTTTGGCCTCGTGAATGTACCGGTCAAGGTGTACTCCGCGACAGAAAATCACGACCGGGAGTCACACCAAGTCGACTCATCCGACGGCGCGCGGATCCGCTATCGTCGCGTTCGAGAAGGTACTGATCAAGAGGTGGAATTCGCGAAGATCGCTAACGCCTACGAATCAGATAATGGCGAGCGCGTCATCTTGACCAAGGAAGACATCGCGACACTTCCGGTGAGCAAGAGCCCCGAAATTGAGATTCTGGAGTTTGTCCCGATCGACCAGATTGACCCGATCTACTTCGACAAACCGTACTATCTCGAACCGGCGTCGAAGTCGCCGAAAGCCTACGTGCTGCTGGCGAAGGCTTTGGAGAGAACCGAACGTCTCGCCATCGCGAACTTCACTTTGCGGACTAAGACGCGTTTGGCGGCATTGCGAGTTATCGACGGCGTGATGACCTTGCAGACTCTGCTGTGGCCCGACGAAGTGCGCGTACCCGACTTTGATTTCCTCGGTAGTGACATTGAAATTCGCGACCAGGAACTCGAGATGGCGTCGTCGTTGATCGACACGATGGCCTCCGATTTTGATCCCAGCCAATATGAAGACACCTACCAGGTGGAGCTCGGCAAGTTGATTGAGGCCCGCGCCGGTGGTGAGCAAGCCTTTGTCGCGGACGAGAAACCGGCGGCCGACGACGACTCGGAAGTTGCCGACCTGCTGGCGGCTCTGCGTGCTTCGGTGAAGGACCGCGGCAAGGAAGCCCCAGCGGAAGCTACTGGGTCGGCAGACGAGACTGGGTCATCAGAAGAGACGAGCGCGCCCAAAAAGACGGCAGCCAAAAAGGTCCCGGCAAAGAAGGCCGCTGCAAAGAAAACCCCAGCTAAAAAGGCTGCCGCCAAGAAGACCGCATAGCGGCATCGTGGCACGGACTCCGTGGGTCCGACGCCTGCAGCCGATCGCAGCACCGCGACTCTGTAGAGTGATCCAGACCATAGTTACGGGGTCTAGAGAGGTGCGACGGACGTGGAACAGCACGAAGAGTCAGGCCAGAATTCGACGGCGGGCCAGCCACTCGATGTCCTCATCGTCGGGGCCGGCCTGTCCGGGATTGATGCGGCGTACCGGTTGCGCGAACGCAATCCCGGCCTGAATTACCAAATTGTGGAGCGCCGCAGCCAAATCGGTGGGACCTGGGATCTCTTCCGCTACCCCGGCGTGCGGTCTGACTCAGATATTTTCACCCTGAGCTTCCCGTGGAGCCCGTGGCGTGGTGACCGCATGATCGCCGAAGGCGACGAGATCCGCCACTACCTGGAACAGACCGCGCACGAGTTCGGCATCTACAGTCACATCCAATTCGAAGTGGATGTAACTGGCGCCGACTTCGATACGTCGACGGACTTGTGGACAGTCGATGTGCTCGTTGACGGCGTGCCGCGGGCGATCGTCACCCGCTTCCTTTACATGTGCACCGGCTACTACAAGTACGAGTCCGGATATCGCCCCGAGTTCCCCGGCGAGAAGGACTTTGCGGGAACTATCGTGCACCCGCAGTTTTGGCCGGAAGACCTGGACTACACCGACAAGAATGTGGTGGTCATCGGATCGGGGGCTACGGCGGTCACGCTGATCCCGTCGATGGCACCAGCGGCTCGCAACGTCACGATGCTGCAGCGCTCACCGTCGTATCTGTTTCCCTACCCGTGGGAAGACCCACTCACGAAGGTGATGATGCGTGTTTTGCCCAAACAAGTCGCCCACGACGTGATTCGTTGGCGCAATGCCATCGGGACCATGTTGATGTTCCTCTACTGCCGAACCTTCCCGAAGATGTCGAGAAGGACTCTGCGACGTATCGCAATCGCCATGTTGCCCAAGGGTTTTGACGTTGATACGCACTTCAAGCCGAGGTATGAGCCGTGGGACCAGCGACTATGCATCATTCCCGACGGTGACTTCTACAAGGCCGTCAAGTCTGGGACTGCCGATGTTGCGACCGACACGATCAAAAAATTCACCGCCACCGGCATCGACCTGGATTCCGGCGGGCACCTCGATGCCGACATCATCGTTACCGCAACCGGACTCGATCTGGTGACCTTCGGCGGTGCGAGTTTGTCCGTCGACGGGGAGAAATTCGAAGCTGGCGACAAGTTTGCCTACCGCGGCTACATGCTCAACGACGTGCCAAACCTCGCGTGGTCGGTCGGCTACACGAACGCTTCGTGGACGTTGCGGGTTGACCTGACGAGCCAGGCGGTCGGAGATCTGCTGGCGCACATGAGAACCAACGGTTACACCCGTGCCGTGCCGTCGATGAGGGGACCGAAGCCTAAGACGCATCCGCTACTGGAATTGGATTCCGGATATGTGCAGCGGTCGGGCAGCAAACTGCCGAAGGCTGGCGATCGGGCACCGTGGCTGGTCCGCCACAACCTAATTTTGGATGCTATTGACGCTCGCAAGTACGACGTCGAAGAGGAGATGATTTTCGCGTGACCGAAGTTTCCGTGAGTGCCCGTGAAGAAGCTGTGGCGCAATTTCGTCGCCGGGCCGACTCTCAGGAAAATAGCGACCCCGCTGACCTCGACGCCATCTGGGCGGCCTTGCCGGTAGTGCAGGTTGAGGAACTGATCGGGTCGTGGGTGGGCGGCGAACTCCCGACCGGCCACCCGATGGACGGGCAGTTGCCCGTCGTGAAATGGCATGGGAAGACCTTCAATTCGTGGTTCGACGTGAAGCCGATGGTCTGCCGGAACGACGACGGCGAGCTGTACTCCAACACGGAGATCGGCAAAGGTGAGGCCAGCGCATGGATGGTGGGATTCCGTGGCGAGACAACCGCATCCATGATCTATGACGGCCAGCCGGTGATTGACCACTTTAAGCGCGTCGACGATAAAACGCTGATGGGCATCATGAACGGCAAGACGTCGCTGGTCCGCGACCACCACTTCTACTTCTTCCTGGTGCGGGAAGACTCACCCGAGTAACCGCATCCGGGGTGGCGTGCGCCACAATGGGCGCATGGTCTCGCAAGGTTTCGGCAGGGAACGGCAGAACGTCATTTACACGGCGGGTGTCCACGGACGCACGCCCAAGGTGCCCGCAGACTTCGCGGAGTTGGAGCGTCGTGCGAAGCGGGCGTTGAGTAAGCGGGCTTGGGCCTACATTGCTGGCGGCGCAGGCGAAGGCCGGACCATGACGGCCAACCGGGACGCCTTGAATCGTTGGGCCATCGTGCCGCGCATGCTGCGCGATGTGTCCGAACGAAACCTCGGTATCGAACTGTTCGGCCAGCACTTGCCCGCGCCGATCTTGTTCTCGCCCGTCGGTGCCGGCGCACTCGCCATGCCCAACGCGGACATTCACATTGGCGAGGCCGCCGCCCAACTCGGTGTTCCCTACATCTTCTCGAATCAGGGTAGCGCCCCGATGGAAGACGTCGCGGCGGCGATGGAGGCCGTGAATCCCGAAGCGCCGCACTGGTTTCAGCTGTATTGGTCGACCGACGATCGCCTGGTAACGAGCCTGATCGAGCGGGCCGAAGCATCCGGTGCTGCGGCACTCGTCGTCACCCTCGACACCACGATGCTGGGTTGGCGACCGCAAGACTTGAACCTGGGGTCCCTGCCGTTCAGTCGCGCCGAAGGCATCAGTCAGTACACGTCAGACCCGTCGTTCTGGGAGATCGTCGCCGAACGCATTAAGGCGGCGTCGCTGGGAGTGAACCCTGACGAGCGCCCCGACGTGTCGCTCGGTGCCGTCAAGACACTGTTCAATATCGCCCGCAATGTGCCGGGCAAACTCCTGACCAATATGACTAAGCCGGAAGCACGCACCGCCGTGCAGACTTTCCTTGAGATCTACTCGCGTACGTCGTTGAACTGGGACGACATCGAAAGCCTCCGTAAGCGGACGTCGTTGCCGATTGTCCTTAAGGGGATTCTGCATCCCGACGATGCCCGCAAGGCCGTGGAGATGGGGGTCGATGGTGTCTTGGTCTCGAACCACGGCGGACGTCAGGTCGACGGCTCCATTTCGAGCACCGATGCGCTGGTCGACATCGTCGACGCGGTCGGCGGCCAAATCAAGGTCCTCGTCGACTCTGGTTTCTATACGGGATCGGACGTGTTCAAGGCCTTGGCGCTGGGTGCCGACGCCGTCTGCATCGGCCGCCCGCACATGTACGGGTTGGCGATCGACGGCACCGACGGTGCCCGCGACGTTGTTGCCAACATCATCGGCGAACTCGACCTCACGCTCGGTCTCTCGGGCCACCGCGACGTCGCGGACCTTGACCGAAGCGCGCTGAAAGAACTCCGCGCTACCTAAACCAACGAGCGGCCGGTCTTGGTCCGCCAGCGGACATCGGCAAGCAATACGTTGAAGGGGAAGTGCTTCAGCGGCCCCGGCAGGATCTTGACGACCTTGCGGACGATGGCGTTGTGGACCTTAAAGAATCGCTCCTGACCGGGCGACATCGTGAGCCCCATCTTGTTGCGGAACTCGACGGGCAGGAAGCCGATCGTCATCGTTTCGGAGAACTTTCCAAAGGCCAAGGTGATCGGTTTGGGCATGAACTCCATGCGGACGATGGCCATCAGGTAGTTGCGGATCGTGTCGTCGACCTCGATGCCGTCGATGGTGTCGTTCCAGTACTTCTCGAAGTCGGCTCGGGTGGCAGGCCACATTTCGCGAGGCATCTGCAAGGTGGTGCCCATGACTGAACCCTGCTGGTACGCGGCTTCGGTGATATTCGAGGGATCGCCGTAGAGGCGTTCCATGTCTTCCCAACCGCGATAGAGGCACGCGGCCACCCACAGTTGCAGCTTCGGATCGAAAGCGTTGTATTTGACGGGACTGTCGTCGGACGACCGAACCTGGACGTGGGCCTTGTTGATTGCCTGGCGATACAGTCGGCGGTCGTCGGCGCTGCCGGTGGCCGCCACCGCGAGGTAGGAGAGTGTGGTCCGGGTCCGCTTGATCGGGACTTTGAAGAGATTGCCGGAGTCGACCTTGCTTTCAAAGACGCCGTATCCGACGGCCGGGACGGCGAGCTGCATGATGACATTTGCGGGGCCGGCGAGGAGGGCGATACCGAGCATGCCGAGCTTATCGACCTCCTGTGCATCGAGATCTTCTCGGCGCGAATGCCGTTCGGCGGCAGCAGGATCGATTGCGTCGGTGGTCATGTGGATTCTCCCCGGGCCGAATAACTGATAACGACTGTTTCCTAATTGATTCAACGCTGGGCGACGCTAGGTGTCAAGATGTTGGATGTGACTAGTTCGGCGAATAGTGATGCGGGCAAACTCCGGGCCTATGGCGGCGAATCAGGGGATGCCCGGGTGGCGCGTCGTCGGGCGGCCCTGATCGACGCGGCACTCGACATGCTCGCCGAGCCCGAGCCGGGTGCCGTGACAGTCCGTGGCATCTGCACCCGAGCCGAATTGACCCCGCGATACTTTTACGAGAGCTTCGAGAACGCGGACGCGCTGGTCGGAGCCGCGTACGACCTCATAATCGAGCAGATTGCCGAACGTGCCCTCGAGGGCTTCAACGCCGGATCCGGACCGCGCGGCAAAGTGGCCGGCGCAGTCGAAGCGATCGTCGACATCATCGCCGGCGATCCTCGCAAAGGGCGCGTCTTCTTCTCCGATACCTTGCGAAGCCCCGTGGTGGCTGCCAAGCGCGTTGAAATGCTGGCACTTTTCACGCAGTTGACGTTCCAGAGTGCGCCGGAAGTAGCGGATGTGACCGGTGGTCAAGAGACCCTGGCGGCCGCGCACTTCCAAGTCGGTGGACTCGGACGACTATTGGCATCCTGGACCGAGGGCCTCGTCGATCTGGATCGAGCCGCCCTGGTCGACATCTGTGTCAGGATGCTGCTTCCCGAGAGTCGAACGGTGGATTCTCCGGCGGCACAGCTAAGTTGAACCCATGACGAATTGGCGCGACTACGGCGCAGCGGACCTGCCGACGCCGTTGGCCGCAGCGCTCGATGCCTTCGTCGAACACGGCTACCACGGCACATCGGTTCGCGACATCGCCGCGCGGGCGGGCCTATCAGTTCCCGGCCTCTATCACCACTACCCGTCCAAGCAATCGCTTCTCCAGGGGTTGTTGGAGTTAACAATGTCGGATCTACTGCGACGGTCGGAGGAGGCGCTCGACGCGGCCGGTCCCGATCCCGTCGACCGGTTCGACGCGGTGGTCGAATCGCTGTTGCGCTTCCACATGTATCGCCGCGAACAGGCCTTTGTGGGTTCGACGGAGATCCGGAGTCTGGATCCGGAGTATCACCGCGTCTACATCGGGCATCGCATACGGCAGCAACGGATGGTTGACGATGTGGTCGGAGCGGGCGTGGCAGACGGAGCGTTTACCACGACGGCGCCGAAGGGTGCGGCGCGCGCCGTGGCGACGATGTGCGTTGGAGTGTCGACCTGGTATCGCGTCGATGGGCCGATGAGCGCCGACGAATTGATCGCGCAGAATTTGCAATTTGCCCGCGCGATCGTCGGATATGTCCCACGGTGAGGGAGTCGCGGGAACTGGTTGACGCGGCATGGCCTTCATGACAATCTGAGAGCTGACCGAGCGCTCGCTCGGTCGGAGATTTTTGGAGGGCCCATGGCTGTCGACCTTTCCTACAGTGCCGAGGTACAGGACCTCGTTGCGCGGACCACGGCGTTCATCGCCGATGAGGTACTGCCCGTTGAAATGCAGTTCGCCGGTGACATCACCGCCGCGGGCGGCGACGATCTGCGCCGCGAACTGAACGCCAAGGCACGTGCTGCAGGGATTTTCGCCCCCCACGCGCCCGTTGAGTTCGGTGGTCTGGGCCTCAACATGTCCGACCGCGCGCCCGTCTTTGAAGCTGCGGGTGCCTCCACTTTCGGTCCGATTGCCCTCCATGTCGGCGCACCCGACGAGGGAAATATTCACATGCTCGCGCACATTGCGACCGTCGAGCAGAAGGAAAAGTATCTCGCGCCCCTCGCCTCCGGTGAGGTTCGCAGCGCCTTCGCGATGACCGAACCTGCACCGGGTGCTGGCGCGGACCCGAATGGCCTGTCAACCACGGCCGAAAAGGTCGACGGCGGCTGGAAGATCAACGGACTCAAGCGATTCATTACCGGTGCCGAAGGTGCCGCGTTCTTCATCATCATGGCTCGCACGGTTGGCCAGCGCGGCGATCGCGGAGGCGCCACGATGTTCCTGGCCCCCGCCCAGACACCGGGAATTAGCGTTGACCGGCATATCCACACCACGGACAAGGCGATGATCGGGGGGCACTGCGAGGTCAGCTTCACCGATGTCTTCGTCCCCGACAACGACGTCCTCGGCGCCCCTCACGAGGGCTATCGCTACGCGCAGGTGCGACTCGGACCGGCCCGCATGACGCACGTGATGCGTTGGATGGGCAGCGCAGTGCGAGCCCACCGGATCGCTGTTGACTACGTGGAACAGCGCGAAGGCTTCGGTGGCCGCCTCGCCGACCTCGGCATGATCCAGCAGATGATCGCCGACAATGAGATTGACCTCGCTGCTTCCCGTGCACTGCTGGTCCGGGCTTGCTACGAACTGGATCAGGGCGAGCACGCCTCCGACTCCACGTCGATCGCCAAGACGTTTGGCGCGGAAGCGTTCTCGCGTGTGGCCGATCGTGCGATGCAGATGTGTGGCGGCCTCGGTGTCTCCGAAGACCTGCCTCTCGCCCGACTCGCCAACGAGTTGCGGCCGTTCCGCATCTACGACGGTCCCAGCGAAGTGCACCGTTGGGCGATCGCCAAGCGCGCCGTCGGGCGCGTACGCAAGGCGCGTGAAGCCTAATGGCCGAACATCCGGGTTTGCAGGCGGAGAATCTGCAGCGGTTGCTCGCCGCTAACAACATCGAGCCGGTCGGCGACCTTCGCATCGAGCTAATCAGCGGTGGTCGGTCGAATCTGACCTTCGACGTGCGCGACGACCGCAACCACTGGGTCGTGCGACGGCCCCCGATGGGGGGACTAACCCCCTCTGCGCACGATATGAACCGGGAATGGGATGTCACCTCGGCCCTCGGGTCGACAGCCGTGCCGGTGCCGCAGACCGTTGCGATTGACCGCGATGGGGAGTTCATCGGAGCGCCGTGCACGGTCGTCGAGTTCGTTGACGGTCGCGTGATTCGATCGGTCGAGGACTTGTCGGCACTGACCGACGATGAGGTCACCGCCAGTGCCGACGCGCTCGTGAAAACGCTCGCTGACCTGCACGCCGTCGATTACGCCGAGGTGGGCCTCGCTGACTTTGGTCGACCCGAGGGATTCGCGGGGCGGCAGGTGAAGTTGTGGGCTCGGCAGTGGGACATTGTGCAGACCCGCCAACTCGACGACGTCGAGAAATTGGCCGCAGCGCTGTCGGAGCGTGTGCCCGCGCAGGCGCGAAGCACCATCGTCCACGGCGACTTCCGCATCGACAACACCATCCTCGACCCCACCGATGCCGGCCGGGTGGCGGCCGTCGTCGATTGGGAGATGGCGGCGCTAGGCGATCCACTCACCGACCTCGCCCTGATGTGCGTGTACCGGACGCCGGTGTTCTCATCGGTCCTCGGGTTCGATGCGGCCTGGACCAGCGACCGGTACCCGGATGACGACGGTTTCGTGGAACGCTATGTTGCGGCAACGGGCGCTGATCTCGGTGACTGGGCCTTCTATCTGGGGCTGGCCAACCTGAAACTCGGCGTCATCGCCGAGGGGATCACGCACCGTGCCCTCGCGGGTGGATCCTCCGGAGCTGACGGTGCCGAACGTGCCGCTCAAGCCACCGGCGAATTCATCGCTGCCGGTCTCCGCGCGCTCGGGTAAGGCTCTACCGGTACGTCAGCAGGCCTGAAGTCGTGTCAGCGACGTGGGCGTGGTCGTTGAACGAGACCAGGGTCAGCCCTCGCTTGCCCGACAGGACCTTGCTGATCGCCGTGTTCACAAACGTCCGTGACATGGCGGGCCATGATTCGGACGGAACGTTCCACAGTTGTGCAACTAGCTGGGTGATGGTGCCAGCTGACGACACCACCAGGACGTTCTTGCCCGAGCCTGCGGCTTCCGCTGCGCGGGCCGCGGCAGTGCGCGTACGACCGACGAAATCCTCGAATGTTTCCGGCCCGACTGCCGCACCGTTGACCCAGGCACCCAACGCATGTGTGAGTGCGTCCTGGAAGGGCTGCCCGCCGCCCGCGTAGATGTCGTCGCCTTCGGGGACCGTCGGTGTGACGTATTCGTTCCAGTCCGCATCGACGGTCGCGTCCGGGAGCGAATCGAAGGCCTCGGCAATGCTGGCAGCTGTTGCGCGCTGACGAGGGAGGTCGCCGCAGAAGACAGCGTCGAAGGTCTTTACTTGCCTGGCCAGAGCGACACCAGCCGCGCGAGCCTGGGCAAAGCCGAGATCTGTGAGGCCCGGTCCGCCGACCGAATCCGGGTCCGTGGAATAGGCGTGCGCTGGGGCTTGGCCGTGTCGAACGATGTAAAGGACTCCCACATTGATCAACGTACTTGTCGCGGTTACTTGCACGGATGGTGGGGGCTTGCTAACTTCGGTCGCATGACCAGTCAGCCCTTCGCCATCCCGGAGGTCACCTATGTGACCACCGCTCTGGGATGCCGTCTGCCGCTGGCGCGGGTCCTCTGTCGTTGCCGAATGCGCTGAACCCAGCTCCGACTCGCGCTGTTCCGCGCGGGAATTCTTTGTGGTGACCGCTTCTGCCGGTCCCCTCCCAGGCACCAGGACCCAAAATCTCATGACCACCGCACTTGATCGCCCAATTCTGTCTCACACCACTCCGGTTGGTGTCGTCGTTCGCCCCGCTGGCGTCCCGGCGCCGGTAGCCGCCAAACGCAGCGCCCCGCACGTGACTACCGCGAAGCTGCAACTGTCGACGAAGGCCGCTGCACTCGTCCTGCGTAGTGCGCGTACCTCGGGGCCAGTGTTCCGCGACGATGCAGCAGCGCTGACCGGCCTGTCGATCTCGACAGTGAACCGACAGGTGAGCGCGCTCCTCAAGGCCGGCCTCATTCGTGAGCGCGCCGACCTGACCCCGCCCGGGGCCGTTGGCCGCCCGCGGGTGCCGTTCGAGATCAACACCGACGGCTTCCTGACCATTGGAATCCATATCGGTTACAAGGTCACTTCCATCACCACCCACGACCTCGCGCACCGGGTTGCGGGCGCTATCGCCATCCCGACCCCGCAGGCGGAGACGCCGGAAGAAGTTGTGGCACAGATCGGTGCCAGCGCGCGCCGTTTCGCTGACCGCTGGGTCGGCAAGCGCCTGCTGTGGGCGGGCGTCGCCCTCGGTGGCCGCGTCTCCGATGGCGGCTTTGTCGACCATCCGCGACTGGACTGGAAAGGCGTGCCCGTCGGGTCCGTCATTGCCGAAGCGCTCGGTCTGCCGGTCTCGGTGGCTTCGCACGTGGAGGCCATGGCTGCCGCCGAACAAGTGGTGAGCCCGGCCGATCAGAGTCAGAACTTCCTCTACTTCTACGCCCGTGAAATGGTCGGCATTGCCTTCAGCGTCGACGGTGCCGTCCACACCCCGGCAGCGGGTCCGCCCACCATCGGACACTTCCCGAGCGGTGCAACCACCCTCCTCGACCCCGACAACACGGGCCGACTCGAGCCGACGGTGAGCGATTCCGGCGTGCTGTACGCCGCGCAAAAGGCCGGATTGGACGTCGAATCGCTGGACGATCTGCGGACCGCGGCCCGCACCGGCAATACCATCGCCAACGACATCCTGACCGAACGTGCCGAAGTCCTCGGCCGCACGGTGGCGCTGATGTCAGACATCTTTAACCCCGATCACGTGATCCTCGGTGGTCAGGCATTTACTGACTACCCGGAGGCGCTGCCTGCGGTCAGCAAGTCCCTGCGGGCAACCACGGTGCTGACGCAGCGTGACGTGCGCGTGGCACGCTCGGCAATCACCGTGCAGCAGAAGGCCGCCGGTGCCGTCGCCCTCGACGAGATCTACGCGGATCCGCTCGACGCGCTGTCGTACACCGCGTAGGTAATCGCGATCGCGTCCACCGGTGGCGACGCCCAACCCGGCTGGGATTAGCCCGAAGGTGGCCCGAAGCCAGCTGTCGCGAGTGCGCGTCCGCCTTCGGGACCGAGCACAGTGGCAATGAAGTCCGCCGCGGTGGAATCGTTCTTGCTCCCGCGGACAACAGCGATGGGGTACCGGTTGATCGCTTGGTCAAACACGGGGTCGTCGACGGTCATGAAGCTGACGCCGTTCCCGGACCGTGCCTGTGTCCGGTAGGCGAGGGCGGCATCGGCCCGCCCCGCCGCGACGTAGGCCACAGCTGTCGCACCGGAATCGACGTGCAGGGGTGTGCCCAGCTGTGTGCCGGTGACGTGCTCGGTGCGCACCACACTGGCCCCGCACGGCAGTCGTTCCGAACAGGTGGCCACGCGGAGGTCGGGGTTACCCAACGAAGCAAAGCCGGTGATGTGCTTGGGGTTTCCCAGCGGCGCAATGATAATTAGGGAGTTCGAGGCGAATCGCCGAGGACTGATGACCTGCTTGCCAAGCCGATCCATTGCGCTTTCGGTGTCGGTCGCGATCACGTCGACATTGCGGGCATTCGACTCTGCGATTCGGACCGTGGTGCCGGGATGCTCCTGCTCAAACTGGGTGGCGATCGTTGCCATGACCGCCTGCAACGACGACGATGCCGCGACAGTAATTGACCGATCGGCGGAACTGGTCGAGCAAGCGGTGAGGGTTCCCGCCGCAATCAGGGCGGCAGTGACGAGTGCGGCAACCCGGCTCACGACGGCCAGTTCCGATTACGGACAAGGCGGAAGGCGCGCAGTTTTCGGTACCCGCGGACCGACAACGAGGAGATGGAACTGACGTGTGTCGGTTCGTTGTCGTGCAGAGCGGCGGCAAGATCCTCGTCGACCAAGGTGCTGCCCGAACGCGCGGCACTGGCCAGGCGCGCGGCAATATTGACCGGCTCACCGAAGGCATCGCCCATACGCATCAGGACGTGACCGCGCGCCATGCCGATCCGCAGTTCGGGGAGTTCGCCGTCGGACGTCAACGAGTGCAGTTCGATGGCGATTTCGGCGGCCGCGGCGGGATCGAGCACGGTGAACATGACGGCGTCGCCGATAGTCTTGATGACCTGACCGCCCCGGCTGGTGATGATGCCGTAGGCCGCCGACTCGAAAGTTTCGAGGAGATTCTCCAATTCGGTCATTCCGAGCCGTCGAGACATCGACGTATAGCCGACGATATCGGCGAATCCGACGACCACCTCCGCGTGCTCGGACTCGCGAGCTTCGTCGGCCAAGCCCGCCTCCAAGTGCCGACGCCACACCAAATTTTGGAGACGGGAGAGCGCGGCAACCATCTCATCGGGCGTCGCCGTAACTTTGGGGTCGGCGGCCAGCCGGTTGATGGCTTCTGCCTGCCACTGAGCCAACCGGGCGGTTGCCTGGCCGATCGCGCGGGCGGCAGCACGTTGCGCCGTCGGATCCATCAACTCATCCTCACCGGCGAACACCGCCAATGCCGCCAGATCCTTCGGACTGAACTGCTGCACCTCATCGCCTGCGACCTGGGCGAAACCGAACGCATTCCACAGTCGCCTGGCTTCATCCGGATCTAGGTGCAGGGCATCGGCGAGCTTGTCGCGCGAGTACTCAAGTGGTCCGTCAGACACCCATTACGCCTTTCATGAGATACGCCATCCGGGCGGCGAACTCGGGGCGCGGAGTGCTCCGGGGGAGCCGAACCGCGTCGTTGACGATCGCCAGCGCTGCGTGCACCGCCAGCACCGCAGATTCGCGAGAGCCGGTGTTGGTGGCTCCGGCAGCACTGGCTGCCGTGTTGACTTCGGTGAGCAGTGTTATCCAGCGTGCCACGTAGCGGCGTTGGGCCGCCAGCAATTCCGCTGCTTGTGGCTCCGCGACGAGAGCAAAGGCGCTGTTGAATCCAACCAGCAAGTCGGGCGAGGACGTCACGGTGTCGACATAGTGGTCAACCAGGGCGTCGAGTCGTCGGCTGGGGTCTGCGGTCGCCGCGTAGGCGGCCAACGCCCCCGCTTCCAGTCGCAGCGCGCTCCGTTGGCTGATGCCGATAAGAATCGCGATCTTTGAAGCGAAGTGCTTGTAGACACTGGGGCCGGTGATGCCGACGGCCGCGCCAATCTCATCCATTCCGGTGCCTGCGAACCCATGGTCGGCGAACAATCGTGCCGCGGCATCGAGAATCTCATCGCGGCGCGTGGGTTCCTCGTCGTCGAGGTGATGAATGGGGCTCGGAACGGTTGCTTGGTCGGGGGACAGGGTGATGCTGCGCCGCACCAATTCCACCAGGGTCGCCTCCGCGTTGCGTGGGTTCTGCCGGACAACCCGGCCTGCGCCGCTGCCGACCACACTGAGCGCGGCCCCGGCGAGATACATCGATTCGCGTTCGGTGAGGTCGGTTCGGTTGGCGCGGATCGCGCTGGCCCACTGGCGCAACACTGACCGGGTTCGGCGCACCACCTCGGCATTGTCGTCCGCTGAGAGGTGCTGGCCCGACCACCGCCACAGGGATGTGGCGTGGGGACTAGAGATGCTCAATCGGGTAATGCTGACAGCCAGTGCTTCGGCGGGGTTGGCGCTGCTTTCCAAGGCGGCGGCATCGGTGCTGGCTTCCAAGTCGTCGACCGTTTTCTGTACGGCAGCGAGCAGTAGGGACCCCTTGTCGGCGAAGTGGCGGTACAGCGTCGGCGTGCTGACTCCGGCCTTGCGAGCGATATCAGCGACCGACACATACGGGTAGCCGCGCTCGGCAAAAAGCACGGTAGCTGCGTCGATGAGTTGGAGTCGGCGGTCCGTTCCGCGCTGGGGCCGAGTCCGCTTGCTGGTCGTCATGATGAATTGACCATAGCCGATTACTTTCGGATTTTGAACGTCTTGACCTTGAGGTATAGCAAAATACGTTAATGCGGGTTAGCCTACGTGGTAACCACTATCGGTTCATGTGAAAGGAACACCCGTGTCCGACGAAGCATTTATCTACGAGGCGGTCCGTACGCCCCGTGGCAAGCAGCGCGGCGGCTCGCTGCACAGCGTCAAGCCGATCGACCTCGTTTCCGGTCTGATCGACGGACTCCTGGCACGTCACGAAAACCTCGACCCGAAGGACATCGACGACGTTGTCCTCGGCGTCGTTTCGCCAGTCGGCGAGCAGGGTGCCGTGATCGCGCGTACCGCAGCCCTTACTTCGGGTCTGGGCGAGACTGTTCCCGGCACCCAGATCAACCGCTTCTGCGCCTCTGGTCTGGAAGCGGTGAACCTCGCCGGTGCCAAGGTTCGCTCGGGCTTCGACGACCTGGTCCTCGCGGGCGGTGTCGAGTCGATGTCGCGCGTGCCGATGGGTAGCGACGGCGGCGCACTCTTCATGGACCCCGCCACCGCCTTCGACAGCTACATCGTTCCGCAGGGCATCGGCGCCGACCTGATCGCCACCATTGAAGGCTTCTCGCGCGAGGACATCGACGGCTACGCCGCCGAGTCGCAGCGTCGTGCCGCGCAGGCCTGGGACGAAGGTCGCTTTGCGAAGTCGATTATTCCGGTCACCGACATCAACGGCGTGACTCTCCTCGACAACGATGAGCACCGTCGCCCCGGCACCACCGTCGAGAGCCTCGGCAAGCTGAAGCCGGCGTTCGCCGGACTCGCTGCCATGGCAGGCTTCGACGACGTCATCCTGCAGAAGTACCCCAACGTGGAGCGCGTCAATCACGTCCACACCGGCGGCAACAGCTCGGGCATCGTTGACGGCTCCGGCCTGGTGCTCGTCGGCTCCGAGGCAGCGGGCAAGCGCAATGGTTTGACCCCTCGCGCCCGCATCGTCTCCTACGGCGAGATCGGTTCCGAACCGTCGATCATGCTGACCGGCCCCACCCCGGCCACCGAGCTCGCCCTCAAGCGCGCTGGCCTGACCATCGACGACATCGATGTCTTCGAGCTCAACGAAGCCTTCGCGTCGGTCGTCATGAAGTGGATGAAGGACCTCAAGGTTCCGCACGAGAAGGTCAACATCAACGGTGGCGCCATTGCACTCGGCCACCCCCTCGGTGCCACCGGCGCCATGATCATGGGCAGCACCCTCGACGAGCTCGAGCGCGTCGGCGGCCGCTACGGCCTGGTCACCCTTTGCATCGGCGGCGGCATGGGCGTCGCGACCATCATCGAGCGTCTCTGATCGCCCCGGAACTCCAAGGAAAAGACTTAACACCATGACTCAGAACATGATCTCGTGGGAGAAGGACGCCGACGGCGTCGTCATCCTGACGATGGACGACCCCAACCAGGGCGCCAACACCATGAACAACCTCTACCGGGATTCGATGGCCGAGACCGTCGACCGCCTGGAAGCGGAGAAGGACGACATCACCGGTGTCATCCTGACCTCGGCGAAGAAGACCTTCTTCGCCGGTGGTGACCTCAAGGACATGAGCAACCCGCCGAAGGACCAGACCAAGGCCGAGATCGCGACCTCGATCACCGAGCGCGCCAACGGCATGAAGAAGGTCCTTCGTCGCCTGGAGACGCTCGGCAAGCCCGTCGTCGCCGCGATCAACGGTGCCGCCCTCGGCGGTGGCCTCGAAATCGCGCTGCACTGCCACTACCGCATTGCTGCCGACGTCAAGGGCAACCAGCTTGGTCTGCCCGAGGTAACCCTCGGCCTGCTCCCCGGTGGCGGCGGCGTTGTCCGTACCGTCCGTCTCCTCGGTTTCCAGCAGGCACTCATGGGTGTCCTGCTTCAGGGCACCCGCTTCAAGCCCGCTCAGGCTAAGGAAACGGGCCTGATCAATGAGGTCGTCGGCACCATCGACGAGCTCATCCCCGCAGCCAAGGCGTGGATCAAGGCAAACCCGGAAGCGCAGCAGCCGTTCGACGTCAAGGGCTACAAGATGCCCGGAGGCGCACCGACCAACCCGTCGGTTGCCGCCAACCTGCCCGCCGTCCCCTCACTGCTGCGCAAGCAGCTCAAGGGCACCAACATGCCTGCACCGCGCGCCATCATGGCCGCCGCTATCGAAGGTGCCTACGTTGACGTCGACACCGCCGACGAGGTTGAGACCCGCTACTTCGTGTCGCTGGTGACCGGTCAGGTCGCGCAGAACATGATCAAGGCGTTCTTCTTCGACCTGCAGCACATCAACGGTGGCGGCTCGCGCCCCGAGGGCATCGAGAAGTTCGCAGCCAAGAAGGTCGGCGTTATCGGCGCAGGCATGATGGGCGCGGCTATCGCCTACGTGTCGGCGAAGGCTGGCATCGAGGTGGTCCTCAAGGACATCGACCTCGACGCAGCAAAGCGCGGCAAGGCGTACTCGGAGAAGCTCGAGGCCAAGGCTGTGGGTCGCGGCAAGCAGACGCAGGAGAAGGCCGATGCCCTCCTCGCCCGCATCACCCCGACTGTGGATCCGGCCGACTTTGCTGGCGTCGACTTGGTGATCGAGGCCGCATTCGAGTCGGTCGAGGTCAAGAACAAGGTCTTCCAGGAGATCGAGGACATCGTCGAACCCGACGCCGTTCTGGGCTCCAACACCTCGACCCTGCCGATCACCATCCTCGCCGAGGGTGTCAAGCGCTCCGAGGACTTCATCGGCATCCACTTCTTCAGCCCCGTCGACAAGATGCCTCTCGTCGAGATCATCAAGGGCGAGAAGACGTCGGACACAGTGCTCGCCAAGGTGATCGACTACACCCTGCAGATCCGCAAGACGCCGATCGTCGTCAACGACAGCCGCGGCTTCTTTACCAGCCGCGTAATCGGCACCTTCATCAACGAGGCCGTCGCTGCCGTCGGTGAGGGCGTCGAGCCAGCATTCATTGAGCAGGCTGGCAGCCAGGCCGGTTACCCGGCCCCGCCGCTGCAGCTCATGGATGAGCTGACGCTGACGCTGCCGCAGAAGATCCGCAAGGAAACCGAGGCCGCGATCATTGCTGCCGGTGGTACCCCCGCTCCTCACGGCTCGTACCCGGTCATCGACTGGATGGTCGAGAACGGTCGTACCGGCCGCAAGGACGGCAAGGGCTTCTACGACTACGACGAAGAGGGCAAGCGTGGCCTGCTGTGGCCGGGCCAGCGCGAGCACTTCAAGTCGGGCACCACGGAGATCCCGCTCGAGGACATGAAGGAGCGCATGCTCTTTGCTGAGGCTCTCGAGACCGTGAAGTGCTTCGACGAAGGTGTCCTCACCTCCGTCGAGGATGCCAACATCGGTTCGATCTTCGGCATCGGCTTCCCGGCCTGGACCGGTGGCGTCGTGCAGTACATCAACGGCTACGAAGGTGGCGTTGCCGGCTTCGTCGCTCGTGCCAAGGAACTGGCCGCAGCTTACGGCGACAACTTCCTGCCCCCGGCCTCGCTGGTGGAGAAGGCTGAAGCTGGCGTCGAAGCACTGACGAACGAGAACCTCGTCAAGTAGTTCTTTACGCAGCACGGCCCCGACTGGACATGTCCGGTCGGGGCCGTTTTGCATGCTGGGGTGCCTGATCCTCGCATCGGGCGTAACCCAATCGCGCTAGGGGGCAATAGCGACCGACCCCTAGCGCGAGTTATCGACATCCACCGCCAAATCGATGGCGACCTCTATCAACTCCGGGAGCTTCGGGGCACGACCGTCGCCCAACGACCGTCCCCGAAGTTTGCGGATGATCCAGGGGGTGAAGAATTCGACGACCCAGCGGGCGTCGTCGACGGTGCGGAGAAGGGGGTTCGGGTCGGGCAAGGAGGGGAGCGGTCGACCCCAATCGGGTGAACTCCCCGGCAGTCGTAGGGCGTAGGCGGCACCGGCGGCGAAACGGTCGTGACCGGATGCTGAGGCATGCAACCGGTCCGACGACCACGATCGTCGATCGGTGAGGACCGGAGCGGAAAACAGGTCGACGAGCGTCAGGTCGTAGGTGTGCGCGAACTCGCGCGTCATGGCGTTGAGGTCGTCGAGTCGGTTTCGGATTCGTCCGCCGAACGGGATGAGTCTGGCGATGTCCGGAAACGTGGAAACCAGTACCGTCGCCCCAGAGTCGACGAGGCGACCAAAGATTTGGTCGAGATCGTGGTGGACGTCGGCGAGGTTGCTGCCGCCGATGACGTCGTTCATGCCGAGCGGCGCCGCGACGAGGTCGGGTTGCAGTGCCAGTGCCGGCTCCAACTGCTCGATGAGGGCATCGTGGGTGGTCTTGCCACGGACCGCGAGGTTGGCGTACCGCACCCCCGGATTGGTGGCCGCGAGTGATTCCGCGAGCCGATCCGCCCAGCCCCGATAGCCGGACTTGGGGTCGCCATCGTTCATGCCTTCGGTCTGCGAATCGCCAATCGCGACGAACCGTGAGTACCGCATGAAGTCGATTTTATGCCCGAGCTTGGACAAAAGTGTGAAGACGCGCACTTTACAAATAATTACTGAATGTCTAGACAGGGGACGTATCAACGTCTAATGTCAAGGAACGAGAGAGCCTCGCCGGACCAGGAGGAAGACATGGCGAATCCGACGATCGACCACACACCAGACGTCACGCAGTGGCGCGACAAGAAGCGGCACCTTTGGATGCTGGGCCTGATCCCGCCGACCGCCGTCTTCATCGCCGCTGGACTGGTGGCGCTGATGAACTGGGCGGCGGGCGCGCTCGATTGGGCGTGGCTCGGAACCGTGTCCCCGATCTGGTGGTGGATTGGCCCCATCCTGATCTACGGACTGCTCCCGATCCTCGACATCTTCTTCGGGCCAGACGGGCAAAACCCGCCCGAGGAGTTGATGGAACAACTCGAGAACGACAAGTACTACCGCTACTGCACGTACGCGTACATCCCGTTCCAGATGCTCAGCGTCGTTTTCGCCTGCTACCTCTGGACCGCAAACGATCTCAGTTGGCTCGGCATCGACGGCGGCCTCGGCTTAGCCTCAAAGATCGGCCTCGCCTTCTCCATCGGCGCCATGGGCGGCATCGGTATCAACACTGCCCACGAGTTGGGCCACAAGAAGGTCAGCCTCGAACGCTGGCTGTCGAAGATCACGCTCGCCCAAACTTTCTACGGACACTTCTACATTGAGCACAATCGTGGGCACCACGTTCGGGTTGCCACTCCTGAAGATCCGGCAAGCTCGCGATTCGGTGAAAACTTTTGGACATTCTTGCCGCGCAGCGTCTTTGGCAGCCTGAAGTCGGCGTGGGAACTGGAAGCCGCCCGGATGAAGCGCCTCGATCGTTCGGTGTTCCACCCGAGCAACGACGTCCTCAACGCGTGGGCCATGTCGATCGTCCTGTGGGGCGCTATGGCAGCCATCTTTGGTTGGCAGATTCTGCCCTTCGTCGCCATCCAGGCCATCTACGGCTTTTCACTGTTGGAGACCGTCAATTACCTGGAGCACTACGGGTTGCTGCGGCAGAAGAACGATCGGGGCCGCTACGTTCGCTGCACCCCGCAGCACAGTTGGAACTCCGATCACATCTGCACCAACATCTTCCTCTACCACCTGCAGCGACACAGTGACCATCACGCCAATCCCACGCGCCGGTATCAAACGCTGCGGAGCTTCGACGAAGCGCCGAACCTGCCGAGCGGCTACGCCAGCATGATCACCCTCGCGTACTTCCCGCCGATCTGGCGTGCAGTCATGGACAAGCGCGTTCTCGCCCACTACGACGGCGACATCACCCAGGTGAATGTGCAGCCCAGCAAGCGGGCAAAGATCGTCGCCCAGTACGGGCAGGCGAACTGAAATGAGCAAGTATCGCTGCGAAGTCTGTGACTACACCTACGACGAAGCCGCCGGCGCCCCGCGTGAAGGATTTCCGGCGGGCACGCCCTGGGCCAACGTGCCCGACGACTGGACCTGCCCCGACTGCGGGGTCCGCGAAAAGCTCGACTTTGACCTGATCGGAGAATGACATGACCGCCTCAACGACCGCCTACAAACTGTTCCGCTGCATGCAGTGCGGCTTCGAATACGACGAAGCCGAAGGATGGCCCGAAGACGGCATCGAAGCTGGCACTCGCTGGGACGACATTCCCGATGACTGGAGCTGCCCGGACTGCGGCGCGGCGAAAGCGGACTTCGAAATGGCCGAGGTCGCACGCGCATGAGTGCCGAGACCGGGGTGGACGGGCCCGGGATTGTTATCGTCGGGTCGGGGACCGCTGGGGCGACGGCCGCGACGACGCTGCGTGCCCGGGGATTCGACGGTCCCGTTACCGTGATCGGTGCCGAACCCGGCCTCCCGTACCGTCGGACGGCACTGACGAAAGACTTGTTGGCGGCGGACCTATCGGAAGCGCGAATTGCGCTGGCCAAGCCGGAGTCGTGGGCCGAGAAGAAGATCGACGTCCGCGGCGGGGTCCGCGTCACCGCCATTGATCCGCAGGCGAGGACCGTGACGCTCGATGACGGCAGCGCGCTTGGTTACCGCGCGCTTATCCTCGCGACCGGCGGCCAGCCCGTGCGGCCTGCGTGGCTTAACGATGTTGCGACCCTGCGGACCCGCGACGATGCGCTCGCAATTCGTGATCGTCTACGGGAATCGGAAAGGCTCGTCGTTATCGGGGGTGGGCTCATCGGGCTGGAATTGGCAGCCTCGGCTGCGGCCCACGGGATGCAGGTGAGCGTAGTGGAGGCGAGTAATCGGGTGGTCGGCCGAGTTGTGCCGCCCGTCGTCTCCGACTATTTCGCGAGCTTGCATGCCAGTCACGGGGTACGGCTTCGCACCGGTACTGCGGCATCGTCGGTGGATGCCGCGCGCGTGCAACTGGAAGACGGCACCATGCTGGTCGGCACGGTTGTCGCGGCAATCGGGGCGCTGCCGGATGTGGCCTTGGCCGACTCGGCGGGGGTGAGCGTGGGGCCCACCGGTATCGAGGTGAATGCGTCCCTCGCCACCGATGTGCCAGGCATCTACGCGGCGGGCGACGCGGCGGCGCTTCCGGACTTGAGAACTGGGCAGCCCGCCCGAGGCGAACATTGGTTCGGGGCGACGGATCAGGGGAAGGCCGTCGCATTGTCGGTCCTCGCCGATCTGGCTGGTGAGCCCGCGCCGTCGTTCGTCGACGTGCCGCGAGCCTGGACTATCCAGTACGGCGTCAACGTCCAGATGGTCGGCTGGCCTGCCGAAGACGGCGAAATCAGCATCGACGGATCGGTAGCAGACGGCGATGCCACGGTGTTCACCCACGTCGACGGAGCTTTGGTTGGGGCCGTCACTATCGGCCGCGCCGCCGCCGCTCGGGCTGCGCGCGCGGAGATCACCGAGGCACTGGCACTAGGCTCGACTGTGTGAGCGCACCTGTAGCACCGTCCGAGGCGGGCAATTTCGCTGAAGCCAGCAAGCAGTTGTTGCGTCGCACGCTGCTCGACGGTCTGCGCACTTTGCTCCGTCAGAAGGACTGGGCCAAGGTCACGATGGCCGACGTCGCACGGCAGGCGGGAGTGAGTCGGCAGACCGTTTACAACGAGTTCGCCTCTCGCGCCGGCCTGTCTCAGGCTTATGCGCTGCGGCTGGCCGACGAGTTCACCGGCGCCATCGGCACGGCCTTCGAAGCGCACGCCGGAGACATCGACGGTGCCTTGCGCGCGGGTCTCACCGAGTTCTTTGCCAGGGCAGCCGACGATCCGCTGATCCAGTCATTGCTGAGCGGCGAGGCGAAGCCGGACCTGCTGAAGCTCATCACGACCGACTCGGCACCGATCATTGAACGCGGCAGCGCCCGGATTGAGCGGATCCTCGTCGAATCGTGGGTGGCGATTGATGCGATTCCGGCGGGTCGGATTGCTCGGATGATTACTCGGATGGCACTGAGCTACGTGTCGATGCCACCGGATCCGGACGCCGACGGTGACGCCGCCGACGATCTCGCTTCGGTCCTGGCCCCGGCAATCAGTGCGGCGCAATCTGCCTGACTTTCGACCAAACCGCGCCGCCGCCGTCGTTCCCGCATGATG
>NZ_JBARYI010000051.1:0-79853 GCF_049647785.1 Gordonia sp. (in: high G+C Gram-positive bacteria)
GCCGAGGAGCAGGCGCTGGCTTGGGCGGCGGCTCTGGAGCAGCACAGCACGCATCCCCTTGCGGCGGCGATCACCGCTGCAGCCCCGGGTGTTCCCGTGGCCGCGGATGTGACCGAGCAGGCCGGGCACGGCATCGAGGGAACCCTCGACGGTGCGCGGATCACGGTCGGCAGCCCGCGCTGGCTCGACGCCGGGACGCTCGGCGAGCAGGTTGCTGGGCTGGAGGAGCAGGGCATGACGGTCGTGATCGTGCACCGCGACGGCACGCCGGTCGCCGCGATTGGCGTCCGCGACGAGCTGCGTCCCGAGGTCCCCGAGGTCGTCCGCACCCTCGCCGCACAGGGCATCGGGGTCACCATGCTCACCGGCGACAATGCTCGCACCGCCCGCGCCCTCGCCGCCCAAGCCGGGATCGGCGACGTGCGTGCCGAGCTGCGCCCGGAGGACAAGGCCGCCGCGATCGCAGAACTCGGCGAGAAGGGGGCTGTGGCGATGATCGGCGACGGCATCAACGACGCTCCCGCCCTCGCCGCTGCCGACATCGGCATCGCGATGGGCGCGACCGGCTCGGATGCCGCGATTGAGTCCGCCGACGTCGCGTTCACCGGCCACGACCTGCGCCTGCTGCCGCGTGCGTTCGACCACGCCCGCCGCGGACGGCACATCATCAACCAGAACATCATCCTTTCGCTGCTGATCATCACCGCCCTGCTCCCGCTCGCCCTCTTCGGCGTCCTGGGGCTCGCGGCCGTGGTGCTCGTGCACGAGATCGCCGAGGTCGTCGTGATCCTCAACGGCCTGCGGGCTGCCCGGACCCGGAAGAGCGCCGCGTGACTGCGCAGGACGCCGTTGTCGTCGAGTCGACGGGCGGGGCATCCACGAGGAGCAGGCAGGCGCTCGTCGTCGCCCTCGTCGTCGCGGCGCTCGCTCTGGCGATCGATCAAGGCTCGAAGGTCCTCGCCGCGGCGCAGCTGACCCAGGGCGAGCGGATCCCGCTGGTCGGCGACCTGTTCGGGCTGTCGCTGGTCTACAACCCCGGAGCCGCGTTCTCGATCGGTTCCGGGGCCACCTGGATCTTCACGATCAGCGGCCTCCTCGCCGCCGTGGCGGTGGTCGTGTTTGCCGCACGGATGCGCGGGGCGCGGTGGGGCGTCGCGCTGGGGCTGGTCCTCGGCGGCGCGGTCGGCAACCTCGTCGACCGGCTCGTGAACTCGCCCGCGTTCGGGCAGGGGCACGTCACGGACTTCCTCGCCTACGGCGACCTGTTCGTCGGGAACGTCGCCGACGTCTTCGTCGTCGCCGGTGTCGGCCTGGTATGTCTGAACCTCCTCACGCAGACCCCTCGCACGACAGCTGAGGGTGAACGAACGGAAGAAGCTTCATGAAGGTGGAACTGCTGCACATCGCCGACTGCCCGAACACGGGAATCGCCGAAGCCAACGCACGGGCAGCGCTGGACGCTCTCGGACTCGGGGCCGTGCCTGTCGAGCTGGTGACGATCGGGACCGAGGCCGAAGCGGCGAACACTGGGTTCGGAGGCTCGCCTACGATTCTCGTCGACGGCATCGACCTGTTCCCGACAACACTCGTTCACTCACTGGCGTGCCGTGTCTATGTGGCTGAGAACGGTTTCGCCGGCGCACCGGCGGCAACACAGATCGATGAGGCGTTGCGCGACCGCATGCAAGGCGGCGAGAGCGACCGATAAGGCGAGTGTTGCAACCGCGACATGCGCTATGAGAATCCGCTCTACACGGCCGAAGATGCCGGCGCTGCCGACCTCATCTCCGGCGGCCGACTCCAGTTGGGGATCTCGCGCGGCTCGCCCGAGCAAGTGCAAGAAGGCTACAAATACTTCGGGTACGCACCCGAAGAAGGCCATACGATCGCCGACATGGCGCGCAAGCGTGCGGATGTCTTCATGCGCGTGATCTCGGGAGAGAAGTTCGCCAAGCCCAACCCCAGTCCGATGTTCCCGAACCCGCCCGGCCCACTCCGCATCGAGCCGTACTCGCCCGGCTTGCGGGACCGCATCTGGTGGGGTGCGGCAACGCGCGCGACTGCTGAATGGACTGCACGCCAGGGCCTCAATCTCATGAGTTCGACCCTCCTCACCGAGGACACCGGCGTTCCGTTCCACCAGTTGCAGGCCGAACAGATCCAGCGTTTCCGCGATGAGTGGAAAGCTCACGGATTCGAGCGGGAGCCTCGGGTTTCGGTGAGCCGCAGCATCTTCCCGCTCATCGATGACACTGACCGACTCTATTTCGGTGCCCGTGGTCGTGACAGCGAGGACCAGATCGGTGTCATCGAAGGGGAAAGGTCCCGATTCGGCCGCAGCTACGCCGACGAGCCCGACAAACTCATCGAACAACTGCGGGGCGACGAAGCTATCGCCGCCGCAGACACGCTGCTGTTGACGGTGCCGAACCAGTTGGGCGTCGACTACAACGCCCACGTCATCGAATCGGTTCTGACTCACGTGGCACCGGCGTTGGGCTGGCGGTGATCGGCAACTTGGATGAGTGCACTACTCGATTCGAACCGCGACCTCGTCCGACCTCGCTGCAGCAGCGCACACACTTGCGCTGGCCTTTGACCAGTACCCGTGGACACGGCGGTCGATCCCGACGGACCACTACGCCGCGCGCCTTGCGGACCTGCAACGAATCTATCTGGAGCACGGACTTGCCCATGGCCTTGTTCTGGTAGATGACGAAGTATAAGGCGTCGGAGCATTCTTGCCGCTCAATGCTCCGGACCCGCCCGAGGCTGCACGGGCCCGCATTGCTGAATTGCATGGCGACCGGCTCAGTCGCCTTATGAGTGCAGAACTCCCTTTCCCGCCCTCAAACGCATGGATGCTCGCCACACTCGGTGTTCGGCCCAGCGCGGGCAGAAACGGCCTCGGTTCAGCGATCATCAAGACCGGGCTTCGCGAGATCAGCGGCATGGGTTCGGTGGTCGCATTAGAGACGTCTGACGAGTCGGCAACAACGCGGACGAGGGAACTCGACAGCTGATCCTTAAGGTCGTTTCGGTCCACATCGGCGTGGGCAGCCGGCGCACTTGCGAACACCAATGCGAGGCACGCGGTGAACACCGCGACGACCTTAAGAACACGAGACTGCACGACACTTCCCCTGTGAAACAGATTGCCGCCGAATAGATTCGACGAACTGGCTGTCCGAATATGGCGAATTGGTCGAAATCATCGTGGCTGGGGTAGGTCGCTTGAACGACGGCCAGGTGTTGCCTGTGCTGGCAGCGTCGATGGTGAGCGGGGCGATCGACGAAAATTCGAATCGAACACTTGTGCTAATTGAATCTCCGGAGTAACGTAGATCACATCAACTACTCGACTTTGTTCGAGTGGTTGGTGTTCTTTGAAAACTTAAAAGCGCGTCGCGGCACACGGCGACACCAACTGCTTCCACGGCACTGCCGAGGAAGTACGGGTGAGTGTTGCGACGGCAATGGGTGGTACCGCTGGCCCGGCGGCATGGGGTTGTCGGGCGCGGTTACTGCCTGCTTGACGGCCCTGTTGGTGGGGTCAAAATTGCTGCCGCGCTGGCTTGGTGGTTTCCGGTGATCCGGGGGGCTCGGGCGGGTGCGGTGGGTGGCTGAATACTTCGTTTCTTGAAAGATGGGGAATGTCATGAGCGTTTCTGAAGTGGTCAGGGAGTTCGCCGATCGGCTTTCCGATGACCTCTCCGGGGTGGAAGAGCAGGCGGGTGGTGGGTCGTTGGCGGGGTTGCTCGCCAACGCTTCGCCTGCCGGGGTCGACGACGGTGAAGTCCTCGCGGTGTTGGTCGAGGGGGTGCGGTTGCTGAATGTGGCGAACACGCTGCTCGCGCAGACGGTGCAAAGTGCGGTGCGGGTTGGGGTTCCGATGCGAAAGCGTTTGAAGACCGGGGCTGATCTGCTGTTGGGGTTGGGGGTTCCGCCGGCGGTCGCGTATTGGCTGGCGCGCGTGGGGAAGTCGTTTGAGTCGGTGGAAGCCCTGTCCGGGTTGGCTTCGCAGGCTCGGGTTGGTGGGGTGCCGATCGAGCACGCTGATGCGGTGGGGGAAGGGCTCACCTTTGTGGGGAAGCGGGTTGAGCTCGACACTGAGGCTGAGGCGCAGGTGGCGCGCAGGCTGATCGTGCAGGAGCGGCCGGGGGACGTTAGGAATCGGGCGCGGGAGATCGCGATCGAGCTGGCGCCGGACGCGGAGGAGTTGGATCCGGAGGCGGTTCCGGTGGCTGAGGACGCTGAGCTCAATGAGATGAGTGTGGTGGTCGGGGCTGATGGTCGTACCAGTGTGGCGCTGGATGTGGATGTGGTGTTGGGGGAGGAACTGCTGCAGGCTCTCGATCCGCTGTGTCGGCCAGTGTTGGCACCGGATGGGGGTCGGGATCCGCGGAATGTGGGGCAGCGTCGGGCTGATGCGTTCGGGCAGATTGTGCGGACGTATCTGTCTGGTAGTGAGCGGCCGACGAATGGTGGGGTGTTGCCGCACGTGAGCCTTTTGGTTCCGGTGGTGGCCGAATCTGGTTCGGGGAGTGCAGGTTCGGGCTCGGTCCCAGGTGCTGGTGGTTCTGTTGGCTCGGGTCGGGTGGCGTCGCTTGGGTTTACTGGGCCGGTGTCGGACCTGACCGTCGGGTTGGTTTTGTGTGATTCGGCGTTACGTCGGATTGGCGTTGATGGTGAGGGTGCGGTGTTGGACGTGGGGCGTGAGCATCGGACGGTGACGGTCCCGATTCGCAAAGCGTTGGAGGCCCGTGATCGGGGGTGTGCGGCGCCGGGGTGTGGGCGCCCGGTTGGTTGGACTGATGCGCACCATATTGTTCCGTGGTCGCAGGGCGGGGCGACGAGTGTTGAGAATTCGGTGTTGTTGTGCCGGATGCACCACACGATGGTTCACCACGGAGGCTGGGAAGTGTTCATGGGCCACGACCATCACCCGTGGTTTCGGGTGCCGGCCGATCCGGCTCGGCCGGGCGAGAAGGTTCGGGTGGTGCGTTCGCACGCTAGGCGCACGATGACGATCGCCAACGACGCCGCGGCCTGAGGCATTGCAGTGTAACCGGGGTGCTGCAAGGGTGGGAAAGGTGAAGAGGCTCGGAGCTAAACCCGTTCGATGATCGCGGCCAAGCCCTGGCCGCCGCCGATGCACATGGTCGCGAGGCCGTACAGGGCGTCGCGTCGCTGCAGCTCCCGGGCCAGTGTCCCGATCATGCGAGTGCCTGTCGCACCAACGGGATGTCCGAGGGAGATGCCCGAGCCGTGAACGTTGATACGGGCGAAATCGTCTGCGACCAAACCCCATTCCCGTGTGCAGGCGAGAGCCTGCGCGGCGAAGGCCTCATTGAGCTCGATGACATCCATGTCCTCCAACGACAACCCAGCGCGCGCTAGTGCTGCATTGCTGGCAGGGACGGGGCCAATGCCCATGTAGGCCGGATCGACGCCAGCCACAGCCCACGACACCAGCTTCGCGATCGGCCGCAAACCCACGCGTTCGGCGTACTCCGGATGGGTCACGAAGCAGACAGCGGCGGCATCATTCTGTCCACTCGCATTGCCCGCAGTGACCGTTGCTTCAGGGTCGGACGCGCCGAGCATCGGCCGCAGGCGAGATAGGCTCTCCATAGTTGTGTCCGCACGGGGATGCTCGTCAGAATCAACGACAATGTTGCCCTTCTTGGAGCGGACGGTCACCGGCACAATCTCCTCGGCAAACACGCCCGAGTGCTGCGCAGCAACAGCGCGATGGTGCGACTCCACTGCCAACTCGTCTTGCTCGATTCGGGAAATCGAGTACTGGCGTCGGAGGTTTTCGGCAGTCTCGATCATCCCGCCAGGCACCGGATAATTCCGACCGCCCGCCGTAACCCGCCCGCGCGCCAAACCATCGTGCAACATCACGCCGGGACCACGTACACCCCACCGCATATCGGTGCTGTAGAAAGGCACATTGCTCATCGACTCGGCACCGCCAGCGACCGCAATGTCGTTGACGCCGCTGGCCACTTGCATTCCAGCCATGACCACCGAATACAAGCCCGACCCGCACCGACGATCCACCTGCGCGCCAGGCACGGTCACCGGCAGACCAGCGTCGAGCGCGACGACGCGACCGATCGCCGGAGCCTCGCTGGTCGGATACACGTGCCCGAGAATCACATCGTCAATCGAGGCCGGTGCAACCCCGGTTCGATCGAGGAGGCCTCGCAATGCAATCTCGCCGAGTTCAGCGGCCGAGAGTGTTTTCAACGCACCGCCGTATCGACCGATCGGGGTACGGACCGGCTCGCAAATAACGACGTCCCTCATGGCTGACGCAGTGCTCATGACAAACACTGTGCCACCGCAAGGGGCAACTAAGAGGACTGTTGCCCCGAAGAGAACGCCGCCAGCCACGTCGCGAGAACCTGCTTCTCCCGATCGGGTCGGTCGCGCAACACCGCGCCAATGGCTAAGCCGCGAAGCAAACTGAGCAGTCCATCGAGGAAAATCAGATAGTGCTCGCCGTCGATATCGCCGTCAACGCTGAGTCGATCGACAAACGGTGCCAGCGAGTCATGCAGGTCGCGGAACAGTCGGTGCGCGCCGGGCTGCAAAGCTTCCCGGAGCGCAGGTTCTGTGCGTGCCGCCATCCACAGTTGTAGGCCAGCCACGAAGGTCGGCCGTCGCGTGATCTCATGAACGATATCGACCGCTTGCTCCGCTGAGGTGTTTGGACCAACCGCGCCGCGAATCTCCTCGCCCTGGTTCTCGGCGATGAAATCAATTGCGGCAACAGCGATTTCGGTCATCGAACCGAAGTGGTGGGTGAGCGCGCCGCGGCTAACTCCCGCAGCCGTCTGCACCCGCTGCATGGTCATTCCGGCATATCCGAACTCCACCAAAACCTCCACGGCTCCGGACAGGATCTGGTCGCGGGTGCGGACTGCACGTTCTTGACGAGGCTGAATGCTCACAGAGCAATCTTGGCAGGAGTTGGGCAATCTTGGCGGGAGGTGGGCAGCCTTGGCAGAGGAAGGGTCTTGACAGAAACTAAAACAGACTGAATGATCTGTTTTAAGAATCGGGCATCACGAACTGCAACACAAAGGAGCCAGCCATGGTCATGGCAGCTACGCACATTCGACGCGGCGCCCTGGCGCACGCCGACCGCACTGCCGTGTACTTCGGCGACGACACTCTCACGTTCCGTGAAGTGAACGACCGCGCCAACCTCATCGCACACCGACTGATCGAAGCGGGAATCGCCAAGGGCACCCATGTCGCGCTCTTGGTCAACAATGGACTGCACTCTCTGCCCGTTGATTTTGCCGCCATCAAGTCCGGTGTCGTACGCGTCCCGCTGAACGCACGACTGTCGCTCGATGAACACGCCGCCATGTTGGAAGGGTCCAAAGCGACTGTCGTCGTTGCTGATTCGACCCTGGCCGACCGCGCTGCCGAACTGGCCACCAGGATTCCTGAACTGCGGGTGTTCCGCGTCGGAACGAGTGACCCCGCTGACCTCTTGTCGCCGTCGTCGGACCCGATAGGTGAGCCGGACGTGGCTCTGACGCCTGATGATCCGACGCTCATGCTCTACACGTCTGGGACCACAGGCAAGCTCAAAGCGGTCGTGCACACGCAGGCGTCATACGGAGCAATCTGCTCCAATATCCTTGGCAATTTGCTTAATCCGCAACCTGATTCGGTGATGCTGCATGCTGCGTCGCTGATCCATGCCAGCGGAACGTTTGTCCTGCCGTACTGGATCCGCGGCGGTGCGTCCGCCATCCTCCCCGGATTTGAGCCAACGGGATTCGTCGACGCAATCAGCCGCTACCGAGTCACCGAAACCAACCTGGTCCCGACGATGTTCGCAATGCTCCTCAACACGGGAGTCCTCAACGGTGCCGATCTGTCATCGATGAGGAAGGTCATCTACGGTGCCAGCCCGATGCCAGCGCCCGTCTTGGAACGGTCGATCGAAGCGTTTGGTCCGATCCTCGCGCAGTACTACGGGCAGACTGAATCCCCGCTGGTTATCGCGAGCCTGGACGAATTTGCGCATGCAGACCGCACGCTGTGGGGCGCATGTGGAATGCCAGCCAACGATGTGGACCTGAAGCTCATCGACGAGGACGGTCATGAGGTGCCGCAGGGGGAGATCGGCGAAATTACGTTGAAGGCACCCTTTCAGATGGCGGGCTATTTTGACGCGGACGAACTCAATGCCGAGACGATCACCGCCGACGGTTGGCTACGCACACGCGATTTGGCCCGATTCGACGATCGCGGCTATCTGTTCCTCGTTGACCGCACCAGCGACATGATCATCTCCGGCGGCTACAACGTGTACCCGCGCGAAGTGGAGGATGCGCTCGCTTCGCACCCGGCGGTCGCCGAATGTGCAGTTGTCGGCGCACCCGACGACACGTGGGTCGAGGCAGTGACCGCCTTCGTCGTACGAAAGCCGGGTGTCGATGTCACCGAAGCCGACTTGATTGCACACGTTCGTTCGCAGATCGCTGCGCACAAGGCACCGAAATCCGTGATGTTCATAGACGCCATTCCGAAGTCTGCGGTCGGCAAAATCTTGCGCCGAGCCCTGCGCGAGCCGCTGTGGAACAAGTAGCGGCAACCAATGGCAACTGGAAACGGGGAGGCTCGAAATATGAAAGATATCCGAGTTGAGCGCGACGGCGACGTCACGATCATCATCATGGCGCGACCCGACCGCCACAATGCGGTCGACGGGATCATGTCACGTGAACTGGCCGAGGCCTTCCGGGCGTTTGAAGACTCCGACTCACAGGTGGCAGTCTTGGCAGGCGACGGGCCGTCGTTCTGCGCGGGCGCCGACCTTAAAGCAGTCGGGACTGACCGGAGCAACCCGCTGAATCTGGAAGGCGACGGCCCAATGGGGCCGACCCGAATGGACTTGAGCAAGCCGGTCATCGCCGCAATCAATGGCCACGCAGTGGCGGGAGGCCTGGAACTCGCCATCTGGTGCGACCTCCGCGTCGCCGACGAAGATGCCACGCTCGGGGTGTTCTGTCGACGCTGGGGTGTACCGCTGATTGACGGTGGCACAGTCCGACTCCCACGCCTGATTGGGCACAGCCGTGCAATGGATCTCATCCTTACCGGCCGCCCCGTCGACGCCCCAGAAGCCTTGAGTTTTGGCCTCGTCAACCGAGTGGTCCCAGCAGGTACCGCACGTGATGTCGCAGTGGCATTGGCACACGAGATCGCGCGAATGCCCGCCGTCTGCATGCGCGGAGACCGTCGGTCGGCCAGGGCCCAATGGTCCGACACCGAAGAAGCGGCCCTGCGGCACGAGTTCGCGATTGGTATGACCTCGCTGCAAGTTGACGGCGTCGGAGGTGCAGGCCGATTTGCCTCCGGTAAAGGCCGCGGCGGATCATTCGACGACATCTAGCGTTGACGTTCCCGTATCGACCGCATGCAACGTAGGGTCGAGACATGTCTGACGCCACGATTTCGGAGAGGTTTGCCGCACCAACCCTCCGTGCGCTTGAACAATCCGATCTGCCGTTCATCCATGCGCTCTTCAACGATCCAGACGTGATGCGGTTCTGGTTTTCGCCAGCTCACCTGACCCTTGCCGATCTTGAGGATGCGCACACGGCGAACCACCATGACGACCGTGACCGACGATTTATCGTTGACTCCGCTGGTCGCAGAGTGGGGCTGGTCGAACTGGTGAATATCGATCTGTTGCACCGGCATTGTGAATTCCAGATCATCATTGCGCCGGGTGAGCAGGGACGCGGTTTCGCGGGAACCGCAACCCGAGCAGCACTCGACTTTGCTTTCCGCTCGCTCAACCTGCACAAGGTGTACTTGCTCGTCGATAACGACAATCCGTCGGCCATCCACGTGTACGGCAAGGCCGGATTTGGTGTGGAAGGGGTGCTCAAGGAGGAGTACTTCGCCGATGGTGCCTACCGAGACGTGACCCGCATGGCGATCTTCCAAGCCGACCACCTCGCCGCCACCAACTGAGCAGCAAACGCCCGAAGAAGTAGCGAAGCAATGAGGACCGGCCGCGCGATCAACGTCCTGATCTCCGCTGTAGTGACAGTCGTCGTTGCCGGGCTGCTGGCGACCCCGGTGGCAGCGGCTCCGGGGGCACCGAACAAGCTGCCGGTCACCTACAACTTCCTCGACGGTATTCGCGCTGAACTGTCGAACCCCGGCGGATCCCTTCCCGGAACCAACGACTTGACCTGCCGCCCCACACGGCAGCATCCGCACCCGGTAGTTCTGCTGCACGGCAGCGGTGGCGGTCGCCAAACCAACTGGGTAACCCTCGCCGCAGTCCTCAAGAACGAGGGCTACTGTGTCTTCGCGCCCACCTACGGTGCCCTGTCGTCGGTCTGGCCCGCGTCGGCCCTGGGCGGTCTAGGCCCCAAGACAGACAGCGCCTGGGATGTGAAGACGTTTATCGATCGCGTCCTGGCAGCGACCCGTACCGACAAAGTCGACATTGTCGGTCACTCCCTCGGCACCGAGATTCCAACCTATTGGATGAAGTATTTGGGTGGCCGAGGCCATGTGGCGCACTACGTGTCGCTCGCACCCTACTGGCGGCAAGGACCGGATGACGACGATGCCCGCGGCGAAGCGGTCACCGAATTTAGAAAAAGTCTCGGAATCCTGGAGCCAACTCGACCGGCCTGCCCCGCGTGTTCGACGCCGCCTGCCGATCTCAACTTCAACCGCGCGGTCCGTGAACCGACGCCCTACCTGCCAGGCGTCGCTTACACCAACATCGTGACCCGCCACGACGAGATCGTGACCCCGTACAGCGTTGGCTTGCTCGACGGGCCACCTGGCACCCAAGTCCGTAACATTGTGGTGCAGGACGGTTGTGCACGTGATCACTCCGATCACATGTCCATCACTTCCAACCGCCGCAGTGCCGCACTGGTCCTGAATGCGCTCGACCCCGCGCATCCGCGCCGCGTCCCGTGCGTCGCTGTGGAACCGTTCACCGGAGGTTAGCTCATGGAACAACACAATCCAGATCCCCATCTGCCCGCCCGACTCACCGAGGCTGAGGCAATGGCACAAACCTCGGAAGCCTGGGCCGTCGTCGATGGGGAACTCGTGGCGAGTTTCTGGCCCGGCACCATGGTCAGCGGGCTCGACCTGGTCACCGCCGTGGTCGCCGCAGCCGAAGCGTCCGGGCATCATCCCGACATCGACCTTCGCTACTCCACGGTCGCCTTCCGAATCGTCACCCACAGTGCCGGACAATTGACGGAGCTCGACGTCGCGCTCGCACAATGGATCGACGAGATCGCCGCAGCGCAGGGTGTAGTCGCGGTGCCGCGCGACTGATGCCGACACCCGAATACGTCCTTAAGCTCCGCGAGCACATCGGTCACGAGCCACTGGTCTTGATCGGTGTCACCGCGGTGATCCTGCGCGAGTCGCCGGCGGGCATAGCAGTTCTCCTCGGAACGCGGTCCGACGACGGTGCGTTGACGCCGATCACCGGGATCGTTGATCCAGGGGAGGAGCCCGCGCTCGCCGCACGCCGGGAGGCGATGGAAGAGGCGGGCGTCGAGATTGCGGTGGAGCGACTCGCGTGGGTCCACCAACTGCCGCGAAAGACACACGTCAACGGCGACCAAGTGGACTACTTCGACCTCACGTTCCGATGCCGCTGGATCTCCGGAGACCCACACCCGGCCGACGGTGAGATGACAGCGGTCGGCTGGCACGATCTCGACGACCTCGCGGCTGTGGCATCCGACGACCTGCGTGAACGAATCCGCCTCGCGGCCACCGGGTCCGGCGACACGCTATTCCATGGCTAGCTGCCGGTTCTTATCGTAGAAATACCGACGCGGAGTCGGCGATGTCGAGCAGCCACTGCGGGAAAATGCCGAGGACCAGTGTGATGGCCGCAGATACTGCGATCGGCACGGTGGTCAGCAGACTCGGCACCACCACATCCGGCACAGTGTTCTCGCTGCCCGCTTCGGAGTCGGTAAAGAACATCGCCACAATGACGCGAATGTAGAAGTACGCGGCGATGGCGCTGCACACCACACCAACGATCACCAGAGCCCACGCACCGTCGTGGCCCGCCGCGCTGAACGTCGCGAACTTGGCGATGAAGCCGCTGGTGAGTGGAATGCCCGCGAATGACAGCAAGAACAGCGACATCATCGCGCCGACCAGTGGGCGGCGCCGCCCGATGCCAGCCCATGACGCAAGGTCGGTCGCTTCGCGCCCGGTGGAATCGCGCACCACCGACAGCAAGGCGAAGGCACCGAAGGCGGAGATCGCATAGGCCGCGACATAGAAGAGGGTGCTGGAGACCCCAGCGCGCGAAATGGTGATGGCACCGACTAGCGCGAAGCCGACATGACTGACGGACGAATACGCGAGCATGCGCTTGATGTCGTTCTGCGTCACCGCCATCAGCGTCGCGATCACCATTGTCGCGATCGTGATGACCCACAGTGCCGGTCGCCAATCTTGTTGCAATGCAGGGAAACCGACATGGAATACGCGCAAGAGTGCACCGAACGCGGCGACCTTGGTGGCAGAGGCCATCAGAGCCGTCACCGGAGTTGGCGCGCCCTGATACACGTCGGGCACCCACGACCCGAAGGGCACCGCACCGACCTTGAATAACAGGCCAACGGCGATCAAAGCGAGTGCCATGAGCGCCAGCGTGCGATCAGTGGCGGGCTCGAGGCTACTGCCGATCAGCGCCCGCCCAATCTCGGACAGTGACAGTGACCCGGTCGCGCCGTAAGCAAAGGACGCACCGAAAACAAAGATCGCCGACGAGAATGCTCCCAGGAGGAAGTACTTCAGCGACGCTTCCTGCGAGAGCAAGCGGCGTCGTCGCGCCAGGCCGCACATCACGTACAGGGGAAGTGACAGCACTTCTAGTGCGATAAACATCGTAAGGAGATCGCCGCACGCACCGAACAGCATCATGCCGCCGATCGCGATCAATGCCAGGGGATACACCTCAGTGGTGATCGACCCCGCGCGACCGGCGAGCAACTCCTCGGGGGAGCCCGGCACGGTGGCGCCGGATGGGGTAAATGCGTCAGCGGGCAGATCAGCATCGTCGATCGCGCTGCCGCCGGAGTCGTCGTCCTGTCCTCCGCCGCCGCCGACCGAGATTCGCCGACCAGCCGCAGTTTGCACCTCAACTGGTGCCCACACGCGGTCCAGGTGCCGCTCGCCCATCAGGGCCACGGCACCCAGCGACACGACCAGTACCGCGCCCTGTAAGAACAGCGTTGGCCCGTCAATCACGACGGCACCGGACATTGCCTTCGACGGCCCATCGGACCGGTACGACGCGACCACGAACATCAGCGCGACAAAGGACGCGACGAGGCCACCGCAGGCTAGTGACAACTGGACGATGTACCGCGATGCGGCCGATGCGAACGCCTCGACGAGGACGGCAATCACGGCGACGCCAAACACGATCAGCATCGGGGACAGGCGGAAGTAGTCGATGCTGTGCGGGTCGAGGGCGAGGGTCATCGCGGTCCTTCCACGGAACTGTCGGCCGGGCCGATGGTGACGGAGCGTTCAACGGCTGGCGGCTGGTGCGAATGGTCGACAGCAGGATTGATGTAGTTGAGAGCCAACTGCGGGAAGATGCCCAACACCAGCAAGCCAACGATCAGCGGTGCAACGACGGCCTTTTGCCGGAGATTCAGATCGACGATCTGGGTATCGGAACCGGTGTCAACGGTCGCACTTTTGCGTACCGGACCACCCATCATGCGCTGGTATGTCCACAGGATGTACATCGCAGAGAGCACCAGTGCAGATGTCGCGATGATGGCAGCTACGGGATAGCGAGTGAAGGTGCCGATGATGACCAGGAACTCACTGACGAAGGGAGCTAGGCCAGGCAGCGACAGCGTCGCCATTCCCGCGACGAGGAAGGTGCCCGCCAGTATCGGGGCGAGCTTCTGGACGCCGCCATAGTCGGCGATTAGCGCGGTACCGCGCTGGGTCACCAGGAACCCGGCGATCAGGAATAGTGCGGCCGTGGATAGTCCGTGGTTGACCATGTACAGCGTCGAACCGGACTGACCCTGGCTGGTAAGGGCGAAAATACCCAGCACAATGAATCCGAAGTGCGAGATTGAGGTGTAGGCGATCAGGCGCATCACGTCGCGTTGCCCAACAGCACAGATCGCGCCGTAAACAATGCTGATGACCGCGAGCGTCGAGATCACTGGCGCGAAGGTCTCGGAAGCCTCCGGGAACAGTCCGATGCAGAAGCGCAGCATCGCGAACGTGCCGACCTTATCCATTACTGCCATCATCATCACGGCTGCAGCCGGGGTGGTTGAGACGGCGGCGTCGGGGAGCCACGTGTGCAGGGGCCACAGGGGTGCTTTGACCGCGAACGCGAACACGAATCCCAGGAAAATGATGTTCATCGTCGTCGACGAGGCGTCTAGCCCGCCGGTTCTCGCCGCAGCCTGCAGGGCGGTGAAACTAAAGGTGCCACCACCGTCGTTCCCGAGGTTTGACTGCGCGCTCACCACATACAACCCGATCACCGACGCCATCATGATGAGGCCACCGAACAGGTTGTACAGCAGGAATTTGAGCGCCGCCCGCGACCGGGCTTGCTCGGTCGCCGACCCAAAGCCGCCGATGAGGAAGTACATCGGGACCAGCATCGCTTCAAAGAAGATATAGAACAGCAGGACGTCGATGGCGACGAAACTCATCAGCACCATCGCCTCGACTGCCAGCATCAATGCCAAATACGTGTGAACCCGTCGCGGTGAGCCAGCATCGTCGGCCGTGCTGTCGGCATCGCGCCAGCCTGCGAGCAACAGGATCGGCGTCAGCACCACGGTCAGCAGAATGAGGGCGAGTCCGATCCCGTCGAGCGCCAGTGAATAGCGGGCACCGAACGCCGGAATCCAACTGACATCCTCGACAAGTTGGAACTTACCGTCACCGATGTCGAACTGCGTCGCCACCACAATCGACCACACCAGCGTGAGCAGTGCCGCACCTATCGCCACCTGCTTGGCGCTCACGGTGCGGCGAGCGGGCAGCAGCATCACCGCGATCGACGAGACGGCCGGAATGAGCCAGAGGACGGTGAGCCAGGGGATCGTCACAGGACACTCACCACCATCGTCAGTGCGGCCACCACGACAGTGCCCGCGAGAATTGAGAGCGCATAGGTACGGACGAAGCCGTTCTGCGCCTGGCGCGTCACTTGCGAAACTCCGGTGACGCCAGCACCGATTCCGGTGGGAACCACGCCGAATCCACGATCTTCGACGCCGACCAGTGCGGTCGTGAGCAGCTGGCCGGGACCGGCTACGACGCGCTCATTGAAGACGTCTCCGTAGAGGTCCTCACGCGCGGCGCGCGTCAATCCCGACACTCTTTCCGGCGGGCTTTCCGGTATCGGTGCTCGACCGTATTGCTGCCAGGCGATGGCGATTCCCACCGCGACCACCGCGAGTACGACCACGGTGACCGCCCACGACGGCAGCGGGCCACCGTGGTCCGGGGCCACCCCGACTACGGGGGATAGGAAGTCGCTGAGCGTGCCGCCAATGGCGAGGAGTCCGCCGGAGAATACCGAGCCGATGGCGAGCAGGATCATCGGCCAAGTCATCGATGCGGGTGACTCGTGCGGTTCGGCCGGGGTGTTGCCTGCAGCGTCGCTGGTCGCCCAACGCTTCTCGCCGAAGAACGTCATGATCATGACGCGCGTCATGTAGAAAGCGGTGATTCCCGCGCCGAGGATCGCGGCCCCGCCGAGTAGCCAACCGCGGAGCCCGCCAGCGCCAAGTGCCGCTTCGATGATGTGGTCTTTGGAGTAGAAGCCCGAAAACGGTGGAACACCGATAATCGCGAGGTAGGCAAGACCGAAGGTCACGAAGGTGACCGGCATGAACGCCCGTAGCCCACCGAGGCGCCGCATATCGGTTTCGTCGTTCATGGCATGCATCACCGAACCCGATCCGAGGAAGAGTCCGGCCTTGAAGAAGCCATGTGTCAGCAAGTGCATGATCGCCACCGCGTAACCCGCGGGACCGAGCCCGGCGGCAAGCACCATGTAGCCGATCTGGCTCATCGTCGAGGCGGCAAGCGCCTTCTTGATGTCGTCCTTGGCGCAACCGATGATGGCACCGAATAGGAGCGTTACCGCACCAATAACGACGACGCCCGTCTGCGCGTGCGGCGCAAGGTTAAACAGCGGGGCGGACCGAGTAATCAGGTAGACACCCGCTGTCACCATGGTGGCGGCGTGAATGAGAGCCGACACCGGTGTTGGGCCTTCCATCGCGTCGCCGAGCCAGGCCTGCAGCGGCACCTGTGCCGACTTGGCGCAGGCACCGAGAAGCAACATGAAGCAGATGGCCGTCAACGCGGCCTCGCTGGTGGTGCCGGCGGCACCGAAAACCCCGTTGAAGTCGACCGAGCCCATGGTGGCAAACATGATCGCAAGAGCGATGACCATGCCGATATCGCCGACGCGATTCATCACGAAGGCCTTTTTGGCTGCGGTGGCCGCGACCGGCTTGTGCTGCCAGAACCCAATCAGCAAGTACGACGCCAAGCCGACGCCTTCCCAGCCCAGATAGAGGCCGAGGTAAGAGTCGGCGAGCACCAAGATCAGCATCGCAGCTAGAAACAGATTCAGGTAGGCGAAGAATCGACGCCTCCCGGGATCGTGAGCCATGTACCCGAACGAGTACACATGGATCAGTGTGCCGACCACGGTGATCAGGAGGACAAAGCACATGGACAACTGGTCCAGGCGCAGGCCAGCGTCGACGCTGAAACTGCCGGTTTCGATCCAGCGGTAACTGCCGCTGGAAACGCCCCGCGCGGACTCGTCGCGCCCGATCATGCCGATCCACATGAGGATGCCGAGGATTGCCGAGCCACCGGCGAGGACGGTTGCCGCGATGTGGCCCCACCGATCGGTGCGCCGCCCGGCCACGAGCAGGAAGAGCGCCCCAAAGGCGGGTAGGCCCGGAATCAACCAGAGGAGCGTGCTGGTGAGGTCAGCATTCATACGGTCACCGCCTCAACAGGTTCTCGTCGTCGACCGAGGCGGAACGACGGGTACGGAAAATCATCATGATGATCGCGAGACCAACGACCACTTCGGCGGCGGCGACCACCATGGTGAAGAAGGCGATCACCTGCCCGTCGAGACTGCCGTGCATCCGCGCGAACGTGACGAACGACAGGTTCGCGGCGTTGAGCATCAACTCGATGCTCATGAAAACGACGATGGCGTTGCGCCTCAGGAGCACCCCCGACGCGCCGATCGCGAATAGGGCGGCCGCCAGGTAGAGGTAATTTTCCGGATTCATCGACCGTCCTCTACCTCGGGTTCGCCCGGTATTTCAGGTTTGCTCACCGTAGTGATCTCGTGCCCGTTGGCGGCGAGATCGCGGGCTTTGATCATCGCGTTGACAGACAGCTTGGACGGGCTTCCGTCGGGTTCGCGGGCGGGCACGTCGACGGCGTTGTGCCGGGCGTACACACCGGGAGGCGGCAGCGGCGTCACATGGCCCCCCGATGCGAAGCGCTCAATGGATTGCTCTCGCTGCCCCAAAATTCGACCGACCCGCTGGCGGTGCGCCAACACCATGGCGCCGAGAGTTGCGGCAATCAACAGGGCCCCCGTTAATTCGAAGGCCCACAGATAGCGCCCAAAAATGAGGACGGCGAGTTCGCGGATATTCTCATTGCCGCCACCGGGCGCGGTCCCAAAGCTGTAATCGGGTGCACCGACGAACGCGGCCAGCGAGGCACTGCCGATGCCTGCGATTAGCAGGATTGCAAAACCCACACCCAATCCGACGGCGATGAAGCGCTGCCCGCGGATAGTTTCGACGAGTGACTCGGAGGAGTCGACGCCGATCAGCATCAACACGAACAGGAACAGCATCATCACCGCGCCCGTATAGACGACGACTTGGACGACGCCTAAGAACAGGGCACCCTGCATCACGTAGAACACGGCCAGGATGATCATCGTCATTGCGAGAAAGACCGCCGAATAGACGGCCTTCGCGCTGAGGATGACGCCGAGCGCCCCGATGATGACGATCACGCCGAGCACCCAGAAGGTGACCGCTTCGGTGTTCGAGGTGCGCGTCAGCTCTTGCGCCAAGGAGGCCGCCGTCATTGCCGCTCCCGAACACTTGGGTCAGTAGGGCCCGGACTGCCAGGTGTCGGCTTCACGCCGTCTTTGAGCCCATCGGGTCCAATGTCCCCGCGATAGTAGTTTTCGGGACGGGACCCGGGGGCCATGTCGTGCGGTGCCGGAGTCATCCACGGTTCCATCGGTGCGAGGAGTTGGTCTTTTTCGTAAATCATCCCGACCCGGGAGTCGCCAGCCATCTCGTAGTCATTGGTCATCGTGAGTGCGCGGGTGGGGCAGGCCTCGATACACAGGCCGCAGCCGATGCACCGCAAGTAGTTGATCTGGTAGACGCGGCCATACCGTTCACCGGGCGAGAATCGTTCGTCCTCGGTGTTGTCGGCCCCTTCCACGTAGATCGCATCGGCAGGGCACGCCCACGCACAAAGTTCGCAGCCGATGCACTTCTCCAACCCGTCGTCGTACCGGTTGAGTTGATGTCTGCCGTGGTAGCGACGGGAAGTCGGCTCCTTGTGCTCGGGGTATTCCTCGGTGATGGTTTTGCCGAACATGCCGCTAAACGTGACGCCGAAGCCAGCGAGCGCATCGGGGATCTTGAATCGCGAGGCGGGCGGCAGCTTCGAACCGGTGGGCTTGGATAGCTCAGACATTGGGTGCCTCCGGTGCAGACGTGGTGCCGGTCGGATTGCGCGCGCCAGAAAGCTGCGGGCCCGCGAGCTGCGGGGTGGGCAGTACCTGGCCTGGGAGCGGCGGTACCGGGAACCCGCCAGCCATCGGATCAAACGGCGAGCCAGGTGGCGGCAGTTCGGGCTTCACCGAGGCCGGGCCGCCGACGATTTCTCGGCGGATCGCGTACAGCAGTGCGGCGGTGACAACGATGCCCGCGGCCGCCACGATCAGACTCGACGTCCATTCCGATGCGCCACTGGTGGCTTGGTGAATCACCGCGACCACCATTACCCATCCGAGCGCGAACGGGATCAGGACTTTCCAGCCAAACGCCATGAATTGGTCGTACCGCAGGCGCGGGAGCGTGGTCCGAAGCCAGAAGAAGACGAACATAAAGATCCACATTTTGATGACGAACCACAGCATCGGCCACCAGCCAGAGTTGGCGCCGTCCCAGATGGAGATGGGCCATGGCGCTTGCCAGCCGCCAAGGAAGAGCGTGGTCGCCAGTGCAGATACGGTTGCCATATTGACGTACTCGGCGAGCATGAACATCGCGAACTTCAGCGATGAGTACTCGGTGTGGAAGCCGCCCACGAGTTCGCCTTCGGCTTCAGGAAGATCGAATGGGGCGCGGTTGGTTTCACCAACCATGGAGATCGCGTAAATAACGAACGACGGCAGCAGCAGCAGAATGTACCAGTGGTGCACCTGGCTCGACACAATCTCCGATGTGGACATCGTCGTCGACAGAATGAAGACGGCCGCGAACGTCAGCCCCATCGCGATCTCATAGGAAATCACCTGGGCCGTCGACCGGAGGGCTCCGAGCAGCGGGTACGTCGATCCCGACGACCAGCCAGCAAGGACGATGCCGTAGACACCGATCGACGCCATGGCCAGCACATACAGCACGCCGATCGGGAGGTCGGTGAGTTGCAGCGGGGTGCGGTGTCCGAAGATGGAGACCTCCGGGCCCATCGGGATCACAGCGAAGGCCATGAACGCCGGGACCACCGAGATCACCGGTGCCAGCAGGTAGAGGGCCTTGTCGACGCCAAACGGGGTCAATCCCTCCTTGAGAGCAAGTTTGACACCGTCGGCGAGAGACTGCAGCGCACCGTGCCAGCCGACACGGTTTGGGCCGATCCGGTACTGCATCCGCGCCATGATCTTGCGTTCGGCGAGGATCGCGACGAGGACGGTCAGAACGAGGAACGCGAAGATGCCGACGGACTTAAGGAGCATCAACCACCAGGCGTCGTACCCGAAATTGGCGAGGTCGGGGAACACCGTTTGGGCGACGGGAATCTCACTCATGCTGGTCCTTCGCGATCGTGACAACCTGCCCCGGCTCGGCTTCGAGCATCGGATACACGCGGGAACCCGGCGAATTCATGGGCAGCCAGACCACGCGGTCGGGCATCTCGGTGATGGTGAGCGGCAGAGCCACGGTGCCGTGATCTGTGGAGACGCAGACCCGCTCGCCGTCGGCGACACCAATTTCGGTGGCTGTCGAAGCCGAAAGTCGGGCGGTCGCGCGGTGCGCGGTCCCCGCGAGGTGCGGTTCGCCGTCTTGCATGCCGCCAAAGTCCAGGAGCATCCGCCACGACGCCAGCACGGCTTCACCGGCTGCGGGCTCGGGCAACGGTGCCCCTTCGACGGGCGGCGCAAGGTGTCGTTCGCCCGCCCAACTGCCGAGCTGACCGAACTCGCGGTGGATGCTTGCCACATCATTGCAGCCGAGGTCGACGCCCAGTTCAGCGGCCAAATTGTGCAAGACCCGATGGTCGGATACGCGCAGCGTGCCACCGTCCGATTCAGCGGGCGGCAATGCGACGTCGAAGGCCCGTGGACGGCCCTCCCAATTGACGAACGTACCCGCTTTCTCCGCGACCGCAGCCACGGGAAAGACGACGTCGGCGAGGGCTGTCGCTGCACTGTGTCGCATTTCGAGGCTGACTACGAAGTCGGCGTTCGCCAGCGCAGTTTCTGCGGCGGAGGGATTGGGAAGGTCGTCAAGCTCAACACCGCCGACGACCACCGCGGAAAGTTCGCCGCGGGTGAGCGCTTCGACGATCTCGGCGGTGTTGCGTCCCGGTGTTGCCGGTGGTCGCACACCCCAGATCGCGGCGACATCTCGGCGAGCGCGCTCGGACTCCAACGGTCGACCCGCGGGAAGCAAGTTGGGAGCGGCCCCAACATCGAGTGCACCGCGTTCACCAGCGCGTCGCGGAATCCAAGCGATTCGCGCACTCGTCGCCGCGGCCACCTCGGCCGCGGCGACAAGTGCACCGGCGCACCCCGCAAGACGTTCTCCACAGAGGAGAACAGCGCCGGGCTCGGCGAGCAGTGCGCGCAAGCGAGGGTCGCGCAGCACCGCGGCCTCGCTTCCCGGCACGCACTGCATGAGAGTTCCGCCGGCCTTGGTGACTCCCGGCGATGCCCACGAGGCGATGGAGTAAATCTGCTGCCCATGCTTGCGGTGGGCTTTCCGCAGGCGCAGGAACAGCATCGGGCATTCTTCTTCGGACTCCAGACCAGCCAGGACCACCACCGGTGCCTGCTCGAGTTCGGCATACGTGAGGCCGATCCCGGTGCCCGCGATGTGCGCGGCGAGGAAGTCTTCTTCTTCAACCGAATGGGTCCGCGCACGGAAGTCGACGTCGTTGCTGGCGAGCACCGCTCGCGCGAACTTGCCGTAGGCGTAGGCGTCTTCGACGGTCGAGCGCCCGCCGACCAGCACTCCGGTGCGACTTCCCGCAGCGCGCAAGCCCTCCGCTGCGAGCGCCATCGCGTACGACCACGGTGCCTCGTGGAGTTCGCCGTCGTCGCCGCGAACCAGCGGGGTGGTGATGCGGTCGGGCCGGGTGGCGTAGGTGAACGCCCACCGACCCTTGTCGCAGTTCCATTCTTCGTTGACTTCCGGATCGTCACCGGCCATGCGCCGCATGACTTTTCCTCGTCGATGGTCGGTGCGTTGCGCGCAGCCTGCCGAACAGTGCTCACACACACTGGGCGAGGAAATGAGATCGAACGGGCGCGACCGGAAACGGTACGCGGTGCCCGTCAGTGCGCCGACTGGGCAGATCTGCACGGTGTTGCCCGAAAAATACGACTCGAATGGTTCGTCCTCGTAGGCGCTGACCTGCTGCAGTGCGCCGCGCTCGGCCATCTCGATGAGGGGATCACCCGCGATCTCGGTCGAGAAGCGGGTGCACCGCGCGCACAGGACACACCGTTCGCGGTCCAGCAGGACCCCGGTCGAGAGGGGAACCGGCTTGGTGAACGTACGTTTGACGCCGCCGTAGCGCGACTGCGGACGGCCCGTCGACATCGACTGATTCTGCAGTGGGCACTCGCCACCCTTATCGCAAGTGGGGCAGTCGAGCGGGTGGTTGATGAGGAGCAATTCCATGATCCCCTCCTGCGCGCGCTTGGCGACTTCGGAGGAGTGCTGGGTGCGGACCACCATGCCGTCACTGACGGTGATGGTGCACGACGCCATGGGTTTGCGTTGACCTTCGATGTCGACCAGACACTGCCGGCAGGCACCAACTGGCGCGAGAAGCGGGTGGTCGCAGAAACGGGGGATTTCCACGCCGATCAACTCGGCGGCTCGAATCAGCAGCGTGCCCTTGGGAACGGTCACCTCGGTGTCGTCAATCGACAGTGTCACCATGTTGTCGGGTACCGCTTCGGTCGGGCTGGACTCGGTATTTTTGCCGGGGGCGGTCATGGCGTGACTCCTTCGGGGGAATCAAAGACGGTGCTCTTATCCGGATCAAACGGGCAGCCGCCGGGATGGCCGTCGTGGGGGAAGTGCGCCAGGTATTCGTCGCGGAAGTGCTCGAGAGAACTCATGATCGGGGCACCTGCCGCGTCACCGAGTGCGCAGAAGGCCTTCCCGACGATGCTGTCGGTGATCTCGGTCAGTGTGGTGAGGTCCGCTTCCGTGGCGTCACCGGACTCCAGCCGCCGCATCATCTGGACGAGCCAGTAGGTGCCTTCGCGGCACGGGGTGCACTTGCCGCACGATTCGTGTGCGTAAAATTCGCTCCACCGCAAGACTGCCCTGACCACGCAAACGGTCTCGTCGAAGATTTGCAGGGCTTTGGTGCCGAGCATGGAACCGGCGGCACCGACCCCCTCGTAGTCGAGCGGAACGTCGAGGTGCTCCGGCGTGAACATCGGCGTCGACGATCCGCCCGGTGTCCAGAACTTGAGCTGGTGACCTTCGCGGATCCCGCCTGCCCGATCAAGCAGCTCACGCAGGGTGATCCCGAGTGGAGCCTCGTACTGTCCGGGGTTCTTGACGTGCCCGGACAACGAATACATGGTGAATCCGGGGGACTTCTCGGTCCCGAACTCGCGGAACCAGTCGGGTCCGTTGCGGAGAATCGAGGGGACGCTGGCGATCGATTCGACGTTGTTAACGACGGTCGGGCTCGCATATAGCCCAGCGACGGCCGGGAATGGCGGCCGCAGACGCGGCTGACCGCGTTTACCTTCCAACGAATCCAGAAGCGCGGTTTCCTCACCGCAAATGTAGGCCCCGGCCCCGGCGTGCACCACAAGGTCCATGCCGAATCCGGAGCCGAAGATGTCGGACCCAATCAATCCGGCCTCGTAGGCTTCGGCGACGGCGGCGCGCAACCGCCGAACGACGCCAGCGACTTCGCCGCGGATATAGATAAAGGCGTGCTGGGCGCGGATCGCGTAGGCCGCGATGATGGCACCCTCAATCAGGGTGTGGGGCGATGCCAGCATCAGCGGCATGTCCTTGCAGGTCCCGGGCTCGGATTCGTCCGCATTCACCACGAGGTAATGCGGCGTATCAGCTCCGCCGGGCTTGTCGCCCTGCGGAATGAATGACCACTTGGTGCCCACGGGGAAACCCGCACCGCCTCGACCGCGAAGTCCGGAAGCCTTCACCTGATCAATCACTTCGTCCGGGGGGAGGCGCAGCGCGGCTTTCAGGCCCTGGTACCCGTTCTGGCGCAGGTAGCTTCGGAGCGTCCACGATTCCGGCTCGGACCAGTATCGACTTAGTTGGGGCACCTCGGCGGGCTCAGGGGTAGACGACGGCAAGCTGACGGCAATCATGGCTGCGCCTCCTCGCCGGAATTGGCAATCTCGGGCAACCCGGCCAGCAGTCGAGCCGCCTGCCGAAACGTACACAGCGTTTCGGGTCCACGGCTGGGGGTGCGCGGCACTCCGGCACGCAGGTCGTCGACTAACTGTTTCACCGATTCGGGTGTCTGGTTGTCGAAGAACTCCCAATTGACCATCACGACGGGTGCAAAGTCGCAGGCGGCATTGCATTCGACGCGCTCAACGGTGACGCGCCCGTCGGAGGTGGAATCGCCAGGATTGATCCCGAGACTGTCGGTCAGTTCGGACAGGATGGCATCGCCGCCCATTACTGCGCACAGGGTGTTGGTGCAGACTCCGATCAGGTACTCGCCGGTCGGTTCGCGCCGATACATCGAGTAGAAGGTCGCCACGCCCGCGACCGTCGCGGCCGTCAATTGCAATTGATCGGCGCAGAACATGATGCCTGCACGCGTGAGGTAGCCGTCATGGCTTTGCACGAGGTGCAGCAGTGGCAGTAACGCCGACTCCGACTGCGGGTAGCGGCTGATGATGGTGGACGCCTCGACAGCTAACGCTGCCGTCTCCTCGTCGGAATAGGCGGCCGGGCCGTCGAATCCAATGGGCGGATGCGCCATGCCGGTCGAGAACGGCATCACCGACGATGTGGGCGGACCCGTCGAAATCTCCACAAAGACCGGTTCGCTCATCGGTCCACACCTCCCATCACGGGGTCGATACTCGCCACTGCGGTAATGACATCGGCGACCAGACCGCCCTCGCACATCGCCGCGACAGCCTGCAGATTGGTGAATGACGGATCGCGGAAGTGAACGCGGTAGGGGCGGGTACCACCGTCGGAAACCATGTGGACACCGAGTTCGCCTCGCGGTGACTCGATGGCGACATAGCACTGCCCGGCGGGGACGCGCATCCCCTCGGTCACCAATTTGAAGTGGTGAATTAACGACTCCATCGACATGCCCATGATTTCGGCGATGTGTTCGGGAGAGTTGCCCATTCCATCCGGACCGACAGCCAGGTCGGCTGGCCAGGCGAGTTTGCGGTCGGCAATCATGACCGGCCCCGGTTCGAGGGCGTCCAGGCATTGCCGTGCGATCCGTACCGATTGCTTCATTTCTTCGATGCGGATCAGGTAGCGGCCGTATGAGTCACACGCGGTGTCGGTGATGACGTCGAAGTCGTAGTTCTCGTAGCCGCAATAGGGCTCGGACTTGCGGAGGTCGTAGGGCAATCCGGTTGACCGCAGGACTGGCCCGGTAATGCCGAGGGCCATGCAGCCGGTCAGGTCCAAATATCCGACGCCCTGGGTGCGGGCCTTCCAGATGTAATTTTCCGTAAGCAGGGCCTCGACGTCGCCGATCTGGCCGGGGAGGCCGTCGAGCACGGCGGCGATTTTGGCTTCGGCGCCTTCGGGGAGGTCTTGCGCGATGCCGCCGGGCCGGACAAACGCATGGTTCATGCGGAGTCCGGAAATGTCTTCGAACAGGTCAAGGATGGTTTCACGGGCTCCGAAACCCAAGAACATCGGCGTCACCGCGCCGAGTTCCATTCCGCCGGTCGCGAGCGCCACCAGGTGCGAAGCGATCCGGTTCAGTTCCATCAGCAACACGCGAATCACGGTGGCGCGCGGCGGGATGTCGTCGGTCACACCGAGAAGTTTCTCGACTGCCAAACAGTAGGCGGTCTCGTTGAAGAAGGGGGACAGGTAGTCCATTCGCGTCACGTAGGAGACGCCTTGCGTCCACGTCCGGTATTCGAGGTTCTTCTCGATCCCGGTGTGCAGATAGCCGATACCGCAGCGAGCCTCGGTGACAGTCTCACCCTCCAACTCGAGGATGAGACGCAACACCCCGTGCGTCGACGGATGCTGTGGACCCATATTGACGACGATCCGCTCATCGTTGGGGCCGGCCGAAGCGCGTTCGTGGACTGCTGCGACGACATCTTCCCAGTCGCGGCCGGCGACACTGAAGGTGGACCGGGGAGCCATTAGTTGTACCGCCTTCGTTGATCGGGCGGCGCTATGGTCGCGCCCTTGTACTCGATCGGGATGCCGCCTAGCGGGTAGTCCTTGCGCTGGGGATGTCCTTCCCAGTCGTCTGGCATTTCGATTCGGGTCAACGACGGGTGTCCGTCGAAGATGATGCCGAAGAAGTCGTAGGCTTCGCGCTCGTGCCAATCGTTTGTCGGATACACCGGCAGCAGAGTGCTCACGTGGGGATTGGAATCGGGGATTGCCACTTCCAGTCGGATTCGGCGGTTGTGGGTGATGGACCGCAGCGGGTAAACCGCATGCAGTTCGCGGCCGGTCTCGTCCGGGTAGTGCACGCCGCTGACGCCGAGGCACAGTTCAAATCGCAGTAGCGGTTCGTCCCGCAGAGCCGAGGCGACGGGCAGCAGGTGCGTGCCAGTCACGAAGACGGTGAGGTCGCCGCGGTCGACGATGTACTTCTCGATGGCGTCGTCGACGACGATGCCACGACGTCCCAACGCTGCCTCTAGCTCGTCGACGACCTCATCGAAGTAGCCGCCGAACGGCCGAGAGGTATTGCCGGGCAGCGTGATTGGAGCCACCATGCGGCCGTAGCCGGACGTGTCACCTGGTCCTTCGGCGCCAAAGAGGCCGTGGCGAGTGCCGATAACTTCGTGGCCGCTTCCCGGCCGGATAACTTCGCCCGTCATCGGAGAAGACCCTTGAGCTCGATCTTGGCCGGTGCCGACAAGGCGGCCGCCTCGACCCGACGGATTGTCTCTTCCCGATGCACTCCGAGTGGGGTTTCCTGAATCTGTTCGTGCAATTTCAGAATGGCGTGCAGCAGCATTTCCGGGCGTGGCGGACACCCGGGCAAGTAGATATCGACTGGAACGACATGATCGACACCCTGCACGATCGCGTAGTTGTTGAACATGCCACCCGAGGAGGCGCACACGCCCATCGCTAGGACCCACTTTGGCTCGGCCATCTGGTCGTAGATTTGCCGAAGCACCGGCGCCATCTTTTGGCTTACGCGACCGGCGACGATCATGAGGTCAGCTTGGCGAGGAGACGCGCGGAAGGCTTCCATGCCAAAGCGGGCGAGGTCGTAGCGGCCAGCGGTGGTCGCCATCATTTCGATTGCGCAGCAGGCCAATCCGAAGGTCGCGGGCCAGAGCGAGCCTTTTCGCATATAGCCTGCGAGGCCTTCAACGGTGCTCAGTAGAAAACCACCAGGTACCTGTTCTTCGAGTCCCATGATGCTTCTCCTTCTCCTCGTGCGCTGCCGCGCCTGCGACATCCCACTGGCGCGGGGATGGGTGCGCGGTCGGTATTCGTTTAGCGGCTGTGGTGTTTGGGCCAGGTCAGTCCCAGCGCAGTCCTCCGCGTCGCCACTCATAGGCGTAGGCAACGGAAACGTTGATGAGGAACAGCGCGACCGCGATCAGTCCGAACCAGCCGAGGCTGTCGGACGCGACTGCCCACGGATAAAGGAAGACGATCTCGATGTCGAAGATGATGAACAGCATGGCGGTCAGGTAGTACTTCACTGGGAAGCGCTGGACCAGGCCCGCTGTTGGGGGAAGCGGTTCGATGCCGCATTCGTAGGCTTCGAGTTTTGAGCGGTTGTAGCGGCGGGGGCCGATGACGGAGGCGATTACCACCGAAACCACTCCGAAGGCCAGTGCGATGCCGCCGAGAACCAAGATCGGTCCGTACGCATTCATGCCCGCACGCCTCCACTTTCACTACGCGCGGTGAGTGGCTACTCACCAAGACGATTAACTGTGACTCACTGCACACCCTACTCACGTAATTGCGTGCGCTGTGGGACTTCTCGGCGAATTTGTCCTTCCGTGAAGGTGGCTGCCGCGCGGTGACTTTCGGGATATAACGACAAGGGTTACGCGGTCGCCGCATCGGCTGGCCGCCCTTCGATAGGAGTCCGCCTTGACGCGTCTTGCACAGACCCCGGGCCTCACCGAGTTTCAGACTGATGTGCTTGCTGCAGTGCGAAGCTTCGTCGACAAAGAGGTGATTCCGAATGCCCAAGAACTGGAACATTCGGACACGTACCCGCAGGAAATTGTCGACCACATGGCGAACATGGGCCTGTTCGGACTCATGATTCCGACCGAGTACGGCGGCCTGGGCGAATCACTGTTGACCTATGCGCTGTGCGTTGAGGAATTGGCCCGCGGATGGATGAGCGTGTCGGGTGTCATCAACACGCACTTCATCGTCGCCTACATGATCGGCCAGCATGGAACGCAGGAGCAGAAGGATCGTTTCCTGCCTCGGATGGCTACGGGCGAAGTACGCGGAGCGTTCTCGATGTCCGAGCCAGCGTTGGGTTCAGACGTTGCCGCGATTAGCACGCGCGCCACGCGCGATGGCAGTGACTACGTCATCAACGGGCAAAAAATGTGGCTCACCAACGGCGCGTCCTCGACGCTGGTTGCCGCCCTCGTCAAGACCGAGGAAGGGGCTGAGAAGCCGCACAAGAATCTCACCACCTTCTTGATCGAGAAGCCCGCCGGATTTGGCGAGGTCGTCCCCGGGATTACGATCCCCGGGAAAATTGAGAAAATGGGTTACAAGGGTATCGACACCACCGAACTCATCTTCGACCGTTATCGGGCCCCAGCGTCGGACATTCTCGGGGGAACCCCCGGTCAGGGCTTCGGCCACATGATGGATGGCGTCGAGGTGGGGCGTGTCAACGTCTCGGCACGGGCCTGCGGCGTGGCCTTGCGGAGTTTTGAATTGGCGGCTCGCTACGCGCAGCAGCGGGAGACATTCGGCAAGCCGATCGTGGAACATCAGGCCATCGCTTTCAAACTTGCCGAGATGGCGACCAAGGTTGAGGCCGCTCACCTCATGATGGTTAACGCCGCCCGCCTCAAAGACTCTGGCGACCGCAACGATGTAGCTGCCGGGATGGCCAAATACTTGGCGAGCGAATACTGCTCGGAGGTCACGCAGGAGGCCTTCCGGATTCACGGTGGCTACGGCTACTCGAAGGAGTATGAGATCGAGCGGCTCATGCGCGAAGCCCCATTCCTACTTATCGGTGAGGGAACCAGCGAGATTCAGAAGACCATTATCAGCAAGGGCGTCCTTCGCAGCTACCGACTTTGACGGCGTCGATTTCCTGACGGCGATGCAGGCCACCGGTGAAGGCGTGCACGCGATCATCGCGAAGAACGTAGGGCGGTGCGGCCAGGGAAAGCACCGAACTCGCCTGGCCGAGGTCGGCTACTGCAGTAAACCCACAACGGTCCGCGGCAATGCGAGCGGATCGATCGGGAGGGTGGCGGTGGCGTCGGCGCGTGACCAGTCAGCGAGCCAGCGGTCATCCTTTCGGGCAATCAGCAGCAGGATGGGCGGGCATGGCTCGTACTCGTCACGAATCTGCTTCGCCAAACCCATACCGCCGGTGGGCGCGGCTTCACCGTCGAGAATGGCCAGGTCAACGGTCCGCTCGTCCAGATGGGAGAGGACCATCGGTGCGGTCGCTACCTCAACAAACTCAAGATCGGGCAGATCGGGATGGAGTTGTTCACCCAACGCTCCCAGAACTTGACGCCGCGTTCCGGGATTGTCGGAGTAGACGAGGACCCGAAGCGTGACACGGTCGTCAGTGGGGGAAGTGTTCGCGCGACTCACGCCTTCGACACTAATGCTGAACTACGACTGCGCGGGGCCGTCTGAGGCGTTTGCCTTCGCGATCGCCGCACGTACGCGACCAGCAGCAGCATCAACGGCGTCGCGAAGCGAGTCGCCGGCGAGCGTTCGGCTGACCAGTCGAGCAGCAAAAGTGTCACCGAGGCCTTTGGCCACGGTCGACAATTCCGGTCCGGTCACCACCTCGCTGTCGCTCCCGGAGACGATGAGATTGCCGATGGTCGCCGGCGCTGTCGCCAACCCGGTGATGACGACCCGGGCACCCGGCGCTGCGGCAGTCCGCAAGGTCTGTGCGCGGTCGATGACGTCAGCGACATCGGCCCCGGCCTGCCGTGCGGCCTCCGCGTCCGGGTGTGCCGAAAGGTGCTCAAGCTCGAAGGTATTCGGTGTGACGATCATGGCCAGTGGAACCAGTGCGTCGCGGACGGCAGGCGCGACGGCCGGGTCGGTGTAGAAGCCCACGTCGGCGTCGCCGAATGTCGGATCCAGTATCAATTGGGGCCGAGTTTCGGCGTCGAGCTCGCGGTACCAGTCGGCGATTGCATGTGCCTGGTCCGGTGCGGCGAGGTACCCGACGGCGATCGCCCGAACGGACCGCAGTGCGCCGGTGGCGGCGAGGTCGTGCAGCGTATCGGTGATCCACTGCGCCGGTACGCCGATGCCGTGCACCGACGGGTAGTGCGGCAGGTTACTCAAGATGACCGTTGGGATCGCGGCACACCGCACCGTCGATTCCGCGTAAACGGGGAGACCGGCATTGAGGCCGACTGAACCGAAGGCCAGCTGTGATCCGAAGACCACGACTTCCGCGGGGCGCACATCAAGTTCCAAGGCATTGGCACCAGCTGTCGACAGGATCGTTTCGCTGGGTGATGTGGGGTGCTCGGCGGAGGCTGGCATCAGGTCTCATTCTGGTAGATATCGTCGGTCGCGTGAGTATGCGCGCCAGCGTCGAGGATAGTCACGAGGTTTTCGATGCGTCGTCTCACGTTCGACGTTCCCGACGCGTCTGCTCTATGAATGGAGATAGGAGGCTGTCATGAAGGGGCTGGAAAAGGCGCGACGGCACGCGGTCGTGCAGACCGCGCTGGGCGAACTCACCATGGTTGCCGACGGACCGGCACTGGTGGGGATCTACTTTCCGAATCACTGGCACCTGCCGCCGGAGTCCGATTACGGAATCGTTGGCGACTCGTCCGACGAGGTTTTTGCCGCCGCGATCATCGAGTTGAACGAATACGCGGCGGGGGAGCGACGTGAGTTCGACGTACCCATTGCCACCTCCGGCGATGACTTTTCCGAACGAGTGTGGGAAATGCTCCGGGAGATTCCGTACGGCCAAACCACCACTTACGGGGCACTCGCCGTTCGCCTGGGGAATCGGCATCTGGCGCAGCGGGTCGGGCAATGCGTCGGTCACAACCCGATCAGCGTGATTATCCCGTGCCACCGCGTCGTGGGTGCGGACGGATCGTTGACAGGTTATGCGGGCGGATTGGGCAACAAGCGTCGCTTGCTGGAGATAGAAGAACCGCCCGAAGTCGCTGAGTCGAGACTGTTCTAAGGATGAATAGACCGTTCGAGCGGGCCGTGGAGCAATACGGGACCACCGTGTTGCGGGTGTGTCGCGCAGTCTTGGGGGCTGGCGCGGACGCGGACGATGCGTGGTCGGAGACCTTCCTATCGGCGTTGAAGGCCTGGCCAGCCTTGGACGAAGGCACCAACATTGAGGCGTGGCTGGTGCATGTCGCCAAGCGCAAAGCCATTGACGTGACACGGGCGCGGGCGCGGCAAGCGATCCCCACCGACGACCTTCCCGAATCCGTGTCGACCGAAGGTATCCCCGGCACCGAAAACCGGGACGTGTGGACCGACGTCGCGGCACTGCCCGAGCGGCAACGACTCGCCATCGGCTACCACTACCTCGGTCGCCTCACGCACGTCGAGACCGCGGAACTTATCGGTGGGACACCCGACGCCGTTCGCCGCGCCGCCGCCGACGGCCTGAAATCGCTACGCAAGACCTACCGGAAGCGTGATGAACCATGACTGATATCGACCTATTTGCCGTCGATTCTGCCGATCTGGCTCGATTGCGGGCGCGCTTGGTTAACGCCGCGGACTCCTTGCAACTCCTTGATCTGGCGTACCGCATCGTCGACACCCCAATTGGCCCACTCCTGCTCGCGGCGACCGATGCCGGTCTGGTGCGCGTCGCCTTTCAGCGTGAAGATTTCGACGCGGTCCTGGAGGATCTCGCAACCACGATAAGCCCCCGAATCCTGTGTGCCCCAACAAGATTGGATGAGATCGCGACGGAGCTCGACGAGTATTTCGCGTCGCGTCGCCGCGTGTTCGACGTCCCCCTGGACCTGCGGCTGTCGTCCGGATTTCGGCAGACCGTGCAGCGATTTCTGCCGCATATCAAGTACGGGCAGACCGCGTCGTACAAGGAGGTTGCGGCCTCGGTCGGCAACCCGAACGCGGTGCGGGCCGTCGGGACTGCCTGCGCAACTAATCCGCTGCCGATCGTCGTCCCCTGTCACCGTGTGTTGCGGGCCGACGGGAGCCTGGGCGGCTACCTCGGCGGTACAGCGGCCAAGGCCGCACTACTGGAATTGGAGCGTGCGGCGTGAGCGATGATTCAGGCCTCGTGGTGGGCGACGACGGACTTGGCCGCCCGGTCTGGGCGAGTGTGGATCCGCTGCTCCGCGACTACTACGACACCGAATGGGGCATGCCGATCCGCGACGAACAAGGCATGTTCGAGCGCTTGAGCCTCGAAGCCTTCCAGTCGGGCTTGTCGTGGGCCACCATCCTCCGCAAACGACCAGCCTTCCGGAAGGCGTTCGCCGACTTCGACCCCGAACGGGTGGCACGGTTCGACGACGGTGATGTTGAACGACTCATGGGCGACGCAGGCATCGTCCGCAATCGGATGAAGGTGAACGCGGCGATCACCAATGCTGCCGCTACCCTGCGCTTGCGGGAGCAGGGTGGGCTCGCCGACTTTATCTGGGGCTTCCAGCCAGACGTGACGCCCGAACCACAGACGCAGGCCGACGTGCCGACGCAGTCGCCGGAATCGGTGGCCTTGGCCAAAGCACTGCGCAAAAAAGGATTCTCGTTCGTCGGGCCGACCACCATGTACGCCTTGATGGAGGCGGTTGGCATCGTCGATACGCATCTGCTCGGGTCTCACCGTCGCGGTACGTCGGGTGTCTGGAACCGGTGACGGTTTTCCGCGTGAACGCGAACGGGCCGTTCGACCATGCTGCCGCGATCGCCGTTCTGGCAGCGCATCGCATTGAGGGGCGCATGCGGGTCGACGTCGAATCGGCTGCCGTCACCCGACTGTTCACCGTCGACGACGCCGTGCATGCGGCCTCCTGCGAACTGGACCCTGGGGGAGTCACGATCTCAACCAACACCGTCGACGACGGCGTGGTCGAAGTGATCGCCGGCGAGGTTGAGCGCTGGTTTGATCTCGCCACCGATCTGGGGCCGATCAACGCGCACCTGGCGACCGATCCCTTGTTCGCGGGGCATGTCGCCGACCATCCGGGTCTGCGGATCACGGGCAGCCCTGAGCCCTTCGAAGCCGTGGTACAAACAGTCCTCGGTCAGCAAGTGACGCTCTCGGCCGGGAGATTGTTCGGTGCCCGCCTCGTCGCGGCGTTCGGAACACCCGCCCCAAACGGACTCCTGACCTTCCCGACACCCCGAACGCTTGCCCGAGTTCCGGTTGACGATCTGCAGTCAACTTTGCGACTCACCGGTGCCCGTGCTCGCACGGTGCACGGAGTGGCCGACTTTTTCGCGGCTCGTCCATCGAGTGCCACATTGCCACCACGATCGGAGCTCGCCGGTCTTTACGGTATCGGCCCGTGGACCCTCGACTACCTGGCGGTGCGTGCTGGCGGCGACCCCGATGCGTTCCCGCATTCGGACGCGGTGCTGCGTCGAATGATGCGAAAAGCGAACCGAGGTGATGACGCGGACGCGCGGTGGCGGCCCTTCCGCAGCTATGCCGCGGCGAGGCTGTGGGCCCTATCTGGAGCCCTCGACTAACCTGGGACATGGCTCATCGCCCGCAATACCGCGGTTAGACGACGTAAATTGCGACGCGCCTGACTGCTTGCTACAGCTAGCGGGCCAGGTCACAGGATTCAGGAATGTGTGTATCGTCTCGCATTCGCGGGTCCGCTCGATTCGCGTCACGATCAGCGGGACAATACAGGGCGACTGACCTATCCATGAGTTCCACAAGAACGATAATTCAGAAGAGGTTGCCACAGATGGCCTCACAGCCGAACACAATCATTTACACACTGACTGACGAAGCTCCGCGACTCGCGACGGCCTCGTTCCTTCCGATCATTCGGACTTTCACCGAGCCCGCAGGCGTCGATGTCGAAACCTCTGACATCTCCGTTGGTGCCCGCATCCTCGCGGCGTTCCCCGACTTCTTGACCGAGGAACAGCGCGTCCCGGACAACCTGGCGGAGTTGGGTCGCCTGACGCAGGACCCCAGCACCAACATCATCAAGCTCCCCAACATCAGCGCCTCGGTCCCGCAGCTGCACGCCGCGATCGCTGAGTTGCAGGACAAGGGCTACGCGGTTCCGGACTACCCGCAGGATCCGAAGACCGAAGAAGAAAAGGCGATCCGCGACCGCTACTCGGCGTGCCTCGGCAGCGCCGTCAACCCGGTTCTCCGCGAAGGCAACTCCGACCGTCGCGCGCCGAAGGCCGTGAAGGAATACGCGCGGAAGCACCCGCACAGCATGGGCAAGTGGTCCATGGCGTCGCGTTCGCACGTCGCGCACATGACCCACGGCGACTTCTACGCCGGTGAAAAGTCGATGGTCGTCGACCACGACTGCGACACCCGCATGGAGATCGTCACGAAGAGTGGCGAGACGATCGTGCTGAAGGAGTCCGTCCGCGTCGACGCTGGCGACGTCATTGACAGCATGTTCATGAGCAAGAAGGCCCTCCTCGAGTTCTACGAGGATCAGCTCAACGATGCCCGCGACACCGGTGTGATGTTCTCGCTGCACGTCAAGGCGACCATGATGAAGGTCTCGCACCCGATTGTCTTCGGTCACGCGGTCAAGGTTTTCTACAAGGACGCCTTCGCCAAGCACCACGAACTCTTCGAGGAGTTGGGCGTCAACGTCAACAACGGCCTCGTTGACCTGTACGACAAGATCGACAAGCTGCCGTCCTCGCTCCGCGAGGAAGTTCGGCGCGACATGCACGCCTGCCACGAGAATCGCCCCGAACTGGCGATGGTCGACTCGGATAACGGCATCAGCAACTTCCACTCGCCGAGCGATGTGATTGTTGACGCCTCGATGCCGGCGATGATCCGCGCGGGCGGGCAGATGTACGGCGCCGACGGTCGTCTGAAGGACACCAAGGCAGTGATGCCGGAGTCGACGTTCGCCCGTATCTACCAGGAGATCATCAACTTCTGTAAGACCAACGGTGCCTTCGATCCGACCACCATGGGCACAGTCCCGAACGTTGGCCTGATGGCGCAGAAGGCCGAGGAGTACGGCTCGCACGACAAGACCTTCGAAATCCCGGAGGACGGCGTCGCCAACATTATCGACCTGTCGACCGGCGAGGTCCTGCTGTCGCAGGACGTCGAAGAGGGCGACATCTGGCGCATGTGCACCGTCAAGGATGCGCCGATCCGCGACTGGGTGCGGTTGGCGGTTGAGCGGTCCCGTGAGTCGGGCATGCCCGCCGTGTTCTGGCTTGACCCGTACCGCCCGCACGAGAACATGCTCATCGGTAAGGTTCGCGAGTACCTCAAGGACCACGACACCGAGGGCCTCGACATACAGATCATGTCGCAGGTGCGCGCGATGCGTTACACCCTGGAGCGTTTGGTCCGCGGCCTCGACACGATCTCCGTCACCGGCAATATCCTGCGCGATTACCTCACCGACCTGTTCCCGATTTTGGAACTGGGTACCAGCGCCAAGATGCTGTCGATTGTTCCACTGATGGCCGGCGGCGGGCTCTACGAGACGGGCGCAGGCGGCTCGGCACCGAAGCACGTCAAGCAGCTCGTCGAAGAAGACCACCTGCGGTGGGATTCGCTCGGTGAGTTCTTGGCACTCGCGGTGAGCATCGACGACCTGGGACGCAAGTCGGGGATCCAGAAGGCCCGCATTGTGGGCCAGGCCCTGGATGTGGCGACCGGAACGCTGCTCGACAACAGTAAGTCGCCGTCGCGCAAGACCGGCGAGCTCGACAACCGCGGCAGCCAGTTCTACCTCGCCCTGTACTGGGCGCAGGAACTGGCCGCACAGACCGAAGATGCAGAGCTCGCGGCCTACTTCAAGCCGCTCGCCGAGAAACTGGCGGCGCAGGAAGAAACCATCATCGCCGAGCTGGCCGCAGTGCAGGGTGGCGCGGTGGATCTCGGTGGCTACTACCTCGCCGACGAGGAAAAGCTCGACGCTGCAATGCGTCCGAGCGCAACCTTCAACGAAATTCTCGCTTCCGCCGGTAGCTAGCGGCCGGTAGGCCAAAGTAAGCGAATGTGCGCTGTTGCCGCTGAGCGGTAACAGCGCACATTCGCATTTCCGGGCTCCTTGCCCCGCATCGAGGAGCCCCCAGTCCGAGAGTGAATAAACTGGGTTGGTGACAACTTCGCTGAAGTCTCCGTTGGATCGGCATTTGTCGGCGGTGCTCGCTGACTTTCTGGACCAGCGTCCGTCGTCGGCTGAGGAAGATGTTCACATGATCGCCGACATCGTCGATCACGTGATTACTCGCTGCAGTCGTCCGGGAGAGATAGTGTTCGATCCGTTCGCCGGTTTCGGAACTACGATCGCCCGCGCCGTGGAACTCGGCAGGGAAGCACTCGGTATCGAGCTGCTTCCCGAGCGGGTGGACTATCTGCGGGAGCGGACGCCTGCGGCGCGAATCTATGAGGGTGATGCCCGGGGCATGGTTCGCGTTTTGCGGGCGGCGGGGGAGAGCTCAGATGGATCTGTTGGCCTCATCCTGACGTCGCCGCCGTATATGACTAGGGAGAATCACGACGCCGACCCCTTGACTGCGTACGAGGAACAGGACGGCAACTATACCCAGTACCTGAACGAGCTTGGATTCGTCGCGGCGCAATGCGCGCACCTGGTAGCGCCCGGCGGGTACGTCGTCTGGAATGTGGCCGACATTCACCACATGAGCGACACCACGCACCTGATCGACGATTGTCGGCAGGTCCTCGCGCAGCATCTGGTCTACATCGGGACCACCGAGATCGTGTGGGATCAGTACCCGCACGACCTGGTTGCCGACGCGCTGCTGGTATTTCAGCGACGCTGAGGGATCTCATTCAAGGCAGTCGGCGAGTGCGGCTGCCAGATAGTCGTCCTCGAAAATCGAACGGCCGACAGAAACCGAACGGCCGACAGCGACCGCATGACCCAACTTCACCACCGGGCTCGGATCCTTTGTCTCCAGGAGTTGGTACAGCACCGCGATCTGAGCCCAGTCCGTCGCGTCCATGCTGGGTGCTTCGGCATGGACCGCGGCGATCGCTGCCTGAATGGCGTAGGGGCCTGCAACTCCGCTGTTGCATCGTTGCGGTGGCCACGAGCAAAGCGTGGGCGATCTCCGCGGTCGTGAGCCCGGCAACAAAGCGCAAGGTGAGCGCGATGCGGTCTTCCAGTGGCAAGACGGGGTGTGCGCACGCGAAGAACATTCCAAGCCGGTCATCGGTCACCATATCGGGTCCAATTTTCCCGACAGCCTCGTAAGGGTGGCGAGCAACCTGGATCTGGCCTCACGGTCGACGGCTGCGACCGCCCGGCGGGCCTCAGCGGGGGGAGGCTCCCGGACGGTGCGGAGGGACCGTCATCGGTCATTACGGCGCCCGCGGGCTGATCTCGACGTGCCCCCCCGGTGCCGCGCCAGAAGCATCGGTGTGGACGTAGACGCACTCGTCTTCGAGGGAGAACGAGCTGACGACCACGCCAGCATCGGTGATCTCCTTGTCGAAGGCGAAGAACTCTTCCGGGTCGGCACCGCCGTCTCGCCCGCAGGCCGGATCTTCGACATATGGCCGATCAGTAACAGTGCATGTTTCATGACTACTCCCTGTGGTTCTTCCGGGCCGAACTACCCGACACCATGGCGACGTACGCGGAGCGACGAAATCGACAGTTCTCGGTGCACAGAAACGAAAGAACGCCTGACCCTTGCGGGTCAGACGTTCTCTCTAGGGGTGGATGACGGGACTCGAACCCGCGACAGCCAGGATCACAACCTGGTGCTCTACCAACTGAACTACATCCACCATCGACTCAGTTCGCAACGGATATCCGTTGTTCCCGAGCCAGGACCATACTCTAGCGGAGTTACCGTCCGAAACTCCAATCGGTTTAGCTACCAGTGACTTTACGCCGGGCCAAGCTTTTCGACGATCGCCTCAAGCGTCTTGGCATCCGGTCCGGGAGCGGCGACAAAGGCCGCCTCGCGGTAGTAGCGGAGTTCGCGGATCGACTCGCGAATATCGGCCAGTGCGCGGTGTGCGAGGCCCTTTTGTGGCTGACCGAAGTAGATCGGCGGGAACCAGCGGCGGCACAGTTCTTTAATCGAGCTGACGTCGACCATCCGGTAGTGGAGGTATGCATTCAGCTCAGGCATATCGCGCACGATGAAGCCGCGGTCGGTGGCAATTGAGTTGCCAGCGAGTGGTGCGGCACCGGCCGTGGTGATGTGCTCGCGGAGATAGTCCAGGACCATCTTTTCGGCCTCGGCGAGAGTGACCGTGGATGCGCGGACCTCCTCCGTCAGCCCGGAATCGGCATGCATCTTGGTCACGACGTCGGGCATGTTTGCCAGGGCCTCGTCGTCGGCATGGATCACCACGTCGACGCCGTCTCCGAGAATGTTGAGGTCGCTGTCGGTGACGAGAGCGGCGATTTCGATGAGTTTGTCGGATCCGACATCGAGACCGGTCATCTCGCAGTCGATCCACACCAGTTTGTCTTGCACGCAGTCAACTGTAGTGCCGTCACAGCACGACTGTCCGGGGGGATCGAGGACGATGACTACTCGGGCTCCCCCATCTTGCCGTAAAACCTCCCGACAATCGGCGCGACGATCGCGCGCGGCGAGTAGCCACCCGCCACCGACATGGCCTTGCTTAGCGTGCCCGGCACGACGCGCATTTTGTTGCGCGCCAACGCATCAAGGCTCATCTCCGCGACCTTGTCGGACGAGTGCCACAGGAAGTCGGGGACCATCTTGTCGACGATCGACTCGTCTTCAGGTGCGGGAGTCTGGGTGCGGACCGGACCGGGTGCCAAGAGGGTCACATGGACGCCGGCGCCCCTGAGTTCGCCGCGCAACGATTCGCTGAAGGTATTGACGAAGGCCTTCGATGCGGCATAGGTGGCGTTGTTCGGGATCGCCATGTTGCCAGCGGCCGACCCGACCATCAGGATGCCGCCCGAACCGCGCTGAACCATCTGCGGAAGTACTGCGAGCGTCAACTCCTGCACGGCGTTAGCGTTGAGACGCAACTGGGCTCGCTCGTACGCCGCGTCCAACTCGGCGATCGGACCGAACGTCGCGATGCCCGCGTTGTTGCAAAGAATGGAGATTTCACGGCCTACGAGTTCGTCGCAAAGGGTTGCGACGGCGGTCAGATCAGACAGGTCGACGGCACGCACTTCGGCTTCGACACCGTGGTTGGTCGTCAATTCGGCGGCCAGCTCGGCGAGAATCTCACCGCGCCGTGCCACGAGGATCAGCGAATGACCACGGGCCGCGAGTGCTCGGGCTAGGGCCATTCCGATACCCGACGAGGCGCCGGTGATGACTGCGCGGGCCGTGGGCTGAGGAGCGGGAACAGACATGCCGGTCATGGTACTGCGGGGCGGCTAGGAAGCGATCTCCGGTTGGGTCAGGATGGGCAGATGAAAAAGCTTGGCAAATGGCTCACGTGGTCCGGACTCGCCATCGCGATCGCGACCGTCGTCGCGGGAACGGTGCTGGCTGTGATGGGGTTCGGCAAGATGAGCGACTTCCAATCCGATGCATTCGGTGTTGACGGACCCACGGAGTTCGTCGCGGAGACAGACGCGATCCTGGTGCTGTATTCGTCGCAGGTCGGCTTCGACGCACCAAAGTGCACTGCTACCGGCCCGGCCCGGGTGGAGTCGGGGCTACAGCGGACCAATTCTTCGGTGACCTACAACAACCGTTCGGTGTCCAGCTTCCAGTCCTTCCGTTTCACCAAGGCTGGTACTTACACGATCGTGTGCGACGCCCCCGACGTCATTGCGGGCCCTCGAGATCTGGCGGCCGGCATTTTCACCGGCGTGGGCGGCATTCTGCTGGCGGTATTTGGCGGTGGGTTCGGTGTGTTGCTTCTGGTGATCGGCGCAATCTTGTGGATCATCGGGGCCAACACAGCCAAGGCTCCGCCTTCCACGGTCTGGGTATCCGGTCCACAGCCGTACGGGACACAGCCGTACGGGACACAGCAGACTGGGATGTCGAGCTACCCAAACGACGACGATCTCAATCGGCCGGGCAACTAGGACCGAGCGAAACCTAGCTGCTCGTTTGGGCTTCGGTGAATCCGGCATTACCTATGATTGGACACGCCGTCACCCGTCCGGAGCGGCGGTTCCGCACCGTGAAAGGCTTTGTGAATGACCGAATCTCACGCAGCTGTCACTTACGCCAACTACGTCCGAATCGAAAGCGCGCGAATGTTCGCGGGCATCACGGCCTTTGCTGGCGGCACCAACAAGTGGGGGCACTACCGGGTCCCGACGCCCATCGACCAGCAGACCGTCATCCGAATGAATCGGGACACCCTTTACAGTGCGGCGATCGTCGACGTTTCGCGCGGCGCGACACTGACGATCCCCGAGGTCGGTGACCGGTACGTCTCGGTGATGATCGTCAGCGAGGACCACTACGTCAATCGCGTTTTCCACGGCGCGGGCGAATACTCGCTCACCGCAGCCGAATTGGGGAGCGACTTCGTCCTGGCTGCGGGACGGGTCTTAGTTGATGCCGAAGACCCGGCCGACGTTGCCGCCGTCAACGCAATCCAGGATGGGTTCGGGCTGCACTCCGTGGCAGGCGGAACCTTTGTACCGCCGACCTACGATGAACCCTCCTTCGAACGCACCCGAAATGCGCTCCTTGAACTGTCCCGCGGGCTCGGGGGATTGGACGGTTGCTTCGGTCGGCGCGAGGACGTTGACCCGATTCGGCACCTCCTGGGGGCAGCATCGGGATGGGGCGGCCTGCCGGAGCAGGAGGCCTACTATGTGGTCGACCCAGGTCTGCCAGTAGGGGAGTACACCCTGACGGTGGGGGACGTCCCGGTCGACGGTTTCTGGTCAGTCTCGATGTACGACGCCGCAGGCTACTTCTCGGAGAATGAGGCCGGCGCGTACAGCGTCAACAACATCACCGCCGACCGCAACGACGATGGCACCGTCACCATCAGATTCGGCGGCGACCCAAGTCGGCCGAACACGCTGCCCATCGTGGAAGGCTGGAACTACTTGGTCCGCCTGTACCGGCCGCGACCAGAAATCCTCGACGGCACCTGGCAGTTCCCCACCATCCGGCAGGAGACAGCGGCATGACAGGAGACGACGGCATGACAGGCGACAGCGGCATGACAGGAGACAGCGGCATGACCGGCAACCTCTCTGATCTCATCGGCGCCTACTTCTACGGGTTCCCCGTCGTTTTCAACATTGAGCAGGTTGAGCGATACCTGACGACAGGCGTCGGTAAGAACCCGGCAGCCGACTTCAACACCTTTAGCCATGCGCGAGGCCTCGCTGGCCCCGAAGACACCTTCGTGACCATCAACAACGACACGCTGTACTCCATGGCTCAGCTCGATATGAGCGTCGGACCGATCCTGCTTGAGGTACCCGAGACTGCGGGCCGGTACTTCGTCCTGCAGTTTGTGAGTGCGTGGACCGAGAACTTCGCGTACATCGGACATCGGGCCACCGGGCCGCGCGCCGGTCGTTTCCTCTTGGTTCCGCCGAACTGGGCGGGCCCGATCCCCGACGATGCCATGCTGGTGCGGGTCCCGACACGGGTCGCTTCGATCGTCGGGCGCTGGGCGGTCGCCAACGACGATGATCTGCCGAACGTGCACGCACTGCAGGACGCCACCACGTTGACCCAGATCGATCCGGCAGCTGTGCCCGCCGGAGTGCCCTCGATCGACGCCGGGTTGTCGGACTCGGCGGCATTCTGGCAGCGATTTGCGCGATGGAGCGAGGCGTTCGCACCCGCTGACCGTGACCGCGAGATGCAGGAGCGCTACGTCGAACTCGTCGCCGCGGCCAGCGCGGAGGACCTTGAAGCGGCCGTCGAACAGGGGCAAGCCAAGCTCGAGGAGATCCTGGGCGCGGGCGGCGGCAACGACGTGGTGAATGGGTGGAACCTGGCCTACCACTCGTTCGACTACAACCTGGATTACTTCGAGGTCGGGACGCTGGATCTTCCCGAGTTCAAGATTGCCGATCCGCAGCGTCGCGTCGTCCAGCGGGCAGCGGCCGCCCTCGGCGGGCTATGGGGCAACCACGCGTACGAGGCCGCCTACATTGCGACGTACGTCGACGATGCGGGTGAGCAGTTGGTCGGCACCAACACCTACCAGCTCCACTTGCTGGAGTTGCCGCCGGTCTCGGCGTTCTGGTCGTTGACCATGTACGACGTTCCCGACTACTTCCTGGTCGCGAACGCGGCGAATCGCTACTCGATCGGTGATCGGACCGCGGGGATCGAATTTGAGGACGATGGTTCGCTCATCATCACCATCTCCCACGACGAGCCCGACGACGCGCGTGCCCGGGCCAACTGGCTGCCCGCCCCAGCGGGGCCTTTCCGCCCGATCCTGCGCATGTACGAACCGGCTAACTCCGTCTTGGACGGCACGTACACGATCCCCGCAATCACAAAGATCTAACGTCGGGACGCTCCTAAGCGCAGACTGTAAGGACGGCTATGCGGTAGGCGGTCAGGGAAATCGGTGAGGTGGACGTAAGGCGGACCGACATCGAGGTGTGACCATGGGAGCGTTCCTAACGGTGCATCGGCGGGCGGGCTTGTGGCTGTCCGCGTTAATCGGAATTGCTGGGTTTATCGCGCTGTCCGAAGTGGATCGGCTCCTCCTGCGGACGACCGACGGCGCGCTCTCGCTCAGTGCGGCGCAAGCCCCGGGAGGGGTCTTTCAGTCCGACCGGCAACAGTGGTCGGGCTGGAGTTCCGGCGCGGCCACCATCGTCGAACGACTGACCGCCTGGTACGTCGGACTCGACGCGGTCTTCACCATCGGTTACGTGACGGCGCTGCTCCTGGGCTCAAGTTTCATCGCCCACCCGATCGTGAGGCGCGCGGTTCGGGCCTGCATCGTGGCCGCAATTGCAGGTGAAGCCGTGGAGTCGATCGCGGTACTTGCCTTGGTGCACGACGCACCCGAGATGGTGCAGTGGCTGCTCAGAATTGGTAGCGCAGTGAAGTGGCTGTCGTTGCTGATCGCGGCGGTCCTGGTGGTCGCCTCACCGCAGGTTCGTCGCCAATTGACCGTGGCTGTGCGGGTTCTGTGGACAGGGCTCTGGGTGCAACGACTGTCGGTCTTCGTCGTGCTGGTCGCCGCAGTGGCCGGTGTGGTGTCGGCGGCGGGTCCGCTCGACCAGTTTCCCGACGCTCAACGACGTTGGTTGGACGACCTCGGGAGCGGCGATCATCTGTGGTCGCTGTTGGCGGGCGGAGTGGCAGCGGCGGTCGTCGCCGGATCCTTGTACGTCGTCGGGACTGCCCGGGCCAATCGTGTCCGCCGCAGGTACACCGACCTAGATTCCGGCGGTCTCCGCCGTGCACGACCGCCCGCCTTGCTGCTCCCCTGGACGGTGGTGCCCCTCGCATTGGTTAGCGGCATGCGATTCCTCGACTGGCGCGGTCACGAGAACCTCGTTGACGTTCGCACCCTCGTCAACACCGGAACTGTGCTCGTGGTGATTGTTGCAGCGTCGGCGTCGGCACGTTTGGCCACGTTCGACCCCAAACTACGCACCCCACTCTGGCCGGTAATTGACGCGGTCATCTCTCTCATCGCCTGCCTGGCGTTCCTCGGGCTGGCCGGGATGCCCGGTTGGGCTGCGGCGTGGGTCGTCGTCGCGATCATCTCCGGGTTCGTTATCGCGACGCTAATGCGCCGACGTGCTTCCCCGATCGTCTCCGCCGCGATGCCGACGATGCCATCGGTCTCGGCAAACGAACGGATTGTCGTGGCACAGTGGGTGGCACGCGCAATGTCAATGCTGTTCCTCGCCGTGTGCGCCTGGGGCGGGGTGCGGTCGTTCACCGCGCCGGTGATCCTGACACTGGCCACGTCCGGCGGAGTATCAGTCGACTGGGCACAAGGTGCGGTGCTGACCGCCAGTTGGCTTGCGCTCGTTGTAGTCGGAGCAGTGGCAAGTTGGTGGGTACCGCGCCCGAGCAGATTCGATGCGAGTTCGCTTCGAATCAGCAGCTGCCTCACGGGTCTGGTCGTCATCGTCGGACTGGGGATGCTCGGATCATTTGTGTTCTGGCCGCTGCCACTATCGGGAGTCTTCGGGGTAGTCGGCACCACGACAATGGTGATCGGTCTGATTGCGGCCCTCCTCGGTTGCGTCGTCGTCGGATTGCAAGACCGTGAGCCGCTCGATATTTTCGGTGCGCTCCAGTTTACCGGAACCCCGGTCCTCACCATCTGCCTTGTTATCGCTGTCCTGGCTGCGGCGGGCGGCGGACCGCCGCGACTGCACCGCATCGCCTTTACCGAAGTGACGGACGCGACCGAGCGACTCGACCTGCAGGAGACATTCCAGCAGTGGCTCGACAGGTCGAAAGCCTGTGATCGGCAGGTTAACGGCGTGGACCGACCGGTGCGGCCGATGATCATGGTTGCTGCGAGCGGTGGTGGGATTCGATCGGCAGTCTGGACCGCGAACTCCCTGGCCACCATTTCCGCTGCCGATTCCGAGGGCAACCGAATCGATCCGTGCGGGCAGGTCGCGGTGTTCGCCTCTGTTGGCGTCAGCGGTGGTTCGGTCGGACTGGCACTGGCCCGTGCAACCTCGCCGGATGTGCAGTGGAAACCAGCGGATCTTCGGCGCGATGTAGCAAACGTCAGCAACCCCGATGCGCTAGCGGCCGGGATCAGCGGTCTCCTGGTGTCGGACGCCTTGGCCTCTGCGACAGGGATTCGCGTGCAGTGGGTGAACGGCCAGATCGGGTGGCGCGATCGGGCCGCCCTGATGGAACAGCGGTGGATCCGCGCAGTTCCGAAGCTGAGCGACGACTTTGACTGGACGAATGCCCGCGGTCCCACCGGTGCGCTGATCTTCAACGCCGCGTCGGTCAGTGGCCCGTGCCGACTGCTCGTCGGACAGGTGCAATTCGCCGCCCAGTCCTCAGGTATCAACTGCGACGGTCAAGAGGGTGTGCCTGCACGATCTATGGATTTCGCCTCGGTGTTTGGCAAATGTTTGCCGGTGACCAGTTGGGCCACAACGGCCATGCTGTCTGCCCGCTTTCCGTACGTGACACCGTCGGGCCGCGTGCAGGTTAATCAGCCGCCAGCCGGAGCGCCCGGATACTGTGCGGACAATTCGCTGCAGATCATCGACGGCGGATACGTCGAAGGGGAGGGGCTCGGAACGATCGCCGACATGTCGGCGCAAGTCGCGGAATTGGTGCGGGAACAGAACGCGAAACCCGGCGGCCCGATTGTCGTTCCGGTGGTCGTGTATCTGAACGATGAGCCCAAACCGCCGACCCGGTTGGGCTCGAACCCGCCATCCCCAGAAGCGCTGGTCCCTCCGTCTTCTAACAATCCGGGCTCAATGGCTTGGCCGGACGCGTCGATTGACCGAATCAATGCCGCATTCGACGCCGTGTGTCCACCGGTGAAAGACGGTGGTTGCGGGTCGGCGCGAGAGCAGCTGTTCGGCGGGTCGTGGCCGATCGGTGTGCGCAAGGGATCGGTGGTGACGTCGGCCCCGCCGATTGGGCCTTCAGTGGAACTGCCACTCGGATGGACCCTGTCGAGAGCGAGCATCAGCTTTCTGCAAACAGCCAGTGGTCAAACACTGTGCGGGCAGCAAAGCGTCGCAGCCAATCCGCAACAGACGAGCACCGCGCTCGCAGGACTCCGCACCCTGATCTGTGTGCATCCTTAGCTGCGCCCCGCCGCCCCGCCCTTCTCGCATGATGCGTTGATTCCCGCTCCACGTCAGACGTGGAGCGGGAATCAACGCATCATGCGAGAACGAGCGGGGGGCTCGCCTGAAGGCGGTGTCGGTCAGGGCATTCCGGCGGCGACCTCGGTGCCCTGGCGGATGGCGCGCTTCGCGTCGAGTTCGGACGCTAGGTCGGCGCCGCCGATCACATGGGTGATGATGCCTGCGGTGGTCAACGGATCAACCAGGTCGCGAACAGATTCCTGGCCGGCACACACGACGACGTTGTCGACCTCGAGAATGCGCTTGCCCGTCTCGTTACCTTCCTTGTCGTGGAGGGTGATGTGCAGGCCGGCGTCGTCGATCTTGTCGTAGACGGCGCCCGAGATCTGCTCAACGCCCTTCATCTTGACGCTGGCGCGGTGCACCCACCCGGTCGTCTTGCCGAGGCCTCGGCCCTGTTTGCCGGTCTTGCGCTGGACCATGAAAACCTCGCGGACGGCAGGCAGCGGGCGCGGCTTGGTGAGGAACCCGGGGGTGTCGAGGTCGTCGGTGACGCCCCACTCTTGCTCCCACTCCTTCAAGTTCAAGGTGGGGGACTCGTCGACGGTGAGGAACTCGGAAACGTCGAAACCAATGCCACCCGCACCGATGACGGCTACCCGCTTGCCGACCTCGCGGTGACCGAGGACGGCGTCGGCATAAGACATCACCATCGGGTGATCGATGCCGTCGATCTGCGGGATGCGCGGCACCACACCCGTAGCGACAACCACCTGGTCGTAGCCGCCGTCGATGAGTTCCTGCGCGGTGACACGGGTTTCGAGATGAACGTTGACGTGGTTGATCTCCAACTGGCGGCCGTAGTAGCGGATCGTCTCGTTGAACTCTTCCTTGCCCGGGATCCGAGCGGCGATCGAGAACTGGCCACCGATGCTCGTGCCGCCCTCGTACAGGTCGACGCGGTGACCGCGCTGCGCGGCCGACACGGCAGCCGACAATCCGGCGGGACCGGCACCGACCACAGCCACGCGCTTCGCAGTGCGGGTAGCGCCTAAGGTCAGGACGGTTTCCCGACCAGCGCGCGGGTTCAGCAGGCAGGAGACCTTCTTGCCGACGAACGCGTGGTCCAGGCAGGCCTGGTTGCAGCCGATGCAGGTGTTGATCTCGTCGGCACGACCATCGCGCGCCTTGTTAACAAAATCCGGGTCGGCCAGCAGCGGGCGAGCCATCGAGACGGCGTCAACCTTTCCGCGCTCGAGAATTTCCTCGGCCACCTCCGGCGTATTGATGCGGTTCGAGGCGATGAGTGGAATGTCGACGACGTCGCGCAACCGTTCGGTGAACTTGACGAACGCGGCGCGCGGGACCGATGTCACGATGGTCGGGACCTGTGCCTCGTGCCAACCGATGTCGGTGTTGATGGCGTCGACGCCGAGTTCTTCGGCACGCTGGGCCAGCAGGGCGATCTCGTCGAACGTCTGACCGTTCTTCACGAAGTCGGCGACGCTTTGCCGCAGGATCACCGGGAAGTCGCGCGGCACCTTCTTGCGGACATCCTTGATGATCTCGACGAGGAATCGCTGGCGGTTCTCGGTGCTGCCGCCCCACTTGTCGGTGCGGTCGTTGGTGTGCGGGCACAAGAACTGGTTGATCAGGTAGCCTTCGCCGCCCATGATCTCGATGGCGTCGTAGCCTGCGCGATGCGCGAGCTTGGCGGCGCTGCCGAACGAGCGGATAACGTGCCAGATCATCTGCTCGGTCATCTTGATGTGCTTGAACGGGTGAATCGGGCTGGGCTCGCTACCGGCGGCGACCTTGAACGGGGTGTAGCCGTACCGACCCGCGTGGATGATTTGCAGCGCGATCTTGCCACCCTCGGCATGAACGGCCTTGGTGAACTCGCGGTGACGGATCATGTCGGCGTTGTTGGTCATCTTGCCCGCAAAGGGCGAAAGCAAGCCGGTTCGGCTCGGCGAGAAGCCGCCGGTGATGATGAGGCCGACTCCGCCGCGGGCGCGCTCAGCGTAGTACGCCGCTAGCTTGGGGGTGTCCCACAGCCGATCTTCGAGGCCGGTGTGCATCGACCCCATGACGACGCGATTGTCGAGCGTCATGCCGCCAATTTTCAGCGGCTCCATGAGTCGAGGGTAATGGGCGTTGGGCGCTGATTGGGCTGTCATGGCGCGACCTTTCTTCCGAAGGATTGTTGCAGGCTGTGGTGCATGTGAAGTGCTTGTTCGGGGGAGCGGATTAGGGGGCGGCAGAGGCTGTCGCGGTGGTTCGGGCAAGTTCGCGTTCGTAGCGTTCGAGGACTTCGTCGCACCAGCCGACGGTGTGCTCACTCATGCGAATGCCGCCACGGAGAACCAGATACTGGTTGAGTTTGCGGCCGGTGAGATTGTCGGGCTCGGGGTAGTACTGCTCCGACCATCCTCGGTAGATCTCCAGGAGACCATTGGCCTCATCGCGATGAGCGCGAAGTTCGCTGATGACTGTCGGGAGGTCGCCCAGATCGGCGGCGCGAAGCTTCACTCCGAGGTCACTGCGCAGCGGGGTCAGCGGGGTGGGGCTGTTGACCCAGTCGGCGAGCATCGCCTCGCCCGCGTTGGAGAGCGTGTACACCTTCTTGTCGGGACGTCCGTCTTGCGCAATGGATTCAAAGCTCACCAGTCCGTCGGCGTGCAGCTTTTTCAGAGTCCGGTAGATCTGCTGGTGCGTAGCCGACCAGAAATAGCCGATCGATCGGGAGAACTGCTGACCGATTTCGTAGCCGGTGCCGGGCCGCTCGGAGAGCGACACAAGGATTGCGTGCTCGAGTGCCATGAACACAACCTAGCAATGCAACTACACACTATGCAATAGGGTTCATATGAACCTTGGTGCATAAGTTTATATAGGTCTTTGGTCGGAAGCTTCCTCCGAAGGCGGCAACCTCGCGCGCGGTGTGCGGTGGTGGGTCTCGTTTGCTGATAAGAATGTGGCCGTGACCTCGTTTCACCGCATTGCACTCCCCGGAACCTCTCCCGAAGACGTTGTCTGCCTTCCTGACGGCAGGATCGCCACCGGGCTCGACGACGGTCGCCTGTTGGCCGTCGATCCTGTCAGTGGGGAAGTCGCGGTCCTTGCTGACACCGCCGGGCGACTACTGGGCTTGGAATTCGCGGAAGACGGCAGCATCTACATCTGCGACCACGACCGTGGACTCCTGGTTCTCGACGCCGGCCAATCGCGTGCTCGAGTGCTAGCCGACTCGGTGGATGGTCGTCCCCTGCGGTTTGCGAGCAACGTCGTCAAGGCATCCGACGACACCCTCTACTTTTCGTCGTCGTCGCAGAACTTCACGATCGACCGCTGGCGGTCGGACCTCATTGAGCATTCGGGTACCGGCCGCCTGATGCGACTGCGGCCCGGTGGCTCTGTCGAGGTGCTGCGCAATGATCTGCAGTTCGCGAATGGCGTGGTCCTGGGACCGCATGATCAGTACGTCCTCGTCGCGGAGACCGGCGCATCCCGAATCTCGCGCTACTGGCTGACCGGTGATGCCGCTGGGACGTCCGACGTCTTTCTCGATGGACTCGGCGGCTACCCGGACAATATGTCGATCGGCAGTGACGGACTGCTGTGGGTGGCGCTGGCTTCACCACGAAACTCGGTCCTGGAAGGCATCTTCCGGCTTCCTACGCGTGCCCGCAAAGTCCTGGCCCGAGCACCGCAGAGCCTGGGACCGACCGCCGAGGAGATCATCTGGGTCCAGGCCTACACCTTCGACGGATCCCTGGTCCACGACATTCGGATCGACGATCTCGACTTCGGCTTCGTCACTGCGGTTGCCGAATGGGATGGCACCCTCTATCTCGGCACCATCCTCGGCAATGCCATGGGGGTATTGAAGATTTCGTAGGTCGGCAGTTTCTCCTGCTGGGTGTATCCGGCCGTGCCGCAATTCGACGACGGTGTCGGCGATTGGTGTCAGCCGGGAATCGTGAGTGATCAGCAGCGTGGTGCGGCCGGAAGACAAGGCTCGCAACGGTCCGATGATCTCGGTGACCGAGGCATCGTCGAGTGCTGCACTGGGTTCGTCGAGCACCAGCACCGGAGTATCGCGAAGCATGGCCCGTGCGACGGCTAGGCGCTGGCGTTGGCCGCCGGACAGTTCTAGTCCGTCACCGGCGAGATACGTGTCGTAGCCGTCGGGAAGGTCGGTGATAAAGCTGTGGGCACCGGCGTCAATGGCGGCGGATCGCACTTCTGCACGGCTCGCTTCTGGTCTGCCGTAGGCGATGTTGTCAGCGACGGTCCCCGGGCGCACATGTGGGACTTGCGGGAGTAGCGTCACTTGGTCGCGGACGGACCGGCCCGTCGTTCGGGTGAGGTCGTGCCCATTGATTGTTACCGTCCCGGAGTCGGGGTTCTCGAGCGCGCAGATCATGGTGGCGAGGGTGGATTTTCCAGCGCCGCTAGGACCGGTCAGCGCGGTAATGGTCCCGGGGAGCAGTCGGAGATCTGTCCCGGTTAGAACTGCGTGGCCGTCGTAGGCGAAATGGACGTCGTTCAGTTCGACGGTGACCGGGTCGTGGCTCTTGACCGGCGGAAGCGGTTTGGCGTACTCGGGGTCGGGCCGGTGCGGTGGCTCGTCGAGCAGTTCTGACACCCGCGCGGCGCTGACGCCTGCTTCGGCGATCGACAGCCGCACATCGGCAATTTGCTGAAGCCGGGGGTAGAGCATCCCGAGGTAACCGGTCAGAGCCAACATTTGTCCCACCGTCAGTGCGCCCTGGCGTACCTGCCAGACGCCCGCGAGGGTGACGGCTAGAGAGAGAAGAACCTGTGTGAACCCGAGTGCGCTCCCAAAACCGGCTTCGACGCGTGTCTGACCGATTCTCGCTGCTGCCCACCGCCGCCCGTTTCGAGCGAGGTCGGCGGCTTCTCGCTCCTGCTGGTTGTAGGCGACAGTGGTCTCATGCCCGGCGAGGGCCGAGTACACCGAGTCGGCAATGGCGCTATTGGCTGCGCGTTCTTTCTGCGTGGTGACCGTCTGTTTTCGTCCGAAGTACGCGGAGACCGCCCACAAGATGGGGCAGGCGGCGACGGCGACACCTGCGACGACGGGGTTCAGGATGAAAGCGGCGATCAGCAGGCCGGCGGCGTTGGCTGCCGCGACGGCGAACGACATGATGCCGGTGCCGATCAGCTGCTCCACGGCTTCGAGGTCACTGGAGTGCCGGACCATCAGGTCGCCTAGTCCACGGCGGCGGTGGCTGACGGGAGCGAGGCGCTGGATGTGGGCAAACAATGCCGTGCGCATGGCCAGAACGGTGCGCTCGGAGGCGATGGTTGCCAGCACCATCCCGAGGTAGTCGGCACCAACGCTGACCGCAGTCACACCGAGCCACACGGCGGCGAGCCTGGCGAAAGTATGCCATCCATTGGCGCCTAACGCCCCGTCGACAACATCGGCTAAGACAAAGACGCCGATGGCGTCGCAGGCGGCGGCAATAAGTAGAAAGACTGCGGCACCAATAAGGTGATTCTTTTGCCCTGAAAGGAAGGGGTAGTACCGTCGTGCGGTCGTCGAAAGGTTCATTTCCTGCATCCAATTCTGCCGAGGGATCCGCAAGCCCTGAAGCTGCAGGCAGGGCAAGTGCGCCGACCCGGGGGTAGGGTCGGCGCACTTGATGTCTACCTGCGGGGGAAGGGCTGTGGCTTAGCCAACCCAGACCCACGACCAGCGCTTATTGTGGCGGTCCCAGCGGCGCTCGCGGCGACGACGGCGGGGCTGCGGTTCACGGTGGCGGTTGTTGTGATCGTTGCGCTCATTGCGATCAAAGTTCATGCCGTGCTCCTCAATCATTCGGATAGTCGCCGAGTTGCGAGAAGCTATTGGTCTTTTCGATCCTCGACGATCGCGTATCTCGCGTCCGACATGAATGAATCTAGGAGCGAGTTCTGTGGGGCCTCTGGAGGATCTCTGGCAGGTTTCTGGAAAGTCGGCAAAGGGATCGCAAACCTCCCGCGGTCACCTCACCGACGTTGCTTATCGGCCGTGAGGACTTCATTACGTACGCGTGATCGAGTCCGCCGGTGTTGGCAACATCGCGCCCATACCTTCGGAATCGTCCGGTGGTCATCCGGACGGTTCTCGACGCGACAGCATTGCGCCGGACAGTTTTAGGAGGTAGCACGTGGAAAGTGGAAGCATCCCAACCGGATCGGTGAATCCCGGGTTCGTTGAAGACAAGCAGCGGCACCGGATCACCAACTGGGATCCGGAGAACACCAACGACTGGGAGTCCGGCGGTTCGGCTATCGCGCGTCGCAACCTGATCTGGTCGGTTATTGCCGAGCATGTCGGCTTCTCCGTCTGGACCCTCTGGTCGGTGATGGTGCTATTTATGCCGACCGATGTGTACGGCATCAGCGCGGGAGATAAATTCCTCATCGGCGCGGTCGCCACCCTCACCGGCTCACTGCTGCGATTCCCGTACACGATGGCCACCACCCGCTTCGGTGGCCGCCGATGGACCATGTTCTCGGCCATCGTGCTGGTCATTCCGGTGGTCGCGACCATCGCAATCCTGGCTAATCCCGGACAGCCGCTGTGGATGTACCTGGCGTGTGCTGCGCTTGCCGGCTTCGGTGGCGGCAACTTCGCCTCGTCGATGACCAACATCAACGCCTTCTATCCGCAACGACTCAAGGGATGGGCGCTCGGCCTTAATGCCGGTGGAGGCAACCTTGGCGTCCCCGCTGTGCAACTCGTCGGCTTGCTGGTTATTGCGTGGGCAGGCAATCGTGCGCCGTACTGGGTGTGCGCCGTCTACCTCGTCTTGTTGGCCGTTGCTGCCGTTGGCGCAGCCCTCTTTATGGACAACCTCGACGGTCCAGGCGTCGATATGGCCGCGATGCGTTCGGCGATCGCCGACCGTGACACCTGGTTGATCTCACTGTTGTACATCGGAACCTTCGGCTCATTCATCGGGTTCGCATTCGCGTTCTCGCAGGTTCTGTCACTGAACTTCATCGAAGCCGGTGATACCCCCGCGCAGGCATCACTGCATGCGGCACAGATCGCGTTCATCGGCCCGCTCCTGGGATCCATCGCCCGCGTCTATGGCGGCAAACTCGCCGACCGCATCGGCGGCAGCCGCGTCACTCTGGCTGTGTTCGGCGGCATGATCGTCGCTGCCAGCATTCTCCTGATCGGTGAGTCGATTGCCATCCAGGCGGTCGGGTTCATCGCCCTCTTCATCTTGTCCGGTATGGGCAACGGTTCGGTGTACAAGATCATCCCGTCCGTGTTCGATGCGAAGTCGCGGTCGCTTCCGCTTGACGAGGTCGGCCGAGCCAACTACTCACGGGCGATGTCGGGTGCGGTGATCGGCATCGCCGGGGCCGTCGGAGGCCTCGGCGGAGTGGGGATCAACATGGCGCTGCGGCAGTCGTACATGAGCACAGGCGACGCGGCGATCGCCGTCATGGTGTTCGCAGCGTTCTACGCGATCGCGGCCGCGGTGACGTGGCGCGTGTACGTTGCAGTCCCGCGCAAGCGCGAGGATGCGGCCATGGTTGCCGAGTCTGCCAAGATCTCCCTATGAGTGTTGATATCTCTCGGACCACCCCGCCAGCGGAAGGATCGTTGGCGGGGTTCACCGTCGCGGTGACTGCGGCGCGACGCGCCGAAGAACTCGGAGCATTGCTGATCCGTCGCGGTGCTCGGGTGACCTCAGCTGCGGCGATCGAAATGGTGCCGCTCCCAGACGATCCCGCCTTGCGTGCGGGGACCGAAGCGGTGATCGCAAGCCCTCCCGACCTTCTGATCCCGACGACCGGTATCGGGTTCCGCGGCTGGGTGGAGGCCGCCGACGAGTGGGGTCTGGCCGATGAACTGATGGCAGCGTTTACCGGTGCCCGGATCATTTCCCGCGGACCCAAGGTGACCGGGGCGCTGCGGGCCGCCGGTTTGCGAGAAGAATGGTCTCCGGCGTCGGAGTCGTCGGCCGAAGTACTCGAGTACCTCAATCCGTCCGACGTCGCAGGTAAACGCGTCGCCGTGCAGTTGCACGGTGCGATCGACGGCTGGGATCCCAACCGCGACTTCGTTGACGGCCTGACCGCGATGGGTGCGGACGTGATCGCCGTGCCCGTGTACAGCTGGCGCCGGCCCACCGACCTCACCGCATTCGATGGCCTCATCTCCGACGTCGCCCATCGGCGGGTCGATGCGATCACCTTTACTTCGGGACCGGCCGCCGTGTCGATGCTGACTCGCGCGGGCGAACTCGGCCTTCGTGCCGAACTTGTTGAGGCGCTACAAGATTCGGTGTCGACCTACAGCGTGGGACCGGTCACGGCGGCACCCCTGGAACTGGCCGGAGTCATCAGTAAGTGGCCCGACCGCATGCGCTTGGGAGCATTGGCTCGATTGGTTGCCGAAGACCTACCGGCGGCACATCCGGACTTGCTGGCGGGTGGGCATCGGTTGGGGATTCGGGCCGATTCGGTAGTCGTTGATGGGGAAGTGATCGATCTGCCGGCAGCGTCCCTGCGGCTGCTGGCGCGACTCGCCGAGCGCCCGGGCACGGTCCTGTCGAGGGCTGAACTGCTGAAGTCGATCGGCGCTGGCGACGAGCATGCCGTCGAGGTGGCCGTGGCTCGGCTCCGCACTGCCCTGGGGAACCGCGGGATGGTGGCAACCGTCGTCAAGCGGGGATATCGATTAGACGTCGATCCGGATCAGTGAGTTTCCAGGAAGTGGCCGACGCGATTCGCGCGCAGGCCAATTCGATGACCGGCGCGGTCAGTCCGAGCGGCCGCGCGACGATATCGGCTCCGCTCGCGGCGAGCCGCTGCTGAAACAGTCCGTCGGCCAAGAGGTACGAGGCGACCGCAACCCGTCGAACGCCTCGGTCTTCGCGAAGTTCTGCGACGGTATCGGCCACCGACGGGTAGGCAGAACCGGGAACTACACTCGCGAACGCCACTCGAACGGGTGCATCGATCTGATGAGAAAGGCCGCACGCCACAACTTCGATATCGCGGTGCGCTGCCGGGTCGGACGAACCGGCCGCGGCCAGGACGACGGCGTCGTTGCGCGTCGCCCCGGCCTCGGCCAGGCGGCCTTGGAGGGCCGTCACGAGCAGTCGTGACGGCCCGAGCGCTTCCGCCAGTCGTATCGGACGATTAGCACGTTCGAGGTGAGCGGGAATGTCGACACGGACGTGATAGCCGCGCGACAGGAATGCTGGCAGGACGGTCACCGGCCCGGCGGGCAGGGTGGCCAGAACCTCGCTGGGGCTGGGGCCGAGGACGTCGACGAAACTCAGATGAACGGCGTCGGCGAGCCTGGCCGAGATCGCCTGGGCCAATTCACCCAGAAGTTCGACGCCGTGCGGGTTGCGCGTGCCATGCGCGGCCAGTACGACGGTCACGATGCAGCTTCTCGCTGCCCGAATCCGTCGGGCCGGAAGGCAAACCGGATGTCGGGAGAGTTAGCGACGAACACCGTACCGTCGAGGCCAATCCGGGTGCCGTATACCGGGATTCGGACGCCTTCAACGTCGAGGCAGCGACCGTCGATGAGACTGAAGGCCTGCTTCTTGAGGGGTGAGGCGACGACCGGAAAACCATTGCGGTCACCGACGATGCCACGCGAAATGACTGCGGCCCGCCCGATCGGGTCGATGTTGCCGACCGCGCGCAGGCTGTCGTCGGCGAGACGGAACAGGGCCACCTGCGCGCCGTCGGGCAAGAGAACGGCTACGCCGCGCAACCGGTCGAGACGGTCGGTGTGACACGCTGCCGTCCAGTCGCGGGTCCAGCGGTGCAGGTCGAAGTTGCTGGTCATCGGTGAGCCTTTCAGACGCTGGGCAGGTCAGACGGTGGGTAGGGCAAGGGTGGGAAGGGCAGGGGTGGGTAGGGCAGGGGCGGGCATACCTGGGGAGCCGAGCAGAACGGGGACCTTGCGGCCATTGCTCTCGCCGAAGGCAACGGTGGGGTCGGGGACACCGGGGGCATTCACAAACGAGACGAACCGGGAGAGCTTGTCGGGGTCGTCGAGGACGCCCTTCCACTCACACTGGTAATCGGCGACGTGTCGCTCCATGTCGGCTTCGAAGTCGGCGGCCAAGCCAAGGACATCGTCGATCACGACAGCCTTGAGTCGGTCGAGTCCACCGTCGAGTTCCTCGAGCCACGGCGCAGTGCGCTGCAGGCGCTCGGCCGTCCGGATGTAGTACATGAGGAAGCGATCGATGTAGGCGATCAGCGTCGCATCATCGAGGTCGCCAGCCAGGAGTTGCGCGTGTTTCGGAGTCATGCCGCCGTTGCCTGCGACATAGAGGTTCCAGCCCTTTTCGGTGGCAATCACGCCGACGTCTTTGCCTCGAGCTTCGGCGCATTCGCGGGCGCAGCCGGAGACGCCCATCTTGATCTTGTGCGGCGACCGCAGCCCGCGATACCGCAACTCCAGGTCGATCGCCATGCGGACCGAATCCTGCTGCCCGTAGCGACACCAGTCCGAGCCGACGCAACTCTTCACCGTCCGCAACGACTTTCCGTACGCGTGGCCGGATTCCATGCCGCCGTCGACGAGGCGCCGCCAGATCAAGGGAAGCTGGTCGACAGTGGCACCGAACATATCAATGCGCTGACCACCGGTGATCTTGGTGTACAGCCCGAAGTCGCGGGCAATTTCGCCGATCAGGATGAGGTGCTCGGGGGTGATGTCACCGCCGGGAACACGCGGGACTACCGAGTAGGTGCCGTTTCGTTGAATGTTGGCGAGAAATCGGTCGTTGGAGTCTTGGAGTGCGGCCTGCTCGCCGTCGAGGATGTGGCCGCTGCCCAGTGAGGCGAGGATCGAGGCAATGGTGGGTTTACAGATATCGCAACCGGTGCCGGTACCGAACCGTTCCACGATGCCGGAGAAAGTTCGGAGGTCACTCGCGCGGACGGTCTCGAACAGTTCGGCGCGCGAGAGGGTGAAGTGCTCGCACAGTTCAGTGGACTGTTCGACCCCGGACTCTGCGAGGATTTGCGACAGCAGCGGGATACAGGAGCCGCACGAGGTCCCGGCACCGGTGCACGACTTTAGTGCGGCGACGTCGCAGGCACCATCGGCGATCGCCGCGCACAGCGTGCCTTTGGAAACATCATTGCAGGAACAGATTTGGGCGTCGTCACCCAATGCCGCGACGCCGAGTGCCGGGGATTCTCCGGCCGGGCTGATAAGGCTCACCGGGTCGCCCGGCAATGTGGATCCGACAAGTGGCCGCAGCAGCCCGTACGAACTCGCGTTGCCGACTAACACGCCGCCGAGCAGGGTGCTGGCGTCGTCGGAGAGGACGAGTTTGGAGTACACCCCGCCGATGGGGTCGGACACGACAACGTCGAGGGCGCCGGGAGTGGTGCTGAGGGCATCGCCAAAGCTGGCGACATCCACGCCCAGCAGTTTTAGCTTCGTCGACATGTCGGCTCCGGGGAACGATGCCGAACCCCCGAGGAGTTGATCGGCGACGACTTCCGCTGTGGCATAGCCGGGGGCGACGAGGCCGTAGCAGCGACCTTCGATGGCGGCGACCTCGCCGACCGCGTAAATGTCGGGATCGCTTGTGGTGCAAGTGCTGTCGGTGAGCACGCCACCGCGCTCGGCGATGTCGAGGCCGGCCTCACGGGCGAGTTCGTCGCGGGGACGAACGCCGGCGGCGAAGACGAGGAGGGCCGCGTCGACCGCTGTGCCGTCGGCCAAAGTCACGGTGAGGCCATCAGCGGCGCGTTCGATTCCAGAGACTCCCGACGAGAGGGAAATCGTGATGCCGAGGTTGCCGATCATGCGGGCCAAGTGTTCGCCGCCGCCGGTGTCGACTTGCTGTGGCATCAGACGCGGGTTCACTTCGACAACGTGCGGAGCCAACCCCATCAGGCGCAGTGCGTTGGCGGCTTCGAGGCCGAGGAGGCCGCCGCCGACCACTATGCCGACCGGTTTGGTTGCTTGGTTTCCGGCGAGTGCCCGGTCGGCGTCGGCGCGGATGGCGTCGAGGTCGTCGAGCGTTCGGTACACGTGGCAGCCCGCGGTATCGAATCCGGGGACCGGCGGCACAAAGGCGCGTGAACCGGTCGCCAATACGACGCAGTCGTAGGCAACTTCGGTGCCCGCGTCCGTGGTGACGACGCGACGTTTGCGGTCGATACCGGTGACGTGCTCGCCGACGCGGAGGTCGACGGCACCGTCGTCGGGGTAGCGAGAACCGGGGAGGGCGAGCGCCTCGCGGTCCCAGGCACCGATGTAGCCGGAAAGCCCGACGCGGTCGTAGGCCGGATCGGTTTCCTCGCCGAAGATCACCACACGCCAGTGGCCCGCAGCATCGCGGGTGCGGAGCGCTTCGACGAATCGGTGCCCGACCATCCCGTGCCCGATCACTACTGCGGTTCGTTTGGTGGTGGTCATACTCATGCTGAAGCCTCCTCGATTGACGCGTCGTGCGGTCGATCCGGTCGTTCTTTAACCGACCATGCGAACGACGATAGGAACGCGGTGTTACCCGACGGCGCGCGCCAAGTTGCGAGCAGATGACAACCGCCCGACTGGGTTTCGCTCATGTTTCGGACAGCGCACGTCAATACACGTCGCGCACGTATCGGCCATCGGCAGCGAGAGCGCGGACGTAAGCGTCAACACCGGACGGGGCGAGACGACCGTGCTGGGCGACGATCGCGTGGAGACAGTCGTCGACGTCGCGCGCCATCGACTTAGCATCGCCGCACACGTAGATATGCGCCCCGCGACGGAGCCACGCCCAGATCTCCGAGGCATTTGCGGCCATGTGGTCCTGGACGTAGACCTTTTCGGGTTGGTCGCGGGAGAACGCGGTGTCGAGGCGGGTGACAAGCCCGGACTCGAGGAAGCCGAGGAGTTCGTCGCGGTAATGAAAGTCGGTGTCGCGGTGGCGTTCTCCGAAGAAGACCCAGTTGTCGCCGGTTGCACCGGTTGCGAGGCGTTCGTGCAAGAAACTGCGGAACGGGGCAATCCCGGTTCCCGGGCCGATCATGATTACCGGTGCATCAGGCTCGGCGGGCAGACTAAATTTGGTGTTGGGCTGGATAAAGATTCGAGCGTTGGGTGGGACATCCGAGGTGGGGTCACTGTCCGCGAGGAAGCCGGAGCACACGCCGCGACGCGGGAGGTCCTCGCCGAACTGCACCACCGACACGGTTGCTTCCACGCGGTCCGGGGTCGTGGAGGGGCTGGAAGAGATTGAGTACAGCCGCGGCTGCAACCGCTTGCACACGCTGAGCCAATCTACGGCTGGCGCTTCGACGGGGTGTGTGATCAGCAGATCGACCGACTGTCTGCCCCACGCCCACTCGGTGAACGCCGCGGGATCGTCGAGCAGGGCGGCGAGTTCGGGATCGTTGTGATGGCTGGCGACAAAGGCCACGATGTCGCGGGTGCACCGCGCAATCTCGTAGTGCTCGCTCAGCGCGAGACGCAGGTCAACGGGTTCGCCGTCGACGATGACGGTTTCGGTTCCGTCGAGGCCGGTGCGTTCGAGCCACTCGGTGACGAGGGCGTCACTGTTGCGTGGCCACACGCCAAGCGCATCGCCGGCGGTGTAGCTCAGCACTTCCGGATCGATGCCAAAGGTGATGCGACGCACCTGTTTGTCGGATTCCGGGGCGGTGAGGATGGAGTTGCCGATGATCGGTGCCAGGTACGGGTGCTTTTTGGAATAGGTGTTCTTTTCCGGAGCTTTGGCCGCTGAGGCAGGTTCGGGAACTGTCGATGTGCTCGTGGCCCCGCCGACTGCTGCCATCGTGTCGGCGAGCCACGTCGCAGCGCGATCGGTGAAGTCCGGCTCGCAGAACGCCGGCGGCGTCAGCCGGCTTCCGCCCAGGACGTCGAGGCGGGCGTCGAGTTTGCGCGCGAAGCCGCAGAAGTCGGCGTACGACGAGTCCCCGAAGCCGATGACGGCATAGCGCAGTTCGTCGATGTCGTTGGCGCTGGCACAGGCGAGTGCGTCCCACAGGGCGAGGCCGTTGTCGGGGGCGTCGCCATTGCCGGTACTGGCGACAATGAATACAACGTTGCCTGCTAGATCGTCGATGGCGACGCGGTCGGCGCACACCGTCGTGACCGCGAATCCTGCGGCCTCAAGTTCGGCCGAGGCGTCGGCGGCATACTCCTCGGCGGTCCCTGTCTGGGAGGCCCACACCACCCGGATTGAGGTCACCGCCGCGCCAGCAGTGGGGTTGGCGGGAACCCGCGAAAAGTATCCGGCGAGTACACCTTCCACCCATGCGCGGGTCAAGGACGACAGCGGTGAGCGCTCCGGGACAGTCGGGACAGCTCCGACCGGCGGATTGGCCTCCAAACCCTGCAGCATCCCCGACAAATAGCCGCGTTCGGTATCGGACAATTTCGGTTCGTCACGGCTGACGCCGAGCGCGGCCGCCAGCGATTTGGGGGTCAGTTCCACTGCGGTGATTGGTCTCTCCTCGGGGGCGGTGGCAGAAGCGGCGGGGGCGAGGCGCGTGAGGGACACCGCGCATGCCTTAAATTCCGGTTGCAGTGAGTCAGGATCGACCGCGTCGTTGGTGACCGCGTTGATGGCGAGGTGCTGACCGAAGCTGTCGGCCCAGTGCATCGGCACAAAGCAGACTCCGGGTGCGACGGCGTCGTCGACCCTGGCCGGCACCTGGGCGGTCCCGCGCCGCGAGCGCAGTTCGACGAGGTCGCCTTCGGCAATCCCGGAGGCGGTTGCGTCGGCCGGATTGATCTGCACAAACGAGTGCGGGTCGAGGCGATTGAGTTTGGCGACGCGACCGGTCTTGGTCATGGTGTGCCACTGGTGTGCAAGGCGTCCGGTGGTGAGAAGCATCGGGTAGTCGTCGTCGGGCATCTCGGCTGGCGGTAGGTGCGGGCGCGCCCAAAACCGAGCACGACCGCTGGCAGTCGGAAATGTCAGTGTGCCGTCGTGGACGTAGCGAATCGGGTTGCGCGCGGGACCGCCGGGCGCGGCGGGCCATTGGACCGGGCCGGCGGCGAGTCGGGCGTAGTCGATGCCCCGAAAGTCCCAGCCGGTGGTTGGATTGTGGAACCCGGTGATCTCATCGAAAACGGCCGCCGCATCGGGGTAATCGAAGGCGTCGGCAAAACCCATCTCGCACGCCACACGCGCGATGATTTGCCAGTCGGGGAGAGCTTGCCCGGGTGGCGTGACGGCCGGTTGGGTCAGCATGACACTGCGTTCGGAGTTGACCATGGTGCCTTCGGCCTCGGCCCACAGGGCGGCGGGCAACACGATGTCGGCAAACGCGGTGGTTTCGGCACCGGAAAAGGCTTCCTGCACCACCACCAACTCCGCAGCTTCGAGTGCCTGGACAACCGTCGCCCGATTCGCCACGGATGCAACCGGGTTGGTACAGATGATCCAGATCGCTCGAATCCCGCCGCTGGCGAGGGAAGCGAACATGTCGATAGTTCCGCCCGAGCCAGGCCCCTCAATGTCGGCACAACCGACACCCGTGTGCAGGGTGCCAGCGGGTATCTTCCAGATCCGCTCAGTTTCGGCGCGGTGGTCGGCGTTGGCGACTGTTCGCTGTCCCGGTAACCCCGGACCCATGTAGCCCATTTCGCGTCCTCCCATCGCGTTAGGTTGGCCGGTGAGGGAGAAGGGCCCGGATCCGGTGCGACAGATGGTTCCGGTCGCCAGATGCAGATTGCAGATGGCGTTGGTGTTCCACGTGCCGTGCGTCGACTGGTTGAGGCCCATCGTCCAGAGGCTCATCCAGTTGTCGGCGCTCGCGAGAATTTGTGCCGCCTCGCGCAACATTGATTCGTCGACGCCGGTCAGCTCGGCCACCCTGTCCGCCGGGTAGTCGGCGAGCAGTGTGAGGGTCTCGTCCCACCCCTCGGTGTGCGCGGCGATGAACTCGTCATCGACGCCGCCCGCCTCGACAATGAGTCGCAGGAGGCCGTTGAGGAGCGCCAGATCGGTGCCGGGGCGGACCGGCAGGTGCAGGTGCGCTTTGTTCGCGGTCGCCGTTCGGCGCGGGTCCACGACGATCAACTTCGCGCCCGCCGCCACTCGGTCGAGGAGGCGGAGAAACAGGATCGGGTGGCAGTCGGCCATGTTGGAACCGATCACGAGGAAGGCGTCGGCATGATCGAGGTCGTCGTAGCTCCCCGGCGGCCCGTCGGCACCCAGGGACTGCTTGTAACCGGTACCAGCGCTAGCCATGCATAGTCGAGAGTTCGATTCGATCTGGTTGGTTCCGAGGAAGCCTTTGGCCAGCTTGTTTGCCAAATATTGCGCCTCGAGTGACATTTGGCCCGACACGTACAGGGCGACGGCATCCGGACCGTATTCGGTGCGGATCGCCGAGAGTCGTCGCGCAGTCTCGGTGATCGCTTCGTCGATGGGGGTTGTGCGGGGCTCGGCGTTGCGGTCGTGTCGCACGGTTGCGGTCGTGAGTCGACCAGGTGCCTTCAGCATCTCGGCGGTGGTGGCGCCCTTGGTGCACAGGCGGCCGTGATTGGCGGGGTGGGACGCCGTGCCGCGGGCTTTGGCGACCGTCCCGTCGACCACTTCGAGGGTGATGCCGCAGCCCACGCCGCAGTAGCCACAGACGGTCTCGACCGAGCGACGCGGGGCATCGGTCGGCAAAGGCTGAGTCGAAGGCGCGAATTCGGTCGACATGTTCCTCACGGTGTCGTGGGACTGTTTCGCGGCGGGCATCAGCGCGTTACAGCCACGTCAACTTCGCCCTCTTGTTCCCAACCGAGCGCTTGTTAGGGTAGTAAAGAGGGCATGAGAGATGCAGTGATTGTTGATGCCGTCCGTACCCCGATCGGCAAGCGTAATGGCGGTTTGGCCGACGTCCACCCGGGTGACATGAGTGCCCATGTCCTCAAGGCCCTCGCCGATCGTGTCGGTTTCGACCCCGCGACCATCGACGACGTCATTTGGGGCTGTGTGAGCCAAGTCGGCGACCAAGCGGGCAGCATTGGCCGTGTCGGCGTCCTCGCCGCAGGCTGGCCGGAGTCCGTTCCGTCGACCGTCGTCGACCGCCGCTGCGGGTCGAGCCAGCAGTCGGTGAGCTTTGCCGCCGCATCGGTGATCGCCGGGCAGTACGACATCGCGATCGCCGGTGGCGTCGAGTCGATGTCCCGTGTCCCGATGGGTGCCGCTCGCGGCGACGGTAAGCCCTACCCCGATTCGGTCCTCGACCGCTACGGCGTCAGCGGCTTCAACCAGGGACTGGGTGCGGAAATGATGGCGAAGCGCTGGGGATTCACCCGCCAGCAACTCGACGAGTACTCGGTTCGTTCGCACGAACGCACCGCCGCCGCCCAAGACGCCGGTGCCTTCGACGCCCAGATCGCTGCGTTTGCGGGTGGCCTCGCGATCGACGAGGGTGTCCGTCGTGGAAGCACCGTCGAGAAGCTCGCCGCACTGAAGACCCCGTTCGACGAGAACGGTGTCGTGACCGCAGGTAACGCCTCGCAGATCTCCGACGGCGCAGGCGCCCTGTTGGTCACCACCAGCGAGATTGCCGCCGCCAATGGCTGGAAGCCAATGGCGCGCATCCACACCTCGACCGTTGCCGGCGACGACCCGGTCATCATGCTGACCGGCCCCATCGCGGCAACCAAGAAGGCTCTCGACCGTTCAGGCCTGCAGGTCTCCGACATCGGGGCCTACGAAGTCAACGAAGCATTCGCCCCGGTGCCCATGGCGTGGCAGGCCGAGATCGGTGCGTCCGACGATGTGCTGAACCCCGTTGGCGGTGCCATCTCGGTGGGTCACCCGCTCGGTGGCTCGGGTGCGATTCTGATGACCCGCCTCGTGCACCACATGCGCGACAACGGCATCCAATACGGCCTGCAGACAATGTGCGAGGCTGGAGGCATGGCTAACGCAACGATCCTTGAGCTCCTGTGAGTAACGACGTGCTGCTGGTAACCCGTGACGGCGACGTCGTCACCTGGACCATCAACCGACCCGAAACCCGGAACGCGATCTCCGAAGACGATGCCATCGACGCTTTCGTCGATGCCGTCGACGCAGTGAATCGTGACCCGTCGGTACGGGTGGTGATCCTGACCGGTGCCGGTTCCGCCTTCTCCGCGGGCGGCAACGTGAAAGACATGGCTGCCAAGGCAGGCTTGTTTGGCGGGGCACCGCACCAGCAGCGCGTCGGCTATCGCGAAGGGATCCAACGGATTCCGCGCGCTCTCTATTCGCTCGAAGTACCGATCGTCGCTGCCGTTAACGGCCCGGCGGTCGGTGCCGGGTGCGACCTCGCGCTGATGTGCGACGTCCGCATCGCCTCCACAAGTGCGTTTTTTGCCGAGAGTTTCGTCAAGCTTGGTCTGATCCCCGGTGACGGCGGCGCCTGGCTGCTGCCCCGCATCGTCGGAGCTGCGCGAGCCGCCGAAATGGCGTTGACCGGCGACCGCGTCGATTCGGCGACAGCTCTCGACTGGGGGATTGTGTCGCGAGTGGTGGACCCAGAGGAACTACTGCCCGCAGCCCGCGAACTAGCTGAGCGCATTGCGGTTAACCCGCCGGTCGCCGTCCGGATGACAAAGAAGCTGCTGCGCGAATCGTCGCAGCAGACGCTTGACCAACTGCTCGAACTCTCAGCGACCATGCAGGCTGTCGCCCACAGCACTGACGACCACCACGAAGCGGTGGCGGCGTTCCTGGAGAAGCGCCCGGCGCAATTCAACGGAAACTAGCAGTCCTCAGGGGCACACTGGACCCATGCACGTCATCATTGCTGGTGCAGGCATCGCGGGTCTAACGGCGGCTGCGGCATTCGTCCGTGACGGCCACAAGGTCACCGTCCTGGAACAACGTCATGACACCGCAGCTGGAGCAGGTATCACGCTGTGGCCCAATGCATTAGCGGCCCTCGACAGGATCGGGCTGGGAGAGGCCACTCGCGCTGTGTCGGCCCGGATTGAGGGCGGCGTCATTCGGTGGCAAGACGGTTCGACGATTCGTCGACCGGCTCACGGCGCGATGGTCCACGCGCTGGGCGAACCTCTCGCCGTTCTTCGACGCAGTGCACTGCGCGATGTCATCACCGACGCCCTGCCGAAACACACCGTCCGGTACGGCACGGCGGTCACCGCCGCGTTCACGTCTGGCGACGGGGCCGCTGTCGTCACCTCCGATGGCCAACGACTTCCTGCCGATCTGGTGGTTGCCGCCGACGGGACTCGATCGGCGCTGGCAAATCGCTTCAATCCCGGACTCGTCCACACCTACACCGGGTACTCCGCGTGGCGGGGGATAGCCGATCTGCAGATCGACCCGCGGCTAGCGGGACAAGTTGTCGGCCGTCTCTCAGAGTTCGGTGCGGTGCCGTTGCGCGAGGGTCAGACCTACTGGTTCGGTACGGTCCGGCTACCGGAGAATACGCAGTTCGGCGACGAGTCATCGCAGGTTCGGGCCCTGGCAAGCCGGTGGCCCGAGCCGATCGCCGCCGTCGTGGCGGCGACGTCTCGCGACCAGACCTCCCGGACGGACCTGTACGACCGTCCGCTGGCGCGGAGTTGGTCCGACGGCAGCGTCGTGCTGGTTGGCGATGCCGCGCACCCGATGCGTCCGCATCTGGGCCAGGGCGGATGTCAGGCGATCGAGGATGCGGTGGTGCTGGCCGCAGCGATCGCCAAGTATGCCGATGTTGGCCGATCGCTGGAACGGTATGAGGCAGTCCGGAAGCCGAGAGCACGCAAAATTGCGACGCAATCCCGGACAATTGGTCGTATTGTCGGCGCACGACCGCCGGTGGTCTTTGGTAACTCAATGCGTGCTAGTCGTCTTGTTCCCAATGCCCTATTTTTGCGGCATTTGGCAACAATCGCAGGAAAGTCGGCGATTGAGAAGCAACTCTCGTCGCTCTAATGGCTGGTTCCGTAAAGTCGTGTATTGGCGACTTATTGAGTTGGCAATTACTGGCCGATGGTGATCTTGCCCTGGAATACGAAGGGTGTCGAACCGGGGAGGCAATTGCGGAACGAGTCCGTCGGCATCGGTCCCTGGACGCCGACGTGATCGACGTTGCCCTTTCGGACGCTGATCTTGACCGCGTACCTGTCGCGAAGTGCGTTCGGCACCAGGTTGGGGGAGGTGGCCGAGATCGGGTAGACCAGCGAGGCGGTGTCGCCGTGGGTATAAATACAGGTGATAGGTCCCTTAACCTGGATGGGTGTTTTGCTTGACCCGTTCATGACCGTGGCGACATAGGTGCCTGCGGTCTTGCCGTGCTTGTCGCGCATGCCTGACGCATCGATGTTGAGGAGATGGACGCCGGGTGCGACGAGGAGATCGCCAGCAATCGAGAGGCTGGCTGGCATTGGATATTGTTCCGGGACGGCACTGGCTATTCCCGGTGTGGCGAGTGTCCCCATTGTTGCAATTGCGCCAATTGCTGCTGCAATCGGCCGCCGAATGGTGTGATTGTTCATGGTCAACTCCTACTTTGGCGTGTTTCCCGACTTTTTCGACGCTACGCCGTAAAGCCTTCAGTGAAAACAGCTATGAAAAATCAATTAATGGAAATTAATTCAAGAAAGTCTCTCGACGCGCAGAGTCGCCGAGCGTATCGTGGGCTATTGATCGTGATCTAACGACTGGAGGTGAGCCCAATGAACGCAGTGCCACAGTGGGTGCTCCCTCGCAGTCCACGATCGCGCGACTGATCTAGTCGCCGCCGGGAGCGCTCCGAACCGCAAGTTCGCGAAAGGCGACTCCCATGCACGAAATGACTACTTCATCGCTATTCAACGACCGTCGCGCCTTGGTGCTCGGCGGCGGCGGATCGTCCGGAAACGCTTGGTTGCTCGGCGTGGTCGCCGGGCTAGCCGCCGCGGGACTCGACGTCACGACTGCCGACCTGATAGTTGGAACGTCCGCGGGTTCGACTGCCGCGGCCATGATTACCAGCGCGACACCGGCAGAACTCTACGACGCCACCATCTCGGCCGTGGTGCCAGCGACGCCGCCAGTAAACCGCATCAGCGGGGCCGTCTCCGACCAACTGTCTCGTACGCAGCGGATCATCGACTCGTCCGACGGGATCTCCGAGATGCGGCGTCGAATGGGTGCGGCCGCGATCGAACTCGACAATGCCGAGGGTGGGGTCGGTTCGGCCCGGTGGCGCGGCGTCGTCGAAAGGCGACTCCCTAGCCAAGAGTGGCCGGAACAGCGGATTCTGCTGACCGCTGTTGATGCTCACACGGGCGAACCGGTGGCCTTCGATTGCGACAGCGGCGTCGACCTGGCCGATGCCGTCGCGGCTAGCTGCGCGGGCGGGCCCGCTTACCGGATTGGGGATCGGCAGTACATCGACGGGGGTTATCGGGCCAACGCGGACAATGCCGACCTCGCCGCCGGCTGCGGGCGGGTCTTGGTTCTGTCCCCGTTCGGGGGAGCCACCAGGGTGCCGCTCAATTGGCACGTGGATCTGGCCTCGCAGATCGACGAACTACGACGGCAAGGGAGCCGGGTCGAAACGATCTTCCCGGAGGGGGAAGGCCTCAAAGCATTTGGCGGCAATGCCATGGACCTGTCGGCGCGACCTCCGGCCGCCCGTGCTGGCTACGCCCAGGGGCAGCGGGCGGCGCAGGGCCTCACCGATTTCTGGAGTTGAGGTCCACAGGTTTTCCGCGGTGGGATGTCGCGCTATCGGTGATTCAAATACGAGAAGTCACGTACGAAGGCTCTTCGAGAAGGCGGCGACGGTCGGTGGGGGCAGTGAACAGCCCGTGCGGATGTGCCCGGCCAAGACCGTGCACTAGGTGTCACTTTCGTGCATTAGGGGTCGCTGCAAGATATACCCCAATGCACGAAAGTGACACCTAACGCACGATCGTGCAGCGATCGAGTCCCCAGGTAGCCGTCCGCGTCGGAGATTTTGGCCACAGTCGAGCCAACACGACACCCGACCTGAGCGGATGCCCCGGCGATGACGTTTTGGTGCCCCCAGCAGGACTCGAACCTGCGACCTAGAGATTAGAAGGCTCTTGCTCTATCCACCTGAGCTATGGAGGCGCATCGACCCTGATGGGTGGCGACGAACGACTACTCTATCGCGTCCTACAGTAGAGGTCATGACAGCGACGTCCGTCGGCAAGGCGGAGGAACACACGCGGGACCGCCTCAACGACCCCTCGGGCGTGCGGTCTCTGCTCATTTCCCTGCTCGTGGTTGTGGGGTCGATGGCGGCCGTAGTCGTGACTGGAGTGTCAGCCTCGACAGTCCTGCGCCTGACCGGACTGCCAGATCCCGGTTGGATCACAACATACGGATTGCCAGTGGCGACAGTCGTCGGGCAAATCTGTGCAGCGATCGGATTCGGGGCCGCCGTCTTCGCCGCCTTCTTTGTGCCGCCGCAGGCAAACGGTGCGCTGGATGCGGGCGGCTACCGCGCGATCCGCTGGGCCAGCGCCGCGATGCTTGTCTGGATGCTGTGCGCGCTCGCACTCATACCGCTGTCAATCTCGAACGTCAGCGGTAAGGGACTCAGCGAAGTCCTGATACCCAGGAACCTCCTCGAGGCGTACGGATCGGTCGCCGAAGCTCGATACTGGCTGTGGACGGCGATCTTCGCTGGCCTCGCCGCCATCGTCGCGCGGGCCATCATGCGCTGGGGGATGACCTTCCTGGTGATCGCGCTCGGCTTCCTGTCACTGATGCCGTCGGCACTCGCGGGTCACTCGTCGTCGGGCGGTGGCCACGACATCGCGACGAATAGTTTGATCCTGCACATCGTGGCCGCGGCCCTCTGGATGGGTGGCCTCCTCGCCGTCCTGGCCTATGCCTTCGGTAACGGCCAATGGCGGAACCTGGCGGTGTCTCGGTACTCCCGGGTGGCGTTCTGGTGCGTCATCGTCGTCGGTATCAGCGGTGTCATCAATGCCCTTGTCCGAATGTCGCTCGGTGACCTCTTCACGACTACTTACGGGCTGGTCGCGGTCGGTAAGGCTGTGGCGTTAGCCATCGCGGGCCTCATCGGAGCGCTCCACCGCACATTCACGATCAAAGAACTTGAAGAGAACGACGAGCCACGACAGTCGCTGTTCGTGCGGTTCGCGGCCGTCGAACTGGTGGTCTTCGCGGTGGCGTTCGGATTTGGTGCAGGCCTGTCGCGGACACCGCCACCGGTCCTGGAAACGGCCAACGTTTCGCCGATGGAACTCAAGATCGGCTACAACCTCGACGGTCCGCCGACGTTGTCGAAGCTGATGTTCGATTGGCGCTTCGACCTGATCTTCGGCACCCTCGCCATCGTCTTGGCGATCGTCTACCTGCGTGGTGTGTATCGCCTGCATAAGCGTGGCGACCATTGGCCGATTGGGCGGACCGTCGCCTGGCTGCTCGGCTGTGCCGCGCTGCTCATCGCGACGTCGTCCGGCATGGGCCGCTACGCACCGGCGATGTTCAGCGTTCACATGATGAGCCACATGATGTTGTCGATGCTGGTTCCGGTCCTGTTGGTTTTGGGCGGTCCCGTCACGTTGGCGCTGCGAGCCATCCCCGCTGCCGGACGAGGCAACCCGCCGGGGCCGCGCGAATGGATTCTGAGCGGAATCCACGGCTCGTACTCGAAGTTCGTAACCAACCCATTCATCGTGGTCACGCTTTTCGTCGGCAGCTTCTACGTGCTGTATCTCGGGGGTCTCTTCGACTCGCTCGTCGCGAACCACTCCGCACACCTGGCCATGAATTTCCACTTCTTGATCAGTGGCTTCTTATTTTATTGGCTGGTCATCGGCATCGACCCCGCACCGCGGCAAATCAGTCCCGTCGCCAAGCTCGGTGTGGTGTGGGGGTCGCTACCATTCCACGCGTTCTTCGGTGTCGCTCTCATGATGACGACGGGGATTATCGCCGAAAAATGGTATGCGTCGCTGATGCACCCGTGGAATCTCGACCTGGCGGCTGACCAGCGAGTAGGCGGCGGTATCGCCTGGGCGACGGGTGAGTTCCCACTGATGGTCGTGATGATTGCACTGCTCGTCCAATGGAACCGACAAGACGATCGTGCTGCGCGCCGCTTCGACCGCAAGGCCGATATCGACCACGATGCAGAACTTGAGAGCTACAACGAGATGCTGCGCAAGATGAACGCGCCAGTCACGGAGAGCAATCTCGATGACACGGTGGCGTCAGATGCGGCAGGCGGCGCAGAAACGACAGTCGCGGGCGAGAAACCGCAAGAACGAGCGGATTAGGCGGCCGCGAGCGCAAGCTGGGGGAGTTGGAACTGTCCCAGACCAAGCTCGCGCTGGTGCTCCATCCAGCTGCGGACGTAACGTACTCCGGACTGGTAGTCGAGGCGACGACCGTGGAATTCACGGATGGCGTGGATGCTGCTCGTAGCCATAACGTTGGCCTTGTGAAGCATCGCCCGCATAAACGACGTGACGCGGTGAGCCCACTCGAATTCGGTCGACAGGACACCGAGGCCGAGGAAGAAGGTCACCCAGCCGGGGCCGGGAATCGGCAGCGGAATCATGGCCATGCCAGCGAGCACCATGAGGGTGCCGACGACGCCGACGCCGAAACGATACAAACGATTGAGGACGGGCTGCTGCCGAATCGCATAGCGGTGGCGGCGGTGCCAAATCTTCAATCGCAAACGCATCGTGAAACAAGCCTCTCGTCGTTGAGTCGCTGTCGCGACCTTTCGGGCGCAACCGGTATCGATCGGTGTCGCGGGCAGATATTCGCCAGCTAGGTCGGTTACCCAATGGGAACGAGCGCGCGCGATCGACAGTTCCCAGTGTGACACCCGGCACTCGTCTCAGCTAGTGGGACACGGAAAATGTGACGAATCGGATGGCTATCCAATGCCTGCGGATCGGTCGTCGGATAGTCCCGTCATGCGCATAGTGATATTGATCCGTCCCTTGCCGAGCCCGCAGGCGTCCGGGGCCGTGCCCGGGTGGATGCGGGTGACGCCGTGAAAGGCGAGGCGTGCCGGCCCGCCGAATACGAAGAGGTCGCCGGAGTTCAGCCGGAGGTCGGTGTACGGCTGGCCGCGGTTCTCGCTATTGCCGAAGCGGAACGTGCATGCGTCGCCGATCGACAGGGAAACGACGGGAGCGAGGGATTGCTCGTCTTTATCCTGGTGCATTCCCATGCGCGCGGCGTCGTCGTAGAAGTTCACCAAGGCAGCGTCGGGCGAGTAGTGCTCGATCATCTCTGGCGGATAGCCAGCGTCGGTGAGCGCGCGGCGTCCCAATCGGATCATCCAATCAGGGAAGGGGAGCACGCGCTGACCGTTCACGTCGGTGGCCTCGCGGGAATAGGTGTAGGGCCGCCAGTGCCAGCCAAGGCACACCGTCTGCACTGACATCTCGTGACCGCGGACCTTGGCCGCACGTAGCGGCACCGGCCCCCGCGTCCACTTCTGGAACTGCCCAACGATCCATCGTTGCTCGTCAAGGGCCAGCCAGGCAGGGACGTGGGTTGCGCCAGGGCCGAGATCAGTGGGCTCACGAAAGGGGCCATCGTCGAAGAGTGTCACGCGTTCACCCGCCTTCCGTCCACCGTGCTCCTCTGCCGATCGCTTCGCTCAAAGTTCCGCTTTTCTGTCACGATTCGACCTAACCATCACCGATCACCTCGTTTGGTGATGGTTTGGCGGAAAGTTGGCCACCGTACGCGTCAGTAAAGGGGAACGAAACCCGTACGACGACGCGTCTAACGTAAGGCGCTTGACTGGCCAAGTGCACGTCCTAGCGGTAGCGCATCGATGAAATTTCCTCATTTCTGTCACCGCATGCAGGTTGTGATCCTGCCAAACCGTCACCAGATGCATGGATTGGTGATGGTCTGGTCGAATCGTGACAGAAAAGGGAGAATTCGAGGTCGGGCTACGGCGATTCGCCGGTACACGCGCTCGTCGAGGTCGCTGACTATGCCACTCCAGTTCGCCGCTGCGACGCGTTCGTGCGGGTGCTTCTCATGCACGCCGTCACCTCCGGATCTCGGCCGATTTCAAACCTATGTCTATTCGGCTTCCTAGGCAGACGTCCGACGGGTCCCGACTGTGAGATCGGAGATTGAACGGACTGGCGAAGCACGGGGGAAAGTCCTGTTGGGGTAGCCTTTCGTGGTAACTGATTCCTGCGGCTACCTGCAGTGAAATCCACCCCGGCGTGAGGGCGCAGCGAGGGATTACGATCCCTGGTTCGTCGCAAACCCCCAGATCAGGAGGCCTTTGAGTGGCTGAGTTTATTTACACCATGAAGAAGGTGCGCAAGGCGCACGGCGACAAGGTGATCCTCGACGACGTCACCATGTCGTTCTACCCCGGCGCCAAGATCGGCGTCGTCGGCCCCAACGGTGCCGGTAAGTCCTCGATCCTGCGCATCATGGCCGGACTCGATACGCCGAGCAACGGTGAAGCCTTCCTCGACCCCGAGGCCACCGTCGGCATGCTCCAGCAGGAGCCGCCCCTCAATGAGGAAAAGACGGTCAAGGAAAACGTCGAAGAGGGCATGGGCGAGATCAAGGTGAAGCTCGACCGCTTCAACGAGGTCGCCGAACTCATGGCCACCGACTACTCCGATGAACTCATGGAAGAGATGGGTCGCCTCCAGGAAGACCTGGACAACGCTGACGCGTGGGACCTCGACTCACAGCTCGAACAGGCCATGGACGCCCTGCGCTGCCCGCCCGGCGACCTGCCCGTCACCAACCTCTCCGGTGGTGAGCGCCGTCGAGTGGCATTGTGCAAGCTGCTGCTGCAGAAGCCCGACCTGCTCCTCCTCGATGAGCCCACTAACCACTTGGACGCCGAGAGCGTGCTCTGGTTGGAGCAGCACCTGGCGAACTACCACGGTGCTGTCCTCGCCGTGACGCACGATCGCTACTTCCTCGATCACGTCGCCCAGTGGATCTGTGAAGTCGACCGCGGCCAGCTGCACCCCTACGAGGGCAACTACTCCACTTACCTGGAGAAGAAGGCCGAGCGTCTCTCAGTGCAGGGCAAAAAGGACCAGAAGCTGCAGAAGCGACTCAAGGAAGAACTCGCCTGGGTCCGGTCCGGTTCGAAGGCTCGCCAGACCAAGAACAAGGCCCGTCTTGCACGCTACGACGAGATGGTTATGGAGTCGGAGAAGCGGCGGAAGCTCGACTTTGAAGAAATCCAGATCCCGACCCCGCCGCGCCTCGGCAATGTGGTTGTCGAGGTCAAGAACCTCGACAAGGGCTTTGACGGTCGCGTCTTGATCAAGGACCTGTCGTTTACGCTGCCGCGCAACGGCATCGTCGGCGTAATCGGACCTAACGGCGTCGGTAAGACGACGCTGTTCAAGACCATCGTTGGTCTGGAAGAGCCCGACTCGGGTGAGGTCAAGATTGGTGAGACGGTCCAGCTCAGCTACGTCGACCAGGGTCGCGCCAACATCGACCCCAAGAAGACCGTGTGGGAGGTCGTCTCCGACGGTCTCGATTACATCGAGGTCGGCCAGAATGAGATGCCGTCGCGCGCGTACCTGAGTGCCTTCGGGTTCAAGGGTGCCGACCAGCAGAAGCCGTCGGAGGTGCTCTCCGGTGGTGAGCGCAACCGCCTGAACCTGGCGCTGACGCTGAAAGAGGGCGGCAACCTGATCCTCCTCGATGAGCCGACTAACGACCTTGATGTCGAAACCCTCAGTTCCCTCGAGAACGCCCTGCAGGAATTCCCCGGCTGTGCCGTCGTGATCTCGCACGACCGTTGGTTCCTGGACCGGACCTGTACCCACATTCTCGCGTGGGAAGGCAATGTTTCCGAGGGCCAGTGGTTCTGGTTCGAAGGCAACTTCGAAGCCTATGAGGAGAACAAGGTGGAGCGTCTCGGCGCTGATGCGGCTCGCCCGCACAGCGTGACGCACCGTCGCCTCACTCGCGACTAGTTTTCGCCGCAAATTCGCGCGCTTCCGGTTGTCTGGCAATCGGAAAGCGCGCGAATTTGTTTTTGGGCTGAGGTGACCAGCCGCCGCCTCGGTGGCGGCGCGATGCTGACTCGTCAGTCCACTGCGCGCGACCTCGCCGGTCGGTATCGTTCGAGCCGTACGACGATCACAAGGTGGAACGGACCCGCCAGTCGGTTTGTGCGCTTCCCCCTTGGCAACTGCGAGAGGGACGATGTCTGTGAACGGCGAACTGCGCAAGCCCGGCGAGCCCCTGGTCGATACCGCGAAACTTGCCGACGGCTCTATCCGCGTGCAGATCGTGGCCGACGACATCCCGCTGCTCGTCGAATCGGTCCTCGCAGTTCTCGATGGGCTTCGACTGACGATCGTGACCAACACCCACCCGGTGCGGTCTTTGCGACGCGACGACGCTGGGCGGATCTCGGACGACGGTGTGGCGCGGAATGAATCCTGGATCTCCATTGAGACCGCACCCGCGTCCGACTGCGACATCGATCAGTTAGGAATCGACATCGCCGCGGCCCTGGCACGCGCCCAGTCCGTGCACGCCGATACTCCGGGGATTCATCGGGCTCTTTCGGATCTGGCCGAATTGCTTAGTGCCGACGACGAAGACGCCGACATTCTCAGTTGGTTCGCTACCCGCGACAACTTCCTGCCCGTCGGCTACCGCACCGCTGGTGACACCACCGGACTCGGCGTTTGGCGCCATACCCGCGTGGCACGACCGCCCGCTGTGGACGGTACTGAATCGGTGAGTGTGGACCGGGCATGGTTGCCAACAGGGTTGCTGCGCAGTCGATTTCCCGTGGTGCTTCGGGTTCGGGCCGACGGCGTCGAACATCAGATCGTCGGCACCATCACCTCGATCGGTGACTATCAGTCGGTGCGTTCGATTCCCGGAATCCGCGGCAAGATCGCCGACGTCTTGCGGGGGCTGGGCGTCAGTGAAGACTCGTTCGGTGGACTGGCTGCGGTGGAATTGTTGCAGACCTACCCGCTCGCCGAGTTGATGACGGCCGACAGCGACGATCTCACCGGACGTATCGGTGAGCTACTTGAGGCGCAAACCTCACGCCGTCCGCGGTTCTATGCGCGAACCGTCGAATCGGGCGGTATCGCCAGCTTCCTTGTGTTCATGCCCCGCGAGGAATACTCGTCCGACGTTCGCGAGCGCATCGTCGAACTCCTCGAAAAGGACTTGAACGGTAGCGAGACCGAGTTCTTCACCAAACTGTCGAATTCGCCGCTAGCCCAACTAGAAGTGCTGATGCGCACTGACGCGGACGTCCAGGTCGCGCTCGGCGATCGCCTCACGCAGCACCTGTCCGAGTCTGTTCGAAGCTGGAGCGACCGGGTCCGCGAACATCTCGACGGTGACGGTGCGGCATTGCTGTCGACGGTCAGTGACCGTTACCGAGACGAGCGTGACCCGCGCGATGCGGCCGTCGATTTGCCGATCGCCGCGTCGCTCGCCGTCGGCGATCTCCATGTGCGGCTGGATCGGACCGACCCGCACGCCTGGCGGTTTGTGCTCTACCTGGCGGGTGGTTCGGCCGCCCTGACGGAACTGCTGCCGATGCTGCAGAGTTTGGGCCTCACCGTGCTCGACGAACATCCGCATGTGGTCGACCGGCCCGACGATCTGGCCGTGAGCGTGTACGAGTTCACCGTGCATCCGGCCCCGCATGTGGACCTCAACCACGGCGACAGCGACGAGGCCGACAGCGACGACGTGGGGGAGATCTCCGAGCGTGTCGCCGAAGCGTTCAAAGACATGTGGCGGGGCACCACCGAAACCGATGGTCTTAACGAACTGATCCTGCGCGCAGGCCTAACCTCCCGCACCGTGGCCATGATTCGAACCTATACGCGGTACCTCGGCCAATGCGGGGTGGGTTTCACCCTGTCCCACGTGGCGAGCGTGCTCGGCGAGCATCGCGCCGTGACCCGCGATCTGGTCGAACTCTTCGCCGCCAGCTTCGACCCCGACGGCACCTCCCCGGCCCGACGACTGCGGGCACAGGAATCGCTGAGAGGTCACATCGCCGAAATCCTCAGCCTCGACGCCGACCGGGTGGTGTCGGCGCTGTCAGCAGTCGTGGAAGCGACGCTGCGGACGAACTACTACATCGACGACTATCGGTCCGACTACCGACCGTCGATCGCCGTCAAACTCGACACCGGTGCCATCCCGCAAGCACCGCAGCCGCGACCGAAGTACGAGATCTACGTCTACTCGCCACAGATGGAGGGGGTGCATCTGAGATTCGGGGATGTGGCGCGCGGTGGCCTCCGGTGGTCGGATCGGCGTGAAGACTTCCGCACCGAAATTTTGGGCCTGGTAAAGGCACAGGCCGTGAAGAATGCGGTGATCGTGCCCGTTGGTGCCAAGGGTGGTTTCGTCGTTCGTCGACCAGCCGCCCCGACCGGCGATCCGACCGTCGACCAAGGTGCTTTCTTGGCTGAGGGAACGGCCTGCTATCGGGCATTCATCGCCTCGCTGCTGTCGATCACCGACAACCTCGATACCGTGACCGGCATCGTGCAGCCACCCGCACGGGTGGTCCGCCGTGACGGTGATGACCCGTACCTGGTGGTGGCCGCAGACAAGGGCACTGCCCGGTTCTCCGATACGGCCAACGGTGTCGCCGACGACTTTGGCTTCTGGCTCTCGGATGCGTTCGCCTCGGGGGGATCGGTGGGCTACGACCACAAGGCCATGGGGATCACCGCGCGGGGCGCGTGGGAATCGGTGAAGCGGCACTTCGCCGAACGCGGCATCGACACCCAAACTCAAGAGTTCACCGCCGTCGGCATCGGCGACATGAGCGGTGACGTTTTCGGCAACGGCATGCTCCTGTCTCGGCACACGCGCCTCGTCGCCGCCTTCGACCACCGGCACATCTTCATCGACCCGACACCGGAAGCCGCGCCGTCGTACGCCGAGCGCGCCCGACTGTTCGCGCTGCCGCGGTCATCGTGGGACGACTACCGCCGCGACCTGATCTCCGACGGCGGCGGGGTGTGGTCGCGCGATGTGAAATCCATTGAGATCAGCGACCCCGTGCGGATCGCACTCGGACTGGCCGACGGGGTGATCGCGCTGTCGCCGCCCGATCTCATCCGCGCGATCCTCCTGGCACCCACCGACTTGCTGTTCAACGGTGGAATCGGCACGTATATCAAGGCGTCCGACGAATCGGATTCGTCCGTCGGCGACAAGGCGAACGACGCGATCCGGGTCAACGGCAATCAGTTGCGTGTCTCGGTGGTCGGCGAGGGCGGCAACCTCGGCGTCACCGAACGCGGCCGCATTGAAGCAGACCTGTCGGGGGTGGCGATTAACAGCGATGCCCTCGACAACTCGGCCGGCGTGGACTGCTCCGACCACGAGGTCAACATCAAGATCCTCCTCGGCTCAGCAATCTCCGCTGGCATCCTCGAACCGGACGAGCGCAACGATCTGCTTCTGTCGATGACCGACGACGTCGCCGAACTTGTGCTCGCCAACAACGTCGACCAAAACGCCGAACTCGGCATCTCGCGGCGAACCGCGGACGACGACACCGACCTGCACTCGCGGGTGCTGGCGTACCTGGCCGAAGCCGGCGTCGACCTTGAACTCGAAGCGTTACCGACCCCAGAAGCGTTGCTGCGCAGGCGATCGAGCGAACTCCAGCGTGGCCTCACCAGTCCGGAACTGGCGACCCTGATGGCGCACGTGAAGCTCGATGCCAAAGCGCGGCTGCTTAACTCCTCGCTTCCGGAAAACGACATGTTCGATGCGGCGGCGACGTTGTACTTTCCCGAACCCCTGCGGACCAAGTTCGTGGCAGGCATTCGCGGTCATCGGCTCAAGCGCGAGATAGTCACCACGGTGCTGGTGAACCGGGCGGTCGCGGACTGCGGTATTACGCACCTGTTTGCATTGGGGGAAATGACCGGCACCGACGTCGCCGACGCCATGCGGGCTTCCGTTGTCACCGTGCGGGTATTCGGCATCACCAGCCTGGTCGGCGAGTTGCGCGGTGAGGGGGTGCCAGCAGCCATCGTCGACGAGGCGACCGGTCGCATTCGCAGCCTGCTGTCGTCGGCGTCTCGGTGGTTCCTGGCGCATCGGCCCCAACCGCTGGCAATTGCCGCGGAGACCACGCGCTATGCCCAGGTCCTAGAACTCGGTGGCCGCCTTGACGAATGGCTTATCGGCACGGCGCTGCGCACCATGCAGGAGCAGCGACAAGAACTCGTCGACGCGGGCGTCCGGCCAGCCCTCGCGCACGCCATCGCCATCAGCGACTACCGACTGCAGTTACTCGACGTCCTCGACATCGCCGAAATCTCGGACCGCTCGCCTGACGAAGTCGGGGAGTTGCTATTCGCCGTCGTCGACCGGTTCGATTTGGAAGAACTGGCCACCCGGGTGGCGGCGTTAGAACACAACGACCGTTGGACGCTCCTGGCGCAACTGTCGTTGAGCGACGAGATTCACGCGGTGCTGCGGTCGCTGACAAGGTCGATTCTGACCCTGTCGGAGCCGGAAGAGTCGGCAGCCCAAAAGATCTCCGACTGGGAGCAATCGCGGTCGGCGATTATCGAACGGGTGGAGTCAACACTGCACGCGCTCGAGGCCACCGACCGCTGGGACCTCGCCGCGCTCACGGTCGCAGTCCGCTCGTTGCGTAGTGTTGTGGGGTAGCGGCAGGAGGCTCACACCATGACAGGTCTATCGGACCAGACCCCGACCACCATCATCGAATCGACCGAAAGTGCCTACAAGCGAAGGCTTTTCGCCGACGACGGAGGCACGACCGAATTCGGGTACGAGGTGTCGGTGCCGGTGCGGTGGTCGGACATGGACGTGTTCGCGCACATCAACCACGCCCGCATGGTGACCCTTCTCGAAGAGGCTCGCATCCCGTGGTTGTTCTACGACGACAAGCCGACGTTCGCGATGCGAAAAGGCTGCCTCGTCGCGGATCTGCGCGTCAAGTACCAGGGGCAAATCCGCCACGATGAGTCGCCGATCCGCGTCACGATGTTCGTTGAGAGGTTGCGCGCCGTCGACTTCACGGTTGGCTACGAGGTGCGACCGCACGGTGCCGCGCCGGACTCGAAGCCATCGGTGGTTGCCAGTACCCAGTTGGTGTCGTTCGACATCGACACCCAGCGGCCGCGACGCATGACGCCGGAAGAGAAGGCATACCTGCAGAGTTTCGTCCGGGACGAGGTCATGAGATGACCGGGCTGGATCAGGGCGTCGAACGACTCCTCACTCCGCACACCCGCGACGATCGCACCGACGTGAAAGCTTTCCTGGAACGCGCACGGCGCGTGGAGGATTCGGGTGTTTTGCGGGCGCAGCAGCGCGCCGACGGTCGGGTTGGGCTGTGGATCCGAACCGGCTTCGACATCCTCGCGACGCGGTCAGTTTTCGGTACCGTGTCGCCGACGGACGTGGTGTGCGATATCTCGGCGATGTCCGCAGCGGTCGTGGAGGATGGCGACGGTCCCATCCCGTTGGGTTTTGCGATGCCGGGTGCCTGGCAGGGTGCGCTTCCGCCAGCGGACGGGTTTACCCACCTCGACGACGTTCCCGCACGTGAACTGATCGAACTCTCGCGCAAGGGAGTTGGCGTCGCACGCAACGAATCCGGTGCCTTGGGGCCGGCGTCGTCGCTGCTGGATCAGACTGTTTTAGAGGTGAGCGGCACGCATTCGGATGAGGTCGCGAAAATTTCCATGCGCGCGGTCTTTGCCTTGACGGCGATGGGCTTCGTCCGCGACAGCGGCGGCCACGAGATCACCGAGGATTCACCGATCGACAAGATCGCGGCGGGTGAACCTATCCGCGTGCGCGTCTCGTCCGCGTGGGTCCGCGTCGACGCGCGCTTCGGTTCCGTCTACCAGCGTCGATCAATCTTGAACCTCGCCGTGATGTAACCCCCGGCCCCGCTGTTCCCGCATGATGCGTTGATTCCCGCACTACGTCAGACGTAGTGCGGGAATTGACGCATCATGCGAGAACAGGAG
>NZ_JBARYI010000052.1:0-92356 GCF_049647785.1 Gordonia sp. (in: high G+C Gram-positive bacteria)
GTGCGGGAATCGACGCATCATGCGAGAACGGGAAAGCGGAGCGGGGCGGAGCCCGATCTAAGTTAGGAGAACTTGATGTCCAGGCCGACGCCGACGATCAAGATAAGCCAAACGAGGCCGGTGAAAACCGTCAGACGGTCGAGGTTCTTCTCCACCACGGAGGATCCAGAAAGGCTGGACTGGACGCCGCCACCGAACAGCGACGACAGGCCACCACCTTTGGCGCGATGCAGCAGAACCAGAACGATCAGCAGCACGCTGGTGATGATCAAGCCGATGTCGAGCGCGATAGTCACGGGTCGATGGTCCTGTTCGTCGAAGCTTTCGGGGCAATTACTGCGGACAACCTGATGCAGGTCCCGCAGACAACTGTGGCAGGCTGCTTCCGATATGAAAGCAACCTGCCACAGTCTACGCGATGGCGGTCAAGACAAGTGCATCCGCCCGCCCTAACCGGATCCCGCGCGGCGCGTTAAAGCAGCGGTCCGCCCGCGGCCATCGCCGACAACTGAGCGAACTCGTCGGCCTTCAGCGATGCACCGCCGACGAGCGCGCCGTCAACGTCGCTCTGCGAGACGATCTCGGCGACGTTCTTCGCGTTCACCGAACCCCCGTACAGGATGCGAAGCGAGTCGGCAGTCGCCTTGTCGGACAGTTCACCGACTGCCTGACGGACGGCCGCACACACTTCCTGGGCATCGGCAGCACTGGCCACCCGACCGGTACCGATTGCCCAGACAGGCTCGTACGCGACGACGATCTTCGAGATCTGCTCGGTGCTCAAGCCTGCGAGAGAGGCCTTAACCTGCTCGACGTTGTAGGCGACGTGCTCGCCCGCCTCGCGAACCTCAAGGCCCTCACCAATGCAGACGATCGGGGTTAGCTCGTGACGAAGGGCAGCCTTCGTCTTTGCCAAAACCACCTCGTTGGTTTCACCGTGCAGACTGCGACGCTCGGAATGTCCAACGATGACGTAGGTGCAACCCAGCTTCGCCAGGAAAGCACCACTGATCTCGCCGGTGTAGGCACCCGAGTCGTGCTCGGATAGGTCCTGAGCACCGTAGGTCAACAGCAACTTGTCGCCGTCAACAATCGTCTGCACACTGCGGATATCGGTGAACGGCGGAATCACCGTCACGTCAACTTTGTCGAAGTACTTCTCCGGCAACGCGAAAGCGATCTTCTGAACCAAGGCGATCGCCTCGTAATGGTTCAGATTGCACTTCCAGTTGCCTGCGATCAGTGGCTTGCGGCTCATGCTTGCTCCTCAAGAACTGACAGGCCCGGAAGTTCCTTGCCTTCCAAGTACTCCAGCGACGCACCGCCGCCGGTCGAGATGTGCGAGAACGCATCATCCGGAATGCCCAGCGCACGGACTGCCGCCGCCGAGTCGCCACCGCCGACGACGCTGTACGCGCCGTCCTTGGTTGCTTCGACAATCGCTTCGGCAACACCGCGGGTACCTTCGGCAAACTTCTCGAACTCGAACACACCCGACGGGCCGTTCCAGAAGATCGTCTTGGCGCCACGGAGCACGTTGGCGAACCGTTCCACCGCTCCGGGACCGATATCCAAGCCCATGCCCGAATCGAACCCATCGGCCGACATTGCGATCGAGGTCTCGGCATCGGCGGCGAACTTGTCCGCGACGACGATGTCGTGCGGCAGGTGGATCACGTCGCCGAACTGATCGAGCAGCCCCTTGCAGGTGTCGATCATGTCTTCCTGCATCAGCGAATCGCCGACCGGACTGCCCTGCGCCTTAATGAAGGTGAAGGCCATGCCGCCACCGATCACCAAGGTGTCAACCTTGGGCGCGAGCGCCTCGATGACGCCGATCTTGTCGGACACCTTCGAACCGCCAAGCACCACCGCGTACGGACGCTCAACCACACCGTCGTCGCCGCCGGTGAGCTTGCGGAGCACTTCCACCTCGGTGGCGACCAGGTCGCCAGCGTAAGACGGGAGCAACTTCGCCACGTCGTAGACCGACGCCTGCTTGCGGTGAACCACACCGAAACCGTCCGAGACGAACGCCCCGTCATCACCAACGAGTTCAACGAGCGCCTTCGCGAGCTTGGTGCGCTCGGCCTCGTCCTTGCTGGTCTCACGGGGATCGAATCGAATGTTCTCCAGCAGGAGCACGTCACCGTCGGTCAAGCCTTCGGCCCGAGCGAGCGCATCCGACCCCACGACGTCGCCAGCGAGCTGAACATTGCGGCCCAACTCCTCCGACAGTCGTGCGGCCACAGGAGCGAGCGAGAGAGCCGGATCGACGGCGCCGTCAGGACGGCCCAGGTGCGCGGTGATGATTACCTTGGCACCGGCTTCGACCAGCTTGGCGATCGTCGGTGCGGACGCGACAATGCGACCCGCATCGGTGATCGATCCACCGTCGAGAGGCACGTTGAGGTCCGAACGGACCAGCACACCGCGACCCGAAACTCCGTCGGCCAGGAGGTCTTCCAGAGTACGAACTGACATAGTTTTTACAGCGACTTCCCGACGAGGCCGATGAGATCGACGAGGCGGTTGGAGTAGCCCCACTCGTTGTCGTACCAGGAAACAACCTTGACCTGGTTGTCGATGACCTTGGTCAGGCCCGAGTCGTACAGCGACGAGTGCGGGTCGGTGACGATGTCGCTCGACACGATCGGCGCGTCGTAGTACTTCAGGATGCCCTTGAGGGGACCTTCGGCGGCAGCCTTCATCGCGGCGTTAATGTCTTCGACGCTGGCGGCCTTCTTCAGGATCGCGGTGAGGTCGGTGACCGAGCCGGTTGGGATCGGCACGCGAAGGGCGTAACCGTCGAGCTTGCCCTGCAGTTCCGGCAAGACCAGGCCGATAGCCTTCGCTGCGCCGGTACCGGTCGGGACGATGTTGATGGCGGCGGCGCGGGCGCGACGCAGGTCCGAATGCGGACCGTCCTGCAGGTTCTGGTCTTGGGTGTAGGCGTGAACGGTGGTCATCAGACCCTGCTCAATGCCGAACTCGTCGTTCAGGACCTTGGCCAGGGGGCCGAGGCAGTTGGTGGTGCACGAGGCGTTCGAGATGATGTTCTGGCTGCCGTCGTACTTGTCGTCGTTGACGCCCATCACGATCGTGATGTCTTCGTCCGACGCCGGAGCCGAGATGATGACCTTCTTGGCGCCAGCGTCCAGGTGACCCTGTGCCTTGTCGCGCTTGGTGAAGATGCCGGTCGATTCCACAACGACGTCGACGCCGAGGTCGCCCCACGGCAGTGCCGCCGGGCCTTCCTTGACCTCAAGAGCCTTGATCTTCATGTCGCCGACCACGATGGTGTCGTCGCCTTCGAGGCGCACATCCTGCGGGAGGCGACCGAGGATGCTGTCGAACTTCAGCAGATGCGCGAGCGATGCATTGTCAGTGAGATCGTTGACGGCAACGATTTCGATGTCGGTGGTACCGAGCGCCTTCTGCGCCTCGACGGCACGGAAGAAGTTGCGGCCGATGCGGCCGAAGCCGTTTACGCCTACCCGAACAGTCACAAGTTGCTCCTTAGCGATGAGTGTTGAGCCGGGGTTCGAATCGGCTCACTAAGAGTCCAGCCTAATAGCCGTGGTCCGCGCGGTCACCAGAAGGTCACATGTCGGCGATGGGGTGTTGGTCACCACGGGGCTTAGGCCTCGTCGAGCAAGTCTGCGGTGACCGCCGATTCGGTGTCCGGTAGCCCCTCCGTACGGGCTCGCTTGTCGGCCATCGACAGCAGTCGGCGAATGCGCCCGGCGACGGCATCCTTCGTCATTGGCGGATCGGCGAGTTGGCCGAGTTCCTCGAGCGAAGCTTGGCGGTGTTCGACGCGGAGGCGACCCGCGGCGATGAGGTGATCGGGGACGTCGTCTCCCAGAATTTCCAGCGCGCGCTCAACGCGAGCGGCGGCGGCGACCGCCGCGCGCGCCGACCGCCGCAGGTTAGCGTCGTCGAAGTTCGCGAGTCGGTTCGCGGTGGCCCGGACCTCCCTGCGCAGTCGCCGCTCTTCCCACACCAGTCGCGTGTCGTGGGCACCCATGCGGGTCAGCAGTGCGCCGATGGCTTCGCCATCGCGAATCACGACACGGTCACCGCCGCGGACTTCGCGGGCCTTGGCTGAGATCCCCAGACGACGTGCGGCACCAACCAGCGCCAGCGCCGCCTCCGGCCCGGGACAACTCACTTCGAGCGATGACGACCGGCCCGGTTCGGTCAGCGATCCGTGCGCAAGGAAGGCACCCCGCCACGCCCCTTCCGCGTCGCCGATGCTTCCGCCGACCACCTGGGCGGGCAAGCCGCGCACCGGCCGACCTCGCATGTCGAGCAATCCGGTCTGACGGGCAAGTGCCTCACCGTCTTTAGTGACCCGCACGATGTAGCGGGCTGTCTTGCGAGCACCACCCGAACGCACAACGATCACTTCGGCGTTGTAGCCGAAAAGCCCATGAATCTCGTGCTTGAGCCGACGCGCGACGTTGCCAAGATCAACCTCGGCCTCCACGACGACGCGACCTGAAACAATCTGTAGCCCCCCGGCAAATCGCAGCAGCGCCGAAACTTCGGCCTTGCGGCAGCTTATTTGGGTCACAGACAACCGACTGAGCTCGTCTTTGACCGCCCCTGTCATTGCCACGCTGCAAAGCCTCCATGTCCCTTGAAGTTCCCCCGGATAGAACCCACCGGGCGACGAAGCCTCGTCGCCGGACCTGTTCAAAGTTATCTGGAACAGACTACCGGCGAGCGTTCCGAACTCATTCGCCTGCGTATCGCTATCGGGTCGAATATCACTATCCGCCCGAACCTGTCTGTCTGCGCACGCCTTAACTCAATTGCCTATCAGGTTCGCGATCGCGGCGGCGGTCTTTGCCGGATCGTGTACCGCGGTACCGGGTTGGGCAATGTCCGCGACGCGCAATTGCGCACCGAATCGGCCTGCCGCTCGCTCAAGATGTTCCCGTTCGGAACCCGCGGGGACCGAAGCCGAATCGACGACCACATCATGAACCCGCATACTCGCTGCGTGCGCATGCAAAACATGCAAATGACGCTCCACCGAATAGCCCGTTGTCTCCCCCGGTTCCGCAGCGAGATTCACAAAAAGGATCTTTCTGGCGTTGGTTTGACTCAGTGCTTCCAACTGACCAGGCACCAGAACGTGCGGAATCACACTGGAGAACCACGATCCCGGGCCAAGAGTCACCACGTCGGCGGCACGAATTGCTTCAGTGGCGGCTTCGCACGCTGGTGGGGCTTCCGGAATGAGCCGCACACGACGCGGTTTTCCCGGTGTGGTGGCAACCGCAACCTGGCCGCGAATCACCCGGCTAACCCGCGGGTCGCGCTCCAATCCCGAGACATCGGCTTCAATCACCAGCGGGGCGTCCGCCATCGGGAGGACACGGCCATCAATGTCAAACAGGTCGACGAGATCGTCGAGCGCCTCGACGACATTGCCGGTGAACTCATTGAGCCCGCTCAGGAGCAGATTGCCGATGGGATGACCGGCGAGTGCACCGTAGCCGCCGAGTCGATGCTGCAGGACGTCGGCCCAGCGCTGGTGCCGATCGGCGGAAGCCGGGTTTATTGCGCGACGATCCGCCAAGGCTGCCGGAGCCGCCATCAGTGCTGCCAACGCCATGCGGAGGTCACCCGGCGGGATGAGGCCGAGTTCGGCGCGCAGCCTTCCCGACGAGCCGCCGTCATCGGCGACAGTCACGACTGCCGTGACGTCTTTGGTGAGATACCGCAGTGCCGTGAGGGTATTGAAGAGCCCGTGTCCGCCGCCGAGCGCGGCAATCTTCAGCCCATCCACGGCCAAACCTGACTGGGTTGTTTCGCTCATTCACGCCCCAAATCCCGGTGCGTCACCTCGACGTCGTAGAGGGGTTGCCCGTCGTCGTCGATGAGTGCCGTCAGCCGTCGACTCAGTTCCTCGGACATCGCGACACTGCGGTGCTTACCTCCCGTGCATCCCACGCCGAGGGTCATGTAACCCTTTCCTTCGCGCAGGTAACCGCGAGCCACAATCGCAATGAGATCCACGTAGCGATCCAAGAATTCGCTCGCATCGTCCTGGCGAAGCACGTAGTCGCGCACCCGGGGTTCGCGCCCATTGTGTTCGCGCAACTCCGGGATCCAGTAGGGATTCGGCAGGAAGCGCACGTCGGCCACCAAGTCGCAGTCAATCGGCAGCCCGTACTTGAAGCCGAACGACTGCACGGCGATCGACAGGCGCCGCCGACCGACATTCGGGAAGGCATTTTCCACAATCTGCCGCAGCCGGGTAGAACTCAGGTTGGACGTGTCGATGACCGTGTCGGCGGCCGTCGCGACCGGTTCCATGATCGCCCGCTCGGCAGCGATGCCCTCACCGAGGGTTCCGGTCCCTTGCAGGGGGTGACGTCGTCGTACTTGCTCGAAGCGGCGCACCAGAACCTCGTCGGACGCGTTGACGAAGATCATTTTCGTCGACGCACCCCCCTCCTCAAGGTCTCGTCGGAGCGCCGCCATTTCGGTCGCGAACGCCGGATCGCCGCCGCGCACCACCATGGCGATCCGGTCAGCACCCACCTCGCTGCTGCGGACCATCTCGACGAGTTGCGCGATGAGCGAGATCGGTACGTTATCGCTCACGTACCAGCCGTCATCTTCGAGAACATTGGCCACCGAGGTGCGCCCCGCACCGGACATCCCGGTAACGAAAAGCACTGAGCGGCCTTCTGGTTCAGTCAACGTACGGTTTCCTTCTGATCGGCGGAATCTGCAGTTTCGGTCGGGGTCTCGGTTTCGGGATGGAGCGCGTCGTACACGCTTTGCGCGGTGGTGGGACCAACGCCGGGCACTTCACCAATCTCGGCGACGGTGGCCTGCGTCAATTTCGCTACCGAACCAAAGTGGGTGACGAGCGCTGTCCGTCGGGTGGCACCCAACCCGGGAATGCCGTCCAACGCCGACGCGGTCATCCGCTTGCTTCGCTTGCTTCGGTGAAAGGTAATCGCGAAACGGTGCGCTTCATCGCGGACACGCTGCAACAAGAACAATGCTTCGCTGTTGCGTGGGAGGATCACCGGCTCATCATCGCCCGGAATCCACACCTCTTCCAGTCGTTTGGCCAGACCGACAACCGCCACGTCGGCAACACCCAACTCGTCCAAGACACTTGCCGCCGCGTGAGCCTGCGGTGCGCCACCATCGACGACAAACAAGTTCGGCGGGTAGGCGAAACGTTTGGCCTTCCGGGAAGTCGTATCGTCGTCCGCAGCGGTTTCCCCGGTTGGCACGTCACCGGCGAGTGAGTGCCCGGATGGATCCCGCTGGGCAGGGCCAGCCGCGATGTTCTCGGGCGGTGGGGCGGCGATCCCCTCCCGATACCGCGCGAAGCGGCGACGTGTCACCTCGGCAATGGAGGCGACATCGTCGGAATGGCCATCGCCGGCAGCTTCCTTGATGGCGTAGTGGCGGTAGTCGGACTTGCGAGCCAAACCGTCTTCGAAGACGACCATCGACGCGACAACGTCGGTTCCCTGCACGTGCGAGATGTCGATGCACTCAATCCGCAAGGGTGCGGTATCGAGGCCGAGGGCTTCCTGGAGTTCGGTGAGAGCGGCCGAACGGGTCGTGAGGTCCCCGGCGCGCTGCAGTTTGTGACGCGCCAATGCCTCAGTCGCATTGAGTTCGACGGTGGTCATCAGGGTCCGCTTGTCGCCCCGCTGCGGGACCCGCAGGCTCACTTGCGCGCCGCGGCGTTCGCTCAACCATTTCTCCACATCGTCGGCACCCGTGGGTAGCGCTGGCACCAGCACTTCCCGCGGTATGCCCGAGCTCATCTCCGATTCGGCTCCGTAGAACTGCGTCAGGAAGGTTCCCACTTGGTCTCCGAGGGTCGCATTCTCTTGCACCTCGACGACCCATCCGCGTTCACCGCGCACGCGTCCGTCACGGACGTGGAACACCTTGACGGAAGATTCGAGTTCGTCGCCAACCATGGCAATGACGTCCGCGTCGGTACCGGTCCCCAGGACCACCGCCTGCTTTTCCATTGCCCGTCGCAACGCCGAAATGTCGTCGCGGAGGCGCGCAGCCCGCTCAAAATCTAGTTCTTCCGCGGCCGCGGTCATGTCGCGTTCGAGGCGCCGGATCAGTCCATCGGTTTTGCCAGCGAGAAAATCGCAGAAGTCCTCGACAATTTCGCGGTGCTCGACGGCACTGACACGACCGACGCACGGTGCCGAACATTTGTCGATGTAGCCGAGCAGACAGGGCCGACCCATTTGCTCACTGCGCCGGAAGACGCCTTTTGAGCAGGTGCGGACACCGAAGACTCGGGTCAGGAGATCGACTGTTTCGCGGATCGCCCACGCGTGAGCGTACGGACCGAAATACCGAACGCCGGGTCGCCGGGCACCGCGGTACACGAAGACGCGGGGGTACTCCTCGTTCAAAGTGACCGCGAGCATCGGGTAGCTCTTGTCGTCGCGATACCGAACGTTAAACCGGGGATCGAACTCCTTAATCCAGTTGTATTCGAGCTGAAGCGCTTCCACTTCGGTCCCGACTACCGTCCACTCCACCGACGCCCCGGTCGTCACCATCTGACGGGTACGTGGATGGAGTGTGGTCAGGTCAGCGAAATACGACGTCAACCGTTGTCGCAGGTTCTTCGCCTTACCGACGTAGATAACCCGCCCATGCTGATCCCGGAACTTGTACACGCCGGGATCTGTGGGAATGGTGCCCGCAGCAGGGCGGTAAGTCGACGGATCAGCCACGCATCCCAGGCTAGTCGTCGTCGGTTGCCTCGCGTCTCGCTGGTTCACCGGCAACCGCCCGGTTGGGGCACAGAGGCGTTGCCTCCGCGTCCTCCAAGCTAGGCCCCGTCTCGCTGTCCTTCGCCATTGGGTTCATAGGCCTCGCGCGCTTCCACAGCACGGTCGGCCAAAGCCTCGCCAGCACCCTCGTAGAGGTGAATGACGACGTCAAGGCCCAAGTCTTCGAGTTCGTCGACGTCTTCGCGGTACAGGGCCACAGAGGCAACGGTGGCACCCCCGTCACCAATACGGCGGAGTTCGCGAAGTGCTTCCACGTTCGCATACTGGGCGGGCATCGCGAGCACGATGAGATCGGTCTGTCCCGCGCCTACCGCTCGCGCCCAGAAGTCGTAGTCGGTGGCATCGCCCTCGACGATGTTGAAGCCACGTTTGCGCAGGGCACGCACGCGGTTTGGGTCGTGTTCCACGCCGAGGACGCGGAGCTTATATTCGTCGACCAACTGCGTGTAGGCCGCTGATCCGACACGGCCCATACCGAGAACGATCGCCTGCGCGTCACCGACATCGATGGGCCGGTCGTCCGGGTGAATTTTGTCCGGCGGTCGAGTCGGTAGTCGTTTGGCGAATCTCGAGGCAAACGACACGCTCGTCGGGTTGAGGAGCGCCGAAACGACGAAGCTACCCGCGACGGCGATCACCAAGGACAGCATCCAATCGTCCGACAGCCAGCCGTTCTCCGTACCGCTCTTCCCAATGATGAGCGCGAACTCTGAGTAGTTGGCGAGAAGTAGTGCGGCGAGCACCGCGGTGCGGTTGCGCAGTCCCAACAGCCACAGCAGCAGCCAGTAGAAGAAGCCCTGCACCGGCAGCAACGCCAGTAGCGCCAGTCCGACGATTACGTTTTGCCACGACGGCAGGCCTTCAAAACCGATTGTCAGGAAGAAGCCGACCAGCAGTAGTTCCTTGAGCGTAAACAGCGTGTGTGAAAGCTGATCGGCGCCAGGTCGAGGTGCCAGGATCAAGCCCATGATCAAGGCACCAAGGCTGCCGGAGAGGCCGAGTTCTTCAAAGAGCAAGTAGCCCGGGATCAGCGCCATCGCGATCCCGAACAGGGCCTCCATCTCCCCGTGCCCGATCTTGTACCAGTATTTCGTCGCCCACATCAGTGCCGGAATCACCGCGATCAGGCCGAGCGAGTAGATGCTCGGTGGCTCCCCACTGGAGATAGACATGAGCACGACGGCGACAACATCTTGCATGACCAGGATGCCGATCGCGATGCGCCCGTAGAGCGCTTGGTCGTCGCCACGCTCTTGCAAGATTTTAATGACGACGATGGTGCTCGAGAACGACAGCACCAGGCCCATCGTCGCCAGGACGCGCAGTGACTCGGGGCCAAACGCGCCGAGCGCGCTCAGTGCTGCCAGGAATCCGGCACCGATGACGGTCATGATCAGCATGTGGAGGCCGGTGTTCAGCCAGACTTCGCGCTTCACCAAGATTTTGAGGTCGAGGCGCAGTCCGATGGCGAACAGCATCAGTGTGACGCCCAGGTTGGCCATCACGTCGAGCCCGGGTAACTCGTCGACACCCATCGCGTTCAATGCGAAGCCTGCAGCCAGGAATCCGATAAGCGGGGGCATTCTGATTAGGCGTGCCGCAAGTCCCCCGACAAAGACGACGGCAAGGTAGATTGCGACGAGCTCCATGCCACTGATTGTGCCCTGGCGCCTTCCTCGCAGTTGATCCTGGTCTACTGAATCCGGCAACGTCGGACCTGCTACCGGACGATCGCGGAGGCGTTATCGTGTGGCTATGTTCGCCGCGCGCAATCGACGACGCGTCGCCGCCCGGTCGGCGGCGCTGCTGTTTGCGCTGCCGGCGCTGCTCGGCGGGTGCGCGTTCGACGCCGCCGATCAGTTCGCGCAGCAGTATGGCCAGTATTTGGATACGCGCGATGATATTGCTTCGTTCAGGCTCAGCCCCAACAATGCGATCCTGTCGAGAGGTTCCGTCGACTCTCAGATCACCCTCAACGATGGCATGTCCGATACGCAAGTGGCCGCCACGGCCCGCGAACTCGTCGAACACCACGTCGATACGAAGATTGATGAGCACCGGATTCGGCTGTTCTTCGATGCCCACAATCCGGCGGGTCAGGCCGCATCCGTGTCGATCCAGTTGCAGCCGGGGTCGGCCGTGTCGAGGATGAGTGATCCCAGCCAATATCTGCAATGGGTCTCCCGAACGCGTGCGTTGGCTGCCGACACCGAAGGCCTGAAATCGATCATGGTGTTCAAGGACGCGATCCACCTTGATACCAGCAGCGAAGCTGTCCAGGCCGCTGAACATCTCAATGCCTTCGTCGGTGTGAATCCGGCCGGGATTAGTTATCAGAATGTGGGTGCCACTGACTGCAACCTGCAGTGGGACACCGACGACGACATCTCCAAGCTGTTCGTCTACCGGGATGTACTGGCACTGCTGCCGCCGGGCGTCCAACCACTCCATTGTCGAATAACGTCACAGCGGCCGATTACCGAACCGAATTTCGAAGCTGTTCTACCGCGCGACACCAGCGATCAGGTCGTTACCGCAATGCGCGCCCGCGCCGCCGAACTAGCCCTCCCCGCCGATATCACCGTCGCTCCCTAACCCAACTCCCCCGCCCAAATTTCCGCTTTTCTGTCACGTTTCGACCAGAGCGTCACCGATCGTGCCGATCGGTGACGGCTTGGTCAGCGCGCAGCCGTCGAATGTGACAGAAATGAGGGAATTTCGCGCTGTTGTTGGGCTAGGTGTCGAGGTTGGGGGCGGTGTACTTCTCGCCGAGACGTCGGACTTCTTGCATCGCGGTCACGGCACGGTCGCCGTCGCGCGCTTGAATCGCCATGATTGGGATGTGCTCATCGTGCGGAAACAGGAGCCGGGCGCAAAACCAGTTCTCCGGATACTCAACGCCGACGACCTCGTCCCACCCGAAGACCCGCTCGGAAACCAGGTTTAGAACTCCGATGCCCTGCGGTCCGACGCGCAACCGTGCGCGGGTAAGGAACAAGATGACACACGAGATCACGACGCCGACCCCGATCAGCGCGAGTTTGTCGGACCAATCGATGTTGACGCCGGTGTACGAAATGTTCAGCAGTAAACCGAAAACGATGTGGATGACCATGACGATCGCGATCACAATCCAGGCGACGCGGCGCATCCATTGCGGCCGGTACACGTAGTCCCACGTGCCGCCGTCGGTGTCGTCACGGGTCCAGAAGGCGTTGCGCTTGCTTTCGCGTTCGACATCGGTGCCGCCGACCGCGTCGGCCCCATCCACCGCGTCCGCCCCGTCCACTGCGTCGGTCATGCGTAATCCTTCAGGATCAATGCGGACGCGAGGGCCGCAGTCATTGCCTGTGCGCCCTTGTCTTCGGCCGAGCCTGGCAGACCCGCCCGATTCAGCGCCTGGGCTTCGTTGAAGGTGGTGAGGACACCGTTGCCCACGGGGGTCGACTCGTCGAGCGAAACACGGGTCAGGCCCGAGGTGACGGCATCGCAAACGTATTCGAAATGCGGGGTTTCACCCTTGATGACGACGCCCAGAGCGACGACGGCATCGTGCGTGCGTGCCAGAGCCTGAACGATCACCGGCAACTCGATAGCGCCCGCAACGCGAATGACGGTGGGATCTCCGATCCCGTTCGCGGCGGCCGCACGGACTGCGCCGTCGAGAAGCGCTGTGCAAATCACCTCGTGCCATTGCGAAGCGACGATCGCGACCTTTAGTCCGCGCGCGTCAGCCAAATCGAGGGTCGGCTCACCGTTGCCGCTCATGCACCTTCTCCAGTTCCATCAACTACGTCGACGTCGATGTCGTCGAGACCGTCGAGCACGTGGCCCATCCGGTCGCGCTTGGTCCGCAGGTACCGGAGGTTCTCGGCGTTGGCGCGCACCGGCATCGGCACCCGTTCAACGATCTCCAGTCCGTACCCGTCCAATCCAACTCGCTTGGCCGGGTTGTTGGTCAGCAGACGCATCGACTGCACGCCCAGGTCTACCAGAATTTGGGCACCGAGGCCGTAATCGCGGGCGTCCGCCGGCAGACCGAGTTCCAAGTTGGCATCGACCGTGTCGGCCCCGCCATCCTGAAGCTGGTAGGCCTGCAACTTGTGCATGAGACCAATACCGCGACCTTCGTGACCACGCATGTACAGCACGACACCGCGTCCCTCGCGCCCAACCATTTCCATGGCCGCATTGAGTTGGGGGCCGCAATCGCAGCGCAGCGAACCGAAAACGTCGCCGGTCAAGCACTCGGAGTGCACGCGGACGAGAACATCCTCACCGTTCTCCTCGCTGATGTCACCCATCACGAGCGCCACGTGCTCGGCATCGTCGTAGGGGCTTTGGTAGCCGACGGCGCGGAATGTCCCGAACTCGGTGGGAATCCGCGCGTCGGCGACCTTCACAACGTGCTTTTCATTGTGACGACGCCACGAGATGAGTGCCTCGATCGAGATGAGCGCCAAATCGTGTTCGTCAGCAAATTCGCGGAGTTCTGTGGTGCGCGCCATCGAGCCGACGTCTTTCTGGCTGACGATTTCGCAGATCACGCCGGCTGGTGCCAGTCCGGCAGCCTTCGCGAGGTCCACGGCCGCCTCTGTGTGGCCGGGACGACGTAAGACGCCGCCTTCCTTGGCGCGCAGCGGGACCACGTGACCGGGACGAGTCAGATCCCCGGCCACGGACAGCGGGTTAGCCAGGGTGCGCATCGTGGTAGCGCGGTCGGCCGCACTGATTCCGGTTGTGATGCCTTCGCGGGCGTCGACGGTGACGGTGTAGGCGGTACCGTGACGGTCCTGGTTTACCGAGTACATCGGCGGCAGGCCCATGCGGTCGCAGTCTTCACCGGTCAGCGGCACGCACAGGTAACCGGAGGTGTAGCGCACCATGAACGCCACCAGTTCGGGGGTGGCCATCTCGGCCGCGAAAATTAGGTCGCCTTCATTCTCGCGGTCCTCGTCGTCGACCACCACGACAGCTTTACCCGCAGCAATATCGGCGATGGCGCGTTCGACGGTGTCGAACTTAACCTCTGGGGATTCACTCATTCGACTCACTGCCTTCCACCTCATTGTTCGCACTACGCGCAGCGCCGGCAAGGCGCTCGACGTACTTCGCGATGACATCAACTTCCAAGTTCACGCGACGTCCGGGGGCGACGTCGGAAAGATTTGTTTCGGCGAGGGTGGTCGGAATCAGCGAGACCTCAAGCCAATCGCCGTCGGCATCGTCGCCAACCGCGGAGACAGTCAACGAGATGCCGTCGATGGTGATGGACCCCTTTTCCACCACGTACCGTGCGAGGCTGGCCGGGACCTGTACGCGAACGACAGTCCAGTTTTCGCTCGGCGACACGGTCTTGACCGTGCCGACACCGTCAACGTGGCCTTGGACGATGTGACCGCCGAAGCGGGAGCCGACGGCCATGGCGCGTTCCAGGTTGACGGCGGCACCGGGCACCAGACGATCGAGGGAGCTGCGGCGCAGGGTCTCGGCCATTACGTCGACGGTAAATTCGCCGTCGTTCAGTTCGGTGACGGTGAGGCAGACGCCGTTCACGGCGATAGAGTCGCCGAACGATGCGTCGCTGGTTACCAGCGGGCCTCGGATACGAAATCGAGCGGCCTCCGTGAGGTCGTCACGAGCGGTGATTTCGCCGCATTCCTCCACGATTCCCGTGAACACCCGCGTCTCCTTTACAAGGTGCGCTCGGGACGGGCAGGAGGCGGCACGGTGCCGTTCTGCTGTTCTCTCGCATCCGGACTCTAACCGTCGGCCTCGGAATCTCACCGAAGTCTGCTCGACCCCTCACTTGCGTGTGGGCGCTCGCGGGCTTGTCGTTCCGTGATCGTCGAGATTGATCTGGAAAGCATTACCGCCGGTGGGGAATTACACCCCGCCCCGAGAACTTGTAATCAAAATTATCACGCTTGACGACATTGGCGGTCATTCGGCTTCCCGGCCAGTGGGATATCACATGTCATCACCCCTATTTGGGTTCGTCTACTTTGCCCGAAATCGGTTCGCAGCCAACTAGAGTGAGCAGTCTCGAGGCTTTTCCGGCCACCAACAAGCGACCGCTACCAACCCTGAAAGGCTGGCGATGACTACCTCGGATTCGACCCCGACACCATCTAGTTCCGCGCTGAGTCTGCTGCGTCGCTTTTGGTTGCCGCTGCTGATCGTCATCATTTTTGTCATTTTCATCAGCCAGAACCGTGCTGAAACCCAGACGCAGATGCTGGGCTTCTCATTCAGCTTCCCGCTGTGGCTTACGTTGACACTGGTCAGCGTGATCGCCTTCGCGCTCGGGTACTTCGTGCGAAGCCGTCGCGGCTAGGTGCTCTTTGGCGAACGGCCGGCGCCGAGTCCCGTTGGTGATTCCGTTCGCGCACCGAGCGTCACCAGCAGGTCGTCACCGAGTTCACGCACCGCCGTTCGCGTGAATCCGTGAGCCTGGGTGAGCGTCGTAACTTCGACGTCGGTGACGGCCGCGCGACCGGCGCCGAGAATCGTCGGCGCAAGGTAGGCCTGGACCTCGTCGACGAGGTCGGCCGCCAAGAATGCGCCGATAATCGCCGGCCCCCCTTCGACGAGGATGTGCAGCGCGTCGGGCAGCGCCTCGATCACTTCGCGGGGTTCGCGGCTTGCGATGTGCAATAGCGGCGAAACCCCGTCACGCACCGTGGCCGTCGCGGGAATCTGCCTGCGCCCCAAGACAACACGGATCGGCTGGTGCTGTGCCAATGAGCCGTCCGGGTGGCGGGCGGTCAGTGATGGATTGTCAGCAAGGACCGTGCCGGTACCAACGACAATCGCGTCGAGTTGGCTGCGTTGCCGATGTGCGTGCTCCCGTGCTGAGGGGCCGGTGATCCACTGGCTGGTCCCGTCGGGAGCCGCGATCCGGCCGTCGAGGGTGGCGGCGATCTTCGCGGTAACGAATGGGCGGCCATGTTGCTGGCGAAACAGCCAGTGCTTTAACGGCCCGCTCCGGGCTTCGTGTTCACCGACACCGGCCTCGACGCGGATGCCTGCTGCTCGGAGGGTCGCTGCTCCTCCGGCTGCTGCGGGGTTCGGATCGGCGACCGCAAATCGCACCTCAGCGATTCCGGCATCGATCAGTGCCTCCGCACACGGTCCTGTGCGTCCCGTGTGATTACACGGCTCCAACGTCACTATGGCGGTGCCACCGCGCGCCCGTTCCCCCGCCTCCCGCAGGGCAACCACTTCTGCATGAGGGCCGCCGGGCGGTTGCGTGTAGCCGACACCCGCGACCTCACCGCCGCGATCGAGGATCACCGCACCGACGGGCGGATTCGGGGTGCTGATCCCCTGCGCATCGGCAGAGACGGCAATCGCCAGCAGCATCGGATCGGTGATCCGCGTGGCGTCAAGGTTCACGGGTTTACCGTACGGAGCTGGCCGCGGTAGCGAGACGGCGGAGTTCCGCAACGCGACCGGCGGGATCTTCACCGCCGTAGACGGCCGAGCCCGCCACAAAGCAGTCCACACCTGCCTCGGCGGCCTGCTCGATGGTCGAGTTGCTAATGCCGCCGTCGATCTCGACCAGCAGTTGGAGGTCGCCGCGATCGACGATCTTGCGAATGGTGCGGACCTTCTCCAGAACCTCGGCCATAAACTTCTGCCCGCCGAAGCCCGGTTCAACGCTCATGACGAGGAGCGTGTCGAAGTCGCGCAAGATTTCCAGGTAGGGCTCCAGGGCAGTGCCGGGCTTGATGGCCAGGCCAGCCTTTCCGCCTGCCGCACGGATATCCCGGGCGACGGCGCTCGGGTCGTCGGATGCCTCAGCGTGGAAGGTGACGTTGTAGGCACCCGCTTCGGCGTAAGGCGGCGCCCAGCGAGCCGGATCCTCGATCATCAGGTGGCAGTCGAGCGGAATATCGGTGGCCTTGAGGAGGCTTTCGACAATCGGCAGCCCCAAGGTGAGGTTGGGGACAAAGTGATTATCCATCACGTCGACGTGGACCCAGTCGACACCGGGATCGACGCTCGACGGTCCTACCGCGGCGATCTCAGACGCCAGGTTCGCAAAATCTGCGGACAGGATGGACGGGGCAATCATGGGTGCGGGACGGCCGGAAGTACACATGCCGAAGAGTCTACGAGACGGCCGGAAACTGCCACGACCTGAGGCGACGGCCCACGATGCGAGGCCCCGTTCGCGTACTTCGTTGGTCTTCGCTCCGTCTAGGCGGGCGCGAAGACCAACGAGGTACGCGAACGCAAATGTTTCGTCTAGTCCTTGCGCAGGACGGCGACGAACATGGCGTCGGTGTCTTGGCGGTGCGGCCACAACTGCACCGTCGGACCCGCGCCCAAGGAGTCGCCGTCGAAGTAGCCCCCCGCCACCAACGGGCGGGCATCGACCTGAGAGATACCGCCAACCTGCGCCAGCACTGCTTCGAGAACTCCGGTGGTCTCGTCGGGATGCGGCGAGCACGTCGAATAGACGACAACGCCACCGGGACGGACCAGACGAAGCGCCTCGGTGAGGAGTTCTGTCTGCAGTGTCACCAACGAAGGCACGTCGGAGGGCTTACGCCGCCAGCGCGCTTCGGGACGGCGCCGCAACGAACCTAAACCAGAGCAGGGTGCGTCGACGAGGATGCGGTCGAATCCAGGCTCCAGGCCCGAATCACGACCGTCGGCAACGTGCACGGTGACGGGCAGTCCGTCGACGACGTTTTCGATGAGCCCGGCACGATGCTCGGAAATCTCGACGGCGTCGAGATGTGCCCCGTCCAAATCGGCCAGGGACCCCAGTAGCGCGGCCTTACCGCCGGGTCCGGCGCAGAGGTCGAGCCATCGGCCCGCATCGTCGGCGACCTCGGCGCGACTCAGGACGAGCGCAACGAGCTGACTGCCCTCATCTTGGACACCGGCGAAGCCCTCGCGGACCGCGTCGAGCTTCCCCGGATCGCCCTCCGGCAGGTACACGGCGTACGGCGAGTATCGACCTTCTTCTCCCCCGCTGACCAGGGCGAGCTCCTCGGCGGTGATCTGTCCGGGGCGGGCCACCAGGTGCACGATCGGGCGTTCGTCGTCGGCGGCCAGCGCAGCCTGAAGTTCCCCCACGGATCCGTCGAGTGCCCGGTAAAACACCTCGCCGATCCACCGCGGGTGAGCGTAGGTGAAGGACAGATAGCCGACGCGGTCATCCATCATCGACGGGGCGAGTTCGTTGATCCACATCTGTTCGTCACGCTGGCTGACCTTCCGCAGCACCGCGTTAACAAACCTGGAAGGGCCGATACCGTTCTCGCTGCGCGCCATATCGACCGAGGTCGAGACGGCCGCATGCGAACCGATCCGGGTCCGCAACAACTGGTAAGTACCCAATCGGAGGACGTCCAGCAAAGTGCCGTCGATTTCCGATGCTGGACGCCCCGCGGCCGAAGAGATCACGGCGTCGAGCAACCCCTGCGACCGCGCGGTGCCGTAGGTAAGTTCAGTGGCCAGGGCCGCGTCACGGCCGGTGATCTGGCGTTCCCGGAGCGTTTTCGGCAGCAGCAGGTTGGCGTACGCGTCCCTCTCGCGGACGGCGCGCAAGACATCGCGTGCCGCCGTCCGCGCGGGGTCGTTGTCCTTGTTCCGATACTTGGCGTCGTCGCCTCGTCGACCACTATCGCGCCGCTGACCGCCCCGTGAATCTCGCATATTCATCCGAACTGTTCCGTTCCGTCGAGGTGGCTACCGCGCGCCCAGTCGGCGGCGTTCATTGATTTCTTACCGGGTGCCTGCACGGTACTGAGCCGCACGGCACCGGAAGCAGTTCCCACAAATACGGCCTTCTTCGTCACGGCGAGGGTGCCCGTGGAAAGGTCGCCGGGGATTTCCTGTCCGTCGACCGGCGTGACCGGTCCCAGCTTGATGCGGGCGTCGCCGAGGGTGGTCCATGCACCGGGTGCTGGCGTGTGTGCCCGGACCGTGCGGTCGATGATGTGTGATGGCAGATCCCATCGCACACGAGCGTCGTCGGTCGTGATCTTCGCGGCGTGCGAAATGCCTTCGACGTCCTGCGGTACCGGTATCAACTCGCCAGCGGCAATGCCGTCGATGACGGCGCGCGCCAGGCCGGCACCGGATACTGCCAGACGCGCGAGCAGGTCGCCTGAGGTATCGGTGGCACGAATACGTTCGGTCAAGGTGCCGTAAACCGGCCCCGTGTCGAGGCCTGCTTCGAGTGCAAAAATGCTGGCCCCGGTGATCTCATCACCGGCGGCGATCGCCGCCTGGACGGGAGCCGCACCGCGCCACGCGGGGAGCACCGAAAAGTGCAGGTTGACCCAACCGTGCGGAAGCATGTCAAGCACGGCCTGCGGGATGAGCCCGCCGTAGGCAACAACGACCCCGAGGTCCGCGTTCCAGCGCGCCAGCGCTTCCGCGACTTCCGGATCACCCATCTTTCGCGGAGTGATGACCTCAAGCCCGTGCGCATCTGCGAGCACGCCGACCTCCGACCGCACGACCTTCCGGCCGCGGCCGGCGGTCGTATCGGGTCGGGTAATGACACCAACCACTTCGTGGTCGGGTGAGTCGATCAATTCCTGCAATGTCGGTACTGCCACATCGGGCGTTCCGGCAAATACCAGCCTCATGTCAACCAATCGTAGGGGGATCAACTTGGACGCGGATGCCCGCGGTGTCGTCGTGCCGCGCATTTCGCAAGGCTTGCGCCGCACGTAGTGCTTGGGCCAACTCCCGGCCGGCGCTGCGCGGAGTCCGCAGCAGCATGCGGTCGGCCGGTCCCGACTCGGCCAATCCGGCGGGGCGTCGGACGCCAGCCGGAAGTGGGACGGGACCGAGGGCCTCGGCTTCGGGTGGCAGTTCTAACAGTTCGAGGAAATTGGCGACAGCGTCGGGAGGTCCGTCAATCGACGCCATGGTCACGGCAGGCGGGAAACCGAGTTCTAGTCGCTGGCTCACTTCGCGTGCGGCGAATCCCACCGGATCCCAGCGAATCAGGGCCTGAACCGGAGCTTTGGTGGCCTCGGCGACGATCACCACTCGCCCACCCTCGGAGCGGGGACGGACGAGGGTGGCCACTGCCATCCAGGCCCGCACGGCTTCTTCTGCGGCACGCAGGTCTTCGCGATCAAGTTGCGCCCAGGTGTCCAGGAAAATGGCTGCGCCGTAGCCGTCCGGCGCGCGTGGCGCCGCCCCCGGTGTGGCGATTACTACGCGCGACCCCGCCGGAATCTCGTTGACGATCTTGTCGCCGGACGAGGTGACAACCGGCGTGTTCCGGAACGCCCGCCCCAACTCTTCCGCGGTCCGACGATCACCAATCATCAAGGCGCGCACTCGTGTTCCGGCGCAGACCGGGCAAATGAACCGACTTTCCGGTCGGGCGCACCAGCGGCAGGCAAGGTCACCGCGGTCGTTCATTAGGATCGGGCCGTTGCAGGCACGGCAGCGTGCATGGGTGCGGCACCGGTCGCACGCCACCGAGGGCAGATAACCGCGTCGCGGCACGCTGAACAGGACGGGGAGGTCAGCGGCTAACGCGCGGCGGGCCGCATCGAACGCCAGGTCCGGGATCCGGGCCGACCGCGCGAGTGGATCGCCAGCCACGCGACGGTCTTCGTCAGACAATCCATCGATTTGCGGCATGGCTGCACGAATGGCGGCACGCGGTGCGGTGATATTAAAAGCCCACCCGGATTCGACGAGAGCCTGCGCCTCCGCAGTTCTCGAATGACCGCCGACCATCAGGGCGGCACCGGCCGCGTGCGCGCGCAGTACACCGACCTCGCGCGGATGCGGATACGGCGATCTCGGCTCGTTGAGGCTGTCGTCGCCGTCGTCGAAGACAACAATCAGACCGACATCCACGACGGGCGCAAAGATCGCACTTCGCGTGCCGATCACGACCCGTGCCTGTCCCCGCAGCACCGACAACCAACGTCGGTAACGGGCGGTGGGTCCCAAACCCGCAGCCAGCGTCACACAGTAGTCACCGAGCAATTCGGCGCAGGCCGCTTCCACTCGGTCCAAATCGCGCTGATCGGGTACGACAATCACCACGCCACGGCCCGCGGCCGCCACCTCGGCAGCGAGTTCGGCCAACCTGGCCGCGATGTCTTCACCCGGCAACGCTTGCCAGGCGGCATGGGGGTGTCCCCCGTCGACCGTCGCCTCAATAAAGTCACGGCCCGCATCGTAGGCGGCCCAACCGTCTTGCGGTGGGACTTCGATCGGACGCGGAACGTTGCAGTTCGCGGCCTCTTTTTCAACGCGGGCGTGACGCGGCGGGATCGCCAACCGCAGTACGTCGGGCATGGTCCCGGCGTAGCGGTCGGCCACGCTGCGGCAGAGTTCGGCGAGCTCAGCGGTCAATACCCGCTCGGGTGAAACAACGCGGTCAAGCCACGAGAGCTTGCCCTGGTGCTCGCTCCGCTCACGCCGTTCCAACAGAAAGCCGTCGACGAGCCGACCGGCGAACCGCACGCGCACCCGCACCCCAGGCTGCGCGTCGGCGTCAAATTTGGTGTCGACGAGGTAGTCGAAAGGTCGATCCAGGTGAGCCAACCCCAGCATGGGTAGAACGCGAGCAACGGGCCGCTGCGAGGCAGCGACCCGTTGATTGCGCGCCGGCTTCGGGGCCGACGAATCCTCAGCTATGACGATTCCAGAGCGATTGCTAGCCGCCGATTACAGACCGGCTGCCGACCGCAGCATGTCGACACGCCCGGTGCGCTCCCACGGCAGGTCGATGTCGGTACGACCGAAGTGGCCGTAGGCGGCGGTCTGCGCGTAGATCGGCTGCAGCAGATTCAGGTCACGGATAATGGCACCCGGGCGCAGGTCGAAGACCTCGGAAATGGCCTTCTGGATGGTGCCGGGGTCGACCTTTTCGGTTCCGAAAGTTTCGACGAACAGGCCCACCGGTGCCGCCTTACCAATCGCATAGGCAACCTGCACCTCGATGCGGTCGGCAAGACCCGCGGCAACCGCGTTCTTCGCCACCCAGCGCATCGCGTACGCCGCACTGCGGTCAACCTTTGACGGATCCTTACCCGAGAATGCGCCACCACCGTGGCGAGCCATGCCGCCGTAGGTATCGACGATGATCTTGCGACCGGTGAGGCCTGCATCGCCCATGGGTCCGCCCAGGACAAAACTGCCCGTCGGGTTGACCAGCAGACGCGGGTTGCTGGTATCGAGCGGTACCGGCAGATCCAGGTCTGCGAACACCGGTTCAAGAACGTTGGCACGAATATCAGGGGCCAGCATGGTGTCGATCCCGATATCAGCGGCGTGCTGGGTCGAAATGACAACGGTATCGAGACGAACCGGGATGTCGCCGGCGTACTCGATTGTGACCTGAGTCTTGCCGTCCGGACGCAGGTACGGCAGGTCGCCGTTCTTACGAACCTCGGTGAGTCGGCGTGACAGGCGATGAGCCAACGCGATCGGCAGTGGCATCAGTTCGGGCGTTTCTGCGCTGGCATAGCCGAACATGAGGCCTTGATCGCCTGCACCCTGCTGGTCGATGTCGTCTTCGACGCCGCCGGTGCGAGCCTCATGCGACTCAGTCAAGCCCTGGGCGATCTCCGGAGACTGCGCACCAATGGCGATGTTGACGCCGCACGATGCACCATCGAAACCCTTGGTTGAGGAGTCATAACCGATTTCGAGGATGCGGTCGCGCACGATTGTCGGGATATCGACGTAGGCGGAGGTACTGACCTCGCCCGCCACGTGCACCTGGCCGGTGGTAACGAGGGTCTCGACGGCAACCTTGGCCTTCGGATCTTTGGCGAGCATCGCGTCAAGGATCGAGTCGCTAATCGCATCACAAATCTTGTCGGGGTGCCCCTCTGTGACAGATTCGCTCGTAAATAGCCGGGACGCGGATGCGCTCATCGGTTCCTCTCGGGGTAGTCGGCACGCGATTGCGTTGCAGCGGTTTCTGTTGCTGTTACATCTGGCACGAGAGAAGCTACTTCGTCAAGAATTCTGCTCGCCATCAAGGTTTTTGAGCCAAAAGGTAGACCGGTCTCGTGTCCGTCAGCGGTTAACAGCCAACCGGTGTTGTCCTCGGTGCCGAACGCCTTGCCGCCACCGACGGCGTTAACGACAAGCAGGTCACAACCCTTTCGGCGGAGTTTTGCTCGGCCATGATCGAGTACCCCGCCGTCAGCGTCGCCCGTCTCGGCAGCAAAGCCGACAATGATGGTCTTTTCCGGGATAGCACCGTCGGCACGGCCGCGGACCAGTCCAGCCAGAATGTCGGGGTTGGTGTCGAGTTCGATCGGTGCGGGCCCATCTGAGCCCTTCTTTTTGATCTTGGCCCCGGCTACCGACACCGGCCGAAAGTCGGCGACGGCGGCAGCCATGATGACCACATCGGCTTCGGGCGCACGCTGGGTCATTTCCGCTTCCAGTTCGCGCGCCGAGTCGATGTTGACTATGTCGACGGCGGCAGGCTGACCGGGATTGCTGGTCGCACCCGAAACGAGGGTGACGGTAGCCCCGCGCTGGGCCGCAGCCCGGGCGAGGGCGTAGCCCTGCTTACCCGAACTGTGATTGCCGAGGTAGCGGACTGGATCGAGAGCCTCGCGTGTGCCGCCGGCACTGATAAGCATCCGGACACCATGCAGGTCGTATGGGAGTGCGTCGGCGCGGTCGAGCAGGAGGTCACCGATGGCGGCGATCTCCGACGGCTCGGGCATGCGGCCAGCTCCGGTGTCGGACCCGGTCAACCGGCCCGACGCCGGCGTCATCACGGTCACGCCGCGTTCTCGGAGGGTCGCCACGTTCGCGACCGTCGCCGGGTGCTCCCACATTTCGGTGTGCATCGCGGGGACGAAGACCACCGGGCAGCTGACCGTCAACAATGACGCGGTCAGCAGGTCGTCGGCGCGGCCAGCAGCGGCACGAGCCATCAGATCGGCGGTTGCCGGGGCAATAATCACCAAATCGGCTTGTCGACCAAGTGCCACGTGGGCAACTTGATCGACATCGTCGAAGACGTCGGTGCTGACCGGGTTGCCCGACAGCGCCTCAAAGGTGGCCGCACCAACAAAGTTCAACGCCGCCTTGGTAGGCATGACGCGAACATCGTGGCCGGCTTCTTTGTAGTGCCGAATTACCGAGCACACCTTGTATGCGGCAATACCGCCGCCCACACCGATCAGGATGTGCGCTTTGGACACCGGTGCCTATTCGCCTTCGGTGTGCTCAAGGAGGTCCGAATGGATCTCACGCATCGCGATCGACAACGGCTTCTCCTGGACACCCGGCTCAACGAGGGGACCGACGTACTCAAGGATGCCCTCAGCGAGCTGGTTGTAGTAGTCGTTGATCTGGCGCGCACGCTTAGCGGCGAAGATCACCAGTGCGTACTTCGACGAGGCGCGTTCCAGCAGCTCATCGATGGGCGGGTTGGTGATACCCAGAGGTGTGTCGTAGACCGCCTCGTCCACAACGTCGTTCGATACGGTCTCGGTCTGAGTACTCAACTCACATCTCCTGCGCAGTTTTGGCCTGGTCTTGGTCTTGCAGTGCTGGCCCAACCAGCAAGTTTACCAACTGTTGGGCCGCCCCGTCGACATCGTCATTAACTACGACGTGTTGGAACTCCCCCTGCGCGGCCATTTCAGCTCGCGCGGTCTCCAGTCGGCGCTCGATTGCCTCCCGGGATTCGGTGCCTCGTCCCGTCAGTCTCTCCACCAAAACATCCCAACTTGGTGGGGCTAGGAACACGGTCACCGCTTCGGGCATCGCTTCTACAACGTTGCGACAGCCCACGACATCCACCTCGAGCAAAGCCGGCAGTCCGGCGTCGAGGGCATCGCGGACCGGTTGCGCTGGGGTGCCCGAACGCTGCAGGCCGCCGTGGATATCGGCCCACTCAAGCAGCTGACCGGCATCGATCATCGCGTCAAACTCGGCGCGGCTCACAAAGCGGTAATCACGTCCGTCGACCTCTCCGGGTCGCGGATCGCGGGTCGTTGCCGAAACGCTGAACCACAGGTTTGGGAGTAGTTCACGTAAGCGCGCAACAACCGTCGACTTTCCGACGGCCGAGGGGCCGACCAGTACGACTAGTCGGCCCCTCCGTCGGGTTTGTTCCCGAGTCACGCTCAGGAGCTGAACTTTTCGAGCAGTGCCTTGCGCTGGCGGTCACCCAAGCCGCGGACGCGACGGGTCGGCGCGATCTCCAACTCGGTCATGATTTCCTGCGCCTTGACCTTGCCAACCTTCGGCAGAGCCTCGAGGAGCGCGGAGACCTTCATCTTGCCGAGGATCTCGTCGTTCTCGGCGTCGGCGAGCACCTGCTGCAGGTTGGTTCCGCCACTCTTGAGGCGGTTCTTCAACTCGGCGCGCACACGGCGAGCGGCGGCAGCCTTCTCGAGTGCTGCTGCGCGCTGCTCATCGGTCAACTGGGGAAGAGCCACGGTTCCTCCGTCTTTCGTTTGTACAGTTCGGTTTGTCCACGGGACGCTATACGAACGTCTCGTGTATTTCCGCCTCGGGGCGCGAAGCCCGTACGAGCGAATCGGGTCCAGCGTAGCGCTCAACACCGAGTCCCATGCAAGCGGACCAGCACAAACCGTACCCGTTGCACGGATGATGTCGGTCGAATACCCCCGGCGCGCCTTCGATTGGGTCCGACCGAGGTCATGCGTTTACTGCCAACGCCGGGTGGCAAGGTAGCGTTTTGCTCCATGCTGAATGACCTGCGAACACTGGCGCGCGTGTTGACGAATGACCTGGCACCGTCGGAAACGACTGAGCGCATTGAACTCTCCAGTCGCCCCCACGCGCGGTTGTCGCGCTACGGGTCGGCCAGCCAGTTGCAGGCCGCCCGCGATGCCGGGCAGGTCCCGGTGCTGCTCGTGCCGCCGCTGGCGGTACCCGCCCGCTGCTATGACTTGGCATCTGGCGTCGACCCGGCGAACTCCGTGGTGGAATTCCTGCTCGGTATCGGGACCGTGCCCTACGTCATTGACTTCGGCGATGTCGGCTATGGCGATCGCAACATGGGTTTCGAGGACTACTTCGACACCATCGTGCCGCGGGCAATTGCCGAGGTTGTCGACGATTTCCGCGCAGGCTCGGACTCGGTGGATCTGATGGGCTGGAGCCTCGGCGGCACACTCTCGCTGCTGACGGCAGGCGCCCAGCGTGACCTTCCGATTCGGTCAGTGATCACCGTCGGGACTCCCCTGAACTATCAAAAGATTGAGCCCTATCCCCTGGTGAAGAAACTGCTCGCACCGACCGATGGGCGTCCGCTGACGTATGCGATCCGCGCCCTTGGCGGCATCCCGTCGTTTGCCGTCCGACTCGCCTACCGTGCGACGTCGTGGGACCGCGAATTGAAGAAGCCGCAGTATATTCTGCAGAACCTCAACAACGAGGAAGCCCTGATGCGCATGCAGGTGATTGACCGGTTCCAGGGGTCGCTCCCGGGCTACCCCGGTAGGGCGAGCGAACAGATGCTGGTGAACTTGATCGTGCGTGACGAGATCGCCCAGGGCACTGTGCATTTCGATGGCATCACGGTCGACTTGAAGTCGATTACCGCACCCATCTTCATGGTCGGCTCACACCGCGACGCGATCGTCAGTCACGGGGCCGCAGAGCACGGCCTTGAGCTCTTCAGCGAGTCGGTGCACACCGAGTTCCATACCGTCGAGACGAGTCATTTGGGGCTCCTGACCGGTGCCGTCGCCGAAGGTGAAACGTGGCCCGCTATCGCTGCGTTCCGTGACAAGATCTCATCGATGTAGCGAGAAGCCGTTACGCCGCCGCCCGTGACCGGATAGTGGTCACGGGCGGCGGTGTTTGGGGGTCAAGCGTTAGCGTTAGAGCGCAGCTTCAATCTCATCGCGGGTGGTCTCAACAGCGGCCGCAAGTGCGGTGGGATCGGGTCCCGCCCGGAGAATACTGCGACTCGCCGCAGGCAGCACCCACGACAGATCCGAGCCAGCAAAAATCGCGGCCAGATCGGCTGCGGTAGCACCCTGTGCACCCAACCCGGGAGACAGGATTGGTCCCGCTAGCGCGGACAAGTCCAACCCGTGCTCGCGGGTGGCCCCGACCACGACGCCTACCGTTCCGGAGCCGTCAGCATTCACTGCGGCCGCCGCGTCGACGATCGACTGTGCAACGCTACGACCGCCGGCGTCGGCCATCTGCAGGTCGCGTCCCTCCGGATTCGAGGTACGTGCCAGCGCGAACACTCCGCGGCCGGTTTCCCGGGCCTTCGTGACGGCCGGGTCAAGCGCCCCGAACCCCAGGTACGGCGACACCGTTACCGCATCCGAGCACAGCGGCGAGGCATCGTCGAGCCAGGCCGCGGTGTACGCGGCCATCGTCGAACCGATATCGCCGCGTTTGGCGTCAGCAAGGACAATCGCGCCCCCCTCCCGGCAGCGGGCGATGACGTCTTCGAGGACCGCAAAACCAGCGGACCCGAAGACCTCAAAGAACGCGACCTGCGGCTTAATGACCGCAGCCGTTGTCGCTAGCCCTTCCACGCAGGCATCAGCGAAGGCTCGTAGGCCATCGATGCTGACCGGCAGGCCCCACTGTTCAAGGAGAGCCGCGTGCGGGTCAATCCCCGCGCACAGCCGTCCCCGCTCAGCCACCGCGAGACGGTAGGGTGTGCCGAATCCCGGGTCGCTCACTTGCGGCCCGATGCCATATCGGCGTGCCACCGCTGCAGCGACCGCACACTCATCGTCGAACCGATCGCGGCTTCGATGCCCTGAACAGCGGCACCGGCACCCTGCACCGTGGTGATAAACGGCACGGTCGCGGAGATTGCGGCCTCGCGGATCTCATAGCCATCCACGCGCGGACCGGCGGTACCGAACGGGGTATTGATGATGAGGTCTACTTCGCGTGCGGCGATCGCATCGATCACGGTGCGCTCGCCTTCCTTGGCCTCGAAATACTTGCGTACCGTCTGGACCTCAATACCGTTGCGACGCAACACCTCTGCGGTGCCACCGGTTGCCAGGACAGTGAAGCCGAGGTCGGCGAGACGCTTGATCGGGAAGATGATCGACGCCTTATCGCGGTCGGCGACCGACACGAAGATCGTGCCCGAGCGAGGCAACGCTCCCCCGGCACCTTCCTGCGACTTGGAGAAGGCGCGACCGAAGTCGGCGTCGAGACCCATGACTTCGCCCGTCGACTTCATTTCCGGGCTCAGCAGTGAATCCACACCGCCGCCGTCGATGCGACGGAACCGATTGAAAGGCAACACCGCTTCCTTGACCGCAATCGGCGCCTTCTCGTTCACGGTAGAACCGTCGCCCTCGGATGGCAGGATGCCCTGGGTGCGCAGTTCGGCGATAGACATACCGACCATCACGCGGGCACAGGCCTTCGCCAACTGGACGGCGGTCGCCTTGGAGACGAATGGCACGGTGCGACTCGCACGCGGGTTCGCTTCCAGCACATACAGCTCGTCATTGGCCAGGGCATACTGCACGTTCATCAGGCCGCGAACACCGAGCCCCTTTGCCAGGGCAGCCGTGGAGACGCGCACGCGCTCGATAACGTCGGCACCGAGGGTGATCGGCGGCAGCGCACAGGCGGAGTCGCCGGAGTGGATCCCGGCCTCTTCGATGTGCTCCATGACGCCACCGATGTAGATGTCGGTGCCGTCGTACAGGGCGTCAACGTCGATTTCGACAGCACTCTCCAAGAATCGGTCAACCAGCACCGGCCGGTCGTCGGAGATCTCAGTCGAGTTCGCAATGTACGTCTGGAGCGACTCCTCGTCGTACACGATTTGCATACCGCGGCCACCGAGGACATACGACGGTCGAACCAGGACCGGGTAACCAATGCCTGCGGCGATATCGCGCGCACCTTCAAAGGTGGTTGCGGTGCCAAACTTCGGTGCCGGGAGGTTGGCCTCCATGAGCACCTTGCCGAACTCACCACGGTCCTCGGCGAGGTCGATTGCTGCCGGACTGGTACCGACGATCGGGACGCCAGCAGCTTCCAGCCGTGCGGCCAAGCCAAGCGGGGTCTGTCCACCAAGCTGGACGATAACGCCGGCGACGGTGCCCGACTGCGATTCCGCGTGGAAGACTTCGAGAACATCCTCGAAGGTCAACGGCTCAAAGTAGAGACGGTCGGCGGTGTCGTAGTCCGTCGAGACAGTTTCCGGGTTGCAGTTCACCATGACGGTCTCATACCCGGCTTCCGACAGCGTCATGGCCGCATGCACGCACGAGTAGTCGAATTCGATGCCCTGTCCGATGCGGTTCGGTCCCGAACCTAGAATCAGGATCTTCGGGCGCTCGGTCTGCGGGGCCACTTCGCTGGTGGCTGCCGGATCGAGTTCATAGGTGCTGTAGTGGTACGGCGTCTTGGCCTCGAACTCGGCCGCGCAGGTGTCGACGGTCTTGTAGACCGGGCGCACGCCCATACCTGTTCGGAACTCGCGGACCGAGTCCTCGTCAGCGAGCGTTTCGTCGCCGCCCGCCGCACGCAGCGCCGCAATCTGGCGGTCCGACAGTCCGTTGCTCTTCGCCACGCGAAGCAGTTCATCGTCGAGCACCTCGGCATCCCGGACGGCGTGGCCGATGTCGGCGACCGCGGCCATCTCGGCGAGGAACCACGGGTCAATGCCGGTGGCCTCGTAGATCTGTTCAATCGTGGCACCGGCTTCAAGCAGCAGCATGATCTGGTACATCCGACCGTCGCGCGGCACCTTGACCTCAGCGAGGAGTTCATCGATGTTGACGGTGGCCGGGTCGGGGCGATCAGCCTCGGTCCAGAAACCGGCGGCCTTCGTCTCCAACGACCGCATCACCTTGCCGAAGGCTTCGGCGTAACTGCGGCCCAGGCTCATGGCCTCGCCAACCGACTTCATGGTCGTCGTGAGCGTGTCATCGGCACCCGGGAACTTCTCGAACGCGAAACGCGGGGCCTTGACGACGACGTAGTCCAGAGCCGGCTCGAACGCTGCGGGCGTGACCTTGGTGATGTCGTTCATGATCTCGTCGAGCGAGTAGCCGATGGCCAACTTTGCGGCCATCTTGGCGATTGGGTAGCCGGTGGCCTTCGACGCCAGCGCCGACGACCGCGACACACGCGGATTCATCTCGATCACGATCAGACGACCGTCGGTGGGATCCTGGGCGAACTGGATGTTGCAGCCACCGGTATCGACGCCCACTTCGCGAATGATGGCGATCGACAGATCACGCATCACCTGGAACTCGCGGTCGGTCAAGGTCATCGCCGGGGCGACGGTGATCGAGTCACCGGTGTGCACGCCAACTGGATCGACGTTCTCGATGGAGCAGATGACGACAACGTTGTCTTTGTTGTCGCGCATCAGTTCCAGCTCGAACTCCTTCCAACCGAGGATCGATTCCTCGATCAGCACGTTCGCGGTCGGCGAGGCGGCGAGGCCGCCACCGGCAATGCGGTCGAGGTCAGCCTCGTCGTACGCCAGACCGGAGCCGAGGCCACCCATGGTGAACGACGGGCGGACCACCACCGGATAGCCCAGATCGGCAACCGTCGCGTGGACTTCCTCCATGGTGTGGCAGACGGCCGAGCGCGCGCTCTCGCCACCGACCTTCGTCACGATGTCCTTGAACATCTGACGGTCTTCACCGCGCTGGATGGCGTCGAAGTCGGCACCGATGAGTTCAATGTTGTGCCTGGCGAGGATGCCCTGTTCGTGCAGTCCGACCGCCGCGTTGAGGGCGGTCTGGCCGCCGAGGGTGGCGAGGACCGCGTCGATCGGGTGCCCGGCGGCGGCTTCGGTCTCGATGACCTTCTCGATGTACGCCGGAGTAATCGGCTCGACGTAGGTGGCGTCGGCGAATTCCGGGTCGGTCATGATGGTCGCCGGATTGGAGTTGACCAGCGAGACGCGCAAGCCTTCCGAGCGCAGCACGCGGCACGCCTGGGTGCCCGAGTAGTCGAATTCGCAGGCCTGTCCGATGACAATCGGGCCGGACCCGATGACCAGGACATGGGAAATGTCGGTACGACGTGGCATTACGAGCGTGCTCCTTCCGAAGCGGAGGTCTCCATGACGTTGACGAACTTGTCGAAGAGGTTGGCGGCATCGTGCGGCCCCGAGGCGGCTTCGGGGTGGTACTGCACCGAGAAGGCTTTGCCGGACATCAGTTCCACGCCTTCGACGACACCGTCGTTGGCGCACACGTGCGAGACACGAGCGCGACCGAGGTCGGTATCGAACTCTTCGCCCGCTTCACCTTCGAGGGCGAAGCCGTGGTTCTGCGAGGTGATCGCGACGCGACCGGTGGCCGTGTCCATGACCGGGATGTTGATGCCGCGGTGACCAAACTTGAGTTTGTAGGTGCTGCGACCGAAAGCGCGACCCATGATCTGGTTACCGAAGCAGATGCCGAAGGTCGGCAAGCCCGCGTCGATCACTTCGCTGGTCAGCGCGACGGCGGCGTCGGCGGTCGCCGGGTCGCCCGGGCCGTTCGACAGGAAGAAGCCGTCGGCACCGACAGCGCGAACGTCGGCGTAGGTAGCGTTGCTGGGCAGCACGTGCACCTCGACGCCGCGCGCGGCGAGCATTCGCGGAGTGTTGGCCTTGATACCGAGATCGAGGGCGGCGACCTTAAAGCGCGGTGTGCCGCCGGCAGCCTCAACGATGTACGGCTCGGCGGTACTGACCTGTGCGGCCAGATCGGCACCCGCCATGGAAGGCTGCGAGCGAACGGTTTCGACCATCTCGTCAACGCTGCCGAGGGCATCGCCGGAGAAGATGCCTGCACGCATGGCACCGGAGTCGCGGAGAACGCGCACGAGGGCGCGGGTGTCGACCCCGGCGATGCTGACAACGTTCTGGTTGATCAGTTCGTCTTCAAGCGCAGAGCTCGCACGCCAGTTGGAGACTCGTCGGGTTGGGTTGCGGACCACATAGCCGGCAACCCAGATCTTGCCCGGGTCGCGGCGGTCAATGAAGTCGGCGGACCACTTCTTGTAGGTGCCATCACTCGTAGTTCCGGGGACCCAGCGAACTTCCGAACGCTTCCCGAGACGACTCTCGCTGTCTTCCGTGTTCCAGCCGGTGTTACCGATCTGCGGGGCGGTCGACACCACGATCTGCCGGTGGTAACTCGGGTCGGTCAGCGTCTCCTGGTAGCCGGTCATGGCCGTGCAAAAGACTGCCTCGCCCAAGGTCGCGCCGGTGGCACCAAATGCCTGCCCGGTGAACACCTGGCCGTTCTCCAGCACTATCACCGCTTTACTCATTTTTCGTCCTTCTTCTCGGTGCTAGTTTTGTGTTCTTCATCCGCTTCTTCGAGCTCGCGGAAAGCTTTCTCGGTGATCTCGTCGTAGGCGGCCACCCACTCCGGGTACACCGTCTTATCGTCGGCGCGCAGACCCGAATCGACCTGCGTGCCGGACGGAAGGGTCCAACGGATCACGAGGACCCCGTCGCGGCTCATCGCCTTGCCCGCGAGGCCTCGCTCGGTGCGTACCGCGACGATCGACTCCTCGGGAATCCAGATGTCGCTGGCGCCGTTGCGGGCCAAGAGCAACCCTGCCGGGTAGGCCGAAAGCTCAGCGGTTGCGCGGTCGCCGTAGTCACCGACCGCGATCCGGTTCTGCCAACTCGGTGCCAGCGTGCTCCCCACATAGAGGCCGGTGTGCGGGCCGCGGAGGCGTTCGCCCAAATCGTCGGGCACGGTCGGGAAGTGGCCGACTTCGGCTTCCTGGCGACGTCCACGATTGCGCCATCCACGCAACACCAACGCCACCAGGATCAGCCACACGCCTAACGCAATGATCGTGATCATCACGTAGTAGAGGAAGTTGTTGTTCATGCCCAGTCCCCGTTTCCGGCAGCGCGCTGCGCGGTGATGCGCCCACGCAAGACGGTGGCCCGCACGGTTCCCGGCAACACCATTTCCTCGTAGGGAGTGTTATCAGACTTGCTGGCGAGGTCACCGCCGCGGACAACCCACTCGCCGTCGGGGTCGATGATCGTCAGGTTCGCAGGCTCACCGACGGCGATCGGGCGGCCCTGGTCGTCCAGGCCGACGATCTGCGCTGGCCGCTCGCTCATCACTCGCGCCACCCCGCGCCAGTCGAGCAGACCCGGATTCACCATCGTGTCCACAATGATCGAGACGGCGGTCTCCAAGCCGAGCATGCCCGGACGGGCCTTCGAGAATTCGCAGCACTTCTCCTGCGAGGCGTGCGGCGCGTGGTCCGTGGCAACACAATCGATGATGCCTTCGGCGAGCGCCGCACGGAGAGCTACCTTGTCGGTAGCTTCGCGGAGTGGCGGGTTCACCCGGTTGATGCCGTCGTAGGTTTCCAGCCGCGAATCGTCGAGCAAAAGGTGATGCGGGGTCACTTCGGCGGTGATATCGATTCCCTGACCGCGTGCCCAGCGGAGCAGTTCCACGGTGCCAGCAGTCGAAGCGTGCGCGATGTGCACACGTGCGCCTGCATCGCGAGCGAGCAGGGCGTCGCGCGCCACGATGGATTCTTCGGCGGCCCGCGGCCAACCCGCCAGGCCGAGACGCGCGGCGGTCGGACCGTCGTGCGCGACCGCCCCAACAGTCAGGCGAGGATCTTCCGAATGCTGGGAGATCAGGACGCCGAGGCCCTTCGAGTATTCGAGCGCCCGTTTCATGATGACCGGGTCGTGAACGCATTTACCGTCGTCGCTGAAGAGCTTCACCTGGGCGACGCCATCGGCCATCATGCCCATTTCGGCGAGTTGTTCGCCGGCCAATCCGACGGTGACTGCGCCGACCGGATGGACGTCGACCAGGCCGACTTCCTGTCCCAGTCGCCACACGTGATCGGTGATGGTCGCGTTGTCGGCGACGGGCGCGGTGTTGGCCATCGCGAAGACGGCGGTATAGCCGCCGCGCGCTGCTGCGCGGGACCCGGACTCTACGGTTTCGGTATCTTCGCGGCCGGGCTCACGCAGGTGCGTGTGCAGGTCCACGAAGCCGGGCAGCAGCACTCCCCCGCGACCGTCGACCGTCGCCGCGCCTTCGGGGGCGGTCAGGCCTGCGCCGATCTCCGTGATGACGCCGTCAACGACGGCTACATCCACTGGAGAATCATCACCGTAGGGTCGGACATTCGTGATAAAAACCGAACCGGTGACGGACACTAGCTCTCTCCTTGGACTTCGTCAGTTGACGCGTGTGGTGACGTGCTGGTCAATGAATGAGGATCGGGATCGGTCGAGTCGGCACCCGCGATCAGGCGGAAGAGAACCGCCATGCGGACATGGACGCCGTTTCGGACCTGTTCGAGGACCGTCGCTTGGGGGGCGTCGGCAACGCCGAAGCCAATTTCCATGCCGCGCAGCATCGGTCCGGGGTGCAAGACCACCGCGTCGTCGCGCATCAGCGACATCCGCGCGTTCGACAGCCCGTACCGCACGGCGTACTCGCGGGTGCTGGGAAAGAACCCACCGTTCATTCGCTCCGCCTGGACGCGCAGCATCATGACGGCGTCGGCTGCGGGCAGTTCGGCGTCCAAGCTGGTGCCGACCCGAACGGGCCAGGTCTCCACGCCCGTAGGCAGCAACGTCGGCGGCGCCACCAGGACCACTTCGGCCCCGAGCGTCGCGAGAAGATGGGCGTTCGATCGGGCCACGCGCGAGTGCAGGATGTCGCCGACAATCACCACGCGGCGGCCCTGGAGGCTACCGAGCCGCTGACGCATTGTGTACGCGTCGAGCAGTGCCTGCGTCGGATGCTCATGAGTGCCGTCGCCCGCATTGATGACCGACGGCCCGGTGGTTGGCAGCCCCGTCACGTCGCTTCCGTCGTTGGTCCAACGAGCCACCTGAGCGGCCGCGCCGGACTCCGGATGGCGCAGGATCAGGGCGTCGGCGCCGAGGGCGCGCAACGTTTTGGCGGTGTCGCGGAGCGATTCACCTTTGTTGACCGACGAGCTCGATGCACTGACGTTGATTGCGTCGGCGCTCATCCACTTAGCCGCGACCTCAAAAGAGACGCGCGTGCGGGTGGAGTTCTCGTAGAAGACCGTGATGACGGTCCGCCCGCGCAAAGTGGGCAGCTTCCGGACCTCGCGGCCGGCGAGTGCCTGCTCGAAGCGTTGTGCCTCGTCGAGAATGTCGATCGCGTCGTCGTGGCTTAGATCCGCGGCAGAGAGCAGGTGCTTCATCGAAGGACCACCTCGTCGATACCGTCGTGTTCGGCGAGATGGACTTCGACATCTTCTTCACGCGAGGTCGGAATGTTCTTACCGACGTAGTCCGCACGGAGCGGGAGTTCACGGTGGCCACGATCAACCAGGACCGCCAACTGCACCGCAGCCGGCCGACCCAGATCGCGAAGCGCATCGAGCGCCGCCCGAACTGTGCGGCCGGAGAACAGAACGTCGTCGACCAGAATGACGAGCGCACCGTCGACGCCACCTTCGGGGACCAGAGTCCGCTCCAGCGGGCGATGCGGCTTGGCGCGCAAGTCATCGCGGTACAGGGTGATATCGAGGTATCCGGTCGGGACCTGGACGCCGGAAAATTCGGCGATGCGGTCGGCGAGACGGACAGCGAGCGAGGTGCCGCGCGTCGGGATTCCGATGAGCACAACGCGTTTGGCGGCCGTCCCGTCCAGGGCGGTCTTTTCAATAACCTGATGCGCCATCCGGGCCACCGTGCGGCTGACGTCTGAATCGTCAAGCAACACACGCTGCGGGCGCGCACCATCGACCGGCGTAGCCAAGTCGACCTCCTTCTCCGCCTCACAGGACGGATCGTTAAAGGAAAATCTTCTTCTTAAAGCTTACGGTTTGGGAGTTTACTCCGCTGACGCTGCGGCTCTAACCTGAGGTGCCAATTCGGCGACCCGACCCAGCACACCGTTGACGAATGCTGGCGAATCGTCGGTTGAGAGCTCTTTCGCGATCTCCACGGCCTCGTCAATCACGACGTCGATGTCGACATCGTTTGCGTAGAGCAGTTCCCAGACCGCCAACCGCAAAATGGCGCGGTCGACAGCTGGGAGTCGTTGCAGCTTCCAGTTTTCCAAATGCGATTCGATCACCGCATCGACCTGCGCCGAGTCGGCCGTCACCCCGGTGACCACGCGCACGGTGTAGTCGTACATCCGGCCAACGCTGTCGTCGGTCGGATAAATCTCACGCCGCTGCTCGATCAGCTTGGTGGCCTTGCAGTGCTTGGCTTCCGCCTCAAACAGCAGGTCCACCGCGCGTTTGCGCGCCTTGTGGCGAGTACCGGGTTTCTTCACGAGAGTCGAATTGCCTTTGTTGTCTTAAGGAGCTTGCAGAGGCAAGCCCGTCGCGTCAGTCTACCCGCGCGACGGGCCGCTGCTGGCGTGCTAATTCCGGAAAAAACGATCAGTTGTTGACGCGGCCGAGGTAGTTACCGTCACGCGAGTCAATCTTCAGCTTGTCACCGGTGTTGATGAACAGCGGCACCGAGACCTCAGCGCCGGTCTCCAGCGTGGCTGGCTTGCTACCACCGGTGGAGCGGTCGCCCTGCAGGCCCGGATCCGTGTGCTGAACGATCAGTTCGACGGTCACGGGCAGTTCCACCGACAGCGGCACGCCCTCGTGCATCGAAACCTGGACCTTCATGCTCTCCAGGAGGAACTGTGCGCCGCCACCGACGGTCTCCGGTGCGATGTTGATCTGCTCGAAGCTCTCGCTGTCCATGAAAACGAAGTCGGAGCCATCGTTGTAGAGGTAAGTCATGTCGCGGCGGTCAACGGTCGCGGTCTCGACCTTGACGCCCGCGTTGAACGTCTTGTCGACGATCTTGCCCGACAGGACGTTCTTGATCTTGGTACGCACAAAGGCGGGGCCCTTGCCCGGCTTGACGTGCTGGAATTCCAGGATCTGCCAGAGCTGGCCCTCCATCTTGAGGACGAGGCCATTCTTGAAGTCGGCAGTCGACGCCATAAGTATTCTCCTGAGGAAGTCGGGGTCGTATTTATAGGACGCGGAGCGCCCGTGGTGTGGTCGTGAGCAATCGCGGACCGGAGTCGGAGACAACCAGGGTGTCTTCGATCCGCACACCGCCGCGCCCGGGAAGATAAATACCGGGCTCTACGGTGACCGTTGCGCCGTCACGCAGTGTACCGCCCGCAGCGGCCCCGATTCCTGGACCTTCGTGGATCTGCAGGCCAACACCATGTCCGAGACCGTGGACGTAGTACTCGCCGTACCCGGCGTCGGCGATGACACGACGCGCTGCGCCATCGATGTCGGACAGTTTGGCACCCGGCACTAGGGCATCGCGGCCGACCTGTTGCGCGGCTTGCACCACGCGGTAGATTTCCCGCTGCCAGTCGTCGGGTTCGCCGAGGACAAAGGTCCGCGTCATGTCGGAGTGATACCCGTGTCGCACCGCCCCGAAATCCATCTTGACCAGGTCACCAACGGCAAGTACCGCATCGGTGGGCCGGTGATGCGGGATCGCCGAATTGGCCCCCGCTGCGACAATGGTCTCGAAAGCGATGGCGTCAGCGCCGAGGGCGTACATTTCCCACTCCAGGTGGCGGGCCACTTCCCGCTCGGTACGACCGGGCGCGATGATTCCTCGGTCGATGAGCGAAGCCAGTGCCTGGTCCCCGATGGCACATGCCGACGTGATGAATTCCACTTCGTCGGCGTCTTTTACTTCACGCAGTTCTTCGACGGTTCCGCGCCGCAGAACGAGTTGCGCTCCGAGTTCTCGGGCGAGTTCTTCCAGATCAGCGAACTCGGCAATGGTCATCGCATTTCCTTCGACGCCGATCCGGGCGTGAGGTTTCACGCTCACGGCCCATTTGAGTAGCGCCTCGGGGCAATTGCGGGCAATTTCCGCTTCCAAGTCGGGGACCTGCGCGGCAACTTGCGACACGTATCTGCCGTCAGTGCAGATCCGGCCCGCGGGTGCTGGAGCGCTCCCAGACCACACAATGACGGCTGCATTACTTCCGGTAAACCCTGTGAGGTAACGCACGTTGACCAGGTTCGATACCAGAATCGCGTCGACTGAGGAGGGTCCGTCAGCGTCGCTCAGTCGGTCGGCAAGATGGGCTCTTCGTTGGGCATTCATGCTGCTCTCCTGCATGTCTACGTTGTTGAACACGGGTTGTGCCAGTTATGGTTCTCGCATGAGTTCGTGGCTACTGCGTGGCGTCGTAATGTCAATTGTGCATATCGTCGCCCGTATTCTTCTGGGTGTCGTGGTGATTTCCGCACCGTTGTCCTCTCCCCTCGGCCGCTGGTTGGCCATTCTGGCCGTTGTGCTGGTCGCCATTGTTTGGGGCGGTCTCGACGGCATCAAGGATGCCCGCGCCCACGATGACCCCGACGAATACACCGACCTCACGGTCCGCTGGCTCAAGGCGGCAGTCTTCGCCGCTTTCGTCTCCTGCCTGGTGTGCTGGATCCTCGGCACTTTCTGGCTCAACGGGATCGGCCAGGCGTCGTTCTGGATTGAGATGACTGCCGGACTGTCGTTCATCACGTTGCTGATTTACGTGCCCGCCTTCTTCGGTGCGACCCTCGGCCGATTCTTTGTCCGCCGCGACCAGCGCAAGGCTGAACAGAAGCTCGAGGACGCCAAGACCACCGAGCTCGCCACCGCCTAATAGCCACAGAAGACGAGGGCCGCGTAGATCTTCTACGCGGCCCTCGTCTTTCCGCTTTTCTGTCACGATTCGACCAAGCCGTCACCGAATACGCTGATCGGTGTCGGCTGTGTCGGTCCGCGGCCGCGTCTTGCGTCAGAAATGTGCGACGCCCAGAACCTACCGTCTGCGTTTCCGACACCGCATGTCGTCGTGAACCGACAAAACCGTCACCAATCAAGGTGATTGGTGACGGCTTGGTCGAATCGTGACAGAAAAGCGGAAATTGCCGCTTGGCGCGCTGCGGGCTACAGCATGATCGGGGCGGAGCCCTTCTTGCCGCCAGCGGCGACGGCCGAGTAGGCCGCGGCGATCAGGGTCGGGTCCGGGGCTTCAAGGCGACCGGGCTTGCCCAAACCGTCCAGGACGACGAAGCGCAACATGCCCGAGCGGTTCTTCTTATCGCCCGACATCGTCTTCAACAGATCAGCAAGAGCGTCCTCGTCGTAGCTCGTCGGAAGTCCCACCAGTTCCAGGATGGTGCGATGACGGTCGGCAGTTGCATCGTCAAGACGACCGGCCAAACGGCCCAACTCCGCAGCGAACACCATGCCGACCGAGATCGCTGCACCGTGACGCCACTTGTACTGCTCACGACGCTCGATCGCGTGGCCGAGCGTGTGCCCGTAGTTGAGGATCTCCCGGAGCGACGACTCCAGCAGGTCCGCCGAAACCACGTCGGCCTTCACCTGCACGGCGCGGCGGATGAGCTCGGGCAGGACAGTCCCCTTCGGGTCCATCGCGGCGGCCGGATCGGCCTCAATGATGTCCAGAATCTCCGGGTCGGCAATGAATCCACACTTGATGACCTCGGCCAGACCGGCGACGATCTCGTTGTGCGGCACAGTCTCAAGCGTCGCCAGGTCGACGAGGACGGCGTCCGGTTCATGGAACGAGCCCACCAGGTTCTTGCCCGCGTCGGTGTTAATGCCCGTCTTGCCGCCAACTGCGGCATCAACCATCGCCAGCAGCGTCGTCGGGACGTGGATGATGCCAATGCCGCGCATCCACGTGGCTGCTGCGAAGCCGGCGAGGTCGGTGGCCGCACCGCCACCCAGGCTGATCACCTTGTCGTTACGCATCATGCCGATTCGGCCGAAAACCTCCCAGCAAAAGGCGGCCACCTCAAGATCCTTGCCAGCCTCAGCATCGGGGATCTCCACGCGGTGCGAATCAAAGCCGCGGTCGGCGAGGAACTGACGGATCTGCTCGGCTGTCTCTTTGAGCGTTGGCTGGTAGATGATCGTGACACGATCGGCACCCTTGGCGGCCTCGGCGACATCGCCGAGGAGGCCGCGGCCAATCGTTACCTCGTACGGGTGGGCCGCGCGAACAGCCACTTTCACCGGTTCGGCTTCGGTCATATCTACTTCACTCCTCAACTCGGTGCGACCCACGGCGGTTTTCTAGTTCCAGTTGGGCGCGGATGTCGTCGATGACGACGTGCGGTTCTCGATCGGCAGCCACCTCGAAGGCAGCGACCGAGCGATAGGTTGGTTCGCGCTGCTGCAGCAACGCGGCGTAGCGACCCGCGGGATCCGGATCAGCCAGTAACGGACGATCCGACGACGCGACCCGCGCGAATCCGGCTTCCGCGCTGAGCTTCAGGTAAATCACGCGGTGTCCGGCCAGCGCGGTGCGAATGGCTTCGGTCATGACGGCCCCGCCGCCCAGAGAAACCACGCCGTCATAGCTGGCGAGAACGTCGGTCACGACGCGGGCCTCAAGCGCCCGGAAACCGGCTTCGCCATCCTCGGCGAAGATTGTGGAAATCCTTCTGCCGGAACGGCGTTCAATCTCGTCGTCGGTGTCGACGAACGTCACTCCGAGCTTGCGGGACAGGAGCCGACCGATCGTCGACTTTCCCGACCCCATCGGTCCAACCAACACGGCGGCCGGATGTCTCGAAGGGGCTGGACGGGCACCGCCCGGAGTGGTCACGGCTGAGGGTGCGGCGGACGTGCCTCGATGGCGTCGAGGTACCCCCGAAGGTTCGTTGCCGTCTCGGCCGCCGAGTCGCCACCAAACTTCTCGAGCGCAGCCTGCGCGACCACCAGCGCCACCATGGCTTCCGCAACGACGCCGGCCGCAGGGACCGCACACACGTCGGAACGCTGATGGATGGCCGTGGCAGGCTCACCGGTACTCATGTCGATGGTCGCCAGAGCACGCGGAACTGTCGAGATCGGCTTCATGGCGGCACGGACGCGGATACTTTCACCGTTTGTCATGCCGCCTTCCAAACCGCCTGCGCGATTAGTCGAACGCAGCACACCGTCAGGACCCGGCACCATCTCGTCGTGGGCTTGACTACCCCGACGGCGGGCCGTTTCGAAGCCGTCGCCAACTTCCACACCCTTGATGGCTTGAATACCCATGAGTGCACCCGCCAGTCGCGAATCGAGACGAGCCTCGCCGCTGACGTGAGAGCCAAGTCCGATGGGAACCCCGGTGACAATGACCTCGACGACGCCGCCGAGCGTGTCTCCGTCGCGCTTCGCGTCGTCGATCTGGGTGATCATTTCCGCTTCGGCGTCCTTACCGAACGCACGCACGGGGCTGGCGTCAATCGCTTCGAGGTCAGCGTAACTGGGCGACGGGCCGTCGTACGGCGTGCTGGCACCAATGGAGATGACGTGCGAGATCACCTCGATCCCGAAGACCTGACGCAGAAAGTTCCGGGCGACGGTGCCTGCGGTCACGCGGGCAGCGGTCTCCCGTGCGCTTGCGCGCTCCAGAACCGGGCGTGCGTCGTCGAAGCCGTACTTGAGCATGCCCGAGTAGTCGGCGTGGCCCGGCCGAGGACGAGTCAGCGCGGCATTGCGTGCGCTGCCTTCCAGTTCTTCGGCGTCGACGGGGTCGGCCGACATGACCTGCTCCCACTTGGGCCATTCGGTGTTGCCGATTTCCACAGCAACCGGTCCGCCCATGGTCAGCCCATGACGAACACCACCGATCACGGTGACTTTATCGGCCTCAAACTTCATGCGGGCACCGCGACCGTAGCCGAGGCGCCGACGTGCCAGTTGTTCGGAGATGTCGGACGAGGTGACTTCCACACCGGCGACCATCCCCTCAACGAGGGCCACCAGGGCCGGTCCATGGGATTCTCCGGCAGTTATCCATCGCAACACAATGGTCAATTGTTCCAGACGCCGCGCATAAAGACACAGTCAGGCGGACGGTGCCGGACTGCGGCTGCCCAAATGCGACTTTTCGTCGGTTACTCAAGCACCTGAAGCAGCACCAAGAACGCCACCGTTGAGCCAGCCAGGGCCGGGCCGTGCGGCAGCCGTGATCGCTTCCTCACCGCGCACAGCACCAACGAAACGGCGGCCGCAACCACCACGAGCAACGCCGCTAATGTCGGGTCGGAAACTAGTGCCCCGCAACCTATCGCCAGCTTGACATCTCCCCCGCCACAGGTGCGCATCGCGAATGCCGCGGCATACGGGGTTGCGGCGACCATCGCGGCCAACCCGACGGTGGGATGCCACACCGAAACTAGCGCGGTGAGCACCATGGCAGGGAGCACCAGCGCGTTGGGGATCTGCCCTGTCCGTCGGTCGATGTCCGCAATCGCGACAAGCCATGGAACTACCACCAACCACGTGAACGACATCGGTAATGCCAGCATGGGCCCGATTGTCCGGCGATCGGGCTCTCGTCGGCGAACCCGCCATCCACAGGTTCCGGCACGACCTCCAGGGCGCAGCGGCTAAAACTCGCCGGGCCCCAATCCGACGGCCGCTGCCATCGCGGCCTTGGGAGCGGGGCGGCCGGTGAACTGCTCGACCTGACTAAAGGCCTGGTTGAGGAGCATCACAATGCCACCGACGACCGTTCCGCCCGCTTGTTCGACCGCCGATGCAAGCGGTGTGGGCCAGGGATCGTAAATGACGTCGACAAGCCGTGACGTCCGGACAACGGCGGGAATGAGCGATTCGGCAGCGGCCGCCGGGACGGTCGACACGGTCACCTCGGCGTCGCCGCAGGCATTGCGCAGACTGGCGTCAGCGTCGAATCCGACCACCGCCGCACGTAGCCCGAGTTGTTCGGCCAGCTCGATGACACCGCGCGCTCGCTCGGCACTGCGCGCCACGACGGTGACCTCGTTGATGCCCACTTCGGCGAGGGCCGCCACGGTCGGCAGGGCCGTGCCGCCAGCACCGATGACGACAGCCCGGGTGGCGTCAGTTGGCAAGCCCACGCGGGCCAGTGCTCCGGTCATTCCGTCGACGTCCGTGCAATCTGCCCGCCACCCATCGGCCATGCGCACCAGGGTGTTCGCCGAGCCGATGAGCTCGGCGCGCCGCGTACGCACATCCGCGAAAGCCAGCGCCGCGAGCTTGCCCGGCATTGTCACCGAGAAACCCACCCATTCCGGCCCGGCAGTATCGACGCGTTCGGGAAGCTGCTCGGCGGTCGTGTCGATCGCGTCGTATGTCCAACCAGCCAATCCCAAGGCGGCATACGCTGCCCGATGCAGGACGGGCGACTTCGAATGCGCCACCGGCGACCCCAGTACCGCAGCCTTGCGGGCCCCAACTGCGCCCATCGACGGCTCTGGCACTAGCAGCCGGTCGTCAGGAACTTGTTGCGGCACGCTTCCTCACGGTTGCGCTTCTGCTGCTCGTAGGTTTTCGAGAACTTGGTTGTGCCCTCTTTGTCGACCGTCACGAAATACAGCCAATCACCGGAAGCCGGGTTCAGCGTCGCGTGAAGCGCCCGCTCGCCGACTGCACCAATCGGAGTGATCGGCAATCCCTTGTGCTGGTATGTGTTCCACGCGTTCTCGTCCTCGTAGACCTCGCCGAAGACGTCGATGTTGGTAATTTGCGCCGTGTAGTTGGCAGTCGAATCCATCTCCAGTCGTTGATCGACCTTCAACCGGTTCAGGATTACGCGAGACACCTTCGCAAAGTCCTGCTCTTGGCGGGCTTCACGTTCGACGATCGATGCCGTGATGAGGGTCTGGTATGGGTTGAGACCGGTACTGTTACCCGACTCCAGGCCCCACGCGGCAAACCGCTGCGCCGACGCGGTGATCAGTTTGTTCAGCAAACCGACGGCGTCGAGACTTGGGTCCAGATCCTCCCACGTCCCGGCAGCAATGAGCCCTTCGATTCGCCGATGATCACTTTTCATACGGTTGAAAGCGTCCATCGCCCACGACGGAATGCCCAGTTGCGCGGCCGTGGCCGTCGATGCGGCTTCCGCCAGTTGCTGGACGCTGACACCGTACTGGCGATCATCGGTCTTGACCGTCGTGGCCTTCGAAATCAATTCGAAGATGCCCGGCGTAACAACGCCGTCGATGCCCTTCTTGGAATCGAGTTGCAGTCCGTCTGGCACCACCATGCGGCCGACACGGTTGGCATTGTCTTGCATCTTGGCGACCGCGGCCTGCCCGGAAATCCCCTTCGGAAGCTTGTAGAAACCCGCGGCGACGGTGTCATTACCCACCGAGTTCACGAAGGCATTCCGACTGCCGACAACGCCAGCGTCGCTCAACTCGTCACCAATTTCTCGGAGCGAAGCGTCCGCGGGGATCTCAACGAGCACCGAGCCGCTGCCGGTGGCGCTGTCATAGTCGGTATTTGAATCAAAAAGACCGAGCGCCTTCAGGGCGAAGCCGCCGAGAACCAACACGACCACAAGCAGCAGCGCCAAGATTGAGAAGACCACCTTGCGGTTGCGCTTACGAGCGGGCATCGCCCGACCGATGTCGCCACCGTCGCCGTCGTCTCCCCCAACAGATCCGACATGGTTGTCGACATCATCAATCGGGAACGATGCGGCAAATGCCGGCGCGAGACTTTCCGACGGCGGCGCATCCGCCTCGAGCGGTATCACCGTCTCCGGGTTGTAGTCGTACGCGTGCGACTCGTACTGTTCCGGTTCGATTGGGGCCGGTTCAAACGCCGCCGGTTCATACTCGGCAGGTTCATACGCGGCAGGTTCATACTCGGGGCGCACCTCAGCGGTTTCCCCGTACGCCGACTCGGGTGCCGGTGCAGCAGAACGCGTTTGCGGCGCGGCGGCCTCATCGCTCGTCGCATCAAGAATGTCGAAAAGTCCCGTCGGCTCCGGCGCCACCTGTGGGACCACCGGACTGGCCGGTGCCGGACGGGGCGCTGGCGGCATCGGCGGCGGTACTGCTGCGCGACGACGCGATACCGGAGGCACCGGCGGGATCTGCGTCGGCGGCACCGCTGCCGGAGGCTTGGAGTAGCTCACACCCTCCACATCGCTGGACCGGTATCGAACCTGGAAATACGGCGACGCCTCACCGGTCGGCGGCTCGGGCGTGCGGTATTCGATCGTCGGATCGGGAAGCGAATCCCCAACGCGGACAATCGGAATGCTGCCGGTCGTGGTCGGATCACCGGGTGCCCGACGACGGCGATGACGATGTCCCGGCTGCCCGGCACCCATCGAATCGGCGAAATACTGGCGACGACCGTCCCCTTCGGGTGGCCTATTCTCCCGGTGTCCACCGGTCACGTCGTTCGAGTCATCGTGATCAGACACTCGGAAAACTCCTCATTGTTGCCCCGTAGCTCATCGCCGTGAGTCCAGCCATCCTTGAAGGATAGCGACCGCAGCCGCCTGATCCACGACGGCACGCGCGTCCCTTGCTTTCACTCCTGACGCACGCAACGCAGTAGTTGCCGTCACCGTGGTCAGTCGTTCGTCATAAAACTCGATCGCGACGTCGTCGAGTTCGGCCGTCAACTGCCGCCCGAAGTAGCGCGCCGCACGGACGGCGGGCCCTTCTTCGTCCCGCAGTGTCTTCGGCAGCCCGATGATCACGCCGATCGCCTCGTACTCGGTGATGATCTCCACCAGGCGAGCAACATCCGAACCATCTTTGGCACGACGAATCGTTTCCACCGGGGTCGCCAGGATCCCGTCGGGGTCACATACGGCAACCCCCACACGGACGCTTCCGACGTCAACGGCCACGCGCCGCCCGCGAGGTGAGATCACCGGTCGCCGACAACCTCGCGGAGGCGGACCAAGGCCGCGTCGATACCTGCGGCATCGGTGCCCGAACCCTGTGCGAGGTCGGGCTTGCCGCCACCGCGTCCGGCGACCAGCGGTGCGACTTCGCGAACCAAGTCGCCCGCTTTGATACCCGCATTGCGGGCCGCATCGGTGGTGCCGATGGCGAATGGAACCTTGTCACCGGCAGCCGAGAACAACGCGACGACAGCGTTGCGGTCAGCGATGCGGCCCCGCAGGTCGGTCACCAAGGTCCGGAGCCCGTTGGCGTCGATGCCGTCGGCAACACGTGCCGCGACCACCAAGGTTTCGCCGACCGTGACACCCTGATCGACCAGGTTGGCAACCGCGGCGCGAGCCTGTTCGGCGCGGAGCGAGTCGAGGGTCTTCTCTGCTTCCTTCAGCTTGAGGACCAGTTGCTCGACGCGGTCCGGCACCTCTTCCGACGGCACCTTCAGCGATGAAGCCAGGCCAGCCATGAGGGCCCGCTCGCGCGATAGGTAGCGGAACGAGTCCATGCCGACGTAGGCCTCGACGCGACGCGTTCCCGATCCGACAGACGACTCGCCGATCACTGTGATGGGGCCGATCTGCGCCGAACTCGAGACGTGCGTACCGCCGCAGAGTTCCATCGAGAACGGTCCACCGATTTCGACGACGCGAACCTCGTCACCGTAGTTTTCGCCGAAGAGCGCCATCGCGCCCATCGCCTTGGCCTTGGCAAGGTCAGTTTCGAACGTATTGACCGCGTAGTTCGCTTCCACTGCCTGATTGGCGATCTGCTCGATCGCTTCGCGCTGGGCGTCGGTAAGTCCCGAGGCAGCATGGAAGTCGAAACGCAGGTAGCCGGGTCGGTTGAGCGAACCGGCCTGCGTGGCCGTGGGTCCGAGAACCTGACGCAGGGCTGCGTGCACCATGTGGGTACCCGAGTGCCCCTGAGTGGCACCGTGACGCCACGCCGCATCGACCGATGCGAGGACCTCGTCGCCTTCGACGATCTCACCTTCGTCGACTACCACCTTGTGCAGCCAGACCTTCTTACCGACCTTCTGCACATCCTTGACCGACAGTCGGACGCCGTCGCCGGTGGTGATCGTGCCCTGGTCGGCCATCTGGCCGCCGGACTCGGCGTACAGCGGACTGCGATCGAGCACCAATTCCAGTTCGGTGCCGGGAGCAGCCGAACGGACACGCTGACCGTCGGCCACCAGGCCCAAGACGCGGGCCTCGGAAACCAATTCGGTGAAACCGGTGAACTCGGTGGGTCCGCGGTCCAGGAAGTCGCGGTACACCGAGTGGTCGGCGTGCGCCGACTTGCGGGCGCTGGCGTCGGCCTTGGCGCGACGACGCTGCTCGCCCATCAACTCGGTGAAGCCCTCGCGATCCACTTCGAGGCCAGCCTCGGCGGCCATCTCGAGGGTCAGATCGATCGGGAAGCCATAGGTGTCGTGCAGCGTGAAAGCATCGTTGCCGCTGATCGAGGAACTACCGGCTTTACGAGTGGCGTCGGCGGCTTCCGAGAACAGTTTGGAACCGGCCGCGAGGGTGCGGGCGAACGCCGTCTCTTCGGCGACCGAGACTGCCAGGATGTGCTCGCGTTGCTGCTCCAACTCCGGGTACGACGGGCTCATCGTGTCGATGACCAGCGAAATAATGTCGTTCATCACCGCTTGGACGTCACCGAGCAGACGCATCGAGCGCACCACGCGCCGCAGCAGACGGCGCAGCACGTAGCCGCGGCCGTCATTGCCGGGCACCACGCCGTCGGCGATCAACATGGCCGCGGTCCGTGCATGGTCGGCGACCACGCGGAACCGGACGTCGTCCTCGTGATTACCCGAGCCGTAGGCGCGCCCGGTCAGGCGAGCGGCAAGGTCGATGATCGGTTTCATCAGGTCGGTCTCGTACACGTTGTCGACGCCCTGAAGCAGGCATGCGACGCGCTCGATTCCCATACCGGTATCGATGTTCTTTCGGGGCAGGTCACCAAGGATCTCGTAGTTGTCCTTGCCGGTGCCCTCACCGCGGATCTTCTCCATGAACACGAGATTCCAGATCTCGATGTAGCGATCCTCATCGGCTTCCGGGCCGCCTTCGACGCCGTACTCGGGGCCGCGGTCGTAGAAGATTTCCGAACATGGACCGCACGGTCCGGGGACGCCCATCGACCAGAAGTTATCGGCCAGGCCACGACGCTGGATGCGCTCGGCGGGGACACCGATTTCATCGCGCCAAATGGCTTCGGCCTCATCATCGTCGAGGTACACCGTCGGCCACAGCTTGGTCGGATCCATCCCAAAGCCGCCTTCGTCGACGGGATTGGTCAACAACTGCCAAGCGAAATGAATGGCTTCACGTTTGAAGTAGTCACCGAATGCGAAGTTGCCCGCCATCTGGAAGAAGGTGTTGTGGCGAGTGGTAATGCCGACTTCTTCAATGTCGAGGGTGCGGACACACTTCTGCACGCTTGTGGCGCGGTTGTATGGCGCCGTCTGATCACCCAAAAAGTACGGCTTAAAGGGCACCATGCCGGCATTGACGAACAGCAGGTTTGGATCGTCGAGAATCAGCGAGGCACTGGGTACCTCGGTGTGTCCTGCCCTGATGAAGTGATCCAGGAAACGCTTCCGGATTTCATGCGTCTGCACTGCAGCGGTGTCCTTTAGTAAGTCGGGCGATAATCAACAGTCGAGTTTACGCTGCGCGGCAAGGTTATTTGCGCGAGCGCCCTCGGGATGTGAGTCCGCGCACGATGGAACGCAATCGTCCCACCCGCGGACCAAGTTCACGTTCAAAACCGTGGTCGGTCGGCTCGTAGTAGTCGACACCCACCAGCGGGTCGGGCGGATACTGCTGGGCGAGGACACCGTCGGGGTCGTCGTGCGGGAACTGATAACCGACAGCATTACCCATCTTCTTGGCCCCCGCGTAATGCCCATCGCGCAGCGACGGCGGCACCGCACCGGCTTTACCTGCGGAAATGTCGCTCATCGCCTTGCCAAGCGCCGACGTCACGGCACCCGACTTTGGTGCCGTCGCCAAGTGGATGGTGGCTTGCGCCAGGGCCAACTGCGCCTCCGGCATGCCGACCAGCGCCACCACTTGTCCCGCAGCAACAGCGGTTTGCAACGCCATCGGATCGGCCATACCGACGTCTTCACTCGCGTGAATCATCAGTCGGCGCGCGATGAATCGTGGATCCTCCCCCGCCGCAATCATGCGTGCGAGGTAGTGCAGGGCGGCATCGACATCCGAGCCGCGGATCGATTTGATGAACGCACTGGTGACGTCGTAGTGCTGATCGCCGTCGCGATCATATCGGACGGCCGCCTTGTCTATTGCCGCTTCCACATCGGCGATGTCGATTACTCCGCCATCGTCGGCGGCGTCGGCGCTCGCCTCCAACGCGGTCAGCGCGCGGCGGGCATCACCACCGGCAACGGCGACGAGATGATCCACGGCCTCGTCGGTTAGCGAGACGGCACCGTTAAGGCCACGCGGATCGTCCACCGCCCTCGCAAGCACGGTCTTGATGTCGTTGTCGTCGAGCGACCGCAACTGCAGCACCAGCGATCGTGACAGCAGCGGCGCAACCACCGAAAAGGACGGATTCTCGGTGGTTGCCGCGACCAGCAGCACGATGCGGTTTTCGACCGCATCGAGAAGGGCATCCTGCTGTGTCTTGGAGAAGCGGTGAACCTCGTCGATAAACAGCACCGTCTGCTGCCCCTGAGCCAGTCGGCGGCGTGCCAACTCGATCACCGCCCGGACTTCCTTGACGCCCGACGACAGCGCCGACAGCGCCTCGAAACGTCCGCCGGTCGCCTGACTGATGAGCGACGCCATCGTCGTCTTACCGGTGCCCGGAGGGCCGTAGAGCAGTACCGATGCCGCACCCGATCCGGCGATCAGCCTGCGTAGCGGCGCACGCTCGCCCAGCAGGTGCGACTGTCCGACGATCTCGTCCAGGGACGACGGCCGCATCCGAACAGCAAGCGGCGGTCGCGTCGCGGACTCGGCCGAGCCCGCAGTGGCGGTGCCATCGGTGCCCTCGTCGTCGAACAGTCCGTCAGTCACGGGCGTCCACTCACCCAAACCAGTAAAGGCGAAGAGCTTCTTGCATCCGGTCGGCGGCATCGACAATCTCATCAATCGCACCGACCGTCTCGCCCGCATCGGCGAGGTCGGCCCAGCGCGACAAGACGACGCGGGCATCAGTGGTGTGCAGGGCCCAGTCGTGTCCGCTCTGGTCGCCACGAATCATCCAGTACGTCGACAGCCATACCCACAGTGCCCGTGCTTTGAAGATCCTGCGCGCCAGATTCTGCTCACTGATCGACGGCCATAACGGTTTCACTTCGCCGCGCCACGCGTCGTACAGCAACCGCTCAAGGTCCTGCCGTGCACCGAGCACCTCAACGGAAAGGCGAGCCGGGAAGGTCGCCAACGCATAGCCAACGTCGAGGGTCGCATCGCGGAATACGCCCCACTCGTAGTCCATGAACTGGACGCCCGCCCCGTTGATCAAGATGTTCTCAGGACCCACATCGGCCGGGCTGAAAGCTCGGAAATCACCGCCGTCGAACAGATTCAGCGCATCGGCGAGAAATTCGCGCGACCCCGACGGCAACGTCAGGTCAAGCTTGGCGAGGATTTCCTCGTGCGCGGCCACCGAGGCGGAAGCTTCCGCAGCGATCCCACCGCCGGTCGCGGTAACCCGAATGCCTTTGCCGCCGCGGTCACGTCCGCTGATTCGCATGAGGGTCGCAAAGTCGTCCTCGCCACCCAGCGTCGCGGCGTGCATACGTCCGAGGGCTTGGCCCCAAGCGCTCACTCCGCGCCCAACCTCGTCCTCGTCGGTGGAGCCCAATACCTCCACCATCGAACGTCCGTGGCCCAAGTCGGTCAAAACCAGCACGCGGGCCGCGAGTTCCGAAGCCAACAGCTGCGGGCCGGGTCGGGAATTCGTCGGCAGCGCCGTCGCGTAACGGTACGACGCGATTTCGCGCAGTACCTGCGATGCTGGCGTCTGCTCGTCGAATGCCTTCACCACCACGGTGCGGTCGAGAGACACCGGGTTATCGAGCACGCGGGCTCGCAACACGGTTGAACGTCCTGTGCCGCCGAGGTCCTCCGGGTCGTCGAGGCGCACCATGGTGCCCGCTCGCTTCGCCAGGACGGCCTCGGCAGCTCCCAGAACTGACGCGATTTGGTCGTCAGCAATCACGGTCATCGGTTCCTCAGGCGTCCGCGGCCTTGTCGTCACTCTTAGCGTCACCTGCGGCGGTATCGGGCTTCACCTTCGGCTTGCTATCGATGCCCGATTCCTTGCGCTGCTCCGGGGTGATCGGGGCAGGCGCATCGGTCAGCGGGTCGACGCCGCCGCCCGACTTCGGGAAGGCGATGACCTCGCGGATCGACGGCTCACCGGCCAACAGCGCGGTGATGCGGTCCCAGCCCATGGCGAAACCACCGTGGGGCGGCGCACCGTACGCGAAGGCGTCGAGCAGGAAGCCGAACTTCTCCTGCGCCTCCTCTTCGCTGATACCCATGATCTTGAAGATGCGTTCCTGCAGATCGCGACGATGGATACGGATCGAGCCGCCGCCGATTTCGTTGCCATTGCAGACAATGTCGTAGGCATAGGCGAGCGCGTCGCCCGGGTTGGCCTCAAGGTTCTCCAGCGATTCCGGCTTCGGCGAGGTAAACGCGTGGTGCACGGCCGTCCAGGCACCCGAACCGACCGCGACGTCGCCCGCGGCGGTCGCATCGTCAGCAGGCTCAAAGAGCGGCGCGTCGACAACCCAGGTGAATGCCCAGTCGCCTTCCTTGATGAGGTCGAGCTTGGTAGCGATTTCACCGCGTGCCGCACCCAACAGGGCGCGCGAGGACTTGACCGCACCGGCGGCGAAGAAGACGCAGTCGCCCGGCTTGGCACCGACGTGCGCGGCAATTCCTTCGCGCTCGGCGTCGGAGATGTTCTTGGCGACCGGACCGGTCAGCGTGCCGTCTTCTTGAACCAGGACGTATGCGAGGCCACGTGCACCGCGCTGCTTGGCCCATTCCTGCCATGCGTCGAGCTGGCGACGCGGCTGCGATGCGCCACCCGGCATCACCACGGCGCCGACGTACGGCGCCTTGAACACACGGAACGGGGTGTCGGCAAAGAATTCGGTGCACTCGACCAACTCGATGTCGAAACGCAGGTCGGGCTTATCGCTACCAAAGCGACGCATCGCCTCGGCGTAGGTCATCCGCGGAATGGGAGTCGTCAACTCGACGCCAATCAACTTCCACAGCGCAACCAACACTTCTTCGGCGAGCGCGATCACGTCGTCTTCGTCGACAAAGCTCATTTCGACGTCGAGCTGGGTGAACTCGGGCTGGCGGTCAGCGCGGAAATCCTCGTCGCGGTAGCAACGCGCAATCTGGTAGTAACGCTCCATGCCAGCCACCATCAGCAGCTGCTTGAACAGCTGTGGGCTCTGCGGCAAGGCGTAGAACGAGCCCGGCTGCAGTCGTGCAGGCACCAGGAAGTCGCGGGCACCCTCGGGGGTCGACCGCGTCAAGGTCGGGGTTTCAATCTCCACAAAGTCGTGTGCGTCGAGGACCGAGCGTGCCGCCTTGTTCACATCCGACCGCAGGCGAATTGCCTTGGCCGGCCCTTCGCGGCGCAGGTCGAGGTAGCGGTACCGCAGGCGCGTCTCTTCGCCCGGCTGCTCGTCCAACTGGAAAGGCAGCGGTGCCGACTCGTTCAGCACCACCAGTTCGCGAGCGTTGATCTCGATGGCGCCCGACGCCAATGCCGCGTTCTCACTGCCTTCGGGGCGCAGTTCGACGTCGCCGACAACCTGGACGGCGTACTCGGAGCGAAGGTGGTGCGCAGCCTCGGCGACCGTCTCGTCGCGGAACACCACCTGCACCAAGCCAGAAGAGTCACGGAGATCAATGAACACGACCCCGCCGTGATCGCGACGACGCGCGACCCAACCGACGACAGTGACTGTCTGCGAGGCGTCCTCGCGACGCAACGATCCGGCGAAATGAGTGCGAAGCACTATGTTCCTTCCATTCTGCGCAGCACCAAGCTGCCAGGATTCACGCTATTGGACCCAATTCTACGGACCCGGCCCAATGAGCCCACAGTTGGCCGCATTTGCCCGCTACTGTTGCGGCATGACATTTCAAGGTAGTGGTCCCCTTGAGGGTGGGAATGTATCGGCGGGCGGCAGTGGCGGTCGTGGCGGCAAGATCGCCGTCGGTGGTGGCCTCGGCATCATTCTGGCAGTGGTCGCCCTGCTGTTTGGAATGAATCCCGGAGATTTTCTCGGGGGTGGCAATGCTGGCCCAACAAACAGTGCCGATGTTTCGGAACTGCAGCAGCGGTTGGACAATTGCACCGTTGAAGACGCCAACACCGACGACGTGTGCCGTCTGAAGGCCACCGCCATCAGCGTTAATAAAGTCTGGTCGAATCTGATGCCCGGTTACGTCGAACCCCAGATGACGATCTTCACCGGGACCGTCCAAACTGCCTGCGGTCCGGCATCGTCGGCGATGGGCCCGTTCTACTGCCCCGCCGACCAGACCGCCTACTTCGATCCGTCGTTCTTCGCTGACCTCAAGCGGATGGGCGGATCCGACGGTCCGCTCGCCCAGGAGTACGTCGTCGCCCACGAATACGGGCACCACGTGGAAAATATGACGGGAGTCCTCGCCAAGGGACAACGGTTGGGCAATGCCGGATCGGTTCGCATCGAACTGCAGGCTGACTGCCTGGCCGGGGTGTGGGCATATCACGCAGACAAGGGCCCTGAAGCGACACTTAAGCCGCTGACCGAGGAACAGATCGCCACCGTCATCAAATCGGCCAAGGCGATCGGCGACGACACCATCCAGGGTGCCCGCTCGAACCCCGAGGGCTGGACCCACGGCAGCGCCGAACAGCGCGTCCGCTGGTTCAAGATCGGCTACAACGGCGGCGACCCACAGCGCTGCAATACCTTCGCCACCAACGACATCTAACGGACCGGCAGACTCAGCATCTGAACTCGTAAAAGGCAGAATCCCCGTCCTGGACGGGGATTCTGCCTTTTACGGGTAAGGTTCCGGCTCTTGGCCAGATCCGTCAGTTAGCTGACGGGCGTCGCCAGCACCTGCTGCACGGTACCGATCACATCGCCCAGAGCGATCTTCTGCTGCTGACCGTTCGACAGGTCTTTCAGCTCGATCGTCCGCTCGGCGAGCTCACGGTCGCCGAGCACCAGCGCAATACGCGCGCCGGACCGGTCAGCGGCCTTCATTGCACCCTTGAGCGCGCGGTCACCGTAAGCGAGGTCGATCGAGATCCCGACCGCACGCAGTTGCGCGGCGAGGGCAACAAGTTCGCTCTTAGCTTCGGCACCCATCGGGACACCAAACACCTGAACGCGACCTTGGCTGGCCACCGAGACGCCCTCGGCGGCCAACGCGAGGACGGTGCGGTCCACGCCGATCCCGAAGCCGATGCCGGACAGTTCCTGCTTGCCACCGATTTGACGCATTAGGCCGTCGTAGCGGCCGCCACCACCGATGCCGGACTGCGCGCCGAGACCGTCGTGGACGAACTCGAAGGTGGTCTTGGTGTAGTAATCCAGGCCGCGCACCAGACGCGGATTGATGACATAGTCGACGCCCAGCCGGTCCAGGTGCGCACGAACCTCAGCGAAGTGATCGCGGGCGGAGTCGCTGAGGTGATCGAGCATCAGCGGGGCCCCCGCAGTCATCTCCTTGATCTCCGGACGCTTGTCATCGAGTACCCGGAGCGGGTTGATCGCCGCGCGTTCGCGGGTCGCCTCGTCGAGATCCAGGCCGAAGAGGAACTGCTGCAATGCTTCCCGGTACTGCGGGCGGCAGGTGTCGTCGCCGAGCGAGGTCAGTTCAAGCCGGTAGCCCGACAGTCCGAGGCTCTTGTACCCCTCATCGGCGACGGCAATAACCTCGGCGTCGAGCGCCGGATCGTCAATGCCGATTGCCTCGATGCCGACCTGCTGCAACTGGCGATAGCGGCCAGCCTGCGGACGCTCGTAGCGGAAGAACGGGCCGGCGTAGCAAAGCTTCACCGGAAGCTGGCCGCGGTCGAGACCGTGCTGGATGACAGCGCGCATCACGCCAGCAGTCCCTTCCGGGCGAAGCGTCACCGAGCGGTCGCCGCGGTCAGCGAAGGTGTACATCTCCTTGCTGACGACATCGGTCGACTCGCCGACCCCGCGCGCGAACAACGCGGTGTCTTCGAAGATCGGCAACTCGATATGGCCGTACCCGGCACGATGAGCGGCCGACGTCAACGCCTCGCGGACAGCGAGGAAATCCGCTGACGCTGGCGGGTAATAGTCGGGAATGCCTTTCGGTGCGGCAAATTCTCCACTCACAGACCGAAACGTCCTTTCTTATTCGCATCGGGCAAATCCAAGAGAAACGGGTTCGACGCCTTCTCAGCACCGATCGTCGTCTGCGGACCGTGACCCGGCAAGATCACCACATCGTCGTCGCGCACCAACAGTTTGGCGGCGATTGAATCGAGCAACTGCTGATGGCTGCCGCCAGGCAAGTCGGTACGACCGATAGATCCATTGAACAGTACGTCTCCGGAGAAGCAGACTTCTGCGCTGTCGGGGCTCAGCAGCACGCTCCCGAGCGAGTGACCTGGCGCATGGTCGACGGCCCAGCGAATACCGGCCGCATCGACGTCCTCGCCGTCGACGAATTCGATGACCTTCTCCGGTTCGGTAAACGTCATGTCGCCAATCATCGACGACAGCGCGCTTCCCAAACCCAATCCCGGTTCGGTCAACATGCCGCGGTCATCAGCGTGGATGTAGACAGGGATCGAATACTCATCGGCCAGTTCCGTCGCGTTCCACGTGTGATCGAGATGTCCGTGCGTCAAGAAGATCGCCACCGGCGTCAGTTCGTACTCGGCCAGCGCCTGCCGTACCTGCGGCGCGGCATCCTGGCCCGGGTCGATGATGACCGCATCACTTCCACGATCTTGCGCCACCAAGTAGCAGTTGGTTTGAAACATTCCGGCGGGGAATCCGGCGATCAGCACGAGTGTTGGCCTCCTCATTTGCGCCCGGCGAAACACTCGGACGACACGTTGAGGCCTATTGTCTCATCGACCGACAAGGATGCTGCGATAGCATGGGGCGCGCTGCACAGCCAGTGCAACATTCCACAGCCCGAACTAGCCGGCTGGCAGTGCCACATCCCACGCCGCACAGGAGGTTCCACCAGCGTGTCGTCCAACGAAGAGCGTCGCGACGCCGCCCGCCGCAAGCTGGAAGAGCGGCTCGAACAAGAGCGAATGGCCGCGCGCCAGCGGAGGATCACGATCATCTCGGTGGCCAGCGTCGCCGTGCTCGCCGCCGTGGCCGTCGGTGGCTACTTTTACTACCGCCACTGGGACAACCAGCGGCACACCGAGTGCACTTACACGGCGTCGCCCGATAACTGGAACGACACCTTGAAGAGCATCGAAGAGCAGGTCAAGGCCGCGCCCGCCGAGCAAAAGGCCAAGGGTGAGGAATATTTGAAGTTCATGAAGGAAGGCAGCAAGGACGCCCGTACGTCCCCGACGCCTCCGAGTCGCACCTTGAACACCGGCACCGTCGACTGGACGCTCAAGACCAATATGGGCAACGTTCCCGTCACCCTGGAACGGTCATCGGCACCGTGCAATGTGAATGCCGTGATCTCGTTGTCGAACAATAAGTTCTACGACGGCACGTCGTGCCACCGCCTCGCGCAGTCCGAGAACCTCCACGTCTTGCAGTGTGGCGACCCGACCCGCACCGGCGCCGGTTCGCCGGGATGGTCGAGCCCGGATGAGAATCCCACCGACCTGGCATCGGGCGATGTGAACCCGCAGATGATTCAGATGGGGATGACTCCCCCGGTGATCTACCCGCGCGGCACAGTGGCGATTGCGAACCGCAATAACGAACAGACGCAAACGTTCGATACCGGCAGCGCCCAGTTCTTCATCGTCACCAAAGATTCCCAGCTGACCCCGACGCTCGCCGTCATCGGCAAGGTCGACGAAGCCGGCATGAAGGTCATCGACAAAGTCGTCGAAGGCGGTATCGACCCGGGCCCGATCGGGACCGCAGAAAACGGCTTCCCGAAGACTCCGCTCGAGATCAAGTCCACTTCGGTCACCGAGTAAGTTTCAACCTAAGCCAAACGGCCGTCTCCCGAGAGGGAGACGGCCGTTTGTCGTTCACCGAAACCGACGATCGTTTACGCGGCAGAGGTGACGCGGTAGACGTCGTAGACGCCTTCAACGTTGCGGACAACGTTCAGGACGTGACCCAAATGCTTTGGATCACCCATTTCAAAGGTGAATTTGCTGACGGCAACGCGGTCCCGGTTGGTCGTCAGGGTCGCCGACAGAATGTTGACACGTTCGTCGGCCAAAACGCGCGTCACGTCCGACAACAACCGATGCCGGTCGAGTGCCTCCACCTGGATTGCGACCAAGAACACCGACGACGGATTCGGAGCCCAATTGACCGGCATCAGTCGTTCCGGCTGCGATCGCAGGTCGTCGGCGTTGGTGCAGTCAACCCGGTGCACACTCACGCCGCCACCGCGCGTCACAAACCCAAGGATCTCGTCGCCCGGCACCGGGGTACAGCACTTGGCCAGCTTGACCAGGATATTGTCGACGCCCTCAACCACCACGCCACTGTCACCACTCTGGCGACGACGCGTGGTGGTAGATGGAGTCGCCCGGTTCGCAATCTCTTCCTCGGCGGCGTCGACTCCCCCAAGCATCGCCACGAGTCGATGCACCACGCGCCCGGCAGGCACGTGATGGTCCCCAACGGCCGTGTAAAGCGCGTCAACGTCGTTGAAGCCAAATTCCTTGGCGAGCGCCGTAATTGACTCTCCAGACAGTAGGCGATGCACAGGCAGGCCGCCGCGGCGGACTTCCTTGATGATCGCTTCCTTGCCAGCTTCAAGGGCCTCTTCTCGACGCTCCTTCGCGAACCACTGCCGGATCTTCGCCTTGGCCCGCGGCGAGACAACGAAGTTCTCCCAGTCCTTACTCGGTCCGGCACTCTCGGCCTTCGACGTGAAGACCTCAACAACCTCGCCGTTCTCCAGCGCCCGCTCCAACGCGACGAGGCGCCCGTTGACGCGCGCACCGATGCATCGGTGACCGACCTCCGTGTGGACGGCGTACGCGAAGTCGACGGGGGTCGAACCGGCGGGCAACGTGACGACGTCGCCCTTCGGGGTAAAGACGAAGATCTCTTTGACCGCCAGGTCGTAACGCAACGACTCCAGAAATTCGCCGGGATCCGCAGCTTCACGCTGCCAGTCGAGCAACTGGCGCATCCACGCCATGTCGTCGACTTCAGCGACGTCAGTCGACTTGCGCCCCTTGCCTTTCCGACCTTCCTTATATCGCCAGTGCGCGGCGATGCCGAACTCCGCAGTGCGGTGCATCTCGAACGTGCGGATCTGCACCTCCAGGGGCTTGCCCTCCGGGCCGATCACTGTGGTGTGCAGGGACTGGTAGACACCAAAACTGGGCTGCGCAATGTAGTCCTTGAAGCGGCCCGCCATCGGCTGCCATAGGGAGTGCACCACGCCGATCGCGGCGTAACAATCACGCACTTCGTCGCACAGGATTCGCATGCCGACAAGATCATGGATGTCGTCGAAGTCTTTACCCTTGACGATCATCTTCTGATAGATCGACCAATAGTGCTTGGGTCGACCTTCGACCGTCGCGGTGATCCGCGAACCGCCAAGGGCGTTATTGAGATCACTGCGAACTCGCGCCAGGTAGGTATCGCGACTCGGTGCGCGATCGGCGACGAGGCGAACAATCTCCTCGTACTTCTTGGGGTGCAAAATCGCGAACGCCAGGTCCTCAAGTTCCCATTTCACCGTCGCCATGCCGAGGCGATGAGCAAGCGGCGCAATAACTTCCAGCGTCTCCCGCGCCTTGCGTGCCTGCTTTTCCGGTGGGAGGAAGCGCATGGTCCGCATATTGTGCAACCGGTCGGCGACCTTGATAACCAAAACCCGGGGGTCCCGGGCCATCGCGATGATCATCTTGCGGATCGTCTCGGCTTCGGCGGCGCTGCCAAGCGCCACCTTGTCGAGTTTGGTGACGCCGTCGACCAAGTGCGCAACCTCGGTACCGAAGTCCTGCTCCAACTGAGCAAGCGAGTAACCGGTGTCTTCAACGGTGTCGTGCAGCAACGCCGCAACCAAGGTGATCGTGTCCATCCCGAGGTCGGCCAGGATGGTGGCGACCGCGAGCGGATGCGTGATGTAGGGGTCGCCCGACTTCCGGAACTGCCCGGCGTGGTGCTCGTCAGCAACGGCATACGCCTGCGACAGGACCGCAACGTCGGCCTTCGGATACACCTCGCGGTGCAGCGTGACAAGGGGCTCGAGCACGGGAGCGACACCGCTGCGCGGGGCAGCCGTCATCCGACGGGCAAGTCGCGCACGCACGCGGCGCGAACTCAGCGGAGAACTGTCGTCCGGGCGCTTAGTGTCGGGATCGCTCATATGGCGATCGTACTCAGCCTTCGCAGATCGTATGCACCTGCACGGATTCCGAGATGTTCGACGAGATCGCTGCCCGACCGGTAAAACCGGCCAATTCCATAATGACGGCAAAAATATGCACCTGCGCGCCAGCCTGCTCGAGGAGCGTCGCAGCGGCAACCAGTGTGCCCCCGGTGGCGAGAACGTCGTCGATAACAGCGACTCGTCGACCCGTCAGGTCAATTCCGTCAGCGGGAATCTCCAGGCGTGCCGTACCGTATTCGAGTTCGTAATCAATACCCAGGACCGGCGGCGGTAGCTTGCCGCCCTTCCGAACAGCGATGAGGCCGGTACCGAGTTGCCGCGCCACGGCCCCGCCCAGCAGAAAACCGCGGGCGTCGATGCCCGCAACCATATCGGCCCCCTCGCACGCCCGAGCCAATGCGTCGACGACCGCATCGAGGCCGTCGGCGTCAGCGAGAACTGGGGTCAGATCTTTGAAAGCGATCCCCGGCGACGGGAAATCTGGAACGAGTCGGGCATGCCGCTCAATGGCCGCCACAGCCCGCGCATTCGTCACCGCGATACTTCCCGCAGGGCCGTTTTCCTCGAGACTCACTTTTGATCCACTCACTCGACCGTCCACCGATCCATATTCCATCCCGTTCCAGAAATACCAAGCCCGGGGACTGCTCCGTCGACCGACGCCGACTCGCGGGCGCGGACCGTGCCGAAGAGCGGAATGCTCGGCAGCGCATCCCAGGCGGCAGTTTCGACGGTTCGCAGCAGTGGCAGTCGCGCGCTTGCGCTCGTTGTGGCAGCAAGTCCGGTGATCGCGTCGCTGACCTGCTTGTCATTGAAGGACGAGAGGTTGAGCGGGTCCCCGCGGTAGAGCGCGAATGCGTCGGGCAACCCCGACGCCGTGCCCGCTGCCGCAAACGTGCCGCTTGAAGTGAGCAAGACGTCAAAGTCCTTACCAAGGCCGGTGACCGTTAGCTCTGGCGATGACACGTCTTCGACGGTGATGCCCGCACTCTGGCAAGTATTCGCGATCTGTTTGACGATGCCCGACGACTGGGTGTCCGGCGCCAGGTAGCCGACACGGATTGTCGGATTGGCACGGCGTTGACCTTGGTCATTAAGTCGCTGGTTAAGCAATTCTTTGGCGCGCGGCACGTCAGCGCGCGGGAAGCGGCGCCCGTACTGCACATTCAGCGCCGGTCCGAGCGGATCGGCGGGCGACGCCGTGCGCAGGTTCCACACCTGTCCGCTGGCGCCATAGGCGCGGGCAATGGTGTCGCGCGGCATGCACGAAGCGAGCGCCCGGCGGACTAGCGGATCGGCCGCGACGCCCTTGCTCGCGAACATCAACTGGGTCACTGACAGCGGTGCCGGATCATGCAGGGTTGTCCGGTTGACCGGTGTCGAGGGCGCATCACGGCCAGCGACACTATCGCCAAGGGCGAGGTCTTCAGTGTCGACGACCGTCGCCTTGGAGCCGTCAAGTGCGGCCTTGCCGTTGGTACCGCGGGGCCACACCGTGACAGTTTCGGCGGCGGGAGCGACACCCCACCATTTTTCGTTGGCAATGAGTTTCAGTCCGCCGTCGACGGTGTACGAACTCAGCTTGTACGGACCCGAGGACGGAAATGCGGCTTCGTCGATTTCAGTGCCGGGACGCAACGCAAAGCCGGTGTTCCAAGCCTCGGCAATTTTGCTGATCGCGGCCTTGTCACCCTTGCGGATGGGATCGACGACGTTTGGAACACCTGCCTTCTTAGCGACCAAACGCGACGGCAGAAGGGTCCCAGCACCGAACAGTGCTGCCCACTGGCTGTAGTCGCTGCCGCGCTCAAACGTGACGGTCGCACCCCTCTCGCCCGGTTTGCAGTCGACGGTGGCGATATTGCGGTAGCCCGCATTGGTCGCGGCGTCGAAGCCGGGCGTCTTTCCACTCAGCGCAGTCGCGGCAAGCACGATGTCATCGCAGGCAAGTGGCGTGCCGTCGGAGAACGCGGCGGCGGGAGTGAATTCGTAGCGGAGAGTAAACGCTCCCCCGGGCTTCGGCGTCACGGTCCCGACATCGCGGTCGGCGATAATCTGCCCATCCGGTCCGACGATGGAAAATCCGGGAAGGACTCGCGACAATGCCATGATGGAACCGTCTGCGTGTCCGTTGACGGTATTCGCGTTGTACGACGACACGCGTGCGTCAATGACGTAATCAATGGCGGAACGGTCATCGCCGCACGCGACGAGGACTGCACCCGCGGCCGCGCCGACAGCGCTTAGCGCTACGACACGGCGCAACCGCGGGCCAATCATGCTGAAACCTTCTTGTTCTCCCGGCGTGCAAGCACCTTCGCGGTATGCCGTTTGACGTCAGCGTTGAGTTCCTTCATGGACACGAGCCACGGAGACGCCAGGAACACTGACGAGTACGTACCGACGACGACGCCGACCAACTGAATCAATGCCAGGTCCTTAAGTGTGCCGACACCCAGCATCCACACTGCGACGACCATCAGCGCAATGATCGGCAGCACCGAAATCACGGTGGTGTTGATCGACCTCATCAGGGTCTGGTTGACCGCGAGGTTGGTTTGCTCGGCGTAAGTTCGCCTGGTGGTCGCGAACACCGATCTGGTGTTCTCTTCCACCTTGTCGAACACGACCACCGTGTCGTAAACGGAGAAGCCGAGGATCGTCAGCAGACCGATCACCGTGGCCGGGGTCATTTCCCAGCCGACAAGCGAATAGATGCCCGCAGTGACGACAAGGTCAAAGATCAGCGACGCCATCGCGGCCACCGACATTTCCTTGTCGAAGCGGATGGTGATGTAAATAAACGCGACGACGAGGAACACCGCCAGCGCGATCAGCATCTTCTTGGTGATCTCCTGGCCCCACGTGGAGCTGACGTCGGACGAACTGACATCGGCTGCACTCACGGCGGGTTCAAAGGCATTTCCGAGGGCGTGCAGAACCTTGCCGGTTTCGGCCACGGTCAAGGTCTCGGTGCGGACCTGAATGGTGGCCGTTTCACCGGTACCAGCCTGCTGGACCGCTTCTGGTGCCTTACCGAGGGTGTCGCTAAACACCTTCGAGACCTCGCTCGTCGACACCGATCCGCGGACCGGCACCGAGATCTGCGTGCCACCTTCGAAGTCGATACCGAAGGTGAAGCCGCGGATCGCGATCGACAGGATCGCAATCAGCATCATGATTGCGGAGATCACGTACCACATACGGCGTTTGCCGATGATGTCGAATGCTCCGGTGCCCGAGTAGAGCCGCGAAAAGAACGACTGATTCTTATCGGCGACGTAGTCAGCGTCGGCCCACTGGGTGGGTTCGTGCTTCTCGCTCACTTCGACTCCCCGTTGTCGGAAGGACCTGCGATATCGGCGGAGGTCGCCGAGGCAGCAGACTCGGACTGCGCGGTGACGGCCGTCTTGCGACGTGCGCGTGCCACCTCGGAAACTGCACCGAGACCATTGATCTGAGGTCGGGACAGGAACTTATTACGGCTGGCGAGAACCACCATCGGGTGCGTGACCATAAAGACGATCACGATATCGATGAGGGTTGTCAGACCAAGAGTGAACGCAAAGCCTCGGACCGCGCCGACAGCGAGCAGGTAGATGATGGCTGCGCCGATAAAGCTGACGGCGTTACCGGTCCACACGGTCCGGCGTGCGCTTTGCCAGCCTCGGGCGACGGCCGACCGCACGGTTCTGCCTTCGCGCATCTCATCCTTGATGCGTTCGAAGTAAACGACGAACGAGTCGGCTGTCATACCGATACCGATGATCAAACCGGCGATACCGGCGAGGTCGAGGGTGAACCCGATCCAGCGGCCGAGCAGGATGATAATGCCGTAGACCATGGCGCCAGCCAGGATCAGCGAAAGCACCGACAGGAAGCCCATCGCACGGTAGTACAGCAGCGAGTAAATCAGGACCAGGATCAGGCCGACGAGGCCGGCTATCAGCCCCGCCTGCAACGAGTGCAAACCGAGGGTTGCGGAGACGGTTTGTGCGTCTGACAAGGAGAACGACAGCGGAAGTGAACCGTACTTCAGGGCGTTGGCAAGTTGTTCGGACTCAGCCTGAGTGAAGTCACCGGAGATTTCAGTGGTGCCGATGATCTGCGTGTTGATAGCTGGCGCACTGACTACGAATGTATCGAGGGTTACCGCCGTCTGGGTACCAACGTGCTTGCCCGTGTAATCAGCCCACGTCTTCGCCGCGTCGCCCTTGTAGTCGACGTTCACAATCCAGCCACCGGTCGAGTTCTGTCCGGCTACCGCCTTGGCGACATCCCGTCCGTCGATCAGCATCGGCTCCAGCAGATAAACCGTATTCTTCTCACCACAGGCCACGAGGTACTCATTGGGTCGATCGTGCCCAACGAGTGGATCGTTTGCATTCGGCGAGCAGTCGAGTTTGGCCATCTGTTCGCGAAGTTTGTTCAGCGTCGCTTGATCCGCACCGGCAGGTGCCTGTCGAAGAGCGCGCTGCTCCTCAATCGCAGCCGTCTGCTCTTCGGGCGTCATGTCCGCGGCTTGCTTGGCCTTCGGGTCTGGTTTCTGCGGCTGGGCCATGCCCTGTTCCACGACCGGGCGAATGTAGAGACGCGCCGTCTGGCCAAGAGCGCGTGCCTGGTTCCCGTCATCACCCGGAACGGTAATGACGATCGTCGAACCATTGACCACGACTTCCGAGCCACCAACGCCCAAGCCGTTGACGCGCTGATCGATGATCTGGCGCGCTTGGTCGAGTGCTTCCGCCGACGGTGCCTTGCCATCATCGGTACGTGCAGTCAGCACGACCCGGGTACCACCCTGCAGGTCGATGCCGAGCTTGGGCGTCGGGCTACCGCCGCCGGTGAAAAACACCAGTGCCCAGATAATGCCGAGCAGGACGAAAAAGGCGGTCAGGGGCTTCCACGGCGGCATTTCCGGCCGCAGCTTTTCGCCCCCGCCGCGAGATTTGGGGTTGGTCACGTGAGTGGTCTACTTCTCTTCGTTCTGCTCGTTGTCTGAGGGACGATCGATCGACGAGAAATCGTCGGCCGAGTCATTCTCGGTGATTTCTTCCTCGGGTGAGACGGTTTCCCGAATCGCGAGACGATTCCACTCGGTCACGACACCGGGAGAGATCTCCAGGAGCACTGATTCATTGTTGACCAGGCCTTCTTCATCGACGCCGGGGTCGACGACGGTTGCGAACAGCCCCGAGTGCAACTGCACCCGCGCACCCTTGGCGAGCGAGTTCTGCATCTCGGCTTGGGCAGCAGCCCGCTTTTTCTGGTTACGAATGCTGAAGAACATGAAACCGGCCATCAAGGCCAGCATCAACGGAAGAATTAAATTGCCCATGGGAACAGTGTGCCAGGCTCCGTCCGGTTGCTCGTCGCACAGGTGCCTACCGTGTCACAATTCGGCCACTGAAAAGCCGTCCGACCTGTCGTTACGCGCTACTGGAGAATCAGTCGAAAAGGGTATCTGGGTTGCCTTCACGTGCGCGGACACCGTGAACTTGATTGATCGCGCCTTCCGGAGCGGCGAGACCCAGATGCTCCCACGCGGCGGCGGTAGCCACCCGTCCGCGCGGCGTCCGGGCGATCATGCCGGCGCGCACCAGGAACGGCTCGCAGACTTCTTCGACAGTCGCCGGTTCCTCGCCAACGGCAACAGCGAGCGTCGAAACACCCACCGGTCCCCCACCGAATCCGCGGACAAGTGCCGAAAGAACCGCTCGGTCGAGACGGTCAAGCCCTAGTTCGTCAACGTCGTAGACGGCTAACGCTGCCCTCGCGGCCACCAGGTCGACGCGGCCATCTCCGCGGACCTCGGCGTAGTCGCGCACGCGACGGAGCAGTCGATTGGCAATACGCGGGGTACCGCGGGATCGGCCAGCAACTTCGGCGGCGGCGTCGGCGTCGATCTCGATTCCCAGAATCGCCGCGGAACGGGTGATGACCAAAACCAACTCTTCGGGTTCGTAAAACTCCATGTGCGCGGTGAAGCCGAAGCGATCGCGCAACGGGCCGGTCAGCGCGCCCGAGCGAGTAGTCGCACCGACCAAGGTGAAAGGTGCCAATTCGAGCGGGATCGACGTGGCACCGGGCCCTTTACCAACCACGACGTCGACGCGGAAGTCTTCCATCGCCAGATAGAGCATCTCTTCCGCCGGTCTGGCAATGCGGTGGATCTCGTCGATGAACAGCACATCACCTTCGACGAGGTTCGAGAGCATCGCTGCGAGGTCACCGGCCCGCTCCAGCGCTGGCCCCGACGTGATCCGCAGCGCCGCCCCCATCTCGCTGGCGATAATCATCGCCAGCGAGGTCTTACCAAGCCCGGGCGGACCGGACAGCAGGATGTGGTCGGGGGTACGTCCACGACCGCGCGCCGCATGAAGCACCAACTCAAGTTGCTCACGGACCCGCGGCTGCCCAATGAAGTCGTGCAGACTGCCGGGACGCAGGCTTGCATCGAGGTCGCCTTCGATTGCAGTCGCACTCAGAAAGTCGGGTTCATCCCCGAACTCCCCTGCGCCGAACTCTTCTGCGCCGAACTCTCCTGGGCCAAGCTCGTCGGTCATCGACGGGGCCCGAGGGTCGCCAAGGTGGCACGGAGCAGCACCGAAGAGTCGGCGTCAGGATGCTCGCTACTCACTGCAGCGACGGCTTTTTGTGCGGCCTGTTCGGTAAACCCAAGTCCCACAAGCGCTTCGGTGACTTGGGTGGCGACCGTTGCCGGACCAGATCCGCCAGCAGTCGGGACTCCCGCAGCCGCAGCGCCGGGTACCGCCGCCACTTTGTCACGGAGTTCGACGACGAGGCGTTCGGCGACCCGCTTGCCGATTCCGGGAACTGCGGTGAGCGCTTTCGCGTCGGAGTCGGCGAGCGCGCGGACCAGACTGTCGGGTTCCAAAACGGCCAGCGTCGCCATCGCGAGTCGCGGCCCAACACCGGTCACCGTCTGCAGCAGTCCGAAAAGGTCGCGTGCCTGCGGGTCGGTGAACCCATACAGGGTCATTGAGTCTTCGCGGACCATCATCGCCGTGAGCAGGCGCACCGACGAACCTCGAGTCAACGCGCCGAGGGTCGGCGGGGTGGCAAGAACCTTGTAGCCGACACCAGCGCACTCCACCACCGCGTGGTCGAGGGCGATATCGATAACTTCTCCGGAGACCGACGCAATCAAGGCGCAGCCTTTCCGCCCAGCACAACGCGGGCCTCTACTTGAGCAGCTTTCAGCCGGGCGCGGTGGCGTTCTTGCGCCTCGCGCGCCGCCAGGGCAGCCGCTTCCATCCGATCGTTGATTGGTCCGCGCCAGCAATGACAGATCGCGAGGGCGAGGGCATCGGCGGCGTCAGCCGGTTTCGGCGGCGTTTGCATCCCCAGGATGCGGGTCACCATCGCGGTAACCTGCGCCTTGTCTGCTCGACCCGACCCGGTAACCGCTGCTTTCACCTCGCTTGGCGTGTGAAAGCGCACGGGAATATTGCGCTGTGCGGCGGCGAGCGCAATAACGCCCGCCGCCTGCGCGGTCCCCATCGCTGTACTGACCTGACGCTGAGCAAAGACACGCTCAATCGCCACCACTTCGGGCGAGTGGGTTTCGATCCAATGAACTGAAGCCACGTGAATGGCCAACAGCCGTTCGGCGAGGTCTTGATCGGCCGGCGTACGCACTACGTCGACGTCAAGGGCGGTGACCTTTCGGCCCTGCCCCGACTCGACGAGTGCGATACCGCACCGGGTGAGGCCGGGGTCGACGCCCATCACTCGCACGTGAACCCCACCTCCCGATCAAGCCAATGCTTACGAACGCTTGTTCGAGACTCTATCAGTCCTCATCGAGTTCGGCGAGGACCTCGTCGCTGATGTCGACGTTGCTGTAGACGTTCTGCACATCGTCAGAATCTTCCAACGCATCGATCAACTTCATGACCTTGCGGGCACCCTCGGCATCAACCGGGACGGCAAGCGAGGCACGGAAATCCGGTTCGGCGGAATCGTAGTCGATACCGGCCTCCTGCAGGGCGGTACGCACTGCGATCAGGTCGCTCGGGTCGCTGACCACCTCGAAGCTCTCGCCAAGATCCGTGACTTCTTCGGCGCCCGCGTCGAGGACCGCCATCAAAATGTCGTCCTCGGTCTGGCCCGCCTTCTCCAACGTCACGACACCCTTGCGGGTGAACAGGTACGACACCGACCCTGGATCGGCCATGTTGCCGCCATTGCGAGTCATCGCCACACGTACCTCAGTTGCCGCGCGGTTGCGATTGTCGGTAAGGCACTCAATGAGGATCGCCACACCGTTGGGGCCGTAGCCCTCGTAGGTGATGTTCTGCCAGTCGGCGCCGCCGCCCTCTTCGCCACCGCCGCGCTTGCGGGCGCGCTCGATGTTGTCGTTGGGGACAGACGACTTCTTGGCCTTCTGGATCGCGTCAAACAGCGTCGGATTGCCAGCCGGATCACCACCACCCGTGCGGGCAGCCACCTCGATGTTCTTGATCAGCTTGGCGAACATCTTGCCGCGCTTGGCATCGATGACCGCCTTCTTGTGCTTGGTGGTGGCCCATTTGGAGTGGCCGCTCATTGTGGTGTTCCCTTCCTTAAGAAACTCTCCCGCGCCCAGTAGGTGCCGAGCGGGGCACTTCGTCTAGAACTTTGGGGTTGCCAGAGGCGCAATGTTACGCCGTCGCAACCATATCGATGAAGAACTGGTGTACCCGCAAGTCTCCGGTGACTTCCGGGTGGAACGACGTAGCGAGGACGTTTTCCTGACGCACCGCGACCACGCGGCCGGTAGCCGGTCCACTCTCGACCGTAGCCAAGACTTCCACTCCGGGGCCGGTTTCCTCGACCCAGGGTGCACGGATAAACACCGCGTGCATCGGCTCGGCACCGTCATCGTCGGTGATTCCGGCAAACTGCAGATTGGTTTCGAAAGACTCGGTCTGCCGACCAAAAGCATTGCGTCGCACCGTGATATCAAGCGCATCGAGGTGCCGAGCGTCGGCCCGGGTATCGAGAATCTTGGACGCCAGGAGAATCATTCCGGCGCACGACCCGTACGCCGGAAGTCCGGCGCGCAACCGGCTGACCAGGGGGTCGTAGAGGTCGAAGACTCCGAGCAATCTGCTCATCGCCGTCGATTCACCACCGGGAATTACAATGCCGTCGACAACCTCGAGCTCGGCGGGGCGGCGCACCGGAATCGCCTGTACGCCGGAGCTTTCCAAAGCACCAAGATGCTCGCGAACATCACCCTGGAGTGCGAGCACGCCGATCGTTAGCGTCACCGGCGCTCGCCATCACTGCTGTCGGGCCGGATAATCGACGCCGCTGATGCCGGAACCCCGCTGCGCGTCAGCCCCTCCTGCGTGACCGCCGCGACCATGCGGCCAGCGCGGTCGAAAATTCGCCCCTGTGTCAGGGCTCGGCCACTCCCGGCGGACGGTGAGGTCTGGTCATACAGGAGCCAGTCGTCGGCCCGGAAGGGACGCAAAAACCACATGGCGTGGTCGAGCGAAGCATTCTGGGTGTGCTCATCGGGATGTACTACCGCCGACGAGCCCAACAGCGTCATGTCGCTCATGTAAGCGAGCGTGCAGACATGCAGGAGATGGTTATCGGGCAGGGCATCGCGGTACCTGAACCAAACTCGCTGCTGCGATGCGAACCCCTTCATCTTCGGGGTATCGGCCTGATCGACGATCCGGATGTCGAAGTTGGCCCATTCGGCAAACAGCATCTTCTGGTTATCGGTAGCAAACTCGCTGCGGTCCCCCACCGTGTCCGGATCAGGTGCTGGGGGCATTTGGTCTTGATGCTCGATGCCTTCGTCGCCGGTCACATGGAAGGACGCCGACATCGAGAAGATCGCCACGCCGTCTTGCACACCGGTGACACGTCGGGTCACAAACGACCGCCCATCACGAATGCGGTCCACCAGATAGATCGCTGGCTGGTCAGGGTTTCCAGCACGCAGGAAGTAGCCGTGGAGCGAATGAACTTCGAACCTTGGGTCGACGGTCTCGGTTGCCGCAACCAGCGCCTGACCGGCGACTTGGCCGCCGAACGTTCGGCGCAGGTGACTCGGGAACGCACCACCTCGATAGATATCACTATCGATCCGTTCTACCGCGAGGATCTCTTCAATACCGGCCACGACAGCCAGTATCTCACCAGCATCTTGGATCGAGCCTGGAGGGCTGGCGTTGAGTACCAGAGACTGAACCGAACCCGGCGGTAGGGTCGGATGCATGAGTTCCTCGAGCATTTCCCAAGGCCAGCTTCTAGCCGGACACCTTCAGGACGTTTTGGACGGGCGATGGGCACCGACGCGTGCCGTTGTTCGCGACTACATCCAGTCGGAAGGCTTAGTCCCCCAGTCGGGACTCTCCCTCGACGATTACCGCGCCCGCGTACTGAAGCAGATGACCCAGATGGTGCCGCTCGGGTTTCCGGCATCCGGTTTTCGTACCGAGCACGGCGGTACCGGCGACGTCGGAGGCGCTGTCACCGCGATCGAAACGCTCGGTTATGGCGATCTGTCGCTAATGGTGAAGGCGGGGGTCCAGTGGGGCCTCTTCGGCGGCGCGATCGAGAATCTCGGCACCAAACACCACCACGATAAGTACGTTCGCGGGCTCATTGATCTCGATATTCTCGGCTGCTTCGCGATGACTGAGACTGGCCATGGCTCAAACGTCCAATCGTTGGAGACGACGGCGACCTACCTGCCGGAATCTGGCGAGTTCGAGATCCATTCGCCAACACCGAGCGCGCGCAAGGACTACATCGGTGGTGCCGCCCAGCATGCCCGGTATGCAGCCGTCTTTGCACAACTCATCACCGGCGGACCGGACGAGGAAGCGATCAGTCGCGGCGTTCACTGCTTTGTGGTCCCGCTCCGCGATGCCAATGGCGACGACCTGCCGGGTATCACTACTTCCGATTGCGGCTACAAGGGCGGCTTACCGGGCGTCGACAACGGTCGGATCATGTTCGACCATGTGCGCATCCCTCGTGAAGACCTCCTCAACCGTTACGCCGACGTGGCCGCCGACGGCACCTATTCGAGCAGCATCGAATCGGACAACCGGCGCTTCTTCACGATGCTCGGCACCTTGATCCGCGGCCGGGTGACGGTCGGCGCGTCTGCCGGTGCTGCGGGACGGTTCGGACTTGCCCTGGCGGTGCGCTACGCCTTGGAACGCCGCCAATTCGATGCGCCAGGAGGCAATGATGAACTCCTGCTCATGGATTACCGCACGCATCAGCGCCGATTGCTTCCGCTGGTGGCGCGGGCCTATGCCTTCGCGATCGCCCAGAACGAGGTGACCGCCGAGCTGCACGATCTACAGTCGGCGGCACCCAACGATGTCGATCCCGACGCAGTCCGAAGCTTGGAGGCGAAGGCCGCTGCTATTAAAGCGGGCCACACAGCTCTGGCACAACGCGCCATATCCGAGGCCCGCGAGGCCTGCGGCGGGGCTGGCTACATGTCGGAGAACCTGCTCCCGCTGCTCCGCGGCGACATTGACGTGTTCACCACGTTTGAGGGCGACAACCTGGTCCTAACGCAATTGGTCGCCAAACAGCAGTTGACGTCGTACGCCGACGATGTGCAAGGACTCGACGCCGTCGGGTGGGTGAAGTTTGTTGCATCAATGGCGAAGAATGTTGCGCTGGAGAAGACGGCAGCTCGCCAGGTGGTTCAGACCCTGATGGATGATTCCGATGAGGACCCGGAGAATAGTTCGCTCACCCACCCCGGTACCCAATTGCGGTTGCTCCGCAACCGAGAGGAGCACCTGACGCGCACCGCGGCCAATCGGTTGCGGAACGCGCGGTCGGACGACGAACAGGAGGCCCTTGAGGCCTTCACCGCCACCCAGGATCACCTGATCAAGGTCGGCGATGCGTACATCGAGCGCATCGTTTTGGAGAGTTTCGTCGATGCCATCGGCCGGGTTACCGAACCGGAGGCGAGGAAGGTACTCAAGCAGGTCCGCAACCTATTTGTGTATTCGTTGCTCGAGGAGGACCTCGGCTGGTTCCTAATGCACCGGCACGTCAGTGTGGAGCGCGCCAAGGCCATTCGTCGCGGGGTCAACGACTTGTGCGGTGACCTTCGCCCGTCGGCCCGGGCCCTCGTTGACGCCTTCGGCGTACCGGACGTGTGCCTCGATGTCCCGATGATTCGGCACGGCTAGGCACGCGGCACGGCTAGGCACGCGGCACGGTTAGGTACCGCGAGTTCACCATCGTCGGAAATCAAAAAGTCCCCCACCGCCGCTTGCGGCTGTGGGGGACTTTTTGCGGTGTCGGCCTGTCTGGTACTGCCGCACCATCACAGGTCGTCGATGTCGACGATGTCGTCCTGGATGGCTCGCGCCACGAGCGCGGCCTTCGTCGATGCCGGGCGGCCGAGGTCGGCGTACTTGGCGCGGATGCGCGTGAGGTGGGTATTCACAGTTCCGAGGGAAATAAACAGGGCTTCTGCGACCGCAGGCTTTGAGTCGAGCATCAGCCAGGTGCGGAGGACCTCAACTTCGCGGTCGGTCAGTGCCGGCGTCGGCAGTTTCGGTGTGGGCTGTTCGATGGCCACCGCCGGAACGGGGGCCGCATACAGCGGCTGTCCGGGAAGCGGCATCACGCGGGCACTAAGCCGGGCCAGAGCTTCGCGGCGGCGCCGCTCAGCGGCCGTTGTGGCACCAGCGCGGGTGGTGGCGGGGCTGGCCGATCCGGCAAGACCGGTGTAGCGCGAGCGGGTGTCGATAGCGGTGACGGTCATCAGTGTTCCTTCCGTGGAGCGGAACGCTGGAGGTTGTTCCGCTGCTGTTGAAGAGAACGCTATGAGGTGGAACCAGTTCCGTCGATGGGCAGAACTACCCATGCCATCATCACTGGTCAGAGGCTTGATTGCGCTGTCGCTCCGCATCGAGGAGCGGTAAGTCCTCACGGCTGATCACTCGAGTCGACAGCGCATACTCCACTAACCGGAGTCGGCGGTTGGTCGCCAATTTGCCACCGCCGGCACGCATGCCGCTAACGCCGATCAGGTCGAGTTTGTCGCAGACGTTGTCGAGCTTGCGGTTGAACTTCGTCAACGACCACCCCAGCCGCTGCGCGGCCTGAGCCGAACTCGGGAGAGCACTGGCGCCCGTCCCGTCGCGCCGCAGGATCGCTTCGGCCAGGACAAGGATCGCCAACCGCTGGCTTTCGGTGAAGTTCGGTACACCGCGGGTAGTGCTGCCACCGACCAAGTTCTCGACTGTCGGCGGAGAGACATCGGGCGAACCTGTCTGTACTTGAATCTCGTACGTTGTGGGTCCGGCGGTGAACACGATGCTGGTCCGCCCGAAGACGAGCGGCATCCGCGCGCCCGGCCCAAGCGTGCCGGTGAATCCCAGATCGGCCGACGTCACGGTCGCCGACAGGTGGGTGCCCAGGTTCGTGAGCCACCACATGCCATTTTCGTCGTGCATAACCAGGAACCGGCGATGCAGAAACGGGTTGTCGTCGACCGTGAGGTTGGCCTCACGGCCAATGTAGAACGGGCGACCCGCAATCACCGGGATCCGTTCGCCGCAATACTCGACGAACGTCGTGGTGGACGCGGGAGGCACGATCACTCCTCTGAAGACCCGACCTCAGCCGAGGAATCCTTCTCGGTCACCGAAAGCACCGTGACGGTCACATTGTCGTGCGCACCCGATTCCAGGGCAGCCTGCACGAGAGCCTCCGCGGCCACCTCATTGTTCGGGGCAGCTTCCAAGATGACAGCGATCTCGTCGTCGTTGAGTTCCCCGTCGAGACCGTCGGAGCACAGGAGCAGCACGTCGCCCGGGGTGGCGGGGAAACCGAAGTAGTCGGCCACAGGTGCGGTCATACCTGCACCCAGTGCCCGGGTAATGACGTTGCGACGCGGATCGACGCGTGCCTGAGCTGGCGTCAAATAGCCAGCTGCGACCATTTCTTGAACCTGCGAATGGTCAACGCTCACCTGGGTGAGCTCGCCAGCGGAGTACAGGTACGTGCGAGAATCGCCGATATTGAACGCGACCCACTTCGGTTCGCCGTCCACGGCCGCAAGCACCACACCGGTGGCAGTGGTGCCGGCACGACGGCCGGTTTCGCTGCCGAGTTCTCCGATGCGGTCCTGAGCCTTCTCCAGGAGAGCACCGATGTCGCGACGCGTGTCGTCGAAACTCTCGCCGACTGGTGCCTGCGCCAACGTCAGGAGAGCTGCCTCGCTGGCAAGTTCGCCGCTATCGTGGCCACCCATTCCGTCCGCGACCACATAGCGCCCGGGCAGTGCCATCGCAGCATCTTCGTTGGCTTCACGCACTCGACCGACGTGACACACGACCGCCCAATCGACGACGAGCCCCCCGACCTCATCGCGGCCGGTGAGCGACTCATCGCGCAGAATCCTAGATTCTTCCATCGTGCTCTCCCCTGCGGAACAACGTTGTACCAATCACCAACCGCGCTCGGCGAGCCGGTGCGGCTGCGGAATGTCATCGACATTGATGCCGACCATAGCTTCACCCAAACCGCGCGAAATGTTCGCGAGTTGGTCGGGATCGTCGAAGAATGTCGTAGCTTTGACGACCGCTGCGGCACGCTCGGCCGGGTTGCCGGACTTGAAGATGCCCGAGCCGACAAACACACCCTCGGCACCGAGTTGCATCATCATCGCGGCATCGGCCGGGGTGGCAATGCCGCCAGCGGTGAACAGCGTGACCGGCAGCTTTCCGGCTTCGGCAACCTCGACGACAAGGTCGTAAGGAGCCTGCAGTTCCTTTGCCGCGACGTACAGTTCGTCCTTTGGCAGCGACGACAGACGACGCAACTGCTGGCGGATCTGGCGCATGTGGGTGGTGGCGTTCGAGACGTCACCGGTTCCGGCTTCACCCTTGGAACGGATCATCGCCGCGCCCTCATTAATGCGACGGAGCGCCTCACCGAGGTTGGTGGCACCACAGACGAACGGCACGGTAAAGCCGAATTTGTCGATGTGGTTTTCGTAGTCGGCCGGGGTGAGAACCTCGGACTCGTCGATGTAGTCGACGCCGAGGCTCTGCAAAATCTGAGCTTCGACGAAGTGACCGATGCGCGCCTTGGCCATCACCGGGATAGAGACTGCTTCAATGATGCCGTCGATCATGTCGGGGTCGCTCATCCGTGAGACGCCACCCTGGGCACGGATGTCCGCGGGCACACGCTCGAGAGCCATCACCGCCACCGCACCGGCATCTTCGGCAATCTTTGCCTGCTCCGGAGTCACCACGTCCATGATGACGCCGCCCTTGAGCATTTCCGCCATGCCTCGCTTGACGCGGGCAGTACCGGTCGCCGTTGCGTTCTGAGCCTCAGTGGACACTGATTGATCTCCCTGTTCAGTGGTGTCGAATATCCCGTTAAGTAAACCCGATCGGGTCTGATCGGACCAATGGTGGGTCAGCTGTCTGTATGATTCGCCACCTTTGTCTGTCAGGCACGTCCGATTTGCAGGGTTTAGCTTCCGCCCCTGACCCGTTCAGTAATCTCGAAATAGTCCGGCAGTTTCGAGTGACCGCCCAGGTGAAGCCAGCGAACCATACGTCGCCCGGCAAGCGTACGGGCATCGCGAACAGCGTCGTTGTAGAAGCGTCGAGCCATAGTCACCCGAGTTTGGGCATCGGCCAGCTCCGCAACCAACGCCGGTTCTCGATTGACCGTCGACATGCTCGCCAACGCCACCGAAAGTCGATTTTCAGCGTCTTCACGCTGGCCACGCGGTGCGCTTTCCGCAATGGTGGCGGCATCGGCCAATTCGCTCGATGCGGGACTGTCGGCATTGATCGCGGCGATCGTGCGGGCAACCACCGCACGCCGTTCGAGCGCGGCGATGAGTGACTCGTAGGCGAGATCAACCCGGACGTTGAGCCGATCGAGTCGGGTCGCTCGGGTCGCGGCCAGCACCGCCAACCACACCAGCGCGCCAAGAGCCGCGATCACAGCAATGGTCTCGACCAGGATGACGGTACTGCTCATGTCGAGGGCCCCCTTCCAGTGGCTGAGACCACCAAATCGACAGTTCGTGATGATGTGGAGAGGCCGGACGGCCTAGTCGGACACAACAACCGGACCCGCTCCGAGAGTCACCGTGTCGTACACCCGTTGAATCTCGTCGGCCACATGACTCCAGTCGTAGCCTTCCGCGCGTATCCGGCCGCGGGCAATGAGCTCTTGCCGTTTGCCCTCATCGCCGAGCAGGTCGATGACGGCCTCAGCCAATTCGACCGGCGACCCGGTCTCAACCAACCGGCCCGCCCGGCCCGAATCGAGAACTCGGTGGAAGGCCACCAGGTCACTAGCAACGACTGCGGCACCGGCGGCCATCGCTTCCACCAGAACGATTCCGAAGCTTTCACCACCGAGGTTCGGGGCCACGTATACATCGGAACTGGCCAGGGCTCGAGCCTTGGTTTCGTCATCAACCATGCCCAGGAACCGCAGATGTCCAGCGAGATCGCGTGCCCTACGACGCAGCGCCTTCTCGTCGCCGCCGCCGACCACCAGGATCGTGACGTCGGGAAACGCTTCGACGATATGCGGGAGCGCTCGCATCAGGATGTCGACACCCTTGCGCGGTTCGTCGTATCGGCCGAGGAACATCACGGTGCGACCAGGCAGTGGGAACCCGTCCAGTGGCGTTGCATCGGCGAATGAGCGGTAGTCGATGCCATTGGGGATTTCGACAGCGTCGTTCCCGATGGACTCCATCTGCCAGCGGCGGGCGAGTTCGGAAACCGCAATCTTTCCGGAAATTCGCTCCCGGTATTGGCGGAGCACCGAATCGAAGACCGTCAGCCACATCGACTTGGTGGTTGCCGTGTGAAAGGTCGTGACGATCGGCCCCGACGCCACCATCAGTGACATCATCGACAAACTCGGCGCATTCGGCTCGTGCACGTGCAGCACATCGAAAGAATTAACATCGATCCACCGACGAAGTCGGTGATATGCCTTGGGCGAGAAGGCAACCCGGGACACCGAACCGTTGTAGGGAATACCGAGAGCTGGCCCGGCGGAGTCAAAATAGTCGGGCATCTCGATGTCCGGGCCCGCGGGTGCCAGCACCCGCACCTCGTGCCCCCGCTTAATAAACACTTCCGCGAGTTCGATGACATGCGCTTGAACGCCGCCCGGAACGTCGAACGAATAAGGACAGATCATCCCGATCTTCATGCCGGGTCCGCTTCTCCCGCACGGGGTTCGGCTAGTCGGTCACGACGTTCCTGCGACCAATCGCTCTCCCAGAGCGGCTGCAGCATGTGCCAGTCGGCAGGTGCCTTGGCGATATTTTCCGCAAAGGAATCGGCCAGCAGCTGGGTCGCGGCTTCAACGCCGCCCGAGGTATCGATGAGGGTGCCGCAACGCAACAGCGAGGTCTTCTCCCCGGTGTAACTGTGGTGGGCGGCCAGCAGCGGCGAGCCGGTCTGGATCGCCAACTTTGCCGGGCCCGCCGGGAACCGGGTCCGTTCCCCGAAAAGCGTGACCGGAACCCCGTTGTGCGAAAGGTCTCGGTCTGCCATCAAGCAGATCGTTCCGCCGGCCCGGAGTCGGTCGGCGAGCAGTGCCATCGGCGGTTGCTCTCCGCCGGTCAGGGGAAACACCTCGAACCCCAAAGATTCGCGGTACTCGACGAACTGGTTGAACAGCGATTCTGGCTTCAACCGTTCGGCGACGGTCGAAAACTGACCGTATTGCGAAGCCAGCCACACGCCGCAAGTGTCCCAGTTGCCCGAGTGCGGCAGGGCTATCACCAGGCCCTGGTCCGACGTCGATAGGTCGTCAATCATCTGCCGGTCGTGATCGGAGATTTCGAGACTTGCCACGATCTCGGCGACGTTGGTCGTCGGTAGGCGGAACGCCTCGCGCCAATACCGCGCGTACGACCGCATGGCCTCCTCAAGGAGTTCCGTGGGGACCTCTTCGGGAGTGGTACCGATAACTCGCGAGAGGTTTCTGCGGAGTTGCTCCGGTCCCCCACCTCGCCTTCCAGCGATCGTCCCGACGGCGTCGAATACTCCGCGCGCTAGGGCCTCCGGCGCAAATCGCACGGCCGCCCAACCGGTCCGATAGCCCAGGTCTGCAGCCAAATCTGTGAGGTTCCCGAGCATGATTAACCCTCGCCACCGACGTTGCTTGAGGCATCGCCGTCGGAGTCGGTTCCCGCGTCTTCGTCGTCGGGCTTGGCCATCGGAATCAGATCGCGAGCACCGGGCGAGCAGTAGATAGACCACATGCGCTGACCGACGGTGATCAACGACAACACCGCCAGAGCCCACATGGCGATGTGGATGGCCCACGTCCAGTGCAGACCTGGGAAGTCCGTTAGCCCGGCACCCACCAGCACGATGATCAACCGATCTGGACGTTCGATGAGGCCACCGTCGCCGTACAGGCCTGCGGCTTCCGCGCGCGCCTTTGCGTACGAGATCACCTGCGAAGTCACCAAGCAGATCAGGGTCGCAATCAGCAGCAACTCATGCGGTTTGGTGATCGCTGCCCACCAGGCGAGAGCACCGAAAATCGCGCCGTCAGCGATGCGGTCGCACGTCGCGTCGAGCACCGATCCAAACCGGGTGCCGCCGCCGCGAGCGCGAGCCATCGCCCCGTCGAGCATGTCGAACATTACGAAAGCCCAAGTCACCAGGGCGCCCGCAAACAGGTAGCCCTGGGAGAACAAGGCAATCGATCCGGCAACGGTAATCACCGTGCCCACGATCGTCATGCCGTCCGGTGTCAACCCGGTGCGATTGAGCGCGCGGCCGATCGGCAACGTCACCTTCGAAACCGATGCGCGTCCAAGGATGCTGAGCATTTACGTCCTCACTGAAGTTCGTTCCACGCCTGCGCCAACAGACTGCGAGTCTGTTGGAGCAGCTGCGGAAGCACCTTCGTGTCGCCCACGACGGTGATGAAGTTCGAGTCTCCGGTCCACCTCGGGACCACGTGCTGGTGCAGGTGCTCCGAGAGCGAACCGCCCGCGGCCGCACCCAAATTCAACCCGACGTTGAACGCATGCGGGTTCGAGACCGACTTGATAGCGCGGATCAGCCGCTGCGTAAACGCCATCAGCTCGGCGCTCTCGTTGTCGGTCAAGTCCTCCAGGTCTGGCACCTGTCGGTATGGGACAACCATGGTGTGGCCCGGATTGTACGGGTACAAGTTTAGGACCGCGTACACCGTCTCGCCGCGGGCAATAATGAGCCCGTCCTCGTCCGTCATCCGGGGGATATCGAGAAACGGATGCCCGGTGAGTTCACTACCGTCCGCCGCATGCTTCGGGGCCGCGGCGTCAGTGATGTAGCTCATCCGGTGCGGCGTCCACAGCCGCTGCAAATGATCCGGATCAGTCATCGGCGCTTCCTGGCGGCGTCGAGATAGGCGCTCATCGTCTCGGCGGTCGGCGAATCGTTGCGACGCGACTCCTCCCACTCGTCGATAGCGTTCACCGCATCGTCGACGGGAACGCCATTGAGTTGCGTGCCATCGCGGAAACGGAAACTGACGGCGTCCGCCTCGACGTCCCGTTCACCAGCGAGCAGCATGAACGGAACCTTTGCGGTGGTGTGGTTGCGAATCTTCTTCTGCATGCGGTCGTCGGAAAAATCGACCTCGGCGCGCACACGACGGCCCTTGAGTCGCTTGATAACACCATCGAGATGCTCAACAAAAGCCTCGGCAACCGGGATACCAACGACCTGAACCGGTGACAGCCACACCGGGAAAGCTCCCGCATAATGCTCAGTCAGGACACCGAAGAACCGTTCGATGGAGCCGAAGAGGGCGCGGTGAATCATCACCGGGCGCTTCTTGGTGCCGTCGCTGGCCGTGTACTCGAGGTTGAAGCGTTCGGGCAGGTTGAAATCGAGTTGGATCGTCGACATCTGCCAGGTACGGCCCAGCGCATCCTTGACCTGCACCGAAATCTTGGGTCCGTAGAACGCGGCACCCTCGGGGTCCGGAACCAATTCCAGTCCGGAAGCCTCGCCGACCTTGCGCAAAGTCTCGGTGGCCTCTTCCCACACGTCATCCGACCCGACGTATTTGACCGGATCCTTGGTCGAAAGTTCCAGGTAGAAGTCGTCGAGACCGTAGTCCTTGAGCAACTGCAGCACAAAGTTCAAGGTGGTGGTCAGTTCCTCAACCACCTGCTCCTGCGTGCAGTAGATGTGAGCATCGTCTTGGGTGAAGCCGCGGGCACGAGTCAAACCGTGGACCACACCCGACTTCTCGTACCGGTACACCGAACCGAACTCGAACAACCGCAGCGGCAGCTCACGGTACGACCGTCCCCTGGTGCCGTAAATGAGGTTGTGCATCGGGCAGTTCATCGGCTTGACGTAGTAGTCCTGGCCGGGCTTGCGGACGGTTCCGTCCTCGTTGTACTCCGCATCGAGGTGCATGGGAGGGAACATGCCCTCCGAGTACCAGTCGAGGTGACCGGAAACCTCAAACAGGTTCGCCTTCGTCACATGCGGGGTGTTGACGAACTCGTAGCCGCCTGCAGCGTGCTGCTCGCGTGAGTAGTCCTCCATCTCCTTGCGGATGATGCCGCCCTTGGGGTGGAACACCGGAAGACCGGAACCGAGCTCATCGGGAAAGCTAAACAGGTCCATTTCCGACCCCAGGCGACGGTGGTCGCGCTTCTCAGCTTCGGCGAGGCGGTCGAGGTAGGCGTCCATCGCTTCGGTCGATTCCCACGCGGTGCCGTACACGCGCTGCAGATCGGCGAGCGACTGGTCGCCACGCCAGTACGCGGCAGAACTACGCGTCAAGGTGAAGGCCGAAATGTACTTGGTGGTCGGGACGTGCGGTCCGCGGCAAAGATCACCCCAGATCTTTTCGCCGGTCCGCGGATTCAGGTTGTCGTAGGCGGTCAGTTCCGCGCCACCGACCTCCATGATCTCGGCGTCATCGGCGGCGCCCTTGTCGTCGATCAGCTCCAGCTTGAACGGCTCATTGGCCAATTCTTCGCGGGCCGCTTCCTTCGACTCGTACACGCGGCGTGAGAACTTCTGACCCGACTTGATGATCTTCTTCATTTGCTTCTCGAGGGCCTTCAGGTCCTCGGGCGTGAATGGATCGTCAACCTGGAAGTCGTAGTAGAAGCCGTCGACGACGGGCGGGCCAATGCCCAGATGCGCCTTGGGGTTCAGGTCCTGGACAGCCTGGGCGAGGACGTGCGCGCAGGAGTGGCGGATCACGCTGCGGCCATCCTCGGAATCCGCAGGCACCGGGGTCACGTCGGTATCGACCTCGGGAGCCCACGACAGGTCGCGGAGCATTCCGTCGGCATCGCGGACCACGACAATCGCCTGCGGCCCCTTATTCGGCAGCTCTACCCCGTCAGGCAGATCCGCATCCCGCATGGCGGCACCCGCGGTAGTGCCCGCAGTAACCCGGACGGTCTCGGGTAGGCGGACTCTTTCAGCGGATGCGACATTGTCGGACACGGTCGTTGTTCCTCTATTCGGTATCGACGGGGGTGCGTTTTGCTGTCGTCGTGTCTGAATCAGGCACGGCTGCGTTAAATCGTATCGCGCGACGACCGTCGCACATCCACAGAGTTACCGCGATCGTCAGCAGCAGGAGGAGCACGTAGGCCCCACTGCCCGCCAAACGGAAGGGCAATTCCCAACCCGGACCTTCCGGGGCACGAAACGCGCGGAACACCCCGAAGGTCAATTTCAGGATCTCGTTCCCGTTGTGGTCGTAGCGGACCACGCTGTGCCACCAGGTGAAAGTCAGGGCAACGATCGTTGCCGGTGCCAGCCACCACAGCCAGCTAATCGGGCGTTTCATGTCTGTTCGGGTGGCACACTCGGCGAGGGCAACCAGCAGCAGCGGAACCACCCAAACCCAATGGTGTCCCCAGGAGAACGGTGACACGGCACACGAGGTCATGCCCGTGATTGACAGGGCGAGCAGTTCTCGACCGTCCCGATGTGCGGCGACCGCCGCCCACAGCCCGAGAAGCCCAACAACAAGCCCCAGTGGAATCCACAGCCAACTCGGCGTTTCACCGAACCCCATCGGCACGAAGCGCGCGAAGAAGCCATTAATCGACTGATTCGCCGGACTCTCCAATGGCCCAATCCGGCCGGTCTGCGACAGGCTGTCAGTCCAGTACTGCCACGCCTCTCCGCCGAGCACGGCCAACCCCAACAGGATGGTGACCGCGAACGTGCTGACAGCGACGATCGCCGCGCGCCACTGTTTTGTCACCACGAGGTACGCGGCGAAAAAGATCGGGGTCAGTTTGATTCCCGCGGCGATACCGATGCCGATGCCACGCAACGGGCCGCGGCGACGCAGTTGGTCGGCGATCACGATCAGCGCCAGCCACAAATTGATCTGGCCGTTCCAGACCGTCGTGTGCACGGGTTCCAACGACACAACGGCCACGCTGAAAAGGGCCACGAAGGCCATGAAGCGCGCATCAAACTTGAACCGAAGCGCGCGCAATGAGACCGAAACCAACGCTAAGAGGGCGACAACATTGCCGACGTTCCACAAAAATTGCGCCGTATTCTCGGGGATCCACGCCAACGGCACCATCAGTATGGCGGCAAACGGGGTATAGGTGAACTGCCACGCCTTGTAAACCGGGAGTTCGTAGAGCGGGCGGTCGTTCCAGACTGCGGCCGCGCCACCGCGGTACACACGCGTATCAATCCCATTGTTGAACAGGCCGTATACCGAGTGTCCCATCGGGACAGCCCAGATTAACCAAGCGACTACAGCCGCGGCCGCGACCGCCGCAATCCCCACCATCGACCAGGTCACCGATCGCGTACCCGCCACACTGGAATTCACCTCGTGATGGTACGGCACCACTCCCGGAGACTGATCTTGCGACGCTCCGAAGATGCCGCCTTCGACGTCTCTGTGCCATTCGACCTTTTTCGGTCGGCATACTGGCTCTTGACCAACGATCCGTCTGCCACGATGCTTGCCTGCTCGCTTGGCAACACGAAACCCCCTTCCCGAGAGGAGCAGCAACGCGTGACACGCGCCCGGCATAGATCCGCACCGACCGCCCAGCTGGGTCGTATTGCTGCATCATCGATGCGGAATCGACGGCCGATCGTCATCGGCATTCTGCTGGCGCAGGTGGTCGCGACAGCAGCCAACCTCGCAGCGCCGGCGTTCAATGCCCGCGTGATTGACAAAGGCGTCGTTGCCGGCGACATCGGCTACATCGAGCGGATGGGCACGATCATGCTCGGTGTCGCCGTGTGCGGCCTGATTGCGGCGCTGTTGGCCATTGCCTTGGGGTCGGCGCTCTCGGCGGGCACCGCCGCCGATCTACGACGCCGGGTGTATGCGCGCGCTGGAGAGTTTTCGACCGCAACGTTCCACGACCTTGGGACGCCAACAATGCTCACGCGCACCTCGCTCGATACGTCGGTAGTTGCACAAGCGGTGTTCCTGACTACCAGTATCGCGCTGACCGCACCGCTGGTGACCATCGGTGCGGTCGCCCTGTCACTGCAGACATCCGTGCAATTGGCACCGGTGATCGTCGTGGCCGCCATCGTCCTTGGTGTCGGCGTCGGTGCCTACGTTGTGTTCGTCACTCCGCTCGCGGCCCGTCTGCAGAAAGCTGTCGACGGTGTTAATCGCGTGCTCCGTGAACAACTCGGCGGAACTCGAATCATCCGGGCGTTCGGCCGAGAACGTACCGCTAGCGCCCGGTTCGATGAAGCCAACGGCGACCTGACGCAGCTGACCCGCCGCGTCGGAGCCCTCGGGGTGTTGCTGCTGCCGGGCGTGCTACTCGTCTCCAATGTCGCCTCTCTGGCCACCAATCTGCTGGGCGCGCACTTCATCGAATCCGGCGATCTTACGATCGGCGGCTTGACCGCTTTCACCGGATACCTACTTCAGATCGTTGTCGGCATCACCCTGTTCATTGCGTTGGCTGGCATTTTGCCCCGCGCACGCGCCAGCGCTGCCCGGCTAAGCGAAGTCATTGATCGTCCATCCGGTCTCGCCGACGTCGGCACCTCCCGCGTCGACGGTCCACTCCCCCTGCGGTTTTCCAATATTGAGGTCCGGTACGCCGGCGCCGATCGTCCCGCCATTTCCGGTGTCACTCTCACCTGCCCGCCGGGCAAAGTAACCGCCATCATTGGCAGTACGTCAAGCGGAAAGTCGACGCTCGTATCGTTAGTTCCCCGCCTACTCGACCCGACATCCGGTACCGTGCTGGCCGCGTCGATCCCCGTGCCTCAATGGGACCTATCGCAGTTGCGCAGCGCTGTTAGCTTCGTCGGGCAGGGACGGTCATTGATCGCAGGCACCGTCGAATCAAACCTTCGCCTCGGAGCGCCCGACGCAGACGAGGCAGACATGTGGCGGGCGCTGGAGGCCGCGCAAATCGCTGAGACGGTCATCGGTCGCGGTGGATTGGCGGCCGAAGTCACGCAAGGGGGTGCCAACTTTTCGGGTGGCCAGCGGCAGCGCCTGGCCATTGCGCGTGCACTTCTGCGAAATCCGCGGATCCTCTGCCTGGATGCGGCGATGTCGGCGCTCGACCGGCAGACCGCCGAAGCCGTCATCGTCGGCATCCGGGATGCGCTCCCGAATGCCACCGTGATTCTTGCCGATCAACAGGTGGAGAACATTCGCACGGCCGATCAGATCGCGGTTCTCGATCGCCGGACAATCATCGACATCGGGACACACGAGACGCTGTTGTCACGCTGCGAGGTGTACCGGGAGTTCTCCGATGCCCAAGCGCCGGTGATTGCATGAAGCTCGTCCAAGCTGTCCGCATGCTTAAGCGGTTCCTCGGTTCCGATTGGCGGCTGAGCCTCGCACTGGTCCTCGCGGTGCTCTCTGCGGCAGCCACCATCGCGATCCCCTTCTTCCTGGCCCAGATCACCAACATCATTTTCAGCGGTGTGATCGGCGGCAAACTCGATTCCGCATCCGATCAGACGGATCTCGATCGGATGGCCGAGCGCATGGGAACCGTGCCGGGCGCCGCGATCGATTGGTCGCGACTGTGGATGGCCGCCGGGTACACGGTGGCGGCAATCGTGGTGTTGACGGGTGCCCGGGTTGGTAGCGGCCTGCTGGTGAATTCTGCCGTTGCGAACGCTATTCGTCGGATCCGCGAACGCGTAGAGCACAAAGTTCACCGACTGCCCGTTGAACGCCTCGAAGGTCGTCGTCGTGGCGAAGTGCTCAATGCGATGACAGTTGACGTCGACAATCTTGCGACCGTGATCGGTCCGCTGTTTGTGCAACTGCCGGTCCTGGTGCTGACGATGGTCGCCGTCGCCGTCGCCCTGCTCCTGATTTCGCCGTTCTTTGCGATGATTGCGTTCGCGACCATTCCGGTCACCGCGATCCTGGGACTGGTGGTCCTTCGCTATGCGAAGCCGCACATGGAACGCCAATGGCAGACCACCTCGGCAATCACCGCCCACGTTGAAGACGTTTATAGCGCGCGACATGATCTCCGCCTACGACGCGACCCCGCAGACAGCAAACGAGTTCGGCGAACTTAACGACCGCCTCGAACGCGCCACACGCACGAGTCAGGCGTGGAGCGGGTCACTGACCCCGGTTTTGACCTTCTGCAATGCGGTGGTCTTCGTCATCATCGCAATCCTCGGCGCATTGCGACTGCTCGACGGTGCGGTGACCCTGGGCGCACTGCAGGCGATCGTCATGTACACGCAGCAGTTGTCGCAGCCGGTGTCAGAGGTGACAAGCATTCTGCCGAAGCTGCAATCCGGCTTCGTTTCGTTCGGCAGGGTCCAAACGTTCCTCGCCGATCCCGAAGAAGCCGCACCGGCCGTCGACGATCCGCTTGAATCCGCAGCGTCCGGTCGTCATCGGATACCGCCGCGCATTGTCTTCGACGACGTCTACTTCGCCTACGACGACGCCAGGCCGGTGCTGCAGGGCGTCAACTTAGAGCTGCCTGCGGGTAGAACCACCGCGCTCGTGGGAACTACGGGTTCGGGGAAGACAACTCTCACCAGCCTGTTGCAGCGATTCCTTGATCCCACGTCGGGCACCATCACGTTCGATGGCGAAGACATTGCGACCGTAAGCCGAACCCAAGCGCGTTCTCGCTTGGCTGTCGTAACGCAAGATCCTTGGGTCTTTACCGGCACCGCTGGCGAAAACGTCGCCTACGGTGCCCCCGCAGATTGCGACGAGGAGAAGGCGGACGAAGACCCGATGATCGACGTGCTTCTTGCCGGTCTCACTAATGGTCGCGATACGCGGGTGTCGGGTGACAGTGGCCTCCTCAGTGCCGGCGAGAAGCAGTTGCTGACGGTGGCACGGGCGCTCGCCGCCAACCCCGAAATTCTTATCCTCGACGAGGCAACGAGTGCTGCCGATCCTCGCACAGAGCTGATTATCAGTCGTGGTCTTGAGGCGCTCCGGGATCGCACCACCACACTGATCGTGACCCACCGCTACTCCACGCTGGCAACGGCCGACTCCATCGCCGTGCTCAAGGATGGTCGGATCGTCGAGCACGGCACGGCCAACGATCTCCTCGCCGCGGGCGGCGAGTTCGCGCGCCTCTACTCTCGCGCCGAGACCGAAGCTGTCAGCGTGTAGTGTCCGTCGTCATCTCCGACAAGCGACCGTCGCCAATGGCCCGCACCGCTCGCGGCGCGGGCCATTGGCGACAGTGATCCTTTTTCTAGCGGGCCGACGGTTCTTTAAAGCGCTGACGGTTCTTTAAAGCGCTGACTGGGCCTCGGTCACGCAAGTCGCAGCCAGGAATGGCCGTGCGATCGCGAGGAACCGCTCGGGAACCTCCAACTGCGCCATGTGGCCGACTCCCGGCAGCACAACGACGTCAGCGTGCGGGAGTGCCGCCCGCACTGCCCCGGCGTGGGAGGCGGGCAGAATACGATCCTTGGCACCCCAGACCACCGTGGTCGGAACGGGATTCGCGGCCGCCTGCGCGAGCAGCTGGCGCCGCCACTTTTCCTTCACCCCGCGCACGCTAGCGACTTCTGCAGCCACGCGCCGCGAAAACTCACCCGCATCAGTTTCCTTGGCGATCGCCATCGCATGGTCGATCCGGTATCGGGTAGCGAGTGCTGGATCGGCGAAGACTTGCTTCTGCAGCATGGCCACGGAGTTTCGGTTCGGCCTGCTCGCCAGAATCTTGCCCAGCACGGGGACCGTCAATGACCGCAACAGCGGAGTGACCGAGCGTCCGAATGCCGCCGGACTAACAAGGACCAGAGAACTCACCCGATCCGGGTGCCGGACCGAGGCCGCCAACGCGATCGCACCGCCGAGCGAGTTCCCAATCCATTGAGCTGGACGCATCTCACCCAACGCATCTAAAACACCGACGGTCGCATCGGCGAGCGCATTGATGGTGATCGAATCGGGAGCCGGATCGGAGTATCCGAAACCTGGAACATCGAGTGCGATGACCCGATAGTCGGTGGCGAACTCGGCGATGACCGCCGCCCAATCTTCCAAGCTGCTGCTGATCCCATGCACCAGCACCAAAGGCGGCGCACCGCTGTCGCCAGCGAGCTTCACGCGGACCCGACGACCTTCAACGTCGATAAATTGACTGGTCATGCCGACACCACATCTTCCTCGATTGCGACCGTCAGGTTCACTGCCTTCTGCGGCTTGGCCGACTGCTTCTGTCGGGTCTGCGCTGCGGTCGGCGCGGGTGCTGAGAAGTGCAAGTCCGGATCTTCAATTGGCCCATCACTCAGGCGGGCCTTATCGACGGAGAAGTCTTGATCCATCGTCCACGATCCTTCGCGGCCCCGACGCGGGAAGGTGGCCGCCGCACGCTGCAGATAACCGGACTGCATGTCGAAGAGCGATTCAACTTCGGCTTCTGGATCGATCATCGGCGTCATCACGGTATTTCCAGTGCGATCCATATGGTCAAGCAGCCGGCAGAGGTGCTCACCGACCGGGTCCACCTTCAGCGTCCAGGTGAGGTTTGTGTAGCCGATGGTGAACGCGAAGTTTGGCACGCCGCTCAACATCATCGACTTGTAGGCGACCGTCTGCGAGATGTCGATCGGCTCACCGTCGATGCTGTACTCGATGCCCCCGAAAGCCTGCGTGTTCAGGCCGGTTGCCGTGACGACGATATCGGCGTCGAGGTGATCACCCGATTCGAGCAAGATACCGGTCTCGTCGAAGCTCGCGATTCGGTCCGTAACAATCGATGCTCTACCGCTCGAAATTGCACCGAAGAAGTCGCCGTCCGGGATGAGACACAGCCGCTCGTCCCACGGGTTGTAGGTCGGATTGAAGTGAGTATCGACGGGATAGCCCTCGGGCAGTGCGTTTGCCGTGAGCTTCCTGATCAACTTCCGCACGGCATTCGGCCACCTTTGCGCGGAATAGTAGATGGCCTGTCCCTTGAAGGTGTTGAACCGCCGCGTCAATCGGTACGCCAGCCTCTCCGGAAGGACCGCGCGGAGTCCGTTCGCGATCGGATCCTGTCGCGGCAGAGACAGCACATACGACGGCGATCTCTGCAGCATCGTCACGTGCCCGGCGTTTTCCGCCATCGCGGGCACGATCGTGACAGCCGTGGCACCGCTGCCGATGACAACAACGCGCTTGCCGACATAGTCGAGGTCTTCGGGCCATCCCTGGGGGTGAACTACCTGCCCAGCGAATGATTCGATCCCTGGAAACTCCGGGGTGTAGCCGCCGTCGTAGCTGTAGTACCCCGCAGCCGAGAAGAAGATTTGGCAGGTCACGGTTCGAGTAGTGCCGTTGTGCTCGAGTTCCACATGCCAGCGCCCCTCTTCGGAGTTGAAGTCAGCAGAGTTGACTCGCTGTCCGAGATATAGATGCTTGCGCAGGCCGAGTTCGTCGACCGTTTCGTTGAGGTACATCATGATTTCTGGCGCGTCAGCGATGGCGTTCTTCGACGTCCATGGCTTGAAGCTGAACATGAAGGTGTGAAGGTCGGAGTCGGACCGAAGTCCGGGATACTTGAAGAAGTCCCATGTTCCACCGATGGAATCCCGCGCGTCGACCATCGCGAAAGTTCGACCGGGTTGTTGCGTCAGGTGGTACGCCATCCCGATTCCAGAGATGCCCGCACCAACGATCAGCACATCAGCATGATCTGGCAGCACGCGGTCAGGCGAAGTAGTTGTCATCACGAGACCTCCTAGTTTTTGGTGATGCACAACACGTTCCCAACTTTTAGCGACAGTTAACACAGCCAGGTGGTCGAAATTGTCGACTTCTTTGACCAAATGGCTCAAACTGGCGTTATGACTGCGGTGCGAGACATGGTCTCGAAAGTGGCGCACGACTTGCGCGACGACATAGATAACGTCGCTCGCCGCAATGCCCAAGCAATTTCGCTCCAGGTTCCGGAACTACACGCCGCTCGACTGGAAGAGATCTTGCTGATCTCGTGCCGCGCCAACACCATCGTGGTGCTCGACGCCTTGATTGCCGGCGTTCCGCCCGAGTCAGTTGAACTTTCGGCCGAGGCGCTCGGACACATCCGGACGCTTGTCGTTTACGGAATCGCTCTCGATGTCGTCAGCCGCGCCTATCGGGTTGGTGCCTACGACACGATGGAACGGTGGTCGAAGGCGGTCACCGACAGGTTCGCCACAGATGCCAAAGCCGTCCCCACCGCCACGTACGGGACCCGCTTCGTACTGACGTGGATGGATCGTGTCCTGGCCCAAATGGCGCATGAGTTCAAGGCCGAAGACGAGCGGATCACGCGTGAGCGCGCTCTCCGCCAGTTGGCGGATGTGCGACTCCTACTCTCCAGCGACCCGGCTAATCTGACGTCCATTGAAGCTCGCCTTGGCTATCGCTTGGCAGGCAAGCATCAGGCCGTGGTACTGCGCCGGACCGGCGTCGCCGTCGACCTTGCCCATGCCGCCAGGGCACTCTTCACCGGCCCGACGCCTCTCCAGATCCCGTTCGACGACTCCACCCTGTGGTGCTGGGGTTCGGGGCCAGTCCGCGACGCCGAGGTCCCGGGAGTTTGGGTCGGAGTGGGGCGTGTACGACCGGGACTCGACGGGTTCAGGGCCAGCCACGCGGAAGCCACCGAAGCGTTACGGGTGGCCGAACTGAACCCGGCCGGTGCCGTCGCCTTGATCGAAAACGTCGCCGTGACGGCTCTCTGCGTTGTCGATCCACACCGGGCACTCGAATTCGTCACCGGCGCCCTGGGGCCGCTGATGGCCACCACCGACGCAGCACAACGACAACGCGACACCCTGCAAGCGTTCCTCGAAGTGGGTGGGAATTCTCGCCAGGCCGGCACTCGACTCGGCCTGCACCACAACACCGTGCGCTATCGACTGACGCAGATTGAAGAGCTGCTTGAGCGTCCAATTTCGCCACAACGACTCGAATTGGAGTTGGCGTTGAGGCTCTTCGACGACCTCGGAATTGCTACACACGCGCCGCACGCGTGACGATAGGCCGCCGACCCTCCTCGTGGAACCAGCTAGATTTCGCGACGAAAAGGCCCCCTGCTTCCAGGGGGCTTTCGTTGTGGTCCCGGCTGGGATCGAACCAGCGACCTTCCCGGTGTGAACGGGACGCTCTTCCACTGAGCCACGGGACCGTATGCGATTTTGTGCGCAGGACTATCGAACGCCGCTGCTTCACACGAGATGTCAGATTACACACTGGTCGTATAGCTCACCAAATCCCCACGTAATCACACGCATGTAAGACGATGACCAGGCGATTTGTGTTCTGCGCCCGCATCCCGCTAATGTTCTCATCGCTGGTGAGCAGCGCCCAAAAGGCAACTCACGAGCATGCGGATGTGGCGCAGCTGGTAGCGCATCACCTTGCCAAGGTGAGGGTCGCGGGTTCGAATCCCGTCATCCGCTCGGAGCGAGTTTTCTCGCTTGATCATTTTCATAGCGAGAGTTTTCGCACCCGGTGGCGTGGCCGAGTGGTGAGGCAACGGCCTGCAAAGCCGTGCACACGGGTTCGATTCCCGTCGCCACCTCCACAAATAGCCTTCAAGGCGACAACAGCTTTACACTTTCCACACACGCGCGATTAGCTCAGTGGGAGAGCGCTTCCCTGACACGGAAGAGGTCACAAGTTCAATCCTTGTATCGCGCACCAGCACGAGTTCGGGCCCCGGCATTTGCCGGGGCCCGAACTCGTTGCGCCTCCCACGCTGGCATTCGGCTCCGCGCTGTTGAAGCCAGCCGCGGCCAACATCGCCCTCCACGCCAAACCCCTTGTCAGAACCCATTTTTCACCGAACCGACATCCCCGGTTTGCAAATCGCGATCCGAGAACGCTAGTGTTTGTTGTCGCCGGTGAGCAACAACGTCCACAAGACGAGTTCACCGGCATGCGGATGTGGCGCAGCTGGTAGCGCATCACCTTGCCAAGGTGAGGGTCGCGGGTTCGAATCCCGTCATCCGCTCGGAGCGAGTTTCTCGCACACGTTCGACGCGAGTCAGCTTGTACCTGGTGGCGTGGCCGAGTGGTGAGGCAACGGCCTGCAAAGCCGTGCACACGGGTTCGATTCCCGTCGCCACCTCCACCGGAACTGTAAAGTTCAGGGCAGAAAATTTAATACTTTCCACACACGCGCGATTAGCTCAGTGGGAGAGCGCTTCCCTGACACGGAAGAGGTCACAAGTTCAATCCTTGTATTGCGCACCAGCAACAAGCCCGTCGGATTTCCGACGGGCTTGTTCGCTGTCGTGGCCCGGGATTCGGCATGGCAGGATGAGGTTCGACAACGTCGAATTTCCCCCGCCACCTCACGAAAAGGACCGGACTCCGTGCCCAGTCTCGCGATGCTCTTCCAAAGCCAACTTGATCCTGAACTCACGGCTGAGCGTCTCGTCGAACAGCTAAAGCGTGACTTTCCGCAATTCTTGACCGAACCGCTGACGGTCGACGCCGCTGGCAGCAAAACGAGCAGCACTCCCCTGTCGCTGACCTATGGTTCGCAACAGATCGCGCTGATGGGCGTTCCGGAGACCGTGGGCGACGATCTCACCGAAGTCGCGCTGCTAAGCCGCCTCTGGCCAAATGAGACGCCCGCACCGAACGACTACCGCGCACACACCCTGGTTTCGGTCATGCGCTCGGGACAACCAGCACAGTCGTATCGCGACGCGGTCGCTGATGCCTCGCTGATGTCGATGGTGATCGCTTCGACGATCGCCATCACCAACACGGTCGATGCGGTGTACTTCGGCAGCGCCAACCACATCGTCTTTCCACAGCTCTTCCGCGAGCTTTCCCTGGAAACCCTCCCCGACCCGATCCTGCCGGCCTGGGTTGCCCTGAATGTGGCCCCCCGCCCGGATGGCATCATGACTGCACACACCCGAGGTCTCGACATGCTTGGTCTGATGGACGTCGAAATCCCGGAATCGAACGAGTCCGCTGAAGAGTCGTTCGCCCGAATCGTCAACACCGCGATCTACCAACTCGAGAACGGCCCCGTGGTCGGCGACGGCGATACCCTCGGCGAGACCGACACGGCCGAGATCATCGCCCACCACGCCCCATCACAGGTGGAAATCGACAAGACCGTCCTGTCCCTCGAATTTGTCGGCGACGAGTTCCCCGAGTACGAGCCGCCCAACAGCGACGCCCGAGATCACGAGCCACCAAAGCGTCGCTGGTTTAAGCGCAAGTAGCTTCAACTTTTCAGCCCCAACCAGCGGCGACGAGAATTGTCAGACCCTCGCGATAGTGTTCACACAAATAAACGAACACACAGTGAACTAGTTCACTACAGCTTCTTCACTAACGCCGCGAGGAGGTGGACCCGATGGACCTAACCCAGGCAATCGCCGAGTTGGCCGATCCGGCCGAACTCGCGGTCGTTATCGACGCGGCGATGACGCAACTCGCCGGCGCAGTGTTCACCGCTTCCACCGAGGGGCAACTCCTGGAAACCGCGGAGGTCCTTGAGCGGGCCAACCGCCGCTTCGACGGCGCGAACTCGGCGCTGCTGGCCGAGATCTCCGACCGCGGTGCCTACCGCAAGGCCGGGTTCCTCTCACTGCACGCTTTCCTCGCCGGAGGCCTACGCCTCGGTGACGGGGAGGCCAAGCGCCGCCGGATCACCGGCGCAGGCATCGCCCGCCTGGCCAATTTGCAGGGTGAGGCTCTGCCGCCGGTGTTTCCGGCCACCGCCCAGGCGGTCGCCGACGGCGCTATCAGTGCCGACCATGTGGTCGAGATTGATGCGGTGATGCGGAAAATCCCGGCCGCGGCCGACCGGGCTACTCGAGC
>NZ_JBARYI010000053.1:0-34532 GCF_049647785.1 Gordonia sp. (in: high G+C Gram-positive bacteria)
GGCCTGATGCACGCGCATCAGGCCCGCTACCGGGCAGTGAAATTAGATTCGGCTGGTGCGGCTGTGAGCGTAGTAGACATACACGCCGGTTTCAGTGGTCACCGAAATCTTGGCAAAGGGACGGACGGAGACCGGGCCGACCGCATTGCTGACATTGAGCTCAACACCCGACAAGACGATGTCGGCGACCGGCTTGGTGAGGGCAATCTTGGCGAGCGTGACGGTCGTGATCTTTCCTGCGTCAACGGTGAATTCGAGTTCGGTGGACGGGATGATGTTCGACGACGCGCCGAGTTCGGTTCCGACCTCGCCGAGGGTGAGCCCGCCGCCGGTCCCGGAAACGGTGCCTTCGGGAGCGAACTTGGCATTGACCCCACCTGACAGGGTCAGATCCGGAGTCTTGGTTTTGATGTTGACGCCACCGGGAGCGAGCGAGACCGGGTATCCGATTTGATAGCCGAGTTCGAGGGTGGCGCTGACCTTCTTGCCAGTGATCCCGGTAAGCGCCGTGTGGACGTCTGATGACAAAAGCGCTTCAGCGGTCATGGGCGAACTGTCGAGTGGCGGCAGTTTTTGTACCGATACCTGATTGGTGCTGAGCACCGTGGTGACACCCTCGCGCGTGGTGTAGGTAGCGGCCGATGCGGTTGAAGGGAGGAGGGCTGCGGTGGCAACGAAGGCGGTCGCGACGGCAGTGAGGGCTTTCAGACGCTTGGTCATGGTGATCAGTTATCCCGACGATTTGGAAGGAGTGCTTGCCTGATTGGCCAGCAGCAACCACGCTATGGACGCGGCGGCGTCGAATCGAAAAGGGACTCCGCAAATTCGATCATCTATGCAGGTAGAAGGATCAAAGAATTTATCCGGTCCGGAGAATCTGGGTCCGATTCATTCGATTCTGTCGCCGGAAGCCCCGCCGCGGGAGCGTGCAAGGGCTAAAACCGACTGGGTCCGATAGCCTTAGCGCGGTGACCGCCATGCCGCCGGAAAGCGAGTTCGGTCCGGCGCTCGCGAGGTTGTTCCGCCAGGCCGGCAAGCCGACGCTGCGTGTTGCGTCGGAGGCCTTGGCACGGTCGCGGCGGGCCGATGCGCCGACACCGCAGCGCATCAGCGACTGGCGCAACGGGCGACATATTCCGCGCGATTTCAACGACGTCCTTCCGCTCATCCTGTGGCTCAATCAACGTGCCGTCGATGCGGGTGCCACCGGTTTGGTCAGCGTCCGCGACTGGGAACGGCTGTGGCGACTGCATCATGAGAGCCGCGGCAAAGCCGAACTGGACGACCCGTTTCCTGGCCTCGCATCGATGCGAGCGAGCGACCGCGACCGCTATTTCGGTCGCGACGCAACCATCGCCGAACTCACCGACGTGCTGTTCCGGGCACGAGAAAGTGCGGAGAACCGTGTCGTCATTGTGACGGGTGTTTCGGGTGCCGGAAAGTCGTCATTGCTCGGTGCCGGACTCGCCCGGGCGCAGACTCCGTGGAACGCCCCGGTGGCGCTGCGCGTGGGAAGCGACGTGCTGATCGGAGACGAAGCCCCGGCAGGCAGTCCACTCGTTGTCGTCGACCAATTTGAAGAGGTCTTTGGCCTGGCCGAGACCGACCAGCAAGCAATTTTCGACGCGGTGGCCGCACATTCTGATGCCGGGAGCGTCGTAGTTCTCGGTATCCGCGCCGACTTCTTTGGGCAGACAGTCGAGGTGCCAATGCTTGCCAAGGCATGGCAGGACCGGTCGATAATCGTCTCAGAAATGTCGGACGACGAGCTTCGTCGAGTCATCACCGAACCGGTTCGGTTGGCGGCGGGCAAAATCGACGACGGCCTCGTCGACCTAATTTTGGACGACCTGCACCGGGCGACCTCGGTCGGCGACCGCGCCGGGCGACTGCCGCTCCTAGCCCACGCACTGCAGGTGATGTGGTCGCAGCGCAAAGGTAACCGCCTCACGATTAGCGCTTACCGCGAGACCGGGGGCATTACCTCCGCGCTGGCTGAGACCGCCGAGGAGACGTGGGCGGCGCTCGACCCGGCAGATTCCGACGAGGCGCGGGCGGTGCTGCTGGCGCTGATGCAATTCGGGCCAAACCGAACGCCGATGCGTCATGCGGTGTCGCCAGCCGAACTACGTTCTCGCTTCTCGGCTTCGGCCGGAGGCATTATTGACGCCTTCTCTGATGCTCGACTGATCACCGTGAGCGCCGATGCGGTGACCTTCATTCACGACGCAGTGTTGTCGGCGTGGCCTCGGATGGCCGGATGGATTGCCGAGGATGCAGACCTGATTCAGTGGCGGCAGCAGGTTTCCGATGATGCCAAAGCCTGGGCCGAGAATGGCCGACGCGACGACTACCTGTACAGCGGGGCACGCTTGGGTACGTCGTTGGAGAATCGCGCCGAACTCGGCGAGCACCGACAGGTGCTGCTCTCGACGGGTGCCACCGAGTTTCTTGCGGCTGCCGACCAGAAACGAGTGGCTGCTCGCCGCCTGCGCTTGGGTGCGGTCGCCCTGGTAGTGGTACTGGCGCTGGTCTCGGTGATCGCGGCGCTTGTCGCGATCAACCAGACGGCCGATGTGGCCAATCAACGCAATGAAGCAGAGCACGCGGCGGTGATGTCGAGCATCGACGGGCTGGTCGGCACCGATCCGTCATTGGCGGCACGACTGTTGGCCGTCGCAGATCAGACCTACCCGAACGATGGCGAGGCGCGAAGCGGACTCCTCGCCGCGTCGACATCACCGTTGGCGCGTTCCCTGCAGGGACATTCCGGTCCGGTGTACGACGTGGTGTTCTCCGGCGACGGAAACCTCCTCGCGTCGGCGAGCAACGACCGTACGGTCCGACTGTTTCAGCGTGGATCGGCGGTAAACGGATCGACTCAGGCGGGATTCAAGGAGGTTGCGACGCTGGCGGGGTTTGGCGATTTCGTTACTTCGGTGACTTTCGACAATTCAGCGAAGCTGCTGGCTGCTGCCAGCGGCGACGGCACGGTGCGGGTGTGGAACATCGCTGATCCGGCAAGGCCGAAGCAAACGGGAATCCTCCGGCCCAATGCGGGAGTGCTGTATTTGACGCGCTTCTCGCCGAGTGGCAAGCATCTGGTGACGTCGGCCGACGACGGCACGGTTCGCGTCTATCGGGTCGATGGGGATCGACCTCCGGAGCAGACCGCCGTGTTGCGCGGGCACACCGCGTCGGTGCGGACGGTGGCGTTCAATTCGACGGGCTCGATTCTTGCGTCCGGCGGCGAAGACCAAACCGTCCGACTGTGGAAGGACGCGGACTCCGACACTCCCACGCCGGTGGGTGTGCCGCTGGACGGTTTCCCGAGCATCACCCATGCGCTGGCGTTCTTGCCCGGTGACGCAGTGCTGGCGGTGACCGGTGACAGCGCCAACGCCCAACTGTGGAATGTGGCGAACCCCGATCAGCCACGACCCAACGACGAAGATCTGCCGGGCGTCGCTGGCGGCTCATGGTCGATGAGTGCCAATTCGACGCAGCCGCTGCTGGCTCGCGCTGGAACCGACGGGGTGGTGCGAGTCTGGAATACGGTGTCGCCGGAGAATCCGTTGCCGCTGTGGGAATTGCAGCGATCGGCCGCCCCGGGTGCGGTCGGTATGCTCAGCGCTTCGTTTAGCCCCGACGGTCAAGAGTTGGTAGTCGGGCGTACTGACGGAACGATTGATTTGTGGACCTTGCCGCCGGATATGCTCATCGACCGCGGTTCGCTGATCAGTGGGGTCGACCTCGATGCCGAGCGCAATCGGTTGGTGACCGTCGGCGAGGATGCCCGCCTCAATGTGTGGGCGAACACCGACGGTAAATGGCGGAAGCGCTCGAGCATTGGTATCCAGAGCAAGGCGAATAATCGGCCGCGGGTCGCCGTCACCACGGATGGTTCGCTTGTGGCGACAGCCAACAACAACGGCGAACTTGTCGAACTTTGGGACATTGTTGACGTGGACCACCCGCGGCGGGTTGGCGAACTCCGGGTTCATACCCGCTTTACCAATGCGATTGCGTTTGCCCCTGGTACCCGGCAATTGGCTACGGGTGCCGATGATCGTCGGATCCAGCGGTGGGATGTCACCGATCCGGCAGCTCCCCGCGCCGTGGGGGAACCCCTCGCAGGCCCGGAAGACTTGATCCGGAGCGTGGCGTACTCGGTAGACGGGAAGCAGTTGGCCGTCGGGGCCGACGATGGCAATGCTTACGTCTACCGCCTCAATCAGTCAGATGGCGCACCGCTGGTGGTGCCGATGGGGGAGCAGGTCACCGCCGTCGTCTTCGCCAGTGATGGTCGCTTCCTGGTTGTGGCCGCCCGCGACCTCGCGGTGTGGAATGTCGCTGGGACGGAGGCCGACCAGGTGAGCCGGGTGCTCGACGTGCATGCGGTTGCCATTGGCAGGGCCGGGAAGCATTTGCTCGTGGGGACCGAGACGAGGGAAATTACGGACTTCGCCATCGGCTCGGACGGAGCCCTCGGTGAAGGTGCCGTGATTTCTCCGGTACTTGGCGGTCTGCGGAACGTGTCGCGATGGGTGCTGCCAGCCGATGCCGGGCCGGGGCCCCAATACCCGACAGCCGGTGACGGCACCGGTGTCGTCTACTTGCAGACCACCGATAGCGGAGCTGCCCGCGAGTGGATATGTGCGACCACCGGGCCGCTGTCGCCAGATGAACGCGACCGCTACCTGGGGCGGGTTGACGCGAACGACGGCTGCTGAGCGCCAGTCGGATCCCGCTATCTCATCTTGGGTTCCCGGAGTGCGGCGTATGGCGCGACAAAGGTGTGCAATAGTTCGCACTCTTCGGAGACCAGATAGGTGGGATCGGGAATTCCCCACACCTCTCGGAAGGCAAACTGTGCGGCCATCGCGGCGGCGTCGACGCTGCGGCTGTTGAACTCGCGAATACAAGTTTCGTCGCGCAGTGACCGCCATTCCTGCGCCTCGAGGAGTTCGATGCGGGCGTCGATTTCGGGCTGATACGGGTACAGGCTGCGTTCTTCGATCGTGAGACGCAGCCGGTTATTGCCGGTCAGCGTAAACCTGACATCGGGCTGCGGACCAAACATTTCGGTCCAGAGCGAATACACCTTGATGGGGTCGCGGGCCCGCATCCGGTCGAGTTGGTCGGCGAGTTCACACCGAAAGGTAAGCCACGCCCTGTCAATCGCTGCGTCGAACGCAGTCTCAAAGAAGGTGTTGTCGCCGTCTTTAAAGGCGGAACTGTCTTTGAATTCGGGACCGCTGACCATGGTGACCTCCCTGCAAAGGTTGGCCCCACGGTAACAGCGTCTACCGACAGTTTTGTGGACTCCGGGCGGAGCGGTTAGACCCGAGCTTTGGTGCGGGCATCCGGTGTGCGGACTTCGCTCGCGGCTTTTCGGGTAGAGATGGCCATCGAGATGGCGCCGCAGGCCGTGATCAGGAAGATGATTCCGGAGACGATGGCCGGGGCCCAGAAGTTCACCGAGATTGAGGCGAACGTATCGGTGCCAGCAATTACGCCGAGAATCACCGTGGCGATGGCGGCAATTGCCGCAGTGATCGCGAGAATCTGACCGAAACGCGACGCGCGTTCGTCGAGTCGCTCACCGATGAATCCGGCGGGTCGGTCACCGGTGTAGGTGCGTCGCCACAGGTGGAAATCGAGGGCATTCCCGACGTGTTCCCAGCCTTCTTGCTCGCGGAACCGGAAGTAGTCGACGGGAGCGGGAACTGCTCGGCGCTCCACGGCGTATCGGACTTGGGCCGGGGCGGAATCGACAAACGTCATCCGTACGGGGCTGAGACGGTCGTAGCCGGTCAGGATCTGACCGCTGGCTGCCTTGTTCTCGAGCCAAAGTTCGAGATCGGCCGGTGCCGGATGACGCAGTGCTGCGAACCACGAAACACTCACGGGAACCTCCTGGGTTGAGCATCGTGTGTCGGCCCGATGTGTTCTGTTCGATAGCAGGGTTCTGTTCGATAGCTGCGGGCCGAGTTGTAACTCCACTGTTCCGCGCGCGCGGAACACCCGTCAAGCAATTTGAGACAGGTATCACGATGCGTCTCTCTTTGCCGCTAAGACATATTAAGGGCCCGTACGCAATTGCGTACGGGCCCTTAAGATCTTTCGGCTAGCTGGTGCTCTGCCAGCTAGCAGAAGTGACAGTGAGTGACTCGCCGGAGGCCGTGCTCACCGTCCACACCTGATCAGAATCGGTAGCGGAACTGACCGCAGACGACTGCAGGGACGATGCGGAGAACTCGCGGCTCGTGCCATCGGAACAGGTTGCCGACACCGTTGATGAGTCGATCGTCGACGGGATCGTGCACGTGACCGACGCGCCGCCCGAAGTGAACGTCAACGAGCCGATCGTGTCGCCTGATCCACTGAAGGACGTCGGCGTTGCCGTTGGTGTCGATTCGGTGGTGGCAGGGGCCGTCGTCGTTGTCGGTGGCGCGGCGCTCGGGGTGGTCACCGAAGGCTCCGGGACGAGTGGAACGGAGGTGGTCGGCGGTGCCACACCGGGTGTCACACCTTCGGAGGAAGGTGCTGGCACGTTGGGCACACCCGAGGTTTCCGACGCGTCCGGTGCTCCCGGTGCTCCCGGAACTGGGGCATTGGCGTCGCTGGAGACGGTTGACTCCGGTTGGCCGGAAATACCTGGTAGCACGATCGGCGGGACACCGTTGTTGGCGGCATTGCGCTCGACCATCGCCGGTGCTGGCTGATCCGTACCGGGCTCGAGGCCCTGGCGCTCGGCATCGGCAGCGTCGGCAAACGTCGGTGCCGCGTTGCTGGCGAACGGATCGGGCAACTCGACCTCAGGGGGTGGCGGCGGTAGCTCCAAGGTGCCGCCGACCGACACCGAGTCCAGCACGCCGGTGACAATGTTGATCAGTTGCAGCGGGGCGTTGGGAGCGGGGGCTGGCGCCGGATTGTTGATGATCGTGGTCGTGTTGTTCACGTTCGTCACGTACCGGTTATTCGTGGTGATCCGGGTGACGTTCTGGGTGTTGTAGGTGTTCCATGGATGCCCCGTCACTCGGTATCCACCGACTGGGGCAGCTGATGGCGGGCGCAGAGGGTTGCCGCAGGCGCACACCGCGCGGGGAACGCCCGCCGCGTCAACATAAACGGGGGTTCCGGCTTGCAGCACCGACTGGAAGGGGGATGCGGTGCCACTGCGGAAGGCGTAGTTGGTGACCCACGTGTCTGCGGTGAGGACGACGGGCGTCAGGGTGTTCAAGTACCAGGGGATGTCACTGGCGTTGATACCGAAAACGCTGGCCCAGGCCCGTCCCGCTGCCGGGTTGGCAGCGAGGTCGTTGCCGAGTTTGGCGGTGTCGCAGATGGCCTCGCCGGTATTGGCGTACAGGCCCGGCGCAGTCCCGTTCACCAGGCGAACGCCCAACTCCGATGCTGTGGGCACCTGGTTCTGCATGGGTACGGTCCGGTTGGTCAAGGCAACCGACGGGGTAAATGGGTCGGGGCCAGCGTCGTCAGCCGACCGCAGAGTCAGTGTGGGGAAGAGGTCCTTGCCGGTCTTGTCGCTGTACAGCTTCAATGCGCCGAGCCCGACGATGAGCGCGAGCACCGCAACGATCGCGGACAGGATGAGCGTCAACCGCCTCTTGCTGCGGCGTGCTGCCGCCGCCGCAGCGGGATTTGGCTGTGCTGGACCGCCGAAGCCTGGATACATCGGACCGCCCGGAGGTGGATAGGTCATCGTCTCTCCTCAAAGTTTGCGACGTATCCGATCGTGAGTTTGGTTTGTTCGTCGCCCCTGTTGTAACAATCGAGGACCGCCGTTCAAACGTCACAGGCCAAGAGTGGTTTAAGGCGTTCGGAGGAACGGAATCATCTAATCGGCTGTCACTAGTGCCGGGACGGTGCCGGGCACCGGACGTAGACTCACAATCGTGAGGCCGGACCGGGGAGGGCGAGCCAGGTGATTCAAAATGTGACAGCTGAGGGCACTAGCGCCACGGGTGAAACCCGGATTATCGCCGCGGAAGCCGTCATTGCTGGCGACACGGTGCACCGCCCGGGGTGGCTCGCGGAACTCGGCGGCGTGATCAGCGGAATCGGCGCTGGTGAACCCCCGAGGAAGCCGGATCTCAACTATCCAGACGGAATTGCCGCCCCTGGCTTCGTTGACATGCACGTCCATGGCGGCGGAGGGTCGTCGTACACCGACGGCGATGCCGCCGAAGTGCGCGCTGCGGCTGCCTTTCATCGCGAACACGGAACCACCACCACTATCACCAGCACGGTCAGTGCCGGACCGGACCAGTTGCGCGCCACAGTCGAACGACTTCGCGACCTGGTGCACGCTGGCGTCAGTGCGGGCATCCATCTGGAAGGCCCGTGGATTAGCGAGTCTCGTTGCGGTGCACACGATCCCGAGGTCTTGCGGAACCCCGACCGTAAGGAAATCGCGGACCTCCTTGAAGTTGCCGACGGAACCATAGCCATGGTGACGCTGGCACCGGAACTACCCGGTGCTTTCGATGCGATTGACCAATTTGTTGATGCGGGAGTCGTCGTCGCGGTTGGGCATACCAATTCCACCTACGACCAAGCACGCGAGGCGCTTCGCCGTGGCGCGCGCGTGGCAACCCACCTCTTCAACACCATGCCGCCGCTGGGGCATCGCGAACCCGGTCCAGTGCTGGCACTGATGGAAGACCCTCGCGTGGTGGTCGAATTGATTGGCGACGGGGTCCACCTGCACCCGGCGCTGGTGCGCGATGTACAACGGGCGGTCGGCTTTGATCGGGTAGCCCTCGTTACCGACGCGATGGTGGCTGCCGGGAAGCCCGATGGCGCATACCAATTGGGTTCCCTCGACGTAACCGTCGCGAACGGAATTGCCAGGATAAGCGCGACCGGAGCGATAGCGGGCAGCACAGCCACCATGGGCGGACTATTCGCTCGCAGTGCGCATGGGCTGTCCGACGGTGCCCCGAACGCCAGCGATGAAGTGCTAATCGCTTGTGCCGCAATGACTTCTGGAAACCCGGCCCGAGTTCTGGGTCGCGCCGATGTGGGTGCGCTAACGGTCGGACGTCGCGCGCACGTGGTGATTCTGGATCAGGATCTGCGTGTCAATCATGTTCTCGCAGGCGAATAGCGGGCGCAAACTCAGGGTAAAAGCGATAACCGCGAGTCGCTTCGTCCGAATTTGACACAGTAAGGTCACAATTGAGCCGGTCGGGCACACCGACACCGACCAGAAACTTTTGGAGGTATACCGCGATGAGTGGGAAAAAGAGTCTGATCAAGCGCCTGGAAAAGGAAGTCCGACGGCTTTCCGCCGAGGTTGTTGCGATGCGCGACGCCATGCTGACCCGCTACCCCCTGACCGCAGGCCTCGTCCCGAAGAAGGACGACGCGCCGGAACTCGCACCGGCACCCAAGCCGGAACCGAAGCCAGCCCCCGCCAAGCCTGCCGCAGCCGCACCTAAGCCCGCTGCTGCCAAGCCTGCTGCCGCGAAACCCGCGGCTGCCAAGCCTGCTGCTGCCAAGCCTGCTGCTGCCAAGCCTGCTGCTGCGAAACCTGCTGCTGCCAAGCCCGCTGCTGCCAAGCCCGCTGCTGCCAAGCCTGTTGCCGCCAAGCCCGCTGCCGCCAAGCCCGCTGCTGCCAAGCCTGCCGCTGCACCTAAGCCTGCCGCTGCTGCACCCAAGCCTGCTGCACCCAAGCCTGCCGCTGCCAAGCCTGCCGCACCGAAGTCGTCGCGCGCGTCGAAGACCGTCGCAGAATTGCGAGCCGAGGCCAAGGACGCGGGAATCAAGGGATACTCGACGATGAAGAAGGCCGAACTACTCACTGCGCTCGGCTAACCGTCGAAGAGGAGAATCGTTGTCCACCGTCGTTAAGGGAGTTATCTCCCGAGTCAAGAACGCGCCGACCGAACTAGTCGACATTGTGATTCCCGACCCCGGGCCCAACGACGTGGTGGTGAAAATCAATACCTGCGGCGTGTGCCATACCGACCTCGCGTATGCCACCGGCGGTATCAACGATGAGTACCCATTCCTGCTCGGTCATGAGGCGGCAGGCATCGTCGAATCCATCGGTGAAGCTGTCACGCACGTTGAGGTCGGCGATCCCGTCATCCTCAACTGGCGTGCCGTGTGTGGGGAATGTCGGGCATGCAAACGCGGGCGCCCATGGTTGTGCTTCGACACCTTTAACGCAAGCAAGCCGATGACCTTGGTTGACGGCACCGAACTGAGTCCGGCATTGGGAATCGGCGCTTTCGCCGAGAAGACCCTCGTTCACGAGGGCCAGTGCACCAAGTTCGACGACGCCGCCGACCCGGCCGTGGCTTGCCTGCTCGGCTGCGGCGTCATGGCGGGCCTTGGCGCGGCCATGAACACCGGTGAAGTGGGCCGGGGCGACTCCGTAGCTGTCATCGGTTGCGGCGGTGTCGGCGATGCCGCGATTGCCGGCGCTCGCCTGGCCGGTGCCACCACAATCGTTGCCGTCGACCGCGATGCGCGAAAGCTGGAGTGGGCCAAAGACCTTGGCGCAACGCACACCGTCGACGCGTCGACGGTCGAGAATGTCGCGGAGGCCGTCAAGGAGCTCACCGGTGGTTTCGGCGCCGATGTGGTGATCGACGCCGTCGGACGTCCGGAAACCTACGAGACCGCCTTTTACGCGCGTGACCTTGCAGGCACCGTGGTGCTGGTGGGTGTTCCGACACCCGAGATGCGGTTGGAGATGCCGCTCGTCGACTTCTTCAGCCACGGCGGCGCACTCAAGTCGTCTTGGTACGGAGACTGCCTGCCCGAACGGGATTTCCCGATGCTGATCGATCTGTTCCTGCAGGGACGCCTTCCCCTCGACAAGTTTGTTACCGAGCGGATCGGCATCGACGGCATCGACGCCGCTTTCCACGCTATGGAGCAGGGCAATGTGTTGCGTTCGGTGGTGGAGCTGTGAGTCTCGACATCAAGCGCGTCGTCACTTCCGGAACGTTCTCGCTTGACGGCGGAACCTGGGATGTCGACAACAATGTTTGGGTCATCGGCGATGAAGCTGAGGCCGTCATCATCGATGCCGCGCACAGTGCGGCCCCGATCCTGGAGGCCGTCGGCGACCGCAAGGTGGTCGCTATTGTTCTGACGCATGCCCATAACGATCACATCGGTGTTGCACCCGAACTTGCCGAAGCCACCGGCGCGCCAGTGCTGCTGCATGCTGCCGACGAAATGCTTTGGGAGCAAACCTTTCCCGGCGCACCTCACGGTGAGCTGACCGACGGTCAGCAGATCGCCGTCGGCGGAGAAACTCTCGAGATCATCAACACGCCAGGCCACTCGCCGGGGTCGTGCGTAGTGTGGGCACCGTCGGAGCGCGTGCTGTTCAGCGGCGACACCCTGTTCCAGGGCGGGCCGGGCGCGACGGGACGGTCGTTCTCGAGTTTCGACGACATCATCGCCTCCATCCGCGACCGCATCCTCGTGCTGGACCCGGCAACCCGCGTGTGCACGGGCCACGGAGATGAAACGACCATCGGGGCCGAGGCAGGAGACCTCGACGAGTGGATTCGTCGAGGCCACTGACCAATTCGGCAATGACGCTAATCCAGTGATCGAGGTGCCGCCACGGTGATGGGTACGCGAGGACTGCCGCCCGCACTGCGCGGATATCAGCGCGGTTGGTTGCGGCCGGACATCCTCGCGGGCCTGTCCCTGGCGGCCGTCGCAATCCCGGAGGCGATGGGCTACGCGTCGATCGCCCAGGTCCCGCTCGGTGCGGGCCTGTATTCGTTGATCGTGCCGGCAATCGTGTTTGCACTTGTGGGCGCGTCGCGGCTGCTGGTTGTCGGAGCCGACTCGGCAACAGCGGCGCTGCTCGCATCGGGAATCGCCGGGTTGGGCATGGCTGGCGTATTACCCGGCAGCGGCGAATGGTTGGCGTGGGCGGGCCTGATTGCGGCGGTCACGGGCGTGATGCTGCTGATCGCTTGGACACTCCGCCTCGGTTTTCTCGGTGATTTTCTGTCGACGTCGGTGCTGGTCGGGTTTCTAGCGGGCGTCGGGGTCCTCGTTGTCACCGAACAGATTCCCGGAATGCTAGGCGAACCGAAACAGCCAGCTGACGGTGTCATTGGCAAGTGGATGGCCGTCATTGCCAATCTTGACCAAGCGCGCTGGCAGTCGGTGGCCTTCGCTGCGGCCACGTTGGTTGGTTTGGTGTTGGTGCGACGGTTTCGGCCGTCACTACCGATGCCGATCCTGGTCGTCATCGGTTCAATCGTCGCTGTGATGGTGTTTGGCCTCGGCGACTCGGTGCCGACGATCGGGAACGTTGATGCGGGCGTGCCGTCGGTTCGGTTCCCGCCACTCGACAGCGTCATCGCGAATATTCCGACGATCTTGACGATCTCGTTCGGTTGCCTGCTGGTGATTCTGGCGCAAAGCGCGGCGACCGCCCGGAGTTTCGCTCAGCGACACGGCGACCCGGTTGATGTGAACCGAGACATCCTCGGCTTGGCTGCCGCCAACGTCTCCGCAGCGTTGAGCGGGTCGTTTGTGGTTAACGGTAGTCCCACCAAGACGGCGATCCTCGATCAGCAGCGGGGGCGGACGCAGGTGGCAAATCTTGCCATGGCTGCGGTGGCGCTTGCGGTGGTCATTTTTGCGGCGGGCCCGCTCGGCAATCTCCCGGAGGCTGTTCTGGCTGCCATCGTGTTCGTAGTCGGTGCCGAACTGATCAACTGGTCGGGCTTCGCGCGGATCTGGAAGATCCGCCGCGTCGAATTCGCGATCGCCGTCCTCACTACCGTTACCGTCATCGGGTTTGGCGTCCTGACCGGCATTGTCGTGGCGATGGTTGCATCACTGGTCCAGATCATTCACCGGCAGTACCGGCCGGAACGATTCGTCGTCGGGGTCAGCGCGGACGGAGAGCGCCGCTATGAGAGTGCCCGTCCCGGGCATCAAAGCCTGCCCGGACTCATTGTCTTTCGGTATGACGCCGACCTGTTTTATGCGAACGTCGGTCGCTTCACCGACTCGGTGACCGCGTTGATTAAGGGGGCACCCGACCCCGTGCGGTGGCTCGTACTTGATTGTTCGGCGATCTCCGACGTCGACTATTCGGCGGCCACAGCGCTCAGCGACCTCATCGGTTACGTGCATTCGGTGAACGCCCGCTTTATTCTCGCAGGGGTAACGCCAGAACTGCGGGAGTCCCTTGAGACCGCGCAAATCATGGCAGATCTGGCCCCGGACAGCGTGTACCCGGGAGTTGGCGCAGCGGTCCGGGCGTTCCGGAAACTCGACGCCCCAGAGTCATAGCCGGCTAACTAACTACGACCGCGAACCCCCGACGACTGCCGGGGTTAGTAGCTGCCCTGGTATACCTGCTGGGGATTGTCGGTTGACACAATTTGGGCTCCCAGCGGCATCAGCGAGATGGGAATCATCTTGAAGCTGGCAATGCCGAGCGGGATGCCAATGATCGTGAGGCACATGGCAATTCCGGTCGTCAGATGCCCAATCGCGAGCCAGATTCCGGCGACGATAATCCAGATCACGTTGCCGATTGTCGACATGGCACCCGACTCCGGCTTGCGAACCACGGTGCGTCCAAATGGCCACAGGGCATAGTTGGCCATCCGGAACGACGCGATCCCGAACGGGATGGTGATGATCAAAATGCAGCAGATGATGCCAGCCACCACATAGCCGATGGCCATCCACAATCCGCTGAGCACAAGCCAGATGATGTTCAGGATCGTTTTCATAGTCCTATTGTGCCGCTTCCAGTGGTGCGGCGACGATTAGAACTGGACCTGCGGAGGTAGTTCCTGTCCGGCCGGTGCCTGGTAGAACTCGCGGGCGCGGACGTTGGCCATGCCCGCGAACAGCATCCACGGGATCGTCTGAACCAACTGATTGAGGCGCGAGACCGCGTCGTTGTAGTACTGGCGGGCGAACGACAGTTTGTTCTCGGTCTCGGCGAGTTCGGTTTGCAAGGCCATGAAGTTGGGTGCTGCTTGCAACTGCGGGTAGTTCTCGGCGACGGCAAACAGGCGTCCGAGTGCGCCGCTCATCTGTGCTTCGGCGGCAGCTTTATCGGCCACCGAGGACCCCTGCGCAGCCTGCTGCATGTGTGCGCGGGCCGCGGTCACGGCTTCAAGGACGCCCGACTCGTGAGATGCATAGCCCTTCACGGTGTTCACAAGGTTGGGGATGAGGTCGGCGCGTCGCGTCAGTTGGACGTCGATACCGCCGAGCGCTTCCTGCGCCGTGATGTCGGCTTTCCGGAGTTTGTTGAATCCGGTCATTCCGAAAAGTACAGCGAGAACGATTAGAACAACGATGATGATCAGGGCAATGACCATGGGTGTGCCTCTTTCTTCAGGGGGCCTCGGATTAAGCTTTTCATGTTGTGGGACTTGATGTGTGCTGTGTTAGCCAGTTCCTGGAATCCGGTCAATTGCCGGGAATCCCGATCTACCAGGAACTCGCTTCACCAGGAACCGCCTCCGCCGCCTCCGCCGCCTCCGCCGCTGAAGCCGCCACCGAAGCCGCCGCCGCCACTGCTCGACGAAGCCTGCGAAGCGGTGTAGGCCGAGATCGACGACGACAGACTCGATTCGAAGCTGTCGAGACCGGTGCTGGTTCCCATGAAGCCGTGCGGAGTTGCCACGTAGAAGCCGGGGAACCACACGGGGTCGGGTGGCGGTTGGCCGGTCGCATACTGGTACTTGGCGGCCCAAGCGTCGGCGCAGTTGAAGGCCATGGCGTACGGAATGTAGCTGGTGAACAGGTCTTTGCGGGCCGAGAAGTCGAGTCGTTCCTGGTTCGACGTTGTCGACAGGAGACGCTCGAACCCGCCTGAGCGCGACCACACTTCCCGACCGAGCCTGGTCCGTCGGGTGCCGACACCTGCCACGTAGAGGCCAGCACCGCCGATGACGAACGCAGCGATCGGGAGCGCCATGATTGACGCGGGCAGGATCTGCATGATGAACAGGATTGCGGCAAGGGCCAGTGCCAACGCGACGAGAGCTTTGCCGAGCGATTCAAATCCGCTGCGTTGAACCGATCCGCTGCTCGAACCCCATCCGCGAGTCGCGGCCTCGATTTCACGGGTCGCGGTCGAGAGCTTGAGTCCGGCGCTCTTGGAGCCGTCGGCGCTGAAGGTGGAACCGCCGGTTGCTAACCCGAGAGAGTTGATCAGGGCGGTATCGACGCCGCTCAGCGTCGCGTAGCGAGCCGGGGTTAGCTGCGATGTGACAGTCCAACTATCGGTGGCCGTACGGTCGAGGCGCACGTGGCCTTGCTCGGCAAGATGAAACAGGGTCGCCGTTAACGCCTTCTTGGGGACGGACTCGTAGTTGACGAAATAGCATTCGGCCGGACCAAGGCGCTTCGAGGTATCGATCGGGTTGGCGGGCGGCTCAAACATGACGGGCATCAAGGGCGCGGACTCGTTGCTGCGGCGCACCCAGAAAAACCCGAGGGCCAGCGGGATGAGCGAGAGTAGGCCGAAGATGATCGGTGTCTTGACGGAGGTGCCGAGGACACGGTCTAGGTTGATGGGCCACGGAAGTTCGTCGCGGCCTGGGCCAGCGAACGGCATATCGGCCTTCACGGCTACGCCGGTGGCGGGTTTGAGGACGCCGGTGGTCACTACGCGCGTGGTGGCATCGGGCTCCGTTATTGTGCAGGGCGTTCCATCGTTGGTGGTGCAGTCAAACGACGTCGGTGCCTCGGGGAAATGGATGGTGTTGGTCGATTGAAGGATCTGCATCTTCCAGCCATTTGCGACGACGCGCCAAATGAACTTGCCGGGGTCACCGTCGGCGATGGTCCCGCTCACGCGGTACGAGATTTGATACTTGTGTGAACCCGGCGTCACTGTCCGGTCGGGGTCGCCGATCTGGGCAACCTCAAATTGGCCTGCGCCTTCCGAGTGGAACTGGACGGGAACGGACTGGCCGTCCATCGTCACTCGAATACCTTCGGGACGGTACCGCACGCCGGATTTGTTGGTGTCACCGTCGGCCTGATCCCAGAAACGGAAGATCCCGTGCCTGCCCGCCGGAAACTCGGTGGTGAGGGTTTCGGTGGCGGTGAGGCCACCGTCGCGCGCGAGGGTGTACTCGGACGAATAGTCGGTGACGACAACCGGATCAAGGCTGGCGCTGTCCGATCCCGTGTTGAAGTCGATCGCTGGCCAAAACAATCCGATTGCGGTGACGACTGCAGCGACCAAGGTCAGCAGGATCCGTTGCATGAGATGAGCCTATGCGGTCAATGCGGTGCCGTCGGTCATATGAAGGGGATGAAACGCGACTGCCGGCAGCACTCGGGAGAGAGTCTGCTGCCGGCAGCCGCGTTCTAAGCGCTTAAGCGACTACTTCCCGCCGCTGAGGATCGAACCCAGCACGCTACCGAGGCCGCCGCCGCCTTGGCCGCCGCCGAGCGCCGAACCCAGCACGCTACCCAGGTCAATGCCGCCCTGGCTGCCGCCACCGCCGCCAAGGAGACCACCGAGCAGATCGCCGAGGCCGCCGCCCGCTCCGGCGTCGGCATTGGTTGCCTGCCCGGCACCGCCGCCCTGGCCAAGCTGCTTCATGACGAAGCTCATGACGATCGGTGCCAACAGCGGGAGCAACTTCTTGACTAGGCCGCCACTGACACCAGCGACCGGAACCGCGGTGCCGACGGCATCGGCAACATTGTCGATTTCGTCGCCGAATAGGTTGTTGACGATCTTGGAACCGTCATCGGGATCGACCTCGCCGAGCTTGATATCTCCAGACGCCAGATCGTTGTCGTGCTTGGCAAGTTTGTCGAGTAGTCCGGCGTCTGAACTCTGTGCTGACAGTCCAGCAACCAACGTGGGCACCGCCTGCGCGGCCGCAGCGCGCACGTCGTCGGGGCTGGCCCCAAGTTGCGCTGCGAGATCATCAATCGGCAGGCGGGCGATGAGGTCGTTCAGGTCAGCCATGTGGTGCTCATTTCCGCTGGAAGTTACTAGTGAATCCGACTATAACGGGCAATGAAGTCACCGGCCGAGGATACGGCGCGATGCGATTCCGGAGTGAAGTACGGGAACATTTGGAATACGTGCCCCTGGCCTGGCCACTCCTGCAATTGTGAGCGGCCGCCCGCATCCAAAATTCGACCATGAATTGCGCGCGCGTCGTCGGCCATAACCTCCCGATCGCCAACCTGAATTAGCGTCGGCGGCAAGTCCATGTCGGCCGTTAAGACGACACGCATCCGAGGGTCGTTCGGGTCGGCGTTTCCGGTGTAGAGGCCCAACATTTTCTGCGCCCCGGACACGTCGATAATGGGATCGCGGACACCGCGTGACTCCAACTTGCGCGCCATCTGGAACGACGGGTCGTAGAGCGGCGAGAACAATGCCATCGCCGCCGGTTGTCCGACGCCGTCGCGGTGGTTCGCGGCCAATAAGTCCAATGCGAGATGCCCGCCAGCCGAGTCGCCAGCGACGATGATCTGCTTCGGATCGAAGCCCCGCGACAGCAGCCAGCGGTAGCCGCGAATGGCGTCGTCGCCCCCGGCGGGCCAGCGATACTCGGGGCCGAGGCGATAGTCGAGGCTGAAGGTGCCGATGCCCGACCGCCGCGTCAATCGCGACACCAGGCCGCGGTGGGTCCGCGGCGAGCAGATCACGTACCCGCTGCCGTGCAGGTAGTACATGATCGAGGTGCCCGACGATGGGTTGGGCACCCCACTGGCAACTCCACTAACTCCGAGGCCGCTGCGCTGGTGAACCCATTCGCCACGAACCTGGCCGGTGGTCGTGTGTTCCCGAACGAGGGAAGTGCGCGTTCCTTTCGGGACTGGACTCAACAACGACAGCCCGCTATTGATCCCGGGGCGGGTCGCCGTGAGCAGGAGAGGACCGCCGAGTGCGCCGCGTCCGACCGCCGCCATCAATGGCCGCGAGGCCACAGTCGACTTTGCGAACGCCCGCGCGCGCAGTGACGGCGTGTGCGGTGGGGCACCGACCTTTTGGAATCCGGACACTTCATCTGCCGGTGATCTGGGCTTCACAACCGCACTGTAACGCCACTTTTTGCCTCATTGGCTGCGAAGTGGAATACTGAAATCACTGCGCTTGTGTCCAGGGGATTTCTCCTGCGGCTTGAGCGGGCCAGCAATGAAGCTGAATTCCCCGGGCGGTGCGCTGGTTCGCATCGACTTCTGATCCGGGACTCTCCAGTACGTTTTAGTACGCAACGTCGCGTGCGGAGTAGGCAGATTCATGAAGCACTTGCCGGGGCCCGTTGGGCTCTACGATCCGGCTAACGAACACGACGCATGTGGCGTTGCCTTTGTTGTCGACATGCATGGCCGTCGCAGCCGCGACATCGTCGAAAAGGCCATTACCGCTCTGGTGAACCTCGAGCATCGCGGTGCCGCCGGTGCCGAACCCAACACGGGTGACGGCGCGGGCATCATGATTCAGGTTCCCGACAGCTTCCTCCGCCAGGTGGTCGATTTCGAGCTCCCCGCCGAAGGTGCCTACGTCACCGGAATCGCATTCCTCCCGCAAGCCTCAAGCGAAGTGGCCGGCGCGGTCGCCGGGGTTGAAGCGATCGTCGAGTCCGAAGGCCTCACGGTGCTCGGCTGGCGCGATGTGCCGGTCGACGAGTCGTCGCTCGGTGCTCTGTCCCGCGATGCGATGCCGACGTTCCGGCAAATCTTCATCGGCTCCGGCGCTGCAGCCGGTCACGTTCCCACCGCCGACGAGGTTGCTGCGATCGAACGCAAGGCATACGTGATCCGCAAGCGTGTCCAGGCCGAGCTGGGTGAAAAGGGTGCAGGTCAGGACGGCCCTGGCCGCGAAACCGTGTACTTCCCGAGCCTGTCGGGGCAGACCTTTGTTTACAAGGGCATGCTGACGACCCCGCAGCTGCGCGACTTTTACCTGGACCTGCAGGACGAGCGTGTGGAGAGCGCGCTCGGCATGGTCCACAGCCGCTTCTCGACCAACACCTTCCCGTCGTGGCCGCTCGCGCACCCGTTCCGCCGTGTCGCCCACAACGGTGAAATCAACACCGTCACCGGTAACGAAAACTGGATGCGTGCCCGCGAAGCGCTGCTCCGCGGCCGCGACAACGGTTTCAGCACCGAAGACCTCGAGAAGGTCTTCCCCGTCTGCACGCCGGGTGCATCGGACACCGCACGATTCGACGAGGTCCTCGAACTACTGCACCTCGGTGGCCGCAGCCTGCCGCACGCCATGCTGATGATGGTCCCGGAAGCCTGGGAACGCAGCGAAGATATGAAGCCTGAACACCGCGCCTTCTACGAGTACCACTCGGCGCTCATGGAAGCGTGGGACGGACCCGCGTCGGTGTGCTTCACCGATGGCACCGTGATTGGTGCCGTGCTGGACCGCAACGGTCTGCGCCCGTCGCGCATCTGGGTCACCAAGGACGGCCTCGTTGTCCTGGGCTCGGAGGTGGGTGTCCTCGATATCGATCCGGCCGACGTCATCATCAAGTCGCGCCTGCGTCCGGGCAAGATGTTCCTGGTCGACACCGCTCAGGGACGGATCGTCGCCGACGAGGAAATCAAGGACTCCCTCGCCAGCGAGTACCCGTACCAGGAGTGGCTCGACGCCAACCAGGTGGCGCTCGCCGATCTGCCCGGTCCGCCGCTCGAATTCATGGCGCACGACCGTGTGAGCCTGCGTCAGCAGATGTTCGGCTACACCACCGAAGATCTCAAGATGCTGATTGCGCCGATGGCGCTTACCGGTGGAGAGGGCCTCGGCTCGATGGGTACCGATACGCCGGTCGCGGTTCTTTCGAATCGGCCGCGGATGCTGTTCGACTACTTCCAGCAGATGTTTGCCCAGGTCACGAACCCGCCGCTCGACGCGATCCGCGAAGAGGTTGTGACCAGCCTCGGCATCCGCATTGGTGGCGAGCGCGACCTGCTGAACCCGGGTGCCGATTCGGCTAAGCAAATTGTCTTGAGTCAGCCTGTGCTCGACAACGTCGATCTCGCTCGCTTGGTCGAGATTGATGGCCCGGCAACCGGCTTCCCGTCCGTCCACATTCACGGCCTGTACCCGATCGCTGAAGGTGGCGACGGACTGCGCCGCGCGCTCGACGGTGTCCGCAGCAAGGTCTCGGCGGCTATCGCCGACGGTGCGCGGATCATCGTGTTGTCGGACCGCGAGTCCGACGAGACTTTCGCGCCAATCCCGTCGCTGCTGTTGACCGCGGCTGTTCACCATCACTTGGTGCGCGAACGCACGCGTACCCGCGCCAGCCTGATCATCGAGTCCGGCGACGCCCGCGAGGTGCACCACATGGCACTCCTGGTGGGCTTCGGTGCCAGCGGCATCAACCCGTACATGGCGTTCGAGACCATCGACGACATGCTCGAGTCGGGTGCCCTGGAACTCCCGGGCGGCGATGACATGACGCGCGTGGAGCGGTTCACCAAGGCTCGCAACAACTACATCAAGGCCGCCGGTAAGGGCGTGCTGAAGGTGATGAGCAAGATGGGCATCTCGACCGTCCCGTCGTACAACGGTGCCCAGTTGTTCCAGGTCATCGGCCTCGGCCAGGACATTGTCGACGAGTTCTTCACCGGCCTCAACAGCCAGCTCGACGGTATCGGCCTCGACGAGATCGCCAGCGAGGTTGCCGCGCGGCACGCGCTGGCCTTCACCGACCGGCCATCCGAACGCGCGCACCGAGAACTTGAGGTGGGCGGCGAGTACCAGTGGCGGCGCGAAGGCGAACTGCACCTGTTTAACCCGGACACGGTCTTCAAGTTGCAGCACGCCACCCGCACCGGTCAGTACTCGGTATTCAAGGAGTACACCAAGCTCGTCGACGATCAGTCGACGCGTCTAGGTACCCTCCGTGGCCTCTTCGACTTCAACTTCGGTGACCGTGATCCGATCCCGATCGACAAGGTGGAGCCAGCCAGCGAGATCGTCAAGCGCTTCTCGACCGGTGCGATGAGCTACGGCTCCATTTCGGCCGAAGCCCACGAGACTCTCGCGGTTGCGATGAATCGCCTCGGTGCGCGATCGAACTCGGGTGAGGGCGGCGAGGATCCGTTGCGGTACAGCCGCGACGAGAACGGCGACTGGCGTCGCAGCGCCATCAAGCAGGTCGCGTCGGGACGTTTCGGCGTCACCAGCCACTACCTCAGCAACTGCACCGACATCCAGATCAAGATGGCGCAGGGTGCCAAGCCGGGCGAGGGTGGCCAGCTGCCTCCGCACAAGGTGTACCCGTGGATCGCCGAGGTGCGCGGTAGCACGCCGGGCGTCGGCCTCATTTCGCCGCCGCCGCACCACGACATCTACTCGATCGAGGATCTCGCACAGCTGATCCACGACCTGAAGAACGCAAATCCGCAGGCTCGGATTCACGTGAAACTTGTCTCCGAGCTGGGTGTCGGCACGGTGGCCGCCGGTGTGTCGAAGGCACACGCCGACGTCGTCCTGATTTCCGGGCACGACGGCGGTACCGGTGCCAGCCCGCTGACCTCGCTGAAGCATGCGGGTGGACCCTGGGAAATCGGTCTCGCCGAAACCCAGCAGACGCTGCTGCTCAACGGGCTCCGCGACCGCATCGTGGTGCAGGTCGACGGCCAGCTGAAGACTGGTCGCGACGTGATGATCGCTGCTCTCCTCGGCGGTGAAGAGTTCGGTTTCGCCACCGCTCCGCTGGTGGTTTCCGGCTGCATCATGATGCGCGTGTGCCACCTCGACACCTGCCCCGTTGGTGTCGCAACGCAGAATCCGCTGCTGCGCGAACGCTTCACCGGCAAGCCCGAGTTTGTCGAGAACTTCATGCTGTACATCGCCGAAGAGGTCCGTGAACTTCTCGCCCGCCTCGGCTTCCGGACTCTGCAGGATGCCGTCGGCCACTTCGAAGCCCTCGACACCACCAAGGCGCTGAAGCACTGGGGCAGTCACAAGGCGGGCATGCTCGACCTGTCGCCGATTCTGACGGTTCCCGAATCGCCATTCATGAACCAGGACCTGTACTGCTCTGGCAAGCAGGACCACGGTTTGGAGAAGGCCCTCGACAACGAACTGATCGAAAAGGCCCGCGCGGCAATCGAATCCGGGACTCGCGTCACGCTGTCGTCGCCGATCAGCAACCGGAACCGCACCGTCGGCACCATGCTTGGTCACAACGTGACCAAGGTGTACGGCGCCGAAGGGCTTCCGGAAGGCACCATCTCGATCGACTTCACCGGGTCGGCCGGCAACAGCTTTGGGGCATTTGTGCCTCGCGGTATCACCATGCGCATCGAGGGCGACGCCAACGACTTCGTCGGTAAGGGACTTTCCGGCGGCAAGCTGGTGGTCCGACCGCCGGCCTCGGCACCTGTCGAGTTTGTTGCCGAAGAGAACATCATTGGCGGCAACGTGATTGGCTTCGGCGGCACGGCGGGCAAGATCTTCTTGCGCGGTGTGGTCGGCGAACGCTTCTGCGTCCGCAACTCGGGTGTCCAGGCCGTCGTCGAAGGTGTCGGCGACCATGGCTGCGAGTACATGACCGGCGGTACGGCCGTGATCCTCGGCAAGACGGGCCGCAACTTCGCGGCCGGTATGTCGGGCGGCGTCGCCTACGTGTACGACCCGAACAACGAGTTTGAGGCCAACCTCAATACCGAATTGGTGGACCTCGAGAAGCTCGACGACGAAGACGTCGCCGTGCTGGCCGGTCTGCTGACCGAGCATCGCGACGAGACCGGTTCGACGGTCGCCGCCGGGATTCTCAATGACTGGGCCGTCGCCCAGGGGCACTTCGTGAAAGTGATGCCCCGCGACTACAAGAGAGTGCTCGTCGCCATCGACGTTGCCGAGCGCTCGGGACGAGATGTGAACGACGCAATCATGGAGGCGGCACGTGGCTGATCCAAGGGGTTTTCTTAAGCACACCGAACGGGAAACGCCGGTTCGCCGGCCCGTCGAACTGCGCCTGCTCGACTGGAAAGAGGTCTACAAGGACTTCGATAAGCCGACGCTCGAGACGCAGGCCAGCCGCTGTATGGATTGCGGAGTTCCGTTCTGCCACAACGGTTGCCCGCTGGGGAACCTGATTCCCGAGTGGAACGACCTCGTGTACCGCAAGCAGTGGGATGCGGGCATGGACCGGTTGCACGCCACCAACAACTTCCCGGAGTTCACCGGGCGGTTGTGCCCGGCGCCCTGCGAGGCCGCCTGCGTCCTCGGCATCAACCAGCCTGCGGTCACCATCAAGCAGGTCGAACGCGAGTTGATCGAAGACGCGTGGGGCGAGGGGACCGTTGTCCCGATCATGCCGTCGATCAAGACTGGCAAGAAGGTGGCGATCGTGGGTTCGGGTCCGGCGGGTCTGGCGGCCGCGCAGCAGTTGACGCGCGCCGGCCACGACGTGACGGTATTTGAACGTGCCGACCGCATCGGTGGCCTGATGCGTTATGGCATTCCCGAGTTCAAGATGGAAAAGAACATCATTGATCGTCGTCTCGCGCAGATGGCTGCCGAAGGCACCGTTTTCCGGGCTGGCGTCAATGTCGGGGTCGATGTGACTGTTGAACAATTGCGTGGCGACTTCGACGCCGTCATCCTGTGCAACGGGTCGACGATCGGTCGCGACCTACCGATCCCGGGCCGTGAATTCGACGGCATCCACCAGGCGATGGAGTACTTGCCGCAGGCCAACCGTGCGGCGTCCGGCGAGGTCGTCGAGGGTCAGATCACGGCTGAAGGCAAGCATGTTGTCATCATCGGCGGCGGCGACACCGGTGCGGACTGCCTGGGTACCGCCTTGCGGCAGGGTGCCGAGCAAGTGCACCAGTTCGAGATCATGCCCCGTCCGCCCGTCACGCGCGCTGAGTCGACCCCGTGGCCGACTTACCCGCTGATGTACCGTGTCTCGTCGGCCCACGAAGAGGGCGGCGAGCGTGTCTTCAGCGTCAACACCGAGGAGTTCACCGGTGAAAACGGCAAGGTCACCACGTTGAAGGCCAGCGAGGTGATGATGAAGGGCGGGCGTTTCGAGAAGGTCGAAGGCAGTGATTTTGAGCTGAAGGCCGACCTGGTCCTCCTCGCGATGGGCTTTGTTGGCCCGGAGCGCGGCGATCTCCTCGACGAACTCGGCGCCACTTACGACGCCCGCGGCAACGTGGCTCGCGGCGACGACTTCGGGGCCGACGGCCTGCCGGGGGTATTCGTCGCCGGCGACGCAGGCCGCGGCCAGTCGCTGATCGTGTGGGCGATCGCCGAAGGGCGCGCGGCCGCAGCGGGTGCCGACGCCTACCTGATGGGTTCCACCCAACTCCCGAGTCCGATCACGCCGACCACCGTCGCTCAGCGCTGATACGGAAGTTTCCCCCGGTACGGTGGCTCCCACTGAGCCGCCGTACCGGGGGAACTCTTCTATTTGCTAGGAGTTTGCTGGGCTGGTCACAGTGGTCGCAATCCTGTGAAACCGAACTCTTTGTGCCGGGTTGGCTAACGTTTACCCGCCTCCCGACCGACAATAGAAATAGATACAAGACTGGGCCGGGGGGCTTTGGTCCGCACCAAGCTATTTAGGGGTAGGAAAGATGGCGATTTACATGCACCGCCGGAACACGTCTCGCTGGACGCTCGCACGCTTCGTCGGCGGTTTCAAACGCACCCAGAGAGATCTCGCCGAACAGCGCGAGCGCCTCGTCACGCAGCAAGAAATTACTGAGTTGCGACTCGCACGCTAACTCCACCAAGCTCCACAACGTCGCCTACCACGAGCTGACGTCCGCGCCTGGTTTCTTCTTCTCCATTCACGGCCACCATGCCGTCAGCGATCACTGCTTTTGCATCGGCACCTGACTCGATCAAATTGGCGAGTTTCAGGAACTGGCCGAGCCGGATGCTTTGGTCCGAGATTTCGATTTCATCCACGCCCTCATTGTGTCAGGGTCGCACCTTCGGCGCCCTTGCCCATCACGCCCTTGCCCATCACAGCGTTCCTTAGGTTCGGCGGGGTTAGGTTGAACGCATGGAACAGCAAGCGACCGCCGTTGTGGTGCAGCCAGCTGGCACGGTGACTGAAGCAAATCGTCAGGCCACAGCCAATAGGCGATCGTCGGCGGCTATCAAACGCATCGCTAATCCCAGCGGTATCGGCCGCCGAGTCCCGCACATCGCAGGCACCGTCGTCGGCATCTTGGCGCTCATCTCGTTCCTGTCGGCGGTGCTGCCGCCGTTTCGTCGGCTCATCCACTCGCCGCGGATGTTCGTGGACGACTTTTTGTTCCCGATGCCAAGTACCAGCCTCGCTTGGGCGTTGGTCCTGGGCTTGCTCGCGGTGTCATTGTCGCTACGCAAGCGCGTCGCCTGGTGGATCACCGTCGCCTACCTCACCGTCTACGCCGCCCTGAACCTGCTGGTGGTGCTAGTCGCTGCCTCGGATCCGGGATGGGTTGATGAATGGCGTGAAACGGTAATCGGTCTAACGGTCAATGTCGTTATCCTGGTGATCCTGATTGTGAGCTACCGGCAATTCAATACTCGCGTCCGACGCGGTGCGCTCCTGGCCGCATCCGGAGTCCTCCTCGGCGGGTTGGCGGTCGGCACCCTCGCTGGCTGGGCCTTGGTCAGCGTTGCTCCGGGCACGCTGTCGCCTCATGAACGACTGCCCTATGCGTTCAACCACGTCGTTGCCTTCGCCGATCTTGACGTCCGGTCGATCATTACCGGGCACGCGTCGTGGACCGTGAACTGGCTACTGGGCCTATTTGGTGCGCTGGCGCTGATCGCCGCAGCTGGGGTGCTGTTCCGGTCGCAGCGACTGCGGTCGCTCATGACGGCTGACGACGAGCGGGTGGTTCGGGCGCTCCTGGATGCCTACGGAGAAGACGATTCGCTCGGCTACTTTTCGACGCGCCGCGATAAGGCTGTCGTGTTTTCGCCCGAGGGGCGCGCGGCGATCACCTATCGGGTAGAGATGTCGACGGCCGTCGCGGGCGGTGACCCGATTGGCGACCGGGATTCGTGGACCGATGCGATTGCCGAGTTTGTTGCTCAGTGTGAGACGTACGGTTGGCATCCGGCGGTTCTCGGTGCCAGCACCGAGGGGGCGGAAGCGTTTGCCGCAGCGGGCTTCAAAGCCATGAACATTGGCGACGAGGCGTTGCTCGACGTTGCCGACTACACCCTCTCGGGACCCAGTATGAAGGGCGTCCGCGGTTCGGTTTCGCGCGTGAAGCGACTCGGGGTGTCGGTGCGGATGCGGCGGATGAGTGAACTGTCCCCCGCTGAAGTCGACGGCGTTATCCAGCGGGCCGACGATTGGCGCGACACCGACGAGGAACGCGGTTTCGCGATGGCCTTGGGCCGTATCGGTGACGCCGCCGACGGTGACTGCCTGGTGGTGGAAGCCGTTGAGAACGAGGGTGCGGCCAATGAGAAGGTGATTGGCCTGCTGTCGTTTGTGCCGTGGGGCCGCGGCGGTGTCTCCCTCGACGTGATGCGCCGCGACCGCAGCGGCCCGAACGGGGTGGTCGAGACGATGATTTCGGAAATGGCGTGCAACGCCGAAAGTATTGGCATCACTAGGGTTTCGTTGAACTTCGCGATGTTCCGCGATGTCTTTGAGCAAGGCCCTCAAGTCGGCGCTCGACCGGTCATGAAGTTCGTCTACTCGTTCCTGCGGTTCTTCTCGAAGTTCTTCCAAATGGAGTCGCTGTACAAGTCGAACGCCAAATATCAGCCGGTGTGGAAGCCGCGCTACGTCTGTTACGAAGACAGCACGGCGATGCCGCGCGTGGCCTTTGCCCTGATGATTGCCGAAGGCTTTGTGCAACTGCCCGGAAAGCGGTGGCGAGCAAAGCATTACCGGGAGGGCGCGCCGTCGATCCCGGATGGCGTCGACGTCGACGAGTTGATCACCGAACTGGAGATCGTGGCACGCAGCAGCGTGGTGCACACGGTCCGCCGCCCCGAGCAGGTTCGGGTGCGGCTACAAAAACTCGAGCGTCTGGCCGAGGCGGGAGTCGACGCGTATCCGGTGGCGCAGGTGCCGACGCACACCGTCACGCAGGCGCGGGCCGCGGAGCAGGGCACTCGCGTTCGCATTGCCGGTCGGGTTACCACCAAACGTGACTTTGGCAAGGTGACTTTTGCCGACCTGCACGACCAGACCGGTGAAATCCAGGTGCTCGTCGAAGCCAAATCGCTGGTCCCGCAGGCGATGGAATTCGGGTCGACCATCGACCTCGGTGACCTGGTGGAGGTAACCGGCACGGTGGGCACTAGCCGCAAAGGCGAGCTCTCGGTGTTGGCGACCGACTGGCGGCTCAACGGTAAGTGTCTGCACCCGTTGCCCGACAAATGGAGTGGCCTCACCGATCCCGAAGCGCGGGTCCGACAACGGTACGTGGACTTGGCGATCAACGAACGCAGTCGCGAACTCCTAATCACCCGCAGCGCGGTGCTGCGTGCGCTCCGCGATCACCTTGGGGCCCAAGGTTTCCTCGAAGTCGAGACGCCGATCCTTCAGCAAATTCACGGTGGTGCCAACGCGACACCATTCCGGACGCACATCAACGCGTACAACCTGGATCTATACCTGCGGATTGCACCGGAACTGTACTTGAAGCGGCTTTGTGTCGGCGGTATTGAGAAGGTCTTCGAGATGGGGCGCAACTTTCGCAACGAGGGTGTGGACTTCTCCCACAATCCCGAGTTCACGAGCCTGGAAGCCTATGCGGCGCACCATGATTACGAATCGATGATGACGTTGACGCGCGAAATGATCATCGCGGCCGCGACCGCAGCGAATGGTCGAGCGGTGATTGAACGAATTAGCGACGACGGCAGCCGCGAACGGCTGGATATCTCGGGGGAGTGGCCGGTGAAATCGGTGCATGCCGCAGTCTCAGAGGCTGCCGGGGTCGAGGTGACTCCGGACAGTGGCGTCGATGAGCTTCGCGATCTGTGCCGCGGGTTGGGGATCGCTTATCGTCCCGACTGGGACGCCGGACATTTGGTGTTGGAACTGTACGAACACCTGGTGGAAGGCGCGACGACGTTCCCGACGTTCTACAAGGACTTCCCGACGTCCACCTCGCCCCTGACACGCGGGCACCGGAGCATCGATGGCGTTGCCGAACGGTGGGACCTCGTGGCGTGGGGTGTTGAGCTTGGCACGGCGTACACCGAACTCACCGACCCCGTGGAACAGCGAAAACGACTCACCGAGCAGTCGTTGTTGGCGGCGGGTGGTGATTCGGAGGCGATGGAGTTGGACGAAGACTTCCTTAACGCCCTCGAATACGCCATGCCGCCAACCGGTGGCCTTGGTTTGGGTGTCGACCGCATTGTCATGCTGATCACCGGCCAGTCAATCCGCGAATCGTTGGCCTTCCCGCTGGCGAAGCCGCAGGCAACGTAACCGACCTCAGGTACGTGAGGGGCAACCCCGCGTCGTTAGGTATCCCGTACCTCACAAGAGGTTGGACACCCTTTCCTTGCTGGTCAGAGTTCATCTATCCGCCTACCGTTGAGTTATGCGGCGTGGCCCGTTTCGGGTCCGTCGATCCACATCACTGGTAGGGGAGCAGTTATGAAGATGAACGACGAGTTGGAATTCGAGTTTGGTCGCCAGGTCACCCGGGAGTTCAGTTCGGCCCTGCTGTACCGCCAGCTGGCAGTCGACCTCGACCTGCGCGATCTGCCGGGAATGGCCTCGTGGATGCGGACGCACGCAGATGAAGAAGTGGCCCACGCGGACCGTCTGATTGCCCACCTGAACAGTCGTGGCAATCGCGCGGTGATCGGCGAGATCACAGTTCCGTCGGTCAAGGCCGACACGGTGACCGAGATCTTCGAGATCGCCCTCGACGGCGAACGGGAAATCTCCGCGGCGATCCGCGAGTTGTACCGTCTGTCGCAGGAGCAGGGCGATATCGATTCGCGGCCGGTCATCGACTGGTTTGTTGCCGAACAGATTGAGGAAGAAGCCACGGTCTCCGGGATTATCGGCCAACTCAAAATGGTCAACGAAGACGGCGCGGGCCTGCTCCGCATGGATGCCACCTTGGGTTCGGGGGCGTAGGGGTTCAGGGGCGTAGGGGGCTCGAGAGCATAGGCAACGGGGGATAGTCGGCCTGCCTAGTTCAACGATCTCGTGACAGCCTGGACCAATGTCTAGAACACGTTCTAGTTCTGGTCTAGGCTGTCACCCATGAGTGGACTGGACCTCCCCGAAATCGTCAAAGCTAGCGAAATCACCGAATACACCGACACGGTCGACGTACTGGTCGTCGGAGCGGGGATCGGTGGCTGCTGTGCGGCCGTCGAAGCCGCTGAGGCGGGCGCCTCGGTCCTTGTCTTGGAACGTTCTGCCGCAGCCGGTGCCACGACCTGCATGGCAGGCGGTCACTTCTACCTCGGTGGTGGTACCGCCGTGCAGCAGGCCACCGGTCACACCGACACCGCTGAAGAGATGGCCAAGTACATCACCGCGGTTTCTCTCGAACCGGAACCAGCCAAGATCAAAGCCTACTGCGACGACAGCGTCGACCACTTCAACTGGCTCGAAGCACTCGGCTTCCAGTTTGAGCGCTCCTACTACCCGGAGAAAGCTGTCATCCAGCCGCAGACCCAGGGCTTGATGTACACGGGTAATGAAAAGGTGTGGCCCTTTAAGGAGCAGGCCGTGCCCGCTCCTCGCGGCCACAAAGTTCCGCGCCCCGGTGATACCGGCGGTGCTGGCATGGTGATCGAACTCCTGGTGAAGCGCCTGGGCGAACAGGGCGTGCCAATCCGCTACGAAGTCGGCGCCCGCAAACTCATCGTCAACGAAGACGGTTCGGTTGGCGGCGTTTATTGGAAGGCCGGCACCGAAGAGGGCTTCATTAAGGCGTCGTCGGTCATCATTGCCGCTGGTGGATTTGTGATGAACCCCGACATGGTCGCCAAGTACGTACCGCAGCTTGCCGAGAAGCCCTTCACTCTTGGCAACACCTACGACGACGGTCTCGGAATCCGGATGGGCGCGTCGGTTGGCGCTGACCTGAAGCACATGGAGCAGGCCTTCATTACGGCGCCGGTGTACCCGCCGTCGATTCTGCTTTCCGGTCTGGTCGTCAATAAGGAGGGCAAGCGGTTCGTCGCCGAGGATTCGTACCACTCGCGAACATCCGGATTCGTGATGGATCAGACCGATCACGCCGCCTACCTCATCGTCGACGAAGCGCACATGGAACGCCCGGATTTCCCGCTGTGCCCGTTTATTGACGGCTGGGAGACTGTGGAAGAGATGGCGGACGGGCTTGGCCTGGATCGCGAAACTCTCAAGGCCACCCTCGACCGCTACAACGAGTACGCGGCCAAGGGCGAAGATCCGGACTTTCACAAGAGCCAGGAGTTCCTCGCAGCTCAAGACACCGGCCCGTGGGCGGCATTCGATATGACCCTCGGAAAAGCGCTGTACGCCGGGTTTACCGTTGGTGGCATGGCTACTTCGGTAGACGGTGAAGTACTCAAGGCTGACGGCGCGGCGATTGGTGGGCTGTATGCGGCCGGTGCCTGCGCGGCGAATCTCGCGCAAGACGGCAAGGGTTACGCCAGCGGTACCCAGTTGGGCGAGGGTTCGTACTTCGGTCGTCGCGCCGGTCGGCACGCCGCGAACGGCAGCGCATAATATCGGACATTACCGGTGAGTAAGTGACCTATCTAACCGGGCCGGGTTGCGTGTTGTGGCGCGTGATAAGTTCATGCCACGTTTTCCATCCCCGCAGGCCTGGTCCACAAGACCGCCTGCAGCGTGTCGCGCGAGTTCGATGAAGCACTGGCCGACTCAGTCGAGAAGTCCGCGCGTTTGCGCGGACTGCTGCCTGACGTCATTCAGCGTACCGTCAGATCGATCGTGCGTCGCGATTCCGTGAGACAAACAAGGTGAGACTGAGTATGAGTGTGGGAGAGGCAGTGACATGCTGATCGGTATCCCCCGGGAATCCAAGGCGGGCGAGACACTCGCCGCTGCGACCGGCAAGACGGTCGCGCAACTGCAGCAACTGGGCTACGACGTGGTCGTAGAGAGCGGTGCAGGAAATCTGGCTGAGCAGCCCGACACGGCATTTGCCGATGCCGGTGCTCGCGTCGGGACGGCCGACGAGGTGTGGGCCGCGGACGTAGTGGTCAAGGTCAACGCCCCGACTGACGAAGAAATCGCGCGGATGCGCCGCGGTGCCGTCCTCATTTCGATGATGGCCCCCGCACGCAACCCCGAACTCGTCGAGAAGTTGACGGCCGCTGGCGTTACCGCCCTCGCGATGGACGCCGTACCGCGTATTTCCCGTGCCCAGTCGATGGACGTGCTGTCGTCGATGGCCAACGTCGCTGGCTACCGCGCCGTCGTTGAGGCCGCGCACGAGTTCGGCCGCATGTTTACCGGCCAGGTGACCGCCGCGGGCAAGATCCCGCCCGCCCGCGTGTTCGTGGTCGGTGCAGGTGTTGCCGGATTGGCTGCGATTGGTGCCGCATCGGCGATGGGTGCGGTTGTTCGCGCTTTTGACGTGCGTCCCGAAGTGGCCGAGCAGGTCGAGTCCATGGGCGCCGAGTTCGTCAACGTCGATTTCGAGGCGGAGAAGTCTGAGGACGGCTACGCCAAGGAAATGACGGCCGAGCAGGAAGCCGCGACCGCGTCGATGTACGACGAGGAAGCACGCGCTGCCGACATCGTCATCACAACCGCGCTGATCCCCGGCCGCCCGGCACCGAAGTTGCTGAGCGCCGAGACCGTCGCCGGAATGAAGCACGGCAGCGTCATCGTCGATATGGCCGCCGCTAACGGCGGTAACGCCACCGGCACCGTCACCGACGAAAAGGTCGTCACCGATGGCGGCGTGACCATCCTCGGTTACACCGATCTCGCCGGTCGCCTCGCCGCGCAGACCTCGCAGTTGTACGGCACCAACATCGTGAACCTGCTGAAACTGCTGACGCCGGGCAAGGATGGCGAGCTCACGCTCGACATGGACGACGTCGTCCAGCGCGGTATCACCGTGACCCGCAATGGCGAGGGCATGTGGCCCCCGCCGCCGGTTCAGGTATCGGCCGCTCCCAAGGCGGCCGCAGCTGCGCCAGCACCGGTCGCTGAGCCCAAGGTGCCGATGTCGGCTGGCAAGAAGGTCGGCCTCGTCCTCCTTGGCGCGCTGGCATTCTTCCTGGTCAACGCGTTCGCGCCCGGAGACATCCCGCGGCACTTCACTGTCCTGATGTTGGCAATCGTCATCGGCTACTACGTGATCGGCAATGTGGCGCATGCCCTGCACACGCCGCTGATGTCGGTCACCAACGCCATCTCGGGCGTCGTGGTGGTTGGTGCGATCTTGCAGTTGGCAACCACCAACGTCACCGTTCTGGTGCTGTCGACCATCGCGATCCTGGTCGCATCCATCAACGTCTTCGGTGGCTTTGCGGTCACCCGTCGCATGCTGGCGATGTTCAGCAAGGGGGCCTGACGCACCATGACTATTGAATCCATGACTTTTGCGGCGTACATCGTCGCCTCGCTGCTCTTCATCCTGTCGCTGGCTGGTCTGAGCAAGCATGAGTCCGCCAAAAGCGGTCTCACCTACGGCATGGTCGGTATGGCCATCGCGTTGGCCGCGACCATCACCATGATGGTCAAGGACCTCGATCACCTCGAGTTCGCGGGTGCCTCGTTCAACAAGTGGCTGCCTATCGGACTGCTGATCGGTGCCATCGTGGTCGGCGCACTGATCGGTTTCTGGCGTGCCAAGGTCGTCGAGATGACGGGTATGCCCGAGCTCATCGCGCTCCTGCACTCGTTCGTCGGTTTCGCCGCAGTGTTGATCGGCTGGAACGGTGCCATCACCGGCGTCCACGCTGCCCCCAGCGATCCTGACTACGGCGCCCTGGTCGGTATTCATGCCGCAGAGGTCGCAATCGGCATCTTCATCGGTGCGGTGACGCTGACCGGTTCGATCGTCGCCAACCTGAAGTTGTCGGCCAAGATGAAGTCCGCGCCGCTCATGCTGCCGGGTAAGAACTTCATCAACGTCGGCTCGCTGGTGGTCTTCGTAGTCTTGACCGCGTTCTACGTCGCTCGCGACGTGAAGGATGACACCGCCGGATACGTCCTCCTCGGTGTTATTACCGCGCTGGCGCTGTTCCTTGGCTGGCACCTCGTCGCCTCCATCGGCGGCGGCGATATGCCCGTGGTCATCTCGATGCTGAACTCGTACTCCGGTTGGGCCGCGGCCGCATCGGGCTTCCTGCTCGGCAACGACCTCCTCATCGTTACCGGCGCACTGGTCGGCTCCTCGGGTGCTTACCTGAGCTACATCATGTGCAAGGCCATGAACCGGTCGTTCATTTCGGTGATTGCCGGTGGCTTCGGTATCGTCGCCGGACCGGCCGACGACACCGACTACGGTGAGCACCGCGAGGTCCAGGCCGACGTCGCAGCCGAGTTGCTGTCGAACGCAAAGAGCGTCGTCATCACCCCGGGTTACGGCATGGCCGTCGCCCAGGCTCAGTACCCGGTGGCCGATCTGACCGCCAAGTTGCGTGCCAAGGGCGTCGAAGTTCGCTTCGGTATCCACCCGGTCGCCGGTCGTCTGCCCGGCCACATGAACGTGCTCCTGGCCGAGGCCAAGGTCCCGTACGACATTGTGTTGGAACTTGACGAGATCAACGACGACTTCGCGGAGACGGACGTCGTCTTGGTGATCGGTGCTAACGACACGGTTAACCCGGCTGCCGCTGAGGATCCGTCGTCGCCGATCGCGGGCATGCCGGTCCTTGAGGTCTGGAACGCCAAGGACGTCATCGTCTTCAAGCGTTCGATGGCCGCCGGTTACGCCGGCGTCCAGAACCCGCTGTTCTTCCGTGAGAACACGCAGATGCTGTTCGGTGACGCGAAGGACCGCGTCGAGGACATCATCGCGGCGCTGTAATTTCGTACCGCTCCAACGCCCCGCAAGCCGAAAGGTTTGCGGGGCGTTTTGGGTTCCGGCAGATGCGTTCCGACAGCACGGACTGGGTGCGCGCCGGAACGCACGCAGCAGTGAGCACAATTGTCAGACCCCGAATCTAGTATCGAACGTACATTCGATTTAGTGATTCGAAGGGAACAATCTGATGACCACTCGCACCACCGCCACCACCGCCGGCCGGCCAGCTTCAACGGTTACCGTGCGCGACGATCAGATTGTTATCCGCATCGCCCGCCCCACCCCGGCCGCGACCGGTGGGGGTTCGGCGGCCGCCTCTGGGGTGGTGCGCGATAGCCGTGCGGATCGGTTGGCGTTTGCTGCGCGGGTGGATTCTTTTGCCGGGGTGGTGATGTGGCATCGCTACGCCGAGATCTACTCGCTGCTGCAGGAGCAGTGTGCCGTGGCCGAGGCGGATCCGGCTTCGGATGTGTTTGGTCGGGTTTACGATCCGCTGTGCAAGGTCGCGGCCTCGTACGCGGCGGCTGCCGGGGTGCGCCAGTGCACCGCTGAGCGGTTTGTGGAGCGCGCGGTGGCGTGTGCTG
>NZ_JBARYI010000054.1:0-18795 GCF_049647785.1 Gordonia sp. (in: high G+C Gram-positive bacteria)
ATGCCGCGTAGCGCGGCATGTCGCCACGCAAATCGCCAAGCCCAGGCGTGTCAAGCCCAGGCGTCTAGAAGTACATCGAGTATTTCGACACTGTGCCCGAGGCCGCTGATGTGGCTCTGGCTGGGCATGTGGTGGAGTTCGGCATGGGGGAGCAGCTCAACCATGTGCTGGCCGTGCGAGAACGGAATGATGTTGTCGGCGTCCCCGTGCCACCAGTGGATGTACGCATCCACATCACTAATGCGGAAACCCCAATCCCGGACAAACAGCTGCAGGTCAGCGAAGGGGGCTTCCATGCGACGGCTGCCGCCGTGGAGCAGGTCGTCGAGGAACATGGCGCGAAATTCCGGGCGCGACAGCAGTTCGCGGTCAGCCTCGGGTGAGAACCTGCCGTAGAGGCTGATAGCGGGATCGGCGATCGGGCGGGCAAAGCCAAGTGCGGTGCTGAGCAGAGACCCGATGGGCCGACCAGCCACATTGAGCAGAGGCACAGCGTGCTGTGCAAGCTGGACGGCGCCGCCTTGGATCGCGTCGGGGCCGTTGATCGGTGCTACTCCGCCCACGATTCCGGTCGACACCACGCGGTCAGCCAAGAAATGGGAAACCGCTAGCGAGTATGGCCCGCCACCCGACAGTCCAATCACCGAGAAACGGTCGATGCCGAGGGTGTTGAGTACGGTTTGGAAGTCGGTGGTGAAGTCTGCGATCGACGAGTACTTGTGGGCGGTCGACGAGCCGACACCGGGACGGTCCAGGCCGATCAGGCGAAAGCCGCGCTCTTCCGCGTATTCGCGCGCTTCGGGCGGGATCTGGCGTCGTGCGCCGGGTGTGCCGTGCAGCCAAACGACCGTCGGGCCTTCGGGTGAGCCGAACTCGGAAAAACCGATGCGTCGGCGGCGGTCGTCGCCGACCGCGATGGAGCCTTCGAGCTTGGGACGATCAATCGGAATCACGTCGCGAGTATGGCAGATCACAGCGTTCCAAGGCGAGACGGATACTGTCATTTGTCTTAAAGGGTGCTGTGAGCAGGGACACCTCGCCTCCGGCACCGGTGTAGCTTGGAGTTATGCCAGGACTGAGCAACCCTTTCGTCACCATGCGGCGAGGCATCAGCCACGCTGTTCGCCCGTACCCGGTGGCCAGTCTCCCAACCGGTCGTCGCCTCGAACTCCCTGGTCGTGGCACGACCTTTATCACCGATTCGGGTCAGCCCGACGGACCCGTCATCTTCCTGCTGCACTCCGTCTCGACCACCGGGCTGCTGTGTTGGTACCCGGTGATCCCGGAACTCGAACGTGAATATCGGGTCATCACGATGGACCATCGTCGGCACGGTCGCGGCATCGAATCGGACACCTTCTCGCTCGATGATTGCGCGGACGACGTGATTGCCGTGGCCGATGCTCTGGGGATTGACCAGTTTGTCGCCGCCGGATTCTCGATGGGCGGCGGCATCGCACAGTTGGCCTGGCGACGCCACACGGATCGGGTTTCGGGGCTCGTGCTGTGTTCCACGGGCCCGTACTTTTCGAGCATCGACCCGGGGCGCTTGGCCTTGGAGCATCGCATCGGCAAAGCGCTGACTTTTGTCGACCGGGTGCTGCCCAACCCGTCCGACCGCGCGCTCGACAACGCCACCGGGCACCCCATCAAATGGGCCCTCGCTCAGGTTGTGTCTACACCGTTGGGATTGCAGGGAGTGTTCGGCGAGGCGATGGGCAATTTTGATTCGCGCCCGTGGCTCGGTGAAATCACCGCTCCGACCGCCGTCGTGGTGTCGACGCACGACAAGATCGTCCAACCTGAACGACAGCAGTTGCTGGTCGACGGGATTCCCGGAGCTCGACGGTTCGACGTGGCCGGGGGCCATGCCTGCTGCGTGGTTGGTGCGGAGAAGTTTGTGCCGCAGTTCGACGCCGCGGTTCGCGAAGTGACGCGCGCCGTCGCTCCCGTATAGCTCAACTCCGTCTCGCTCAGGCAGGTTTAGCGGGCCACCACATCCGGTCGCCGAGGACGGCGATTGTCGCCGGTACCAAGACTGATCGGACCACCAGGACGTCGATCAATAGGCCGATACCGATGGTGAAACCAATCTGCACCAGATTGAAGGTGGTGCCGGACATGAGGGCAAACATGGTGATCGCAAAGACGATGCCCGCGGTTGTGATGACGCTGCCGGTGCTGCCGAACCCGCGGATCACTCCGGAGATGAGCCCGCGACCTTCGGATTCCTCACGGATGCGGGACGCGAACAGCATGCTGTAGTCGGCGCCGACAGCGATCAGGGCCATTCCGGCGACCGGTGCCACGGACCAGTCGAGCGGGATCCCGATGATGTGCTGCCACACCAAGGTGCTGATGCCCATCACCGCCGCGAACGACAGCAGGACGGTGGCCACCAGGATCAACGGTGCGACGATGCTGCGTAGCAACACCATCAGCACGATGGTCACGGCGATGACGGCGACGAGGCCGAACAGGATGAGATCGCGGTGGAGTTGGTCGGACATGTCGGCCGACAGGGATGCGAGGCCGGTATTGGAGATCTTGGCGTCGGCCAGGCCGGTGCCGGCGAGCGCACTGTGCGCGGCTGGTGCCAGGGTGCGGCTGGCGGCGAGGGCGTCGCCGCTGTACGGGTTAATTTTCCAGGTCACCATCATGCGTGCGGTGCGCCCACTGGGGGAGATGAGGAGCTTGGCGCCCTCCACCATGCGCGGGTCGTGAAGGGCCTCGTCGGGCAGGTAAAAGCCTCGTCCGGGACCGTCCGACGTCGCCCGGCTCATGGCACCGAGGTAGTCGGTGGCTTGTCGTAGGCCAGCGTGGAGTTGGTCGGTGAGGGCCGTCAGCTGAGCGGTACCGCCCTGTACTTGGCGGAGGCCATCGGCGAGTTGGGTCATGCCGTCGGACAGTTCATTGACGCCCGAGGTGAGGCGATTCAGGTCGGCTCGAATCTGATCGGGCGTGCGGCCGTTGAGTTGGCCGAGCATGCTTTGCAACTGTGTCAGGAGGCCGCTGAGGGCTTTGACCGACGATTCGGCGCGCGCTGTTGCTTGCTCGGGAACCGCTGCTGCCGACCGTAACTGAGTGAGGGTGTCGCGGGCACGACCGTCGGTGGCGCGGTTGAGTTGGTCGAATGCGGCGCGGGCCGCCAAACAGGCCGGATCCTGCGCGCAGGCACCGGGCATGCGGTTGGCGATGAGGGGCCCGAAGGTGCGGTCGAAGCCGTCGATCGCGGGTTTGGCGGCGGCTGCGGCGGCGCGGAGGTCGGAGATGAGCGGTGTGACGGCGTCCAGGCTGCCGCGCAGTGAAGTCGTGGCGCCGGCGAGGTCGGTGCGATGACCGGTCGCGGCCTCAACGAAAGCCTGCGCTGCGTCGAGGGAGTCGAGAACGCCGTTGGCCATCGTGACAACCTGGTCGGTGCCGTCGACGAGTTCGGGCATGCGGCGCGTGGCGTCGTCGGCACCGGCGGAGAGTTGGTCGACGCCGCTCGCGAGACGGCGCAAGTCGGGGCGGGCGTCGGCCATCTGTTTCGCGGCACCGTCGAGTTCCTTACCGACGCGGCCAGGCACATAGCCGGCCGCGGATTCAGCGAGCGGTTTTCCGTCGGGGCGCGTGATGGATCGGACGGTCGCGACCGAATCGAGGCGTGCGACGGCATCGGCGGCGAGTTCGAGGGCGGCGAGGTCGGAGGTATTGCGGAGGTCGTGGTTGCTGCGGACGATCAGGTATTCGGTCGCGATCGCGTTGTTTCCGTAGTGCTTGTAGACGGCGTCGTAGCCGCGGGTGGATTCGTTGGCGTGCACAAACATGGACGATTCGTCCCAGTTGGTTTGGTGCCCGAGCAGGAGTGTTGTGCAGCCGAGAAGGAAGGCGAGCGAGGCGGCGGCGTAGATGCCAGCGTGGCGCATGATCCGAGCACCTCGCGCGCGCCATTTTCGTTCGGTGGACGGGCCCGGTTCGGCGAGGCCGCGTCGACCGGCGATCGACAGGAGGGCGGGCGGCAGCGTCAATGCGAGGGCCAACACCACGAGGATGGCGATGGCGGTGGGTGGTCCGGCGGTTTTGAACATGCCGATTTTGGTGAAGATCATCGACGCCGAGGCGGCCGCGATCGTGAGAGCCGATGCCACCAGGACGGGTCCTGTGCGGCCGCTGGCAGCGGCGACGGCGTCGCCCACGTCGAGCTTGCGGCGTCGGCCCTCGTGATAGGCGGCGAGGGTGAAGATGGCGTAGTCGGTGACGGCGCCGAGGACTAACGCGGTCATGATCGCGATCGTGAAGTTCGAGATCGACAGCCAGCCGTGACCGCCGAGGAACGACGCGATCGGCCGCACAATAGCCAGTCCGAGAGCCAGGCTGATCAGCGGAATCGCGGCCGTCGAGAACTTTCGATACACGGCGAAGATGACCAGCGTGATCAGCAGAATTGAGACGCCGGTGATGATCAATAGTGAGAAGTCGATGGCGCTGAAGAGGTCTGCGAGGGTCGCGGTGGGGCCGGTGTAAAAGGTCTGCAGGCCGGCGGGCGGACGGGTGTCGTCGATGATGTTGCGGATGCCATTGGCGGCGTGGTGGGCGCGCGTGGATCCGACGGATCCTTCGCTGGCGATCATCAGGTTGACGGCTTTGCCGTCGGGGCTGACGGCGGCTTCCCGGGTGACGGGGCTGCGGTAGAAATCGACGACGTAGGCGACGTCGTCGCTGGCAGACAGGGCCTTGACGAGGCGTTCGTAGTAGCGCTCGTCGTCCGGGCCGAAGCCCTTCTCGTCAACCAACACAATGCTGCTGACCGCGTTCGAGGTGGGGACGCCGAAGTCGTGCGCCATGTTCTCGAGGTGACCGTTGGAGGGGAGCGATCGGGGCAGGAAGTCGGCGGAAGTTTTGGAGACGGTGACTTCGAGTTGTGGGACCGCGATGTTGAGTCCGGCGGCGAGGACGATCCAGAATCCGACGATCCACCAGGCGTAACGGTGGGCGAATCGTCCAACACGGGTAAACGTGCGGCTCTGACCGTGCGACATATTTTCTCCCGTGACAGTCGGCAATCGATAGCTGTAACCATAAGTAACGCATACCGATTGGTCTACTGTGATTGTCGGCACATGCTCCGCTCCGACTTTCCGCATTTCTGTCACAAAACGACCAGATCGTCACCGATCGCGGGGTTTGGTGACGGTTGCGCAGACGCACGACGACGGTTCGTGACAGAAAAGGGGGATTCGGGCGGGTGGAGAGCCCCGAAATGCCGGAACGGTGAAGGGTCTGGGCGGCGGGGGCGTCGTCGTGGGGCGGAAATGCGAAAAACCCCGCCGATTTCTCGACGGGGTTTCACCGGTGCCCCCAGCAGGGCTCGAACCTGCGACCTGCGGATTAAAAGTCCGTAGCTCTACCAACTGAGCTATAGGGGCATCACGCGTGCTGCGCGACGAGAGGAAGTCTACCGAACCGAGTTCGAGGATCTGCATCCACACCCGCGCGGCGTTCGACGACGCGTGGGTGGGGCTGCGCTCCGTGGCGTGTTGCCTTGGCGAAAGTGGGCCCGCCGTCGCCCGGCATCTGCGCATTTCTGTCACAAACCGTCGTCGTGCGTCTGCGCAACCGTCACCAAACCCCGCGATCGGTGACGATCTGGTCGAATCGTGACAGAAATGCGGAAAGGGGAGACCTGAACGGAGGGCGGGGGACGGGCGCCCAGTGATTTGCGCAGCCGGGATGGGGTTGGACGAGGTGGACTCGGGACGCTATTGTTGAACGTGGCTCGAGGGAAACCGCCTCAAAATGGTTCCTGACCAGCCGATTTGTGTTCCTGGGAGTAGATGCCATAAAGTTTGTCTCGCTCCCAACGGGGAACACCGGCCCCCTTCGTCTAGCGGCCTAGGACGCCGCCCTTTCAAGGCGGTAGCGCGGGTTCGAATCCCGTAGGGGGTACGCAGATCGACTAACATCGAGACGCTGCCAACACCGATTCGGTGAACGGAAGCAGATCGGCTAAGGTCGAAACGCACAAAAGAATATGGCCCTGTGGCGCAGTTGGTTAGCGCGCCGCCCTGTCACGGCGGAGGTCGCGGGTTCGAGTCCCGTCAGGGTCGCTAGGTATCGGTTTCGACTGACGCCTTCTGGCCAGGTAGCTCAGTTGGTACGAGCGTCCGCCTGAAAAGCGGAAGGTCGTCGGTTCGATCCCGACTCTGGCCACAAGATAGTCCCCCTGGTAACTCCAGGGGGATTTTCTTGTATCCGGAGCTGGTGTTGAAAGCGGGAAAGATCGCGGGTCGGCAACAGGGACTCGACTGGCCTTCCGAGGTGCGCCCGAGTCATTCAAACGCCGCGTAACCTGGGTTTTGGCTAGGACAAATCCACCGCACTATGTCAGTGTTTCGGTGGACTGCTGGGTATTGATGAGGAGGGGCGATGGCCAACGAGGAAACGCCGCAGGTGACCGAACAGGCGCTCAGTATTGTCGACAATGTTGTGGACCGCGATTACACAGTTCAACGACTCGTTGAGAATCCCGTCGAGAAGGTCATCGACGTTCCCGTCACCCTCGAGCGCATCGTCGAACGACTCGTAGTCGACACCGTCGACACCATCATCGACAAGCCAGCCACCATCTCGCGTCTCGTCGAAAAGCCCGTCATTACGATCGTCGACGAAGTGACCGACAAGGACGTGACCGTCACCCGCATGGTGGAACGGCCTGTCGTCACCATCGAAGACGAAGTCGCCGACAAGCCGGTGAACGTGCACCGCCGCGTCGAGAAACCCGTCGTCACCGTCGTTGACAACGTCGTCACCCCCGCCGTCGACGTACCGCGCCTCGTGGAACAACCTGTCGTCACCTTCGTCGACGAGATCACAGACAAACCGGTCGAACTGACGCGCCTCGTCGAAAAGCCCGTCATTACCGTCGTCGACAAGATCGTTGACAAACCCGTCGACATCCCGCGGATGGTCGAAAACTCGGTCGTGACCATTGTCGACAACATTGTTGACAAGCCCGTCGAGATCGCCCGCACGGTGGAAAAGCCCGTCGTCACGATCGCCGACGAGATCGTTGAAAAGCCGGTCGAATTCAGCCGGCAAGTCGAAAAGCCAGCCGTCACCTTTGTTGACGAGATCGTCGAAACGCCCGTCGAAATCTCGCGGAAGATCGAAAAGCCCATCGTGACCGTGGTTGACGACATCGTCGACCACGAAATTGAGATCAGTAGGCTGGTCGAGAAGCCCGTCGTCACCGTCGTTGACGACATTGTCGACAAGCCCGTCGAGATCAGCCGCCTCGTTGAAAAGCTCATCGTCACCGTGGTTGATGACATTGTCGATCGACCCACCGAAGTGCGACGCAAGATCGAGAAACTTCTCGTCGAGATCATTGACGACGTTGTCGACAAGCCGATCAGCGTGGAACGAATGGTGGAAAAGCCGATCGTCACCATCGTCGATAAGGTCGTCGAGATTCCCGTTGAATCGATCGTCGAGAAGGTCATCGAGAAGCCGGTCGAAAAAATCATCGAAGTGGTTCGCGAAGTTCCCGTCGAGCGAATTGTCGAACGGGAAATCGAAGTTCCGGTCGAGAAGATTGTGTACCGCCCGGTTGAGAAGGTCGTCGAGCGAATCGTCGACGGGGATGAGGCCGACGCGGTCGTCACGACCGTCAACAAGGACATTGAGATTCCCGTCGAACGCATCGTGTACAAACCGGTCGAGCGCATCGTCGACAAAGAAGTTGAGCTCCTCGTCGACAAGGTCAACATCAAGGTCGTTGAGGTTCCGCGACAGGTAACCGTCGAACAACTCGTCGACCAGCCCATCGAAAAGTCCGTCGACCATATCGTCGAGCGCATCGTTGAGGTCCCAAATGTGGTCGAGAAAGTCATCGAGCAGCCGGTGGAACGAGTCGTCGAGCGCCTCGTTGAAGTTCCCAACGTTACCGAGAAGCTCATCGAGCAGCCCGTGGATCACGTCCTTGACCGCATTGTCGAAAAGCCCAATGTGGTCGAGAAGATCATTGAGAGCCCCGTCGAGCACACGGTGGAGCGGATTGTCGAGAAACCGGAGCTGATCGAGCAGATCATCGAGAAGCCCGTCGAGCATGTCATCGAACGGACCGTGGAAGTTCCGTCGGTCACCGACAGCGTGGTTGAGAAGCCGGTCGACCACGTGGTGGAACGTGTCGTGGAAATGCCGAACGTGATCATTGCGGACGTCGAGAAGCCGGTAGATCGCAACGTGGAGCGGATCGTTGAAGTTCCCAATGTGATCGAAGAAGTCGTTGAAACCCCGGTTGACCACACCGTCGAGCGTGTTGTTGAGGTTCCCAACGTGATCGAGAATGTGGTGGAAGTTTCCATCGATCACCCGGTGGAACGGATCGTCGAAGTCCCGAATGTGGTCGAAGAGGTGGTTGAGCAATCGGTCGACCGCGTGGTTGAGCGGATTGTGGAAGTTCCGAACATCATCGACAAGGTGGTGGAACGGCCCGTAGACCGGATTGTTGAGCGGGTGATGGAGCGACCCAACGTCATCGAGAAGGTGATCGAGCAACCCGTCGACCGCATCATCGAACGGATTGTGGAGCAGCCGAACATTGTCGAGAAGGTGATCGATAAGCCTGTCGAGCATGTGGTCGACAAGATCGTGGAACGGCCCGAGATCATCGAGAATGTCGTCGAGCAGCATGTCCGACGAGAGTTCGACAAGAACGTCCAGACTCCCGTCCTCGTCGAGAACGTTATCGAGAAGCGCTTTGACCATGTTGTTGAGCGCATCGTGGAGAAGCCCGTCGAGCACATCGTCGAGAAGGTGGTCGAGAAGCCGGTTTACGTCGAGGTCGAGAAGATCGTCGAGAAGGAAATCGAGCAGATCGTCGTCGTCGAGAAGCCGGTCATTGTCCGCAAGATTGTGGAGAAGCCGGTGGAGACGATTGTGGAGGAAGCCCCGGACACGGTTCGGAGCGTCACGCATGAGGAACAGGTCGAGCGGCCCACTGCGGCTCAGCCGCAGTTCCTGACGGCACGGGGCGATGCGGGTAGGCACCGCTGGGTCGACAAGGCGACCGGTGAACATCCGGACGACGGTGTAGCAGGCTCGGCGTCTGATGAAGCGCAGGCTCGTCGGCACGTGGATCCGTCGTACCGTTCACGCGGTGCCCGTCATCGCGGCGAAGATTAGTTCGTTTCTGCTGTTTTCTTCAAGATTGCGCCGGTCGAGTCTTATCTCGACCGGCGTTTTCTGTGAATGCGATCACACACGGAATTATCCGGACCGCGGTCCGGTTATGCTTCGTGTGTGCGGCGATAGTGGCCGCGAACGCCCAACCGCCTTCGACATCACGAACCCAAGGAGAACGACATGACGACTGCAATCTTGACCCCCACCGATCTGGCCGCAGGCACCTGGAACATTGATCCGGTTCACTCGACCATCGGCTTCTCGGTTCGCCACCTCATGGTCTCCAAGGTTCGCGGAAACTTTGACACCTTTACCGGCGCGGTCACCATCGCCGAAGACGGCACCCCGGCCGTAACGGCCGAAATCGACGTGACCTCGATCAATACCCGCAATGAGCAGCGTGACGGCCATATCAAATCGGCAGACTTCTTCGACGCTGAACAGTTCCCGACCGCCACCTTCGTCTCGACTGGCGTCGAAGCCGATGGCGATGACTACAAGCTGACCGGTGACTTCACCCTCAAGGGTGTCACCAAGCCCGTCGTCCTCAAGATGGAGTACAACGGCGTTAACCCCGGCATGGGCCACGGTGCGGTCGCTGGCTTCGAAGCCACCACCGTCATCAACCGCAAGGACTTCGGCATCGACATCGAAATGCCTCTCGAAACCGGCGGCACCGTCGTTGGCGACAAGATCACCATCACTCTGGAGATCGAAGCCACTCGCGCTGCATAAGGTCGCTACGCCTCATCACCTCCCGGTCTTGGGTAATCTCAGTGAGATTCCATTCGGCCGGGAGGTGATTTGTCTTTGCAGCGTCAGACGAGGGCTGATTTGCATCGCTTCGCCGACTGGATCGATCGCAGGCTAAAGGTCGCCTACTTTGGTGGGCGTTTGGTCGAAGGTGGCAACGAGGCGGTGGCAGCCGAATGGCGTGCCACCGACATGGAAACACGCAAGAAGGTCGGCCGCCGCGCAGTGTTGATCGGTGGATTCATCATGATCGGCGCCAAGGTGCTCATTAGCGTCGAAACTTTCGTCGCCGTGTACCTGTCGTTTGGCGTTGGCGGGTTGACGCTTCACGTCACCGGCGACGACCCCGGGATGCTTGCCGTGGCATTCGCGACCATCGTCGGCATCGTTGTTAGCGCCTTCACGGCAATCGCCTTCCTGCGACCGCAGTTCGAGTGGTTTGTCGGCGGTGCACCTGCCGACGACGAACGCAGCCACGACGTCCAAGTGATCCCCATGCGGTTGGTTTATGCCGATGCAATCGGCTGGGTTGCCGCCTACGTCGCCTACCTGCTGGTGGCGCAAGCCGAACCCATGCTGATGCTGGCCATGGCGGTTGCTTTTGTGTTGGCTGCCATCACATCCGGGTGCGTGTCGTACATGTTTATCGAGAGCGCAGCGCGCCCCCTGGTGATGCTTGCCCTCGGCGGCGAAGCGCTCCGCGATGCGATGCACGGAATCCGCGAACGGATGTTCGTGGTGTGGATCGTGTCGGCAGGTGTGCCGATGGTCGGCATGCTCGCTGTCATCATCGGCCGCTATATCGACGTGGTCCCCGAAGTGCGCGACTCCTTCGATTGGCCCGTTGCCTTCCTGGCCTTTATCGCCCTCGCTTCGAGTGGGCGCGTTGTCGGCCTCGTGGGGCGAGCAATCCGTGACCCCCTTAACGAAATCCGTGATGTGATGATCGCCGCGGGTGAAGGCGACCTCACCCAGCGCACCGCGGTCTACGATGCTTCCGAGATCGGGGTGCTGCAGGCGGGTATCAACGAGATGCTCGACGGTCTCGAAGAACGTGATCGAATGCGAGTGATCTTCTCCCGCCACGTCGGTGCGGGTGTGGCTGATTTGGCCATGGAACAAGGCGGGGAGCTCGTCGGATCCAATACGGACGTTGCCGTAATCTTCGTCGACATCACCGGTTCGACGTCGTTCGCTGCGCGACGTGACCCCCGCGAGACCGCAGCCGTGCTCAATGCGTTCTTCTCGATCGTCGCGGAAGTTGTCGAAGAGTACGGCGGCTTTATCAACAAATTCGAAGGAGATGCCGCGCTCGTCGTCTTTGGCGCTCCAGAGCCCCTGGCGAACCCCGCAGAATCGGCATTGATGGCCGCGCGCAAACTGGGCGTGAAGCTGAGCGAAGGACTCCCGCTCGAGTGGGGCATGGCCGTCTCATACGGGACGGTGTTCGCAGGCAATATCGGAGCGCGGACACGCTACGAATACACGGTCATCGGCGACTCAGTGAATGAGTCAGCCCGGTTGTCCGACCGCGCGAAAGAAGGATACTCGCCGGTGTACGCAACGGGCATTGCCGTCGGGCACGCGGGTGCCGAGGAGGCGTCGCACTGGCGTCGCGTGGACCGGGTGACCCTGCGCGGGCGCCCCGAACCGACGGAAGTGTTTGCGCCCCGAGAACTCCTCACTCGCCCGGAACCACCCTCGCTGGGCGCGGTCCTGTCCGATCTCGTAAAGTTTGCTCTCCCACGTGACCGTGCCAGCCGAACCACCATTAAGGAGCCCTGACAATGAATTGGTCAGCAATAGATATGCCCGCGCAAGAAGGTCGGCGCTATGTCGTCACCGGGGCGAATGCTGGCATCGGGGCGGCAATGGCCACACGGCTCGTCGCCGCTGGCGCGCACGTGACGCTCGCCTGTCGCAACTTGGAGAAGGCTGCTGCCGTTGCCGATCCACTCGGAGAGTCGGCAACCGTCGCGCACCTCGACCTGGCTGATCTGTCATCGGTCCGCGAATTTGCTGACGGCATAGGTGAATTCGATGTGCTGATCAACAATGCCGGAGTGATGGCGTTGCCGATGACTCGGACTGTTGATGGCTTCGAAATGCAGATGGGCACCAACCACCTCGGGCACTTTGCGCTTACCGGATTGGTGCTCGGCAAGGTTCGAGAGCGGGTAATCGTGATGTCGTCGTTGGCTCAGAATTTGGGCCAGATCCGTCCCGACGACTTGAACTGGACCACGCGTCGCTACAACCGGTGGTCGGCGTATGGGGATTCCAAGCTCGCGAACATGGTGTTCGGTCGGGAACTGGCGCGCAGGCTCACCGCCGGTGGGTCCCACGTGACCGTCGGAATTGCCCATCCCGGATATGCGATGACCGACTTGATGACCGGTTCGGACACCCCCGTGGACTACCTTATGCGAGCTGGCGAGAAGCTGAAGGTGGGGCAGAGTCCCGATGCCGGTGCGATGCCAGCTCTGTACGCGGCGACGATGGATGTCCCGACCGGTAGCTATTGGGGGCCGAAGTGGGCGCTGCGGGGTGCGCCGTCGCCTGCACGCTACCGCGGGGTGGCCGATGACCAGTCGGCGCGAGATCGCCTGTGGGCCGCATCGGAGGAACTTACCGAGGTCTCGTTTGATCTGTGACGGCTGTCTATCTGACCCCAAGAGGTCGGAACTGGACGCTGATGCGCGGGCCCGCCCCCGCGGCTTTGGGGACGGCGTGATCCCAGGTGCGCTGGCAAGAACCGCCCATCACGAGCAGATCGCCAGAACCGAGGACAAACTTGCGCGACGGGCCGCCGCCGCGCGGTCGTAGTAGCAGACTTCGCGGTGAGCCCAGCGAGACAATCGCGATGAGCGTGTCGTTGGTTCTGCTTTTGCCAATGCGGTCGCCATGCCAGGCGACACTGTCGGAGCCGTCACGGTACAGCGCCAAACCCGCCGTCGCGAACCCTTCAGGCATCACGTCAACGTAATGCTCGTTGAGCGCGGCGCGGGCGCGCGGGAGCATCCGGTGGGGAAGGGCAGCTTGATGGTCGTAGAAGGAGAGCAGTCGCGGGACATCGATGACGCTGTCGTACATTTTTCGACGCTCAGCCCGCCATGGGACGTCGTTGACCAGCGTGTCGAACATGTCGATGGAACCCGAGATCCAGCCCGGCCGGACGTCCACCCACGCGCCCTCGGTGAGTTCGTGACGAAGCATGTGCCCGTGCAGCGGTGCGAGGTCGGTGTCGGTCGGATCGTCGAACAGCGACGCTTGGACTCCCGTGCTCATGCGTTCGAGTGTAGCCCGCAATCGAACGTATGTGCTAGACCTAAAGTCGTGACCGCAACCGATCCGCCGCTTCCGCGATCACCTCATCGCGCTTACAAAACGCAAACCGAACAAGATGTTGCCAGGACGCCGTGTCGTCCACGAACGCACTGACCGGGACAGCAGCGACGCCGACCTGGGCCGGAAGTTCGCGGCAGAACTGCGCACCGTCTGTGTGGCCGAGAGGGCGGATGTCGGCGCACACAAAATAGCCAGCTTCGCTGCGGTGGACGTCGAATCCAGCTGACCGCAAGGCGTCCGACAAGACGGTCCGCTTCCGTTCGAGATCGGCACCGTTGCGTTCGGCCCACGCCATCTCGGTACGCAGGGCGTGCGCGACGGCCGGCTGGAACGGCCCGCTACCCACGTAGCTGAGGAACTGCTTGGCTGCCCGGGCCGCGGCCACCAGATTCGCGGGGCCGGTGAGCCACCCAACCTTCCAGCCCGTGCAACTGAAGGTCTTCGCTGCGCTGGAGATTCGGAGCGTTCGCTCGGCCATCCCCGGGAGCGTCGACAGCGGCGTTTGCCTGCGGCCGTCAAACAGCAGGTGCTCATACACTTCATCGCTGATGGCAACCGCATCGTGCTCGACCGTCAGTCTGGCGATCTCGGCGAGGTCGTCGTTGCTCAGCACAGTGCCGGTCGGATTGTGCGGCGAGTTAACCAGCACAGCAGCGGTATTGGGTCCGAAAGCGGCGGCGAGTGCGTCGCGGTCGAGGACAAAGCCGTCCCCGTCGGGCACGAGGGGGACCGTTTTTCGAACGCCTCCCGCGAGTGCTACGCAGGCCGCGTATGAGTCGTAGTACGGCTCAATCATGACGACCTCACGCCCGGGTTCCACTAATCCGAGGATGGCCCCGGAGATGGCTTCGGTTGCGCCAACAGTCACCAGGACCTGCGTGTCCGCGTCGAGTTCGATCCCGTAGAAGTCGCGCTCGTGCTCGGCGATCGCGTGCCGAAGCGCGGGCACTCCGATGCCGGGCGGGTACTGGTTGTCGCCGCTCTTGATGGCATTGACCGCAGCCGCCAGCATCGACGCCGGACCGTCCGTGTCCGGGAATCCTTGGCCGAGATTGATCGCGTCATGCTCGACGGCCAGCGCCGACATCTCCGCGAAAATCGTGGACGTAAACGGGCGCATGCGATCGACCAGTGGCATGCGTCCAGGTTGGCATATTGGGGTCGCGAGGTGGCCCCGGGGTGGTGAGAACGATTTGCGTGGCGACACGCCGCGCTACGCGGCATGTCGCCACGCAAATCTGGTTACGGCACGACCGTTAGTCGGAAAGCGGGGGATTTACGATGTCGCTCGCATCGACGATGCGATAGGCGTACCCCTGCTCAGCGAGGAAACGCTGGCGGTGGGCGGCGTAGTCGGCGTCCAAACTGTCACGGGAGACCACCGAATAGAAGTGTGCCTGACCGTGGTCGGCCTTGGGACGCAGCAAACGACCCAGCCGTTGTGCTTCCTCCTGGCGCGAACCAAAAGTGCCCGAGACCTGCACGGCCACCGATGCTTCGGGGAGATCGATGGAGAAGTTCGCCACCTTCGACACCACGAGCGTTTGCAGTTCTCCGCGGCGGAATGCATCGAAGAGCTTCTCGCGCTCCGCGTTTCGCGTCGACCCCTGAATCACCGGGGCGTCGAGTTCGCGGCCCAACTCCTCAAGCTGATCGATGTATGCGCCAATCACCAACGTCTGCGAACCGCGATGCTGCTCCAGAATCGACTTAACCACCCGCAATTTGGAATGCGCGGTGGAGCACAGCTTGTATTTTTCGGCCTGCTCGGCGACCGCGTACTGCAGTCGTTCTTCGTCAGTCATGGTGACGCGAACTTCGATGCACTCGGCGGGCGCAATCCAACCCTGCGCCTCGATGTCTTTCCACGGGGCGTCGTACCGCTTGGGGCCAATCAAGCTGAAGACATCGCCCTCGCGGCCATCCTCGCGAACCAGGGTGGCCGTGAGCCCCAGACGCCGACGAGACTGCAGGTCGGCCGTCATCCGGAAGACGGGCGCGGGAAGCAAGTGGACCTCGTCGTAAATGATGAGTCCCCAGTCTCGGGAGTCGAAGAGGTCGAGATTTTTGTACTCGCCCTTCGATTTGCGCGTCATCACCTGGTAGGTCGCGATGGTGACCGGGCGGATCTCCTTGCGTTCGCCGGAATACTCGCCGATCTCATCCTCGGTCAGGGTGGTCCGGGCGATCAGCTCTCGTTTCCACTGTCGTCCGGCGACGGTGTTCGTCACCAGAACTAGCGTCGTGGCGGCGGCTTTCGCCATCGCTGCCGCGCCGACCATCGTCTTACCGGCACCGCATGGCAGAACCACAACGCCTGAGCCGCCAGCCCAGAAGGAGTCGGCGGCGAGTTCTTGGTAGTCGCGCAGCTGCCAGTCGTCTTGGGCCAATGCGATGGGGTGGGCTTCCCCGTCGACGTACCCGGCGAGGTCCTCGGCAGGCCACCCGACTTTCAGCAGGATTTGCTTGAGGCGGCCGCGTTCGGAGGGATGCACGACCACCGTGTCGTCGTCGAGGCGCGCGCCCAGCATGGGGGCGACCTTCTTATTGCGCATGATTTCTTCGAGCACGGCGCGGTCGAGGCTCACCAGAGTGAGTCCGTGCGCCGGGTTCTTAACCAGCTGCAGTCGGCCGAAGCGGCCCATGGTGTCGACAATGTCGACGAGCAGCGGCTGCGGCACGGGGAATCGGGAATGGGTGACGAGGGCGTCGACGACCTGCTCGGCGTCGTGGCCAGCAGCGCGCGCATTCCACAGGGCCAGCGGGGTGACGCGGTAGGTGTGCACGTGCTCGGGGGCGCGTTCGAGCTCGGCGAAGGGCGCAATAGCGGCGCGTGCCGCCGCAGCACCCGGGTGGTCGACCTCCAGCAGGAGGGTCTTGTCCGATTGCACAATCAGGGGTCCGTCAGTCACGGAACCATTGTCCAGGTTTGCCGCCGCCGCTGCCACCTGCCCGGATTCGGCGCGACCTGCAGTTACAGAACCTCGACCAGGGTGAGGCGATGCAGCGGGAAGCGCAGGTCGTCGTCGGTGCCTTCTTCGCTGGCGATCAATTGCCCTGCGGCGAGCGAACGTGCTTGCACCACATGACGGCTCGCGGCACCGTGCGCGTCGACGTAGCCGATCCGCAGGCGCCGCCCCGTGCGCAGCGCCAGTTGGATGAGCATCGTGACGGTTTCGCCCGACGGTGTGCCCGAGGCTGCCGTCGTGACCGGACTGGCCGCCCGGTCGGCCGTACGCATGCGCGAGACGACTGCGGCAGCCTGTCCCGGTCCCAAGGCGGAACGACGAGCCGCGGGTGTCCCGGAGTGGGCGTGGGAGCGGACGCGCGCGCCACGGCTGCGCAGGTCGATAAGAGCACCTGCCGAATCTTCTCCCGCGGGAGCGAAACCAGCTTCGCGGAGGCGGTCGATTACTTCGCGCAACGGTGCCGCAGAAACGGCGACCGTTGGTGCCAGCGCCCGCAAAGCGAGGTCGGTGGCCGCGTCGGTGCGGAGAACTTCGGCGAGGGTGGCGGTGTCGTCGCAGCGGATAAACGACGACGCCAGGCCAACGCGCAACTGTCCGTGTTTACGGGCGACGTCGTCGATCAGGTAGGTGAGGGACTGCGGCATCGGCGTCCGCGAATGATCTTCCAGGAACGACGACAGTTCGGCGCTGCCGAGTCCGGTGTCCAATGCGCGTCGAATGCTGTCTTCGGTGATGCGGAAAACCGACGCGGCACCGCCGGATTCCAGGTCGGCGAGAAGTCGGAGGCGGTCGGCGGTCGAGGGTTCGAGGGGGCCGGGCACCATCACGGTGAGGTCGGCTTGGACGAGGAAGTAGTCGATCAGGTTGGGGAGCGAGCGGTTCATCGCTTCCACGACGGCTGCGGGCGCATCGTCGTCGGTGTCGGTGGCGAGCAGTGCGCGCCCCACGCTCGTGAGCGACCCGTGCGCGGTAAGCCCCAGTTCCCGCGCCTCCCGCACGGTTTCGCTGACGACGTGCAACGTGAAGCGGCGCAGTTGGCGGGGATGTCGCCACACGAGAACGCTCGTCAACGCGTCCAAGGTGACCGGGTGCGCGGGTGCGGCTTCGCTGAGGGGGTCGAGGATTTGGCGGCGCCCGGAGATGGCGGTGGCGTCGAAGAGTTCCGACGACAGTGCGGCGAGCGTATTGCCTTCGCGGTCGGTGTCGCCGATTTGCCAGGGTCGGCGCGGGAGGTCGAGCCAGGCGCGTGCCAGCCCCAACCATCGGCGCGTGCTGTCTTGGTGGGCCCAGGCGTCGACGGCGTCGGTGGGGGCAAAGACGTTGTCGGGCATGAGGTCAAGGCTGTCGGAGTCGGGGGTCCCCGAGCCGAGTAGCCGGTTCTGCGCGAGGAGTTCGACGAGGAGACCGACGCGGGTGACGGATTGTCCGGTGGTTTTGGCGAGCCTGCGGAGTTCACGGATTCCGATACCGCCGGATCGCAGGATCGCGGCGGGGGCCGAACCGAGTGCTTCGATGAGGTCGTCGGCGTGCCGCAGTAGTTCGAGAGCTTCACCAGCGCCGGCCGCGTCGACGGTTTTGGCGTCGAACCGGCCGGGCGAAGTGGTGGCGAGCGAGGGGGCCCGCAGACTCGCGGTCTCGAGCGGTGGCTGGTCGCGTAAGAGCTGAGCCACTTGCGGTGGCAGTTCGACGGTCTGCTCGTCGACTCGGGCCAAAAGCCCGCGCGTGATCAATTGTGGGACGGGCGCTTCGGGGTTGGCATCGGGAGCGGCATCGCGGCTGCGACCGAGTGCCGACCCTTTGGCGAGAGTCGTCAGGAGTTCCCGCTGGCGGTCGTCGGCGGCGTCGATCCGTTCGCGAATGGTTTCGGCCGACAGTTGCGACATCGGGCCCAGCAGGTTGTGTGCCCGCCAGGGAAGGGCGGCAGGTAGGTGTGCGCCGCCGAGCCAATGCGTGTGCTTCCCGCGCTTGAGTGGTCCGGTGCCCCACAGCAGTCCGCGGGCGAGGAGGAAATCTAGGCGCACATCGATCTCTGCGCGCAATGCGCGTTTTCCCAGGCGTTCGACGATGTCGTCGCGGCTGACGGGGCCCAGCAGTTCCTTGCGCTCGCCGATCTCAGCCGCCGCATCTAGGAAGGCTTCCAGGACGGCGTCGCCCAGCAGGTCGATGCTTTCGCCAGCCAGTGCGATCGACGCCGCGGACAGTGCGCGTTGCGCGAGGACACCGGTGCCGCGGGGTGGGGGAGACGCGAGGTCGGGCCGAACAATCAGCAGTTCCACTAGGGCTTCGTCGGAACGTGTTGAGAGATCATCGGCCAACCCGCGCAGCGGCAGGTCCGGGCTCATTGGGACAACGTTACCGCCGAGGGGAGCGGCATGGCACAATGAGGCCGTGGCTAAGAAGACTGGATACGTAGACAACGGTTGGCCGACTGAGATCGGTGACGAGCATGCAGTGACTGAACTGGTTGCGCACCTCGCGGGCGCACTTTCGCCCTTTGGTGACACCGAGTTCCCCAAGGCTGCGGAAGATCTCCCGTTCATTCAGTCCAAGACGGTCG
>NZ_JBARYI010000055.1:0-62447 GCF_049647785.1 Gordonia sp. (in: high G+C Gram-positive bacteria)
AGGTTGGTGTTGGCGACCCGGCCCATTTCGTGGCCCAGAAGGTACCGGACTAGCTCCGAACGATTGCCGGGCCCTGCTCCACCACAAGGCCCGCAGCCGACAGTTTTCCGCGGGCTTCAAACGTCCGCTCGTACCCGGTTGCGCTGATTCGCCAACCGTCATCGGTGCGGCGATAAGTATCGCTGTAGAACGCAGCGCCAATAATCAGCACGTCGTAGTCGGGGATCAGCACCCGATCCTGGAGATACCAACTACCGGTCGCCGTATCGCCGTCGATCTCAATGATCGGGTGGTTCACGCGGTGTTCCGTCGACATCGTCGGTGCCATCGCTTTGCTAAGGAAGGCGATCAACGAATCCCGGTCGGCGTAGTTCAGCGCCTTGCCGCCAACCTCGGAACCGTAGGAGGCCACGACATCCTCCGTCAGGGTATCGGCGAGCGCCACCCAATCCTTGGTATCAACGGCCCGCAGGTAGCGGTATTTCACGGTCTCGATCGCACGGAGGTCGGCGAGAAGTTCAGCACTGGCGGTCATCGGTTTTCCTCTTCGGTTTGGGTCTGAGTAACGATCACAGGTCGGGGATCGGCGCGACGAAGCTAGCGGCCACGAGCCCGCCATCAACCTCGAGGGTCTTGCCAGTCATATACGACGACGCGTCGGCAGCAAGGAACACTGCGGCCGACGCAATGTCATCGGGAGTGCCGAGGCGTCGCATCGGAGTACGCGACTCAATCTCGCTGCGGATCTCGTCATTGGACGCCACGTACTCGAGCGCTGGCGTCGCAGTGGTGCCGGGGGCGATGGCGTTGACACGGATACGCGGCGACAGGTCTTGCGCGGCCATTCGCGTGTAGTGCGCCAATGCCGCCTTCACTGTGCCGTAAGCGATGAATCCGCGTCCGGGGTGAGCGGTGATAGAGGAGGTGATGTTGATGATGGAACCGCCATTTGGATTCTCCAGCATCTTCGGTACCGCAGCGAGGTTCAGCGCGTGAGCGGTGCCAACGTTGAATGCGAAAGCGTCCGACAGTTCCTGAACGCTCGTCTCCAAGAATGGTTTCGGCATGGCACCGCCGACATTGTTAACCACGACGTCGATCGCGCCGAACTCGGTGATTGCCGTATCGACCAGCACGGCGGGGTCATCCTTGAACAAGTTCAGGGACACCACCGCGGCACGTCGGCCAAGAACTTCGATTTGGCTGGCAACGTGACCCAACTGGTCCGCACTTCGCGCAGCAATCACCACGTCGGCACCTGCTGTCGCCATGGCGAGCGCAATCCCGGCACCAATGCCGCGTCCCGCGCCGGTGACGATGGCAACCTTGCCGTCGAGGGTGAACTTGTCGGTCATCTGTCATGCCTTTCGGAGTCGACTCCAGGAGTCGGAAGGGGCCACCGTCGAGTGCAGCCATAGCCGCTCACAACGTAGCTAGGGCCAACGTGTTGTCACAACACCGCTTCCCATTGAGTAGACATCTGCGACCACTGGCGAAGCGCTGACCGCAATTTCCGTCCGCTTCTGTAGGCTCGCCGCGCGCATTCTGCACCGAACTGTCGGATCAGTACGCGCAACGCGACCTGCAAATTCCCCCTGACGCCGGATAAACCGTCACTAACTGCGCTACGGTGGCAAAGTAAAAGAGGGGACTTGTTCTGAACGCAATCTGGGATTTCATATCGAGCCGCAAGTCGCAACTGGCGGTTGATTCCTACTTGCATGTCAGTGCGGTGATTCAGTGCATACTGCTGGCGACCGTTATCGGTGTGGGAGTCGGAATTGCCGTTTATCGCAGCCCGGCAGGTTCGGCGATCGCAACGGCATTGTCTAGCACAATTTTGACCGTTCCATCGTTCGCTCTCCTCGGACTCCTAATTCCAATCGTCGGATTGGGTGTTCCGCCCACAGTCATTGCCTTGACGCTGTATTCGCTACTGCCTATTGTGCGCAACACAATCGTGGGTTTGGGTGCCGTCGACCCAGCCATTACCGATGCCGCTAAAGGTATCGGGATGAATCGTATTCGCGTGCTCACTCGAGTTGAGCTGGTGTTGGCCTGGCCATCAATCCTGACCGGCATGCGCGTCGCGACTCAGATGGCGATGGGCATTCTCGCAATTGCCGCTTACGCCAAAGGGCCCGGCCTGGGCAACCTCATCTTCTCCGGCCTGTCGCGCGTCGGTAGCCCAACGGCTATTCCGCAAGCACTGACCGGCACCGTGTTGATCGTCATCCTCGCACTTCTTCTCGATGCACTGTATGTGCTGATCGGTCGAGTGACGACGTCGAAAGGGATCCGTTGACCGAGAACCGTGACAACCAAAGCAACACAGCCAATAGCGGTGCCGTCTCAGGTGCGGAAATCGTCTTGGAGCACGTCTCCAAGGTGTACCCGGGCCAAAAGAAGCCAGCTGTCGAAGATATTTCGCTGACCATTCCGGCAGGCGAGCTCGTCGTTTTGGTCGGGCCGTCTGGCAGTGGCAAGACCACGACGATGCGCATGATCAACCGCCTCATTGAGCCCAGCAGTGGCCGCATCACCATCGGCGGTCGCGACGCCTTGTCTATCGATGCCAACAAGCTTCGCCAGAGCATCGGATACGCCATTCAGCAGGGTGGCTTGTTCCCCCACATGACGGTGGCACAAAACATTGCCGTCGTTCCGAAGCTGCTGAAATGGGATCGCAAGAAAATTGCGGACCGGGTCGACGAGTTGCTCGATCTGGTTGGTTTAGATGCGGGCCAATTTTCCGAACGCTATCCGCGACAGCTGTCCGGCGGCCAGCAGCAGCGAGTCGGGGTGGCGCGCGCCCTCGCCGCCGACCCACCGGTCCTGCTGATGGACGAGCCCTTTGGTGCCGTTGATCCGATTACCCGTGGCCTCCTGCAGGATGAGTTGACTCAATTGCAGGCGGAACTCCATAAGACGATCGTTTTTGTGACCCACGACTTCTCCGAAGCGGTGAAGCTTGGCGATAAGATCGCCGTCCTCGGCGAACGCTCAAAGGTGCTCCAGTACGATTCGCCGGAAGCAATCCTCGCCAACCCGGCGAACGAGACCGTCGAAGGATTTGTCGGATCAGGTGCGTCGCTGCAGCAACTGAACTTGGTTCGCGTCCGAGATGTCGATATCGAAGACCGGCCAACGGCCCACGAAAATGATTCAGTTCCCGAGTTCGCTGCGCGCATCGACGACTGGGGCATCATCCTCGACTCCCGCGATCGCCCCCTCCGGTGGACGGACCGCAAGCACCTGTTGGGCGCGACGTCGTTGAAGAACGTGGGGTTGCCGGTCGGCGAAGTGGTCTCTACCAGCTCAACCCTGCAGGACGCACTCGAAGCCATCCTGGCCGAACGGAATGCCTCCGCCGTGGTGACCGGTGCCCGTGGACGCTACGTCGGCGTCGTCACCATCGAAACCCTCATCGAATCCATTAGGTCGCTCCGCGAGCAACACCACGGCAATCCGGCGATCGTCGACGCTCACGCCGACGGCGATTCAGCTGAATCAGCTGTGCCCGATACGGCTGAAAGTCCACGCTCATGACGGCCTCAGCTATCTCGCAGGAGATAAAAGCTGATTCCACGTCCAACCTGCAGTTGTGGATTCAGCCGACGATTGCCCTGATCCTCGCTGCAGGCGTTCTGGTGTGGGCGTTCAGCCACGACCTCACGGCCACCCAAAAAGCGACGATCAATTCGTCGTATATCACCGAACTCGTCCTCCAACATCTGGCTTTGACGGCGGCCATCGCAACCATTGTGCTGTTGGTGTCTGTGCCCTTGGCGATTCTCGTGACGCGGCGCCAGTTCCGTTGGGCAGCACCATTTCTGATCGGGGTCGCCAACATTGGCCAGGCAGCACCGGCCATCGGCCTGTTGGTCCTGTTCTTCCTGTGGACGGCGACGACTGGCTTCTGGATCGGCGTACTCCCCATCGCTTTCTACTCATTGCTTCCCGTGCTGCGGAATAGCATGTTGGGACTGCAGGAGGTGGACGCCGCAACCATCGACGCTGCCCGAGGCCAGGGGATGTCCGAGCCACGGATCCTCGGCCAGGTGGAGTTACCCCTCGCGGTCCCGTTCATCCTCGCTGGCCTACGGACATCACTGGTTTTGGCGGTCGGTACCGCGACCCTGTGCTTCCTCGTCGACGCCGGTGGCTTGGGAATCTTGATCGACACCGGCTACAAATTGCGTGACAACGTAACCCTCGTGGTTGGGGCCGTCTTGGCGGTCGCGCTGGCATTGCTGGTGGACTGGCTGGGCGCGCTTGCCGAGCGCTACCTAGGACCAAAGGGGCTTCGATGAGGCGAACTAGCATCGCCCTGGCATCCATCATGGCGCTGGTTCTCAGCTTGACCGCGTGCGGTCTGCAGTCTGGTGGGGCCTTGCCCCTGCCGGTGAAGCCCGGATCGATTACCGTCCAACCCGACCTGAACGGTCAGTCAATTTCGGTCGGGTCCAAAGATTTCACCGAGCAGGTGGTCCTCGGCTACATTCTCGGGTTTTCGCTAGCGGCCGCTGGCGCAAAGGTCCGCGACATGACAAACATTCAGGGTTCCAACAGCGCCCGCGACGCAATGGCCAGCGGCCAGGTCGATGTTTTGATCGAGTACACCGGTACCGGTTGGATCAACTACCTCGGTAACGAGCAGCCATTACCGGATGCCACTGACCAGTACAATGCTGTCCGCGACGAGGACTTGAAGCGCAACGACATCGTGTGGGTGGACCCTGCCCCGATGGACAACACCTATGCGCTGGCGGTCAACAAAGCCAATGCCGCCAAGACTGGGGTCAAGACGCTCTCTGATTACGCGGCATTGCTCGAGCGCGACCCAGTCGCCGCCACGACCTGCATCGAAACGGAATTCCGCAGCAGGCAAGACGGCTACCCGGGGATGGCGGCCAAGTACGGGTTCAACCCCGCCGATGCGAAGATTCAAATTCTTCAGACCGGCATCATTTATCAGGCTGTCGCCAATGGAAACTGTGCATTCGGCGAAGTGTTCACCACCGACGGTCGGATCAAGGCACTCGACCTCGATGTACTGACAGACGACAAATCGTTCTTCCCGCATTACAACGCGGCCGTCACCATGCGCGCGGACGTCAATAAAGAGTTTCCCTCCATCGCCAAGGTCATGGCACCGGTGATGGCGAAGCTGACCTCGGAAGAGATTTCGGAACTGAATCGGCAGGTCGATGTTGACGGCCGCGAACCCGCCGATGTTGCTCGCGACTGGCTGGTTAAGCAGGGCTTCGTCACGGTCTAATGGTGGCCATCCGGACTCTCCGAACGGTCGTAAGCTGACCAAGCGCATCCTCGGTTGGATTCAAGGCGAAGAGGCAGGACTTGATCGACAGACTCAGATTGGTACCCCCACCATCGGGTGAAACGGAACATCTCCACGATCTGCGGATGCAGGTCCGCGAATTCCTGACCGAGCAACGCAATTCCGGAGCCTTCACGCCCTCCGTCGACAGTTGGATGACCGGGTGGGATCGTGATTTCAGTGTTGCCCTTGCCGATCGCGGGTGGATTGGGATGACGATCCCGAGGCAGTACGGTGGCCGCGGGCGCTCGTTTGTGGAGCGCTTCATCGTCACCGAGGAGCTTCTTGCCGCCGGCGCACCCGTCGCTGCGCATTGGATAGCCGACCGCCAGATGGCCCCTTCGATTCTCAAGTACGGGACCCCGTCGCAGAAGCAGCGGTTTCTGCCCGGGATTGCCGATGCCAGCGAGTACTGGGCGATTGGCATGAGTGAGCCGGACTCGGGCTCGGATCTCGCGAGCGTCCGAACTGCTGCAACCAGAACCGACGACGGTTGGCTCGTGAATGGTGCCAAGGTGTGGACGTCCGGAGCGCACCACGCCAACTGGTTGATGACCCTGGCTCGGACCAGTTCGGTCGATCCGACCAACAGACACGGTGGTCTTAGCCAGTTCATCGTTGATCTCAGTGCGCCCGGGGTGCAGGTGCGCCCCATTGTCTCGATGAATGGAGCCCACCATTTCAATGAGGTGATCCTCGACAACGTGCGGGTGCCCGACGATCGCGTGTTCGGCGAGATCGGAGCCGGTTGGCACCAAGTGACCTCCGAACTCAGCTTTGAACGCAGCGGCCCGGAGCGAATCCTGTCGACTTTTCCCATCCTGCAGGGCCTCACACGTCAGGCCGCGGCTTCGTCCGCGGAACTCGGACGATTGGTGGCGCGGGTTGCCGGACTGCATCAGATGTCGCAGTCCGTCGGCGAAGCGTTGAGCAGGGGAGAGTCCGCAAGTGTTCCCGCCGCCGTAGTAAAGGTGCTGGGGACCGGGACTGAAGGCGATATTGCTGATCTTGCCGATCAGTTGTCAACCGATGCCGACGGACTGCCGGAGTTGGTCAACGCAGGCGTCGATCAACGTCCGGGTTTCACCATTCGCGGAGGCAGCAGTGAAGTCCTGCGCGGCGTGATTGCTCGAGAGATGGGTTTGCGTTGATGCCGACAATTGAGCCGGCGAACGGCGTTGAACCCGAACTCAGCGCCATGATGGACGCGGTTTTCGCCGACTACCGCCGGAGCTATTCATCGAGCAGTGGTTTCGATGCCGACCTGTGGGCGGCGCTGGACCGGTTGGGTCTCGTCCGACTCACCGGCCCCGAAACTAGCGGAGGTTCGGGCGCCTCCTGGTTCGAGGCCGCCGAACTGCTGACTGCCGCCGTTCGTCACGGTGTCCGGGTACCGCTCGCCGAGCACGACCTGCTCGCATGCGCTGTCCTCGACGACGCTGGACTCGACGCGGACGACGGACTGGTCCGCACACTGGGGTTTCTCGACGGGAACGGCGAAGCGTCAGGGGTTCCCTGGACGACTGCCGCAGACCGCATTGTCCTTATCTCTCAATCGGACACATCCTGCTTCGTTTCCGACCTGGACCCAAGCACCGTGGAAGTCGTCAACGGGGCCAACATCATCGGCGAGCCGCGGGCAACAATCCGTGTGGCGGACGAAATCCTTTCGCGCACAACGGTTTCGGCATCGGCGGTGGAGAAGGCTCGGCTGAAGTATGCGATGATTCGCGCAATCCAGGTCTGCGCCGCTCTTGAATGCGCTGTCGAATCTGCTATCGAGCACACGACGACCCGCATCCAGTTTGGAAAACCCCTGGCCAGAATGCAGGTTGTGCAGTCGCTCATCGCCGATGCGGCCGCTGAAACGGCGCTCGCGAGAACTGCCACCGAGTCGGCACTCCAGGTTGCCGTTGCCAGCAGCTGGTTCGATGAACGGTTGCCCTTCCTTGTCGCTGTTGCGCGATCGTGTGTGGGGCACGCGGCATCGATCGTTGTGCGCAACTCCCATCAGGTCCACGGGGCCATCGGCACTACCCGCGAACACCGCCTGCACGAGTACACGCGGGCGGCTCTCGCCTGGCGGGGCGAGGGCGGGTCGGTACGGTACTGGGATCAGCAGGTTGGCCGCTATGCGAGTCAGGCGGGTCCGGCGATGCTGTGGCCGCTGATCGCCGGTTAGATGTGGCGACTGATTACCCGCCGAAGGCCACGGGATAGGTGACGGTGCCCGTCGGGACTCTTGCTTCGTCGGTCAGTGTCATCGCCATAAAGGCATCGTCTGGTACGTCAAAAGGTGCTGCAATGCCGAATCTGGAGGCTGGCGTGAAGCCAAACCGCGGGTAATAGGCTGCGTGGCCCCAGCACGACCACCGTCTGCTCGGCTCCGCGGTCCCGCGCTGCTTGCAGCAGCGCCGAAATCACCGCGGTGCCGACGCCAGTTCCCTGAAGTTCGGGTACCACTGCGCACGGTGCCAGCGCCAACACCGGCGTGGCGTCGACGAGGCTCCGGGTCAGTAGGGCATGCCCAATAACCACGCCGTCCCTCTCCGCGACATACGACAGCCCGTTTATCCAGGCCGCAACATCTGCTCGCAGCGCATCCACCAGGTCGGCCTCATCGGCGGTCGGGAAGGCGGCGATATTGACGGCACGAATCGAGGCGATATCCGCAGGCCTTTCCGGGCGAACGACGGTCGTGTGACCTGGATTCGACAACCGAACTCCTAGTTTCAGCGTGGGCGTTGGACTCTCGCTAGTGTGGGCAGTAGCAGGTCCTCGGCTAGGGGAGTGCACAGTAAGGAGTACACCACCATGACCTCTTCTGCATCTGCCGATTCCGAAGCTGAACGCTCCCGGATCTTTGCCGCTCGTCGCGACGAACTCCAATCCAAGTATTTGGTTTCCGCGGCAGATCGGCCAGCCTCATCGGCGCGCGGTCTGCACCACATGGCACTCATCAGCAGCGACGTCGAGACGACGATCAAGTTCTATCAGGGAATTCTCGAATTCCCGTTGACGGAAGTGATTGAGAACCGCGACTATGCGGGATCGACACACTTCTTTTTCAATATCGGCAACGGCAATCTCTTAGCCTTCTTTGATTTCCCCGGCCTAGATCTGGGTCCGTATCGCGAGGTCCTCGGAGGACTGCACCACGTGGCGATCAGCGTGGAGCCGGCCACCTGGGCGCGTCTGCGCGACAAGCTCGTCGCGGCTGGGGTCGAGACCGTGGTCCACAGCGAGGTATCCCTGTATTTCACCGACCCCGATGGCGCCCGTGTGGAACTGCTCGCCGATCCGCTCGGCGAAATGTACGGCAGCGTCGTAATTTAACCTCAATGGACCAGTTCACTTACCGATCGACTAGCCCGTCCCGCGTCGTTTTCGGATCCGGCACCCTCGACCAACTTTCTGACGAGGTGGCTCGGCTCGAAGGATCACGGGTGCTGTTGATCTCGAGTGAGCGGTATCGGGATGTCGCCGAGTCAGCACTGGGTGACCTGCTGGCCGCAAGCTTTACCGGCGCCCAGATGCATACACCGATCGAGGTAACTGCCGAAGCCCTGACGGTCGCGACTGAGCACCGGATAGACACCGTGGTTGCCGTTGGCGGTGGGAGTGCGATGGGGCTGTCGAAGGCTCTCGCATCCCGTGCGAACTACCCTCAGATATTTGTGCCGACCACGTATTCCGGATCCGAGGCGACGGCAATCCTCGGTGAAACTGATGCCGGGGTGAAGACAACGCGCTCGGGTCCGGAAATCATGGCTGACACCGTCGTCTACGACGTAGATCTGACGTTGACAATGCCGATGGAACTGACCGTGGTCAGTTCAGTGAATGCGCTGGCCCACGCGGTGGAGGCGATGTATGCCGTCGACCACAATCCGGCGATGAACGCGATCGCCTCCGAAGGAGTGCTGCGGATCAGCCGCGGTTTGCGCGGGGTCAAGCCAACTCCTACCGATCCCGCACCTCGTGCGGACCTCCTCAGTGGGGCGTGGTTGGCGGGCATGAGTCTGGCGAACACCGGAATGGGTCTGCACCACAAGCTCTGTCACGTGCTCGGCGGCAGTTTTGGGTTGCCTCACGCACCGACGCACACCGTCGTTTTGCCGCAGGTGATGGCGTACAACGCATCCGGCGCACCGGCTGCGATGGCCGCTGTGGCCAACGCGCTCGGTGTTGACGACGCTCCGTCGGGGCTCTTCGATCTCATCGTCGACCTCAACGGCCCAACCTCGTTGGCCGAGTTCGGGTTCACGCGCGATGACATTCCGCGAGCGGTCGAGGTCTCGATGCGCCAGCACTACCCCAATCCTGTGGAAATCACTGAAGAAGGCCTGGTCAAAGTACTGACGGCCGCCGTTGCCGGGACACCGCCATCCACCTAATCCCGGCCGGTAATCGGGGCAATGTCAAACCTGTGGATATCGTGCTGGTCAGGTACTTCCTCGGACATTACGGTCGTCGCATGACAAACAACGGGGGAGAGCAAAAACAATGGGCGCCATCGCAAATGGTGCGCATCCGATCCGAACTGGCCGAAGGCTACCGCCGCATCAAACACCACATCGCCGGTGAGAATTACGCTGGCGGCGAGACGGTGAACACGATGATCGATGGTGCCCTTCATGCCCTTTCGACGGCACCGCCAACGTGGCTTCGAGCAGGCACGGTCGCCTCGTTGCGCGATGAACTGGTGGTGCCCGCGCCCGCCACCGACCTCACCGTCGTCGGGGCTTCGGGCTTTCTGGTCTTCCAGCGGCCGGTCACGCTGTCGACTCTGGGCGATGCCGGGCCCGCTGGGATTGCCCCGATCAACGCACTCCTGTGGTGGCCCGCTGACTTCGACGGCCACGACCTTCACCTCGATGAGGCGGAACCGGTCATGATCGTCGTGCACGCCCTCTCGACGTACCTCACTGCTGAAACCAGTTGGTCGCCAGCCGTGTGGTCTGATTCCACGCTCACCGATCTCGGTATGTTCCCGCTACCGCTTCTCCGCGACATGGTGCCACCGTCCGAAACAAAGGACGACCTCGCGCCCGCGATCGAATTGTTGCTCGGGTTGGGTGCGGCAGCGCGGGAGCAACGGGTGCTTTTCGAGTCGGTGGCCGTCTCGGGTGGAGGTGAAACTGGCCAGCCTCGACCACGGGCGGTCTCGGTGTTGGTCGATGCCTAACGAACTGTGTCATTGACAATTGTCACAGTCGGTGGTGGCATTGAAGAATGTTCGCAATTGATCGACTGATCCTGGCTGCAAATCGCAACCGCCGCACCGTCAATGCCCGCGCAGTTGTGACGGGAGCGGGAAGTGGGATCGGTCGATCATTCGCCCTTGAATTGGCTCGCCGCGGTGGCGACGTCGTCTGTGTAGACATCAACACCGCACGGGCCGATGCCACGGCCAGCACCATCATTGCCGCTGGCGGACATGCCCTGTCGCACACCTGCGACGTTGCGGACCGATCCCAAATGGACCAACTCGCCAAAGTTGCCGAACACTACTTCGGCGGTCCGCCGTCGCTCGTGATCAACAATGCGGGCGTCGGCATCGGTGGTCGACAAGTCGGCGACATCGGCTTTAAGGATTGGGACTGGGCCCTGGGCATCAACCTCTGGGGCGTGGTGCACGGCTGCGAAATCTTCGCTCCGCTGGTTCGCCAATCCGCTCGTGGCGGCATCATCAATGTCGCTTCAGCCGCAGGCTTTGCCGCATCACCGGCGATGGGCCCCTACAACGTGTCCAAGGCTGGTGTCATGGCACTCTCGGAAACCCTCGCCGCGGAAGCGAGCGGCACCAAACTAGCCGTCACGGTCCTGTGCCCGACCTTCGTAAAAACAAATGTGTCCGTCGATGGTCGGATTACTGCGGCCGGACGCGGTCTTGCGGACAAGCTGATGGCCTGGACCGGTGTTTCACCGGACAGTATCGCGGCAGAAACCCTCGATGCACACGATCTTGGCCGCCTCTATGTGGTGCCGCAGCTCGACGCGACCGTCATTTGGCATCTCAAGCGCTACTTCCCAACCCAGTACGCCCGCGGGGCCGGCCTGATCGGTCGACTCCTTCCCACCGAAAGCTCCACACCCTAATCGGAGGCTCGTCATGGCTATGGATCTAGACCGGATGCTCGACATGATCAAGGATCGTCAGTGGGCTTTGGCCGACGTTGACTGGGACGCGCCCGGCGCTGAACTTATCGAACCGGAATTGCACGCCAAACTGAAACCCTTCATTTCAGACCTTATGTGGATCGAGAACGTCGGTGCGCGCGGGTTCGCCGCGATGGCAAAGAAAGCACCGAATCCCACGCTGAAAAGAATCTATGAGCACTTCCACGCGGAAGAGCAAAAGCATGCGAACGCCGAACTCGCCCTGATGCGACGATGGGGAATGCTTGAGAACGACGAGATCCCGTCGCCGAATGTGAACGTCCAATTGGCGATCAATTGGCTCGACGCCTACGCCGACGACCTGTCACTGTCGATTCTGGGCACGGTGATTCCGATGCTGGAGGTGGCGCTCGATGGCGCGCTGATCAAGTTCATCACCGACGAGGTTGCCGACCCGGTTGCGCAGGATGTTTTTCGACTGATCAACGCCGATGAATCTCGTCATCTCGCAGTTGATTACGAGGTAATGGATTTGCTTGGCCACGCAAATGTGCGCAAGTTGGCGACGGAGTTCGTCGGCGGTCTGGTGCGCCCGAGCCTGCTCGTCGGCATGCTCGCGTATATGCCGTTGCTCAACAAGATGCGCGACAACATCGTGGCGATGGGCGTCGACGAAGGAAAGCTGTACGGCGCCATGAAGAAGTACCGGGCGGTCGGGGAGCGCAGCAGCTATGTACGCCGCCTGCCAATGTTCCAGGTAGTCGCGCTGCACGGTCGGTTGGCCATCAACCGCGACTATTGGCCCTACCATGCTGTCGCCGACGGTCTCGTCAAGGCGACAGGGATGATCCCGTTCCCACTGATTCACCGAACGCCTACATGGTCGAGCGAGTTGACCTACGAACCGGCAGCGTAGGGGAGCGACAGATGAGTGTGGCAGTAGCCATTATCGGAGCGGGTTTCGCTGGCATCGGTGCCGCCATCAAACTTGCGCAGCGGGGTGTCGACGACGTCGTCATCTATGAACGTGGGGATCGCGTTGGCGGCACCTGGCGCGACAATACTTATCCGGGCGCGGCCTGCGACATCCCGTCGCGCCTGTACTCGTACAGCTTTGCGCAGAATCCGGACTGGTCGCGGACCTATTCGGGGAGTTCGGAAATCCTGGCGTACATCGAGGCGATGGTCGAAGAGTTTGCGATCGCCGACCAGATCCGGTTTGACCATACGGTGATTGGCGTCGAGTACTGCGCCGATAGCGGCGAGTGGACGATCCGATTCGACGGGCAGGAGGCGGTGCAGGCTCGTTCAGTCATTGTTGCCTCGGGCCCGCTCGCCAATCCTTCTCTTCCCGATATCCGGGGACTGAGCGAGTTCCAGGGTCATCGGATTCACAGTGCCCGGTGGGATCACGAGTACGACTTCACCGGCAAAAAGGTGGCGGTGATTGGGACCGGCGCCAGCGCGGTACAGATTGTGCCGGAACTGGTGAAGCAATCGGCGTCGGTGAAGGTCTTTCAACGGACACCGGGCTGGGTGCTGCCGCGAATGGACACCAACACCGGATCACTAACCAAGGCCATCTATCGCTCGATTCCGGGGTCTCAGAAACTCGCGCGAACCGCATGGTTCTGGGGCCACGAGTCGGTCGCCCTGGGAGTGGTTTGGGATACCCCGGCCACCAGGATTGTCGAAGCCGTCAGTCGTGCGCATCTTCGACGTCAGGTCAGCGACCCGTGGTTGCGTCGGCAGCTCACCCCAGATTTCGCTGCGGGCTGCAAGCGCCTGCTGATGAGCAGTGACTACTACCCGGCGTTGCAAAAGCCGAACTGCAAACTCATCACCTGGCCAATCGCACGGATCGCCCCAAAGGGAGTCCGGACAGCCGAAGGTGTTGAGCACCAAGTGGACTGCATCGTCTTCGCAACCGGTTTTGAAGTCGGCAAGCAAGGGACGCCGTTTCCTGTCACCGGTCTCGACGGCCGCGACCTGGCGACCGAATGGAGTGGCGGCGCCTACGCCTTCCGCAGCGTTGCCGTCTCCGGGTACCCCAATCTGTTCTTCACTTTCGGCCCGAACTCCGGGCCCGGGCACAGTTCGGCGCTGGTGTACATGGAGGCGCAGATCGACTATATGGCCCAGGCCATTGCGAAGCGCGAACGCGAAGGCTGGAAGGCTCTCGACGTCCGTACCGACGTCCAAGAACGCTACAACCGAGATATCCAGCGTCGCCTGAAATCCACGACCTGGAACTCCGGTTGCCAAAGTTGGTATCTGACCGACGACGGGTTCAACGCCACCATGTTTCCCGGCTTCGCCACCCAGTTCGTGAACCAACTTAAGCGCGTCGATCTGAAGGACTTCCGAATCTTGGTGCACGAGGATTCGCAGGTGCCAGAAGCCGTTTCTTGACCGTCTCGCCAGGTTGAATTTAAGTCATTGCAAGCGACGCTACCTGCCCCATTTTGACATCTGTCCTCAGCGAATGACAGGGAAATTGGCATGCGCCACCAAAACGCCAGGCAACAATGACTGCCAATTGGCACAAATAGAGCGATTGACAATCACAAAACGCGCCATTCATACATTATTCGCGTTGGAAATTTATCATCGCAGATCCATTAGCACGGGAGTAAGATTTAAATCCCGAGCCGATAGGAAGGATCATGAAAAAACGCACTATTCGGGCTATTACCCGAACTGCCGCGATCTCCGTCGCAGTAGGCGCCGCCGCGCTATTCGGCGTCGCCGGTCAAGCTTCAGCCGATGTCCAGCCCGGAACCTATACGTCAACAACGTTGACGGGCAATGTGGTATTGCTGCAGCGTACAGCACATGTCAGCGGCCACGACCTGGTCCTGATCGGCCACTACCCAATTCACCCAACAGCCAGGGGCGGCTTCGTCGACCTCTTTCCCGGCCACCGCGTGATTCTCAATAGCGACGGCCACGGAGGATACAAAGGACCGGCATACCTCGGAGGTACCGTAATCGGAAGCGTGACGTTGACGCCACACCGTTAAGCGGTCGAATTCGCCATCTTTATCAGTGCCTCAATTTGCCCGGTCTCAATGTCCACACCCGGGAAATTAATTAGTCGACCGATGGGGAACGACCCGAGGAGTGCGCTCATCGCCTCGTCGGTCAGCAGGCCGCCGCCCGCGCCCGCGAGAGCTTCGAGACTGGCCTGGACCACCGGGCCCGCGACGGGATGTGCCAGCACTTCGCCGAACGACGATTCCATCGTCAGCGGCAGGTGCAACTCATCACCGGTCACCGCGATTGTCGTGGTGGAGCGAATGTCGCGACTGGAGGCTCCCACCTCCAGTCGGTACTCGCCGCCCTCGACGACGAAAGCGTCCGCGCGAACGTCCCAGTAGGCGAGGTCTTTGCGACGAACAGTGATGGTCGCTTCTCGTGACTGGCCAGCAGCGACCGCCACGGACGCGAATGCCTTCAACTCACGTGGTGCACGCTCAACCACGGAATTGTCCAAGGCGGTGTAAACCTGGACCACTTCGCGGCCGTCACGATCACCGGTGTTGGTGAGTGGCACCGTCACGATGAGGTCGCCGTTGGCGTCCGTGTTGACCGATGCCTGACCATAGCTAAATTCCGTGTACGACAGCCCGTGCCCAAACGGGTACGCGACGTCGAAGCCGCGGTTGTCGTACCAGCGGTAGCCGACGTGAATCCCTTCGCCATACCGCACATGGCCAACGGCACCGGGGAAGTTTCCGTACGAGGCCGTGTCCTCAAGTCGGAGCGGGATGGTCTCGGTGAGTCGGCCGGACGGGTTCACCGCACCAGTCAACACATCGACCGTCGCGCTGCCGCCAGCCTGGCCGAGTAGCCAAGTCTCGGCAATCGCTGGAATGTGATCACGGAAAGGCAGTGCGACGACGGAACCGTTCGACAGCACCACCACGACGTTCGGGTTGGCTTTCCGTACAGCGTCGATCAATTCCAACTGCCCAACGGGGAGATTGATGTGGGTACGGTCGAAGCCTTCCGACTCATCGGCATCCGGCAGTCCGACGCACAACACAACAACATCCTGCTGAGCGGCCAATTCGACGGCTTCCGACCGCAGCGTCTCACCGTCACTGCCGTCGAAAGCAAAACCGGGAGCAAACCGGGCGCGATCGCCGCACACGGCCACCAAGGCATCGAGTACCGAGTCAACCCGCGTCGGGTTGATGTGCGACGATCCGCCGCCCTGGAAACGCGGGCTTCGAGCAAACTCGCCGATCACCGCTACCGACGCGTCGGGGGCGAGGGGGAGTAGCCCGTCGTTCTTCAGCAACACAATGCTCCGTCCAGCAACTTCTCGTGCCAATGCGTGATGAGCATCGACGTCGAGAGGTCCGGCAACGGCAGGCCGCTGTGCGGCCTTGGCAACCAGTTGCACTATCCGTGTCACGGCGAGATCGAGTGCTTCGGAAGACAGCGAGCCGTCGGCAACCGCGGCTACGACTGCCGCGTCGGCGGCCCCACCGCTGTACGGCATTTCCAGGTCGAGTCCGGCGGCCAGTGCAGCGACACGGTCGCTGACCGCGCCCCAGTCCGAGACGACCAAGCCCTCGAAACCCCACGCCGTACGTAGCGTGTCGGTCAGCAGCCACGGATCTTGGGAGGCGTACACGCCATTGATGCGGTTGTAGGAACACATCACGGTCCACGGTTGGGTCTCAGTGACGATGTGCTCGAATGCGCGCAAATAGATCTCGTGCAATGGGCGAGGGTCGATGTCGGCCGACACCCGCATGCGGTCAGTTTCCTGGTTGTTCGCCGCGAAATGCTTCAACGAGGTACCCACACCGACGGACTCGATGCCGCGAACGAGAGCGGCACCAATGTGCCCGGCCACGATGGGATCTTCGGAGACGTATTCAAAGTTGCGGCCGCACAACGGCGATCGCTTGATATTGATGCCGGGTCCCAATACAACGGCAACGTCTTCGATGGCCGCCTCGGTACCGATGGCCTGCCCCATCCGCTCAGCGAGCTCGGCATCAAACGTAGAGCCCAGCGCAACTGCGGGAGGGAAGCAGGTGGCCGGAACACTGTCGTTGATCCCGAGGTGATCTGCCGCCCCCGCCTGCTTCCGCAGTCCGTGCGGCCCGTCCGTCAACATCACCGATGAAATACCAAGGCGCTCAATAGCCTTCGTGGTCCAAAAGTCGGCGCCGCTGGTGAGCGATGCCTTCTCTTCGACGGTCAGCGCATCGAGAAGTTCTTGAACTGTCTTCGGCATGGCGGACTCCTTCACGGACTCTTGTGCGAGCGAATTGATCAGGGCAGAAGCGGACGGACGGAGGCATAGGCGTCGGCTTGGTCGCGGATGGGAATGTCGTAGACCCGCGAGATCGACGCCGTTGGCTGTTCTCGAGGCCAGCCTGGATCGCCCTCGCTGATGAACGCTGCCGCGGCCTCGTGCACGGCGTCGGCCAGGGACTGCGGCGGGTTGGGGCCCGCAAGCGGACCCAGCGATGGTCCGTCGAGAACGTCGAAGAAGAAGGGCACGTCGAGGCAGTGCCCGGCGAAACCGAAGTGTCCGGACGGCCATGAGAACCGGAAGGTCCACGTCGGCGCCTCACCGCGGGCGTCGACGATCTGCGGAACCGACACGCGGAACATGCGGTCGGACAGGATCCGACCGACAAGCCTGCCCTTACCGTTGGCGACGACATCACGGTTCGCGTCGAGATATCGCTGACGCGCCTGGGTCGGTACCGCAAGGAGTTTCAGGATCGTGCTGGTCGGAACCAGTCGCAGAATGTTCGAGACCATCGGACTCGATGCGACCATGGTGAACTCGTCGTCCGTGGTTCCGAGAACAAGTGGCTTGTCGGCCCCGATGCCAAGCCGGAATGATTCGGTTGCTGGCCGGTGCAGGAGTTCGCCATCAATGACCGGGCCGACGGGTGGACCTTCCTCGAGCGTCGCCCGCAGCATGCCGAAGCTCATGGAAGTGGCCTTTTTCTGCAGCTCGAGCACGTGCTGTTCGGTCACGCTGCGCCAGCCAGCGAGGGTCGGTGCGACCTTCGCGCGCTCGGCCATCGACCGGCCGAATTCCTCGGCTCGGCTGATTTGCCCTTCGGCCACAAACCCCGACATCGCGTAGACACCATGGAAAAGGTGTTGCGCGGCTTCCATCCCGAGCAGTGTCATGACGGCGCCGCCTCCAGCGGATTGGCCGGCGATCGTGACGCGCGATGGGTCACCGCCAAATGCCGCGACGTTTCGTTGAACCCATTCCAGCGCCAGCAGCCAGTCGCGGACACCACGGTTCGCCGGCGCACCATCGATCCATCCGAAGCCGTCGAAGCCGAGGCGGTAGGAGATGGTGACGGTGACGATGCCATCGCGGTTGAAGTTTCGGCCGTCGTACCAGGGGCTTGCCGGCGATCCGGCGAAGAAGCCGCCGCCGTGAATCCACACCATCACCGGCAATGTCTCTGCTGGGTTGAGATCAGGCGTGAAGACGTTGACGTTCAGCGTCGAATCGCCCGGAATCGATGGTTCCGGGATTAGCACGACGCCGTCGGTGGCCCGCTGTGCGGTCGCGCCGTATCTGGACGCGTCGAGGACGCCGTCCCACGGAGCTTTCGGTTCCGGTGCCGCAAAGCGAAGTTCACCGATCGGCGGCTCGGCAAACGGAATCCCGAGGAACGCCGCCGATTGCTTTGCGCCTCGCCCTCCGGTCGTCGGGCGCCACCGCCCGCGGACGATGCCCGAATCGATTTTTACTTCTGGGTGTTGCGTCGATACTTCCGGTGACTCCACACTTCGACCCTATCGACGTCCAACGTCGGGTTGGTGCCAACACTCGATTGCTTCGAACTTTCTTCTCGTGGAGGAATTTTCGACCGCTGGCCCATCCGGATTCGCGAGCGCTACGAACCACCGTGCGACGACGCACGCGGCATCGTCCGACAGAATTGAGCCGCGCGTGAGAGTGTCAAGTAGGCCCGCCGTTGCTATGTCGCCCGTAGAGAGGTCCGACCACCGATGAATTCCTCGTCAGCTGAGTGCATCCGTTTCCGATCGGGGGAGCTCGCATGAGCACGTCCAAGACCGCACGCTGGACCCGTCAGTTGCTTCCGGCTTTGGTCATCATCGGTTGGCTGTTGATCGGTGGCGTTGGCGGACCGCTGATCGGTCAGCTGGCAAGCGTGCAGTCGAACTCGGAAACGTCGTATCTGCCGTCGAGTGCCGAATCGACCCGGGCGGCAGAGTTGCAGAAGCAGTTCGCCGACTCGGAAACGGTGCCCGCAGTGGTCGTAGCTGCTCGCGACGACGACCAGCCCGCGGGCCCCGCAGCGGCGGAGTATCTGCAGTCGCTTCAGGCGTGGTCGTCGACGACCTTTCGCGGCGGCGAACCCGGGCCTCCACCGATTCCGTCTGCCGACGGTCGGGCACTTCAACTCATTGTGCCTGTGCCGACCACCGACATCAGTGAGGAAATATCGACCCTGCGGGAGCACATCAGTGACACCGCACCGGCCGACCTACAGGTGAAGGTTGGTGGACCCGCGGGTCAGGCAGCCGACCTCGGCGAAGCATTCGCCGGGATCGACGGTCTGCTGCTCATCGTCGCCGCGTCAATCGTGTTCATCATTCTCGTCATCGTGTACCGCAGCCCGCTCCTGCCGATCTTTGTGCTTCTCTCTGCGGTGTTTGCGCTGGCCGGGGCCGGGGCCATCGTCTACCTCCTCGCCAAGGCCAATGTTCTGACGCTCAACGGCCAAAGTCAGGGGATCCTCTTTATTTTGGTAATGGGTGCCGCGACCGACTACGCATTGCTGTTTGTTTCCCGCTATCGAGAAGAGCTCCACCTGGATGGGCAGCGGGTTCCAGCGGTAATTCGCGCCTGGCGGGCCACGGTTGCGCCGATCACCGCCTCGGCGGGCACCGTCGTTCTCGGCGTTCTATGCCTGATGTTCTCCGAACTGAATTCCAACCGGAGTCTCGGACCGATCGCGGCAATCGGCATCGTGTCGGCACTTGTTGCCTCGCTGACATTTCTGCCTGCCGTCCTCGCACTGACCGGGCGCACCGCGTTTTGGCCAATGCGTCCGGTCATCACCGGACGCAGCGTGGAAGATGCCGAGGACGATGCCAAGGGCATCTGGTGGACGATCGCCAACAAGGTCGACAAGCATCACACAAAGGTGTGGGTCATCACGGCCCTCGGTTTGGCGGTGTTCGCGGGATTTGCCCCGCAATTCAAGGCGTCGGGGATCCCGCAATCGCAGGTCTTCCTCACCCATGTCGATTCGGCCGACGCGCAGGAAATGCTCAGCGAGCACTTCCCTGGCGGTTCGGGATCACCGGTCCAGATCTTCGCCAAGGTCGACGCCGCACCGGCGGTCGTCGACCAAGTCCAGCAGGTCCCCGGTGTGGCCAACGTGTCTCAGGGGTGGCCCGGATCCGGACCAGCCAAGATCATCGACGGTCGGGTTGCCATCCAGGCAACGCTGGAGACCGCGGCCGACTCCGATGCCTCGGAGGACACTGTCCGACAGATCCGCACGACCGTCCATGCAATCCCGGGTGCCGATGCGGTTGTTGGCGGAACCACGGCCACGCAGATCGACACCCAGGACACCGCGGCCCGCGACCGCAACATCGTGATCCCGCTGGTTTTGCTTGTGGTGTTGATTGTCTTGATTTTGTTGCTGCGAGCTATCGTCGCGCCGGTCCTGCTCTTGCTGACCGTGGTCCTGTCGTTCGCCGCCACACTCGGCATCGGAGCATTGGTCTTCAACCACGTCTTCCACTTCCCGGGGGCGGACCCAACAGTCCCGCTTTTCGCGTTCGTCTTCCTAGTGGCGCTTGGCGTGGATTACAACATCTTCCTCATGACGCGAGTCCGCGAGGAAGCCAAACGGCACGGCACCAGGGAAGGGGTTCGTCGCGGCCTCGCGGTCACGGGAAGTGTCATCACTTCCGCGGGCATTGTTCTGGCTGCTACCTTCTCCGCGCTTGCTGTGATACCGCTGATCTTCCTGGCACAGGTTGCGTTCCTGGTGGCGGTCGGCGTCCTGATCGACACCATCCTGGTCCGTTCAGCCCTCGTGCCCGCCCTGACGCTTCAGATTGGACGGCGGGTCTGGTGGCCGTCAGCGTTGGGAGCCCCCGAACGGGAGGCACCGCCGGAAGCGATCACGAATCGGGAATAGTGACCCGAATGGTGACGGTGGTGCCCCGTGGCACTTGAGAACCTGCTGACGGATCCTGGCTCAGGACGATGCCGCCGGGATCCCCCCGATCGACGGCGGGGACACGGATCACGTTGAGATGCAGGCCAATCGACTCTGCTCCCGGTTCGAACACGTCACCGGTGGCGAAGGTCACCGTGTCACCATCGTTGGCCATCTCCTCGGTATCCCACATCGGTACTGTCACTAGCGGTCCGGCGGCGCATCGGGGGCCGGCGGCTTGAGAACGGGCTTGGTGAATGCACCGCTATCAAAGTTGGTGAAGGTGCACTTGGCGGCATCGCGCGCACAGGCCGAAGCTTGCGTCTGCATGGAATTGACGGCGTCGACAACTCGTTGCTGTTCACTGGCGACAAGCTGCCGGTCGGGGGCGGTGCCATCGGCGTTCTGGAAGTCTTCGAGGTGCTTGAGGTAACGGTCCAATCGTTACGTGGGATCCGGTTAGGAAGGTCCTCAGGCCGGTTCGATCGGCAGTCGTAGGACGCCGAGCGCGCCGTCGGGGACTACGGGGCATTTCGGCGCGAGGGCTGCAGCCGCTGATACGTGTTTCCCAACGGCGGCCGAAGGTCGGTCTCACCCTTGTTTGGCCAGAACGACATCGCCCGCTCTGCTTGCGCGGTGATCGTCAGCGCGGGATTGGCACCGAGGTTGGCGGAGATCGCCGATCCATCGACGACGTGGAGTCCGAGGTGACCGTACAACCGCACCACCGCAGCCCCGGTTTCACCCGCACCGGTGACAACCTGGAAAACACCTTCGGGCCAAGATCCCGACCGCCAAAGAGTGATCGCTGCGAGTTCAGGTCGAGGCCGTTGCCATTCCCTACCGGCCCAGCGCGAGTACCGAACCGAAATCAGTTGTGGTGGTACCGATATCGGCACGGTCGTCGAATCCGTACCACACTCCATTCCCCGCGTATCGCCGATCACTTAAAGTTCGCTGAGGCTCGACGCCTATGATGGAAGTCCATGAGCACGTCTTCGGGCGAATCCCGAATTGCCAATCGCATCCGCAACGCTACCTTTGCGCAGCGCGTCACCTCCGCTGCAGACGCGGTGCGATTTATCAATCCCGGCGACACGGTCGCCATCAGTGGCTTCGCCAGCGGCGGCACCCCCAAGGACACCATTCCGGCGCTCGCAGATCGCATCCGGGACGCCCGTGCTGGCGGATCCGACTTCACCATCAACCTCCTGACCGGCGCGTCGGTGTCTGCCTCGACGGAACGCATGCTGTCCGAGGTCGAAGGCATTGGGTTGCGGATGCCGTATCAGTCGGAGCCCACCGCACGTCAGCGGATCAACCGCGGCCAGATGGAATACGTCGACATCCACCTCTCGCACGTCGCGCAGCAGGTGTGGCAGGGGTACTACGGCCACGTCAACGTTGCGATTGTCGAAGTCGCGGGCATCACCGAGTCGGGCGAACTGATCCCCTCGGCATCCATCGGTAATAACAAGACGTGGCTCGACGTCGCCGATAAAATCATCCTCGAGGTGAACTCGTGGGTGCCCGCCGAACTGGAGGGTATTCACGACGTCTACTACGGCACTGCGCTCCCACCGAATCGCAAGCCCATCCAAATCACCCGTGTCGATGACCGCATCGGCCAGACCACCTACCGGGTGGACCCAGCCAAGGTCGTAGCGGTCGTCGAAACCCACGCCCGTGACGCGGCAAGCGAACTAACAATGCCAGACGCCGTTAGCGAAGCCATTGCCGGGCACGTCCTCGACTTCTTCGCCTACGAAGTGCGCGCCGGACGACTGCCGGCCGACACGCTCCTACCGCTGCAGGCTGGCATCGGCAACGTCGCCAACGCTGTACTCGGCGGCCTCGACCGAGGCGGCTACAAGAACCTGACTTGCTACTCGGAGGTTCTTCAAGACAGCATGCTCGCCCTCATCAAGGACGGCACCGTCGCACATGCGTCGTCAACTTCGCTCGCGCTCAGCGAAGCCGGGTTGGAGGAATTCGTCGCGAACATCGATACGTACCGCAACCACATCACGTTGCGGCCGCAGGAGATCAGCAATCATCCCGAGGTGGTCCGTCGTCTCGGCGTGATCGCGATGAACGGGATGCTCGAGGCAGATATCTACGGCAACGTGAACTCGACTCACGTCATGGGAACCAAGATCATGAATGGCATCGGCGGCTCCGGTGACTTCGCCCGCAACGGCTACGTCTCGATGTTCTTGAGTCCGTCCACCGCACGCGGTGGTTCGATCTCGGCGATCGTCCCCATGTCACCGCACGTCGACCATTCAGAGCACGACACGCAGGTGATCGTCACAGAGCAGGGACTCGCCGACCTTCGCGGCCTGTCGCCTCGACGCCGCGCCCGCGCGATCATCGACAATTGCGCGCACCCGGACTACAAGCCACTGCTCGACGACTACTTTGCCCGCGCGGAGGCACTACCTGATGCCGGGCAGACTCCGCACCTGCTGGGTGAGGCCTTTAGCCTCCACCAGCGCTACCAGGAGACCGGCTCAATGCGCTGACCCGCCGCCTTCTCGCCACGGTGAAAGATGCCGGAGCCGGGCTGGCACCACAATAATGGGCAAAGCTCGCTAAACGTCGCACCGGATCGCGACGATGAACTAGATTTCTGCCATGAATCCACGAAGTGGCGCCCGCGTTCTGTCCATTCTCGCGGCGAGTCTTGCTCTGGCGGTTCCGACTATCGCGTTCCCCGCTTTGAGTCCGTCAGCCCACGCGAAGCCTGCCGCCCCCGGGACCCTCCTGGAAAGCTCGCCTTTACTAGCAAACTTGTCGTTGCCGTCCGCGGCCAGCGCTCAAAAAATGACGTATCAAACGAAGGGGCCGCACGGGCTCACCCCGAGCACGGGGGTATTGTATCAGCCTGCAGGAACGCCGCCCACGGGCGGTTGGCCCGTGGTGGTGTGGGCTCACGGCACGGTAGGCGACTCCGACTTCGACGCACCGTCGCGCACCGGTGAACACCCCGCAACCAGTGCCTACGTGGATGGCTGGCTCAAGCGCGGCTACGCGGTGGCCGCCCCGGACTATATCGGCATGGGTTCGCCCGGCATCGCCCCGTACTTGAATTGTCGAGTGGTCGCTCGAACGGTCATTGATTCGGTCCGGGCCGCACATAATCTCTCCAACGCGCTCGCGGACCGCTGGGTGGTCGTGGGGCTTTCTCAAGGTGGGCAAGCGGCGATGTGCACCGCCAACCTGGTTGACAATTACGCACCGGAACTGGACTACCGTGGTGCCGTCGCGCAGGGAGTGCCGTCGAACATCGAGACGCTCGCACCACTCGGCGGACCCTGGTTTCCGCCGGCAGGGATCTTCGCAGGTTTGACGAATTTCATGACTTTCGCCATCGCCGGTCTGCGCGATTCCCGGCGCGACCTCGACGTGAATGCCTATTTGACGCCGTTGGGTCGACGACTCGTCGACGCCGCACCGCGGATGTCGTACGCCGAGTTCGCGAAGCTCTCAGCCGGGCATTCAGTCGCGGAAATGCTTTCCCGCTCGCTCGCCGACCCCGTGGTCATCAACGCGCTGCGGGACTATCTCGGGATCCCCACGACCGGGTACACAAAGCCAATCATGCTGGTACAAGGAGCCAAGGACCTGGTGGTACCGATCCCGTTGACGCTCAAGCTGGTCGCGGACCTCAACTTGGCGGGCACCCACCCCGACTTCCGCGTGGTCGACGCCGACCACATCGGTTCCGTGTACGCGGCGGAAGCGGCTGCGGCGACCTTCGTCAAGCGGGCGCTGAAGTAAACCGCAATTGCCGGTGGTGTCGCCCCGCCACGCTCGTCACGTGCCGCAGAAGGTCTGGAAGCCCGCACTGAAGGAATCCGGCGCCGGATCCACGAGATCGATCCATTCCGGGCGGCTGACAAAGGGATGGGTGACCGCGTCGAGTAGGCGTAGGAACGGAGCCAGGTCGCCGTCAGTGGCAGCTCGGAGCGCCTCATCGAGCAGGTGATTTCGCGGAATGTATGCGGGGTTAACTCCGTCCATTCGCGCGGCGGTCTGCTGCTCGTCCAAAGCACAGCTACCCAGCGCTGCCCGCCATCGGCTCACCCACGACCTAGTCGCTTCCCGAGGGATCAAGACGTCAAGAGAGTCGGGGTTACCGCGGAGCTCGTCGGCCAGTGCACGGAAGGTCCCCGTCCAATCAGCGCGGTGGTCGTGCATCAGGGTCAGCAAGTCGTCGAGGAGAGCGCGGTCAAAGGCGATGTCAGCAACGCCAAGTTTGGCGGCCAACCCAGCGGTGAGACGCGCATCGTAGAGTTCGTCGAAGGTGTTGAGCGTGGCGGTCGCTGCTGCGATTGCCGTATCGGGGTCGGGGGACAACAGCGTCAGGATCGACTCGGCAAATCGTGCCAAGTTCCACTTCAACACGCTTGGCTGGTTCCCAAGTCGGTATCGGCCACCGTGGTCGATGGAACTGAACAAGGCATCGGGGTCGTAGGCATCGATGAAGGCACAGGGCCCATAGTCGATGGTCTCCCCGGAAATGGTGGTGTTGTCGGTGTTCATCACGCCGTGGACAAATCCGACGAGCATCCACTGCGCCACCAGTGCCGCCTGCCGCTCGACGACCGCCTCCAGGAATGCCAGGTACCGATTGTCTGTACCGGTCTCCGCCAAGCTGGTGAGCTCGGGGTAGTGCCGATTGATCGCATAGTCGGCGAGGGGCTGCAGCAGATCCCGATGGCGTGCGGCAAGTTCGAACGTTCCGACCCGCAGGTGGCTGGCAGCGACTCGCGCCAGCACCGCTCCCGGTTCGGCGCCGCTCCGCTGGACGTTGCGCCCGGTGGCCACAACCGACAGCGATCTGGTGGTGGGGATACCGAGCGCATTCATCGCTTCGCTCACAAGGTACTCGCGCAGCATTGGACCAACAACAGCGAAGCCGTCACCACCCCGCGAAAACGGTGTACGCCCGGAGCCCTTCAACTGCAGATCCACCCGATTGCCGTCGACGTCGATGAGTTCGCCAAGCAGCAGGGCCCGCCCGTCACCGAGGATGGGCGCGTAGCCACCGAACTGGTGACCTGCGTAGGCGGTCGCCACGGGCGTCGCATCGGCGGGGCTCGCAGCACCGGAAAGGAGTGCGATGCCGTCGTCGGTGCGCAAGATCGAAGCGTCCAACTCGAGTGCTTCCGCGAGATGCTGATTCAGCACGAGAAGCTTTGGGTCGGGGACCTCCGCGCCTTGCCACGACACCGTCATCGGTGCGAGCGCCTCGGCGAATGAGTTCTCAAAACCGACGATCGCGGTGCTGGTTTGGGTGGGGGAGTTTGCTTCGGCGGTCACACGTCCCAGGGTAGTCAGTTTTTCTTAATACCCGTGTGGCCGTGTGTGGGGTCGCGTCGAACGTCGTTGACGTCCGCGACTGTTACGGGTAGGCGATACCGGTGCGTTTCTCGGCAAGTGCCCATAGGTGTTGACCAACGACCGCGTCGTGGACAGCGTCGCTGCCGGTGACCAACACCGGGGACCCTGTGAACTGGAACGGACCTGACGGGCCGAAGTACTCTGAGCCCACGGCTGCTGGATCGGTGGCAGCTCGCAGCGCGGGAAGGGCTCCGGTCGCGGCGTCGTTGACGAACAGGCGCAGCAGCGGCCAGGTCAGTTTGCTGTGGTACGCACGCTGGACGAAGGTATTTCGTTCGCGCATGACGCCTGTCCGCGCGGCCCCGGGGTGCGCGGCGAGTGAGATGGCCGCCGACCCGATTGCGGTGAATCGGCGATCGAGTTCGGCCGCAAAAATCAGCTGAGCGAATTTGGCTTCGGCGTATGCCTGCATTGGCCTGCGTGTGGTGCCGAGTCCGAGGTTTTCGGGATGGATGGTCCTCGAGCGATGGGCGAGGCTACCGACGGTCACCACCCGCGCGGCCGGAGCTCGGAGCAGGCTGTCACTGAGCCGTCCGATTAGGGCATAGTGCCCGAGGACGATTGCCGCGAAGCACTGTTCGAGCCCATCGGCGTTCGTGATCACTTCGGTCGGGATGTAACCGGCATTCGCCACGATGATGTCAATAGTCGAGTTTGCGGCGTTGATACCGTCGGCGCAACGTCGGATTGACTCCGGATCTGCGAGATCGAGCGGCACGACGACGATGTCGGCATCGGGCAATTCGTCGAGGATCTCCTCGCGAGCAGCATTGGCGGTACTCGCCGTGCGGCAGGCCATGATGACCGTCGCTCCGAGTCGCGCGAGTCCCCGCGCCGTTTCGAATCCGATGCCCGAGTTGGCTCCGGTCACGATTGCGACGCGCCCCGTCTGGTCGGGTGCGTCGGCGAGCGTCCAGCGCGCACGATCGCGTCTGCGAGCCACTCGGCGTCTCCTGTCATTGAGGTGAGTGCGACCTCCGCGGTTCGGCATGATCACGCTACAGGAGGGGAGGGGTCAAGATTTGAGCAGGTCACGACCCGGATGAGCGTTTCGCCAGGCGGTCATCGCGGCGTCCCACTGGTGCCCGTCGAGCGTGGTTACCGACGCGGGGAACAAGGCATCCTCTTCCTTGGCGATGTGCTCATGGAGGTCGAACACTTCTTGGCGAAACCGTTTCTGATCGGCCGATTCGGCCAGGTCCATCGAGCGTAGAAAATCGTCGAGTTCGCGATGCTCAACGACCAGTGGATCGATGTACGGTGCGAACTCGTCTCCACTAATGAGGAGCTGTGCAAAGAGCCCGTCTTCCTCACCGTGCCAATGCGACTGCAGTACCGCCGCCAGCTCAGCGGCAAGTTCCGCGGCACGGCGGTGATCTCCGGCGTCGAGCGCTCGAACCGCATCGCCGGCGAGGTTGACCGCCTCTTCGTGCTCGGCCGTGTAATCGCGGAGCAGTGGCATATCGCGGCAACCGCAGTATTGACACATGGCGAAACCTCTCGACATCGACGGACAGTCACACCTGGCGATACCTCGACTCTAAGCCAATCGGGTTCGCGAAACACGTGTCCAGCGACGGTGACAACACCGTCGAAATCACCGCTGCGGTCCCATCACAGATCTACCCGCCCCCCAGGCATCAAGGAAGGCAGCATCGAGCCGTTCTTCGACCACTTGAAGGGCACCGATGCCGAACAACACATCCGCCTCAAGCCACGGTTCGTCGGCCACCAGTGGCGCGACGACCTGGTCGCGCATCACTTGCTCGTGGACTGCGTCGGCCTCGACGTGCTCACGGTAGAAATGCCGGGCCTCCTCTGGTGCGCCGATGCGCTCCAAGCCAGCTACCAAGCGGGCCGAGCCGAGGGGAGAGGTCATCTCGGTGGCAGCGAAATGACCGATGGTCGCACCACGTAGCGACCGGCGAAGCCCAAAGCACGACATCAGGTTTACCGGTGCTAGGACCTCAGCCGGCGCGACATCCAGGTAGCCGAGGTAGCTGTCGTCGAGTTGCATTGATAACAAGAGGTCGCCAAACAGTTCCTGATGGACGCGGTCGGCACGACCTGCGCCGTACTCGTCGAATTCGACCGCGACGAACGCAGCCTTCGATGCACCTCGCAGCCGGGGAATCGCCCAAGCGTGCGGGTCCGCCTCCTTCAAGTGATAAATCGACCGGGCCGTGAAGTAGTCGCGAAACTCATCTTCGGTGCCGTGTCGTGCAAGTTGGTCGGAAGCACCCGTCGGCACCATGCGGGCCAGTTCCCCAAGCTCGGCGTCGGCGGTGCCAGCCTCAGACAACGGCGGCGAGATCTGACCTTTGATGGCCGCAAGGAACAGATCTTCGATGCGGATACGTACGTCAATCACCACCGGATCCCATTCGCAGTCCCGGCCGGCGTCCGACCATCCGCGGTAGTGCAACTCCTGGCACAAGGTCAACGACAGTTGAGCGTCCTCGCCCCAAGGGTCGAGATCATCGGGGACTTCAACCCGAGTCAGCGCGCTGCCGGACTTCGCGCGGATCACGTCGATCAGGCGCTCGGACACCGGTCCACGCGGGGCGGGCAGCCTTGCCTGCGCTACGCGCAACGAGGCGACTTGTTGTGGGGACACCTACTTCACCTAGCTTTCCTCAGTTAGGGCTCCGAATACCCCGCCTCGCACCAACTCAAACATCCGCCGACCGCGGGACTCCTGCCGCGGGCGACGGCACTGAGGTTTGATGCACGCCCGTTTGGGTAATCCGTGACAGCACCACGCGAGAGGCGCACGATCGTCGCCGTCTCGTACCGAGGGCAGGAGGCCCCGATTATGGAAAAGTCCACGCTGGCCCCACACCGTTCCGCCGATCCCGTCGACGAGGACCGCAACGGGCTGGTCTACCGTCCGCAGGACGACACATCTCTGCTGATTGACGCACTCCGCGACATCGACCTGCGTGGCGCGCGGACAGTGGATCTGTGCTCCGGTTCGGGTGCGGTTGCGGTAAGCGCGGCACTCGGCGGAGCCGCTGTTACCGCCGTCGATTCTTGCCCCCGGGCGATCGCCGCCACTAGTCAGGCCGCCGCCACTGCCGGAGTCATATTGGACGTCGTCTGTGCCGACCTCGCAGACATCGCGGGCCAGACCTTTGACCTGATCACTTGCAATCCTCCTTATGTCCCCACGCCACCGGGAACTGAATTGTCGGCTCCCGGACCGAATCACGCTTGGAATGCGGGTCCCGATGGACGGGATGTGCTCGACGTGGTGTGCGCGCTGATCCCCGGCCTACTCGCCGATCGGGGTGCCGCCTTCATCGTGCAGTCCGCGCTCGCCGGCGGCGATCAGACGGTCACGGCTCTGCGCGCTGCTGGCTTGCGTGCGGGTGTGGTTCGTGAGCGCGCGATCGCCTTCGGTCCAGTTCTGCGGTCGCGCCGAAAAGAGCTCGTAGACGCCGGCCTTCTCGATCCGACGACCGACCTTGAGTCCATCGTGGTCATTCGCGCCGACCGCACCGCGGACAGTCAGCGAGGTGGGCGTCATGAGCGCTAAGAACGGAGCGAGACGAGTGCGCGTTGTTGCGAAAGGGCCGATCCTCGTGGAAGGTCCCGTGGACGTCGAACGATCGGACGGAACGACACTTCATTGCGACCGTTTTCAGGTCGCGATTTGCGCCTGCGGATTTAGCACTACGCCGCCGCTGTGCGACGCCAGCCATCGTCGAATTCTACGGCGTCGACGCGACTGACTTGAAGAAAACGCCCTTCAGCAGCGCATTGTTTCATAAGTATGCCGTCGGGTACCCGACTAGTCGTGGTGCAGAAGCATCGATTCGAGTTTGACCTGTCAACGAACCTAACGGAGCAGAAGGGAGGGCCCTCATGGCCACATCTGACATCTGCGGAAGCGCTAATGACGCCGCGCACCTCATCTCCATACCGCCGGGGAGTCCGTCATGAGCACCGATCAGACACCCGGATCCGGCGACTCGGTTCCACACGACCCGGTCCACGCGCACGCAGCCGAGCACAGCCTGCGCCGGCTCAAGATCGCTGGCCTGGTGGGCTACGGTTTCCTGTTGGCTGCGGTGGCCTTGGTCGGCATCACCCTGGCCGCAGCCGCGTTCGACTCAGCATTGACCCCTTGGGTTGTCGCGACCATAGCGTGCAGCGTGATCGGCCTGGGATTCATCGCGGCCGTTCGCGTCACGCTGACAAGACATCCAGCCCACGACCGACCTCAGCACGATCCCCTCATCCCTGAGGTCACCGAGGAAGAGGCCGTGACCTACGAACGTAACCACGGCCGTCCCGACCTGCTGCGATGACCTGCACCACCCGTGTGGAACGACAATGTCTCAGGAGGACTTCATGGCACACATCGATTCGAGCGAGATCAAGATCGATCAGTCACGCATGACCGTACTCGTCGCCGACGGCTCAATCCTCGCCGTACCGCTTACGGCGCGAGTCGACACCGACACCGGCGAGGTCACCTTTCACACCGATCCCGCTGGCCTGACCTCAGCGGCCCGCACCGGTCCGAATCGACGCGAACCCTCGGATCCGGGCACGGCCGACGATCGATCCCACGGGGCGGTCGTCGCCCCGTCGCCGACTTCTCTCACGCACCGCGACGCCTGATCGAGTCGCTGCGTAGACCCACGCGCACCGCAAGTGGCCGCACTACACGAAGGAGCCAAGCATGCCCACCCACAGGACAATCATCGAACAGCACGACGCGGACCGATTGATCGAACTGCTACAGATCCGACTCAGCGCACTGAACGACCTCCACTTGACGCTTAAGCACGTCCATTGGAACGTCGTGGGGCCCAATTTCATCGGTGTCCACCAGATGATCGATCCCCAGGTCGAGACGGTGCGAGGCTTCGCCGACGTTCTCGCAGAACGCATCGCCGCACTCGGTGGGGCACCGTCCGGTACACCGAGCGCCATCGAGCGGGACCGGACCTGGGATGACTACAGCCTGGGCCGAGACACGGTCGAGGCCCATTTGGCGGCTCTCGACATCGTGTACGACGGCGTCATCGCTTCCCACCGCGCCACGATCGACACCGCAGGAAAGATCGACCCGGTCACGGAGGACATTTTGATCGGTCAGACAGGCGACCTCGAACAGTTCCAGTGGTTCCTGAGGGCTCACCTAGAAGATCCACGCGGTCACCTCCCGCACTCGTCGGAGTCCACCGAGGCGGGTGCCGCAGCGGCGGTTCGCTGATCGCGATGTCGTTGGAACGGCCGGCCCGGCTAGCGCCGGCCCGGCCGTTCTCGTCGCAGCGACGCACGCAGCGGCGTCCGATCAGGCCGAGACCAGTTGGCACTTCAGTTGTGCTATCGACTGCCGGAGTAGGCGCGAAACATGCATCTGCGACATTCCTGTCCGCTTCGCGATGGCGCTCTGCGACAGGTCTTCAAAGTAGCGGAGCGCCAGAATACGACGTTCGCGGGTGGGCAAAGTCGCGAGGGCGGGATTGAGCTCGAGGGTGTCCTCAACCAGATCGAATCCGGGGTCTTCTCGACCGAGCAGATCAATCGTGGCCGTGTCGTCGTACCCTCGCGCTGGAGCATCCAGCGGCACGGTCGTTGATGCCGCCCCTACGAGGCGCGCCTCGTCGATCTCACGGACGTCCACGCCAAGATCTGCCGCGAGCTCTGCTCGGGAAGGGGACCTGCCAAGGCATTGCGTCAGTTGCTCTTCCGCGTTACCGAGTCGCAAAGCCAATTCCTTAGCTCGGCGCGGTGTCCGCACCGTGGTCGTGCGGTCTCGGAAATGCTTGCGAAGCTCGCCCGTGATGGTTGGCACGGCAAACGAGAGAAACGCCGAGCCCCGCAACGGGTCGAACCTATCGACCGCCTGGACAAGTCCCAGACAGGCCACCTGGAGTAGTTCTTCATGGCTCTCACCTCGTCCCGAGTAGCGTTGCGCGATGTGCTTAGCCAGTGGCATACACGCAACTATTGCCTCGGTGCGGAGGGCGTCCCGGCGAACTGGTTGTTCAGCCGCTAACTCGGCCCGCTCTGCAAGTAGGTCGCCTACGTAGCCGTATTCGTTATCGTCCATCTTCGAACTCCTTCTACCGCCGACCGCCCTAGGAGCGGGTACGTACTCGTCGTCCCAGCTGTGCGGTGATATGAAGGCCCATGCGTTATACGCATCCTCGGGGCATCGAACTCGGTTCGTGGTTGAACTGAGTTCCCCAAGGCTACGCCCTGCCAGAACTTCGAGCACGAATTCTTCGAGGTTCCTTATGGCCAGGATCCCGATGCTTGGCATTGGCTACGCGGTCAGGGGACGGCTCGCTCGATGTTTCATTGCACTGAAACTGGGTACCCCAAAATTGGCCGGTTACACGACGCAGGGACTACGGGCGATCGTGATCGCCTGCCGGACAGGCGGTAGATCATGATCCGATTCCCCAGGCAGTGACTCAATCGGCGTCGGTGACGCGGAGCAGAAACCGAAAACGGGCCTTCTCGATAAACGAATCACCGCGCCGCCTTGCACACTGTTCGCCGCGCCAACCAAGCAGACAAGATTCAAACCGAATTCATACCGGGAGGAACCAATGAGCTTTTCCGACAGCGCCCAGAATAAAGCCGAGGAACTGAAGGGGCGAGCTAAGGAAGCCGCTGGCGCAGCCACCAACGACGACAATCTAAAGCGCGACGGGCAGGCCGACCGAAGTGAAGCCACCGCCAAGCAGAAGATCTCCGAGGCCGCCGACAAAGTAAAGGAAGGCGCCGAATCCGTCAAGAAGAAATTGACAGGACACTGACGCGATGCCGAGATGCCCGTCGCTCATAGCGAGCGACGGGCATTTCGGGGCCAACACCACCACTCAGGCGGCCGATACCTCGACGGTAAGCCGATCGGACGCATGTCTTCGCGAAACCGACGGCGGCCACTGGAGGTAGGGGAGGGCTGCTGCGGCATCGGGCCGTCTCAACGGCCGCGGGGCAGTTAACCCGAAAATTGCCTACCGCTCATAGCTGAGCGCGAGCACTGGGATCGTCCGAATGCCGTCAGTCTTCTTCTCGTAATCGGCGAAACCTGGGTAGCGCCGCGCCTGTTCGGCAATGATTCGGTCGCGGGAATCGCCGGTGATCTCGGTGACTGTCACCTCGTGGGTTTCGGTTCCGATCTCGATGGTGGCTTTACCCGCGGTCGTCAGGTTGTAGTACCAACCGGGATTGGACGGCGCGCCGCCTTTCGACGCAAACACGTAGACGGTGGAAGGATCGCTTTCATCGGCCAAATACATCATCGGGGAGACATTCTGCTTGCCGCTTTTGCGACCCTGATGATGGACCAAAACCATTGGGGCACCTTCGAAATTGCCGCCGACTCGGCCGTCATTTGCCCGGAATTCGTTAACAATCTGAGAGTTCCAGTCCTGCGGTGCACTCATCGTTCTCTCCTAGGGTTCTCACTTGCTGTCTGCGTCACGGCGACGTCAACCAAGCGAACGCGACAGCCCTTTGCGGTCTAGAACCATCTTGTTTGCTCGATAATTCCCGCGGGTAGCATCGATCTGTGCGGCCACATTTGGCTACCTGCAGTCCATGCTGCGGTGGAGTAGCCCGACTCTGCGGGAGCGAAGGCACCCACTGCGGTGTGCGCAGCCAGGATCAGGCGGCTAACAGCGCTGCCAACGGGGAATCCAACGGAACGCACGACCTGATTGACGATCATCGAGGCTGCAGTCTGGTCGGGCGGAGTCACCGCGAGGATTGCTTGCGGCATTACTGCAGAGAAGGCACCGACACCGAATCCCAGCAGCTTGGTCGAGGAAATATCCACCCAGACGATTGAGATCGCCGCTGGATCAGCATTCAAAGACCTCGGTATGGACCTCGTCGCGGGCGACGACCCCATCCCGCCGGAGAGTCTGCGCGAATACCTGGTGGCCTGTCGCTCGTGAGTGGCCGTCGACAACACCCAAACGGTCGTGGGCTACTTAATTGCCGACGTCGTCGACGGTTGCGGACATGTCGAACAAGTCTCTGTCGATCCAAAATTCCGTGGCCATCGGATTGGTCGATCCCTGATCGAAGCCTGTTCCGATTGGGCCTGTCAACAGAATCTTCCGGTACTAACGCTGACAACCTATCGTGAGGTTCCTTGGAACGGCCCGTACTACGAGCGCCTGGGATTCAGCTACCTCGCTCAACAGACTCCGGGACTCAAGCGCATTCGACAAAGCGAAGTCGAAGCAGGGTTGGACGCATGGCCTCGAACCTGCATGCATCGCAGTGTCAATCCCAGTATCACCGATACGTCACTGTGACGTTATTAGGCGGAGGCGAGTAACTGCGCTACCGCGACGCAAGCTCAAGAGTGGGGCGCCGATTGGTCGCCAGCGCGAGCGCAAACACCACCCGGTGACTCAATTGAACTCGACGACCATTCCGATCGGCCCGTTGTGGATATCCGGGCCGCCGAAGTTGCATCCGTCCGCACGGGAACTGGCAAATCACGGGCACCAAACTACAGTTTGGCAATTCGACCAACAGTTTCACCCACACGAATAGCCCCAGGTCGCCAGATTACCCAAATCGAGCCGATAAGATACATTATGTCAACTAGAACCCTGCGTATTGCAACAGATGAATCATTCCTGACCCCCGCCCCAGGAGGACCATCTTCCATCTTATAGCGCCGCGACCTGCACATACACACCCGTGCATTCCATACGCTGGTAGCGGTTTGGATGAGTGACAGCCACGCCGTTCGCTTGTCTGGTTGATTGCGGCACTCGATTGACCTGTGGGTATTGACCTGTCGTCTCATTGGATGCATCATTGAATCATCAGATGAGACATATCCTGGCGGAGGTTTCGATGCAGATCGATGAGGCTGGCCGAGTGCATCTGGTCGAATCTGTGCCGCTTCTGCGGCCCGAGGAACGGGTCGTCGAGCTGATGCTCGACGGGTGGCGGAACCAGCAGTTGTCCAGGAATCTGCAGTTCTCGACGATCGATCGGCGAGTGCGCTGCGTCCAGAGGTTCATCGAGCACTCGAACGAGGAACCATGGAACTGGACACCGGCGGCGGTTGAGGAATTCTCCGCCGACCTTCGGTCGATTCGTCACGTGACGCACTCGACGTTGCGCGGCTACCACAGCTCACTGCGGGCATTCTGCTCGTACATCAGCACCCCCGACTACGGATGGGACCGCGTCTGTGAGCAACTGTTCGGCGTGTACCCGGCCCAGGTCTTCTCCGCGTGGAACACCGCGAGCCACGTCCTAGAGTACGACGGGCGCCCGAGCAAGCGCCCCTACACCAAGGACGAGCTTCAGTCCCTGTTCGAATACGCGGACGACGAAGTCGCTCGGATCGGTGCGACAAGCAAGAAGGGCTGGCAGGCGGCCTACCGGGACGCCACGATGATGAAGGTCACGTACGCGTACGGCCTGCGGTTCAACGAGCTTACTCACCTGCAACTGGTGGACTTCGCCCGCAATCCCCACGCTCACGAGTTCGGAAAGTTCGGGGTGTGCAAGGTCCGCTACGGCAAGGCGTTCCGCGGATCACCGCCGAAACCTCGATCGGTGTTGACCGTGTGGCGGTGGACGCCTCCGATCATCGAGGACTGGATTGCCAACGGCCGAGGCGATCCCGACAGCCTTGATCTGTTCTCCAGCGAACGAGGCGGCCTGGTGGTGGGGTCGACGCTTCTACGTCGTGTACGCCGCTACTGCGTTGATCTCGGTATCCCTGACGGAGTGGATCTGCATTCGTTTCGGCGGTCGTACGCCACACATCTACTCGAGGATGGTTGGGATCCCCGGTTTGTGCAGGACCAGATGGGACACGAGTACGCCTCGACGACGGGGATCTATCAGTTCACCTCGGACGAGTTTCGGCGGTCGACGTTGAGATCGGTGTTGGACCGGACGCTGACACAGGCATTGGACAGCACGAGGAAGGGCACTCCCGAATGAAGCGCAAGGTCGATTACACGTGGCGGCTGGCGGAGTTGATGGCTGCGCGCGGAATGAACACGACCACGGACTTGATCCCCTTGCTTGCCGAACGCGACATCACATTGTCCCGCCCTCAGGTCTATCGGCTGGTCAACCAGCGACCTGAGCGGGTGTCGTTGCAGGTGATGTCGGCATTGTGTGACATCTTCGGGTGCGGTCCCGACGCGCTTCTCACAGTCACCGCCGTCAATGCTCGCGAGCACCACCGAGCCGCCAACGCCGGCCCGAACGTCGTGCGGTTGGACCGCGCGGTGCGTCCGCGGCGGGCGAACATTCTCGACGAGTAACAGCCACGCAGTGAGGTGAGTACAGGATGAAACCTGACGGCCTAGTCCCCTATCGGCCGGTACGCGGCCGACCGCGACTGACCAGTGGCGCGTGGGTCTGCGACCGCTGCGGCAGGTCGACCACGCGGACGCAGGCGCACTGGCCCGAAGGCAGAATCTGCTTCACCTGCTGGTTCACCGCGATCCACACCCACGGGACATGCCCGGTATGCAGTGTCGAACGGCTTCTACCGGGCCCACCTCTCCTCGACGGCACACCGGTGTGCGGGCCGTGTGCGGGAATCGTCGACGACTTTCGGTGTAGCCGTTGTGGCGAGGAGTCCGGTCACCACCGCGGCACTATATGCGCTCGCTGCGCTGTGCGCGACGACCTGCACGAGATCATGGGCGGGCTGCCGTCCGACCCGGTCCTCATTGGCCTGGTCGACGCCCTCTGTGCCGCCAAACGGCCCGAGTCGACGATGATCTGGAAGCGATCTCCGAAAGTTCAGGAACTGCTGCACGGGCTAGGGACCGGCGCCATCGCCGCGACGCACGAAGGCTTGGACACCCTGCCCAGTCGGGCGGCTGAGCATCTGCGGCATGTGATGGAGTACCACGGCCTACTACCGCCCCGAGATCGGTGGCTGCCACGCTTCGAACAGTGGATCGAGGACAAGCTCATCGACCTGCCTGCCGAGGTCGCCAGGCCCGCACGTCACTTCGCGACGTGGCACCATCTGCGGCGGATTCGCGCGATCGCCGACGCCGGCGGCGACACCCAGCCGTCAGTGCGGTCGGCCAAACAAGAAATCACCGAGACCGTCAAGTTCCTGAGCTGGCTGTGGTCCACCTACAGACGGACGATTGAAACCTGTACGCAACGCGACGTCGACCAGTGGGTGGCTGCAGGACCAACGACGCGGTACGCCATTCGTACGTTCCTGGTCGTGTGCAAACGAGACAGGCTCAACACCGCCGTGCAGCTCGGTCACCGGGCGGCGAAGACGGCACCGTCTTTGACCCAAGAGCAGCGGATCGCCTGGATCAGCGAACTACTCACCGGCGAGAGTGAGACGCTCCCCTACAGGGTCGCCGGCGTTCTGATTCTGCTGTATGCGCAGCCGCTGAAAAGTATTGTCCGACTGCAGACATCATCGATCATCGACGGCAATCCGATGGCGATCACGTTCGGCAAGCACCCCGTCGATGTGCCCGAACCGTTCGCTGAATTTGTCCGTGACCTGCTTGCCCATCGAACGAACTTACGCACCAGCGGGTGCGGCAACCCCTGGCTGTTCCCCGGCACACACGCCGGAGATCACCTGCATCCGGACACGATCATGCACCGCCTGCGCCTGATCGGCATGAGCAACCTCGGTGCCCGTAACAGCGCACTCGACGACCTCGTCCTCGAGTGCCCGCCCCCGATCGTTGCCGACGCTCTCGGCTACAGCCACCAGGTCGCATTCCATCACGCCGAACGCTCCGGCGAGACATGGGCGCGCTACGCGGGCCGACGAATCCGCTGACCCAGTCGGAGGCTGACCGCCTGTGCACCAGTCAGGCGGCCGAACGATGCTGGTGCGGCCACTCTCGGTGCAGGTCGTCGATGACGAACGTGTGAGTGTGGACATATCCTGCCGCAGTCGCCGCGGCACCACGAACGTGATCGACATCGGTGATGTCGGCCGGGTGCACGTGCTCGAGCGCCGCAGGCTCCCGAGCAGGCCAGCACCACAGCGCTGCACACGCGCCAGTCCCGGCCAGCCCAGCTAGGATCATCCACGTCACCGAGTAGCCGGCCACAGTGGCACCCCACCCGGCGATCGGATACGCAAGGAGCCAGCAGGCGTGCGACAGGGAAAACTGCGCGGCAAACACCGCGGGCCGATCCTGCGGCGCGCTCGACCGGCGCAGCACATTGCCCGTCGGCGTCAAGATCGCGCCACTACCGGCTCCGATGACCGCCCACAACACTAGTAGTGCAGGCCACTGCCACTGGCCGCCGCTGGTGAATGTGAACGCCACCACGCACACCGCAGCGCCAAACAGGACCGCGGCACCGGTGAGCATCACCACACGGTCACCGAACCGAGCGAACAGCATAGGCACAGCGAATGCGATCACCAACACCCCGAGCCCGTTGGCGGTCAACAACCACGCCACATCAGCGGCCGGGCGGCCCAGCGTGTCCTGCACGAGGTTGACCGTATTGACCATCACGATCGACCCAGCCCCGGCCACAGACAGATTCAGGCCCATCAAACCGCGCAGACGCGGGGTCGAAAGGAACACCCTCGCCCCCGACAACACGCGATCGCGAACCCGGTAGCCGCCGACAACGACAGCGTTGGGAACCCGACTGGACACCACCAACGCCGCCGACCCGAGGAACCCCGCCGCCGTTCCAGCGAACAGCCAATGGAAGTCGATCACGCTGATCAACAGCGCCGCCAGCAGCGGACTCAACAAAGTCTCCATCGTCGAGGCGAGCTGAGAGTACGACAGAGCGCGCGTGTACTGCTCCTCATCGGGCAGAACATCAGGCAACGCAGCCTGGAACGTCGGGGTAAATGCGGCCGATGCCGACTGCATCAACGCCACCAACACGTACACATGCCAGACCTGATCAGCGAACGGCAGCGCCACCACCACTGCGGCACGCACAACATCCAGACTCACCAGCAGCGCACGCCGATTGAACCGCCCCGCGTATGCCCCCGCAACCGGTGCCACCAGCACGTAGACCACCATCTTGATGGTCAACGCCGTCCCCAACACTGCCGCCGCATTCGCGCCAGCGAGCTTGAATGCCAACAGTCCCAACGCGACCGTCGCCAGCCCATTACCCGCCAACGCCACCACCTGCGCACCAAACAGATGCCGGTAATCACGCACCCCAAACAACGATCTCGTCATCACCCTGCCTCCCTAACCCGCCACGCCGACCAGACCCGGACGCGAACAGGCCCACTATGACATACTGGTGCTCATGTACGCACACGATGAGATTAGAGGTTGGGGCGCACAAGGACCGTCCGACGACGTCATCGACGCCGCCTCGGTCCTGCTCCGGATGCTCGCCGACCCCACACGGATGCGAATCCTCTGGCTCCTCGGGCAACGCGAATACGACGTGGCCGCGCTGACTGAGGATCTCCAAGCCGCGCGGCCCGCGGTCTCCCAGCACCTCGCCAAACTCAAACTCGCAGGACTCGTCCAATCGCGCAAAGACGGACGACGCAGCGTCTACAGCCTCCGAGACCTCCACCTCCAGGAACTGCTCACCGAAGTGTTCAGCGCCGCGGACCACCAAGCCAACGCGCTGCCCGACCACCGGCACAGCACATCGATCAGTACTGGACGCGGTCGAGCGGGCTGAAACGCGAAAATCGTCGATTGCCGGTGAACTGAATTGGAGGACTCCATGGCCGACTTCGCACCAATACATCCCGGCAAAACCCTCGCCAAGGACTACCTGCCCGAATGCGGGCTTCCCAGCGGTCTCGCCGAGGCTATCCACGTCTCGGCAGGCCGCATCAACGACATCATCCTCGGGCGTCGCGGGAATCACCCCGCTGGCGACCGCTGAGTACCTTCACCAGGAGCCGCCGGTGACAGTAGCGATCCACCCCCAAACCCACCGATCCCGAACTGCTGGCCCGGGTAGTCACTCTCGGCCGCCAAGCCGTCGTCGAGACGCCCACCGAGGCCCCTGATCAACCGGGACACGACGCACCGTCCGAGCGACGCATCGAAGGTATCGAACGAATGCGACGCGTCCGCGACAACACCGCCACGCGCGCCACAACACTGGCAGCCGAACTCATCGCTCAGTAGGACCGCTCACACCTGAGCCAGGCAATACGCACCAAAGTGATACGCACGGTATCCAGTAAGCCAAACGGCGGAGATATCGACGATCCCCTCCACTTACACACTCAGACGCTTCAGCCCCGAGTCGATTGAGCTAGCCCAAGTTGTATCGACGGAATTTGCCGTTAGCTCTCAGGCCGCATCAATGCGGACGGTCAGCCGCGCATCGCAAGCTCGAGCCAGACGGTCAAGGAAGTTAACTGTCGGCGTGCGCGCACCATTTTCGACTGCGGCAATCGAACTCTGCGTAGTCCCCATCCGTTCCGCGAGTTGCTTTTGGGTGAGGCCAGCGCCTTGGCGCGCCTGGTATGCGATGCCAGCCAGTTCCATCGCGACGCCCGCAGCCTCATACACCTGATCATGGACGCGGCGCGCCTCGACGTCGAGGCTCGCCAGGTATTGATCCTTGTAATCGGAATAGCTAGTCATCGGTCCCCCTCCAGTGTCCGACGCAGCACCCCGCGGGCTCTGCGAACTTCTTTTCGTTCATTGTCGCGCTGCTTGCGAAATACCGTCAACGTGATCACACGACGCTCGGGTTCGACTGTGTAAGTGATTCTCTGATTAACCTGCTCACACCGGAACCGCAGCTCCCACAACCGATCATGAAGCTTGCGACTATGCGGCATCCACAGACCCGGACCTTCTGCCGCAAGATAATCGAAAGCCCTGAACGCCTGGGCGCGACCTTTGCCACCGAGGCCCTCGAGCCAGCCTCGAACCTCGTCACTCAGGTCGATATCCCACGGCGTCGGATCCCCACCCATGCGCATAGTATAGCGACTTCACTATATAGCGTCAACGGTATGTGACATGAAAATAGTCGAAGCCGCCACCAACCAAGTTCGCATCGGTCCGAGGTAGCCAAACGCAGCGACCTGCCACCCGACATACTCACACCGGACCATCACACAACATCGCCAGTTCATCTGCGACAACTACCGTCCGCCGTGTGTATCTGCGTAGCAAGGTCACCCGCCGTCTGGCCACCGTGGCCGCCACTATCGCCGTCGTCGCAGCGAGCGCCAGTGTGTCGGTACCAGTTCAGGCCGCGACAACCACGCCATTCGATTTGCAGTCGCACCGCGGTGGCCGCGGCGAGCACACCGAAGAATCGCTGTATGGGTTTGCCCGTTCAATCGAGTTGGGTGTCACCACACTCGAACTCGACATCGTCCTCACCAAAGACAACGTGCCACTGATCTGGCACGATCCCACCGTCCAAGACGACAAATGCACCGACACCGCACCCGCCAAGCCCGGTGACAAGCAGTTCCCCTACGTCGGGAAGACGATCCACGACCTCACGTTCGCGCAAATCCAAACCCTGACATGCGACAAGACTCTGGCGAAGTTCCCCGATGCTAAACCGGTCACAGGCAACAAGATCGCGACCCTGCCACAACTGTTCCGAATCGTCAGCGAATACAAAGGCAACAAGGTTCGCTTCAATATCGAAACCAAAATGGGACTGCTGCACGAATAGGTGACAGACTTGGTCAAGCAGCCTGAGCGGCTGGTGTGGCCATAATGGCCTCGTACTCGACTGGGGTCAACCGGCCAAGGCGAGGCTGACGCCGGCGACGATGGTAGGTCCGTTCGATCCACGTGACGATCGCGATCCGCAGTTGCTCCCGAGTGGCCCACGGCCTTCGGTTGAGGACGTTCTTCTGCAGCAACGCGAAGAACGATTCCATCGCGGCATTGTCACCAGCCGCCCCGACTTGGCCCATCGATCCGACCAGTCCGTGGCGGCTCAACTCGTGCACGAACTTTCGGGATCGGAATTGCGATCCCCTGTCGCTGTGGACGATGCAGCCAGCCACGTCGCCGCGCCGGGCCACGGCGCTGGCCAGGGCGTTCACCGCGAGCGCAGACTTCATCCGCGAGTCGATCGAGTAACCCACGATGCGACCGGAGTAGACGTCCTTGATCGCGCACAGATACAACTTTCCCTCTGCGGTCGGATGCTCCGTGATGTCGGTCAGCCACAGCTGGTTCGGCGACCCAGCAGTAAAATCACGCTCGACAAGGTCGTCGTGGACGGGCGGGCCGGGTTTCTTGCCGTTCTTCCCACGTTTCTTCCCGAACACCGACCACCAGGCATTATCTCGGCAAATCCGCCATGCGGTGCGCTCGCACATCCGCTCACCACCGCTTGTCGCTTCGTCGACGAGGAACCGGTAGCCGAACTCTCCGATCGTCGCGGTGGGCGTCGAACAACGCGTTGGCCCGGTACGCCTCAGCGAGTTCGCCAGCGGCCACAGGCTCGGCCAGCCACCGGTAGTAGGGCTGGCGAGCGAGCTTGAGGACCCGGCACGTCACCGCGACGGGGATCCCGTCTTCGGCCAACTCGCGGACGAGCGGGTAGATCATTTTCCCGGCAGGTTTGCTTGCGACAGATAGGCCGCGGCTCGTCGCAAGACCTCGTTCTCCTGCTCGAGCAGGCGGATCCGCTTCCGGGCCTCACGAAGCTCGGCGTTCTCGGCGGCGGTCGTGCCGGGCTTGATGCCGTCTTCGACATCGGCTTGCTTGAGCCAGTTCGCCAGGCAGGATTCGCTGATCCCGAAGTCGGCGGCGATCTGCTTGAGCTGCTGGCCCGACTCGCGATTGCGGGCCACACGCACGACGTCGTCACGGAACTCTCGGGGATAAGGCTTGGGCATGGGGAACATCCTTCCAGCGGCGCCTCACGGCACCACAGATCAGATGTCACCTATTCGTGCAGCAGTCCCGCTCTACGCAATCCTGACGTGCGGAAATTCCGAATCTCGCCCCTGAAAACTAAGGATTTTCGGGTTCTGAATAACTCCATCGCGAATCTCGATTGCCCGCGAGATGGTGACGTCATTGGCCCACGCCGCCGGTCCTTCCATCACGGTGCGGAGGAATGGCAGGAGCGCTTCGCTGATCTCCCACGTCGCAGAGTTCCACAGGTACGAAGGGCTGTGGTCGACGGCGTAGTAGTTCACACCCTCGCCGACCGTGAACATCGGATCGTCGAAGCCCGTTGGCACAGCCCACTCAAAACCCATCCCCTCGTCGCACGACACGTCGATGATCAGACGGCCGGCGGCGAAGTGCACAAGATCTTCGGTGCGCAGGTAAGTCAGCGGAGCCGTCACGTCCTGATACGTGCAATTGACGACGATGTCGTGCGATGCCAAGAAAGTCGGCAACGGGACGTCACCATCGGCGGTCGCCACCTCGCTGAGGTACGCAGGACCATCCGAAGTGTTCAGTTGGGTAATGAACGCACCGTGGATCTGCGAGCCGACAGCGGCCGCGCCCCGCTGAGTGAGGACTTGAATGTCGTGGATCCCGAGGGCCTTGAGTGCAGTAACCGCACCACGCGCTGTCGCACCAAAACCGATGACGACGGCACTGCGACGTGGACCGTATGCGCCGGTCACGCCCTGCAACGCCAACGCGTGCATCACCGAGCAGTAGCCGGCGAGCTCGTTGTTCTTGTGAAGGACATGCAGACTGACATCCCCGTCGCGAGTCCAATGGTTCATCGCTTCGAAGGCAATCAGAGTGAGCCGACGGTCCACCGCCGTTTGCGTCATCGCTGAATCTTGGACGCAGTGAGGCCACCCCCAAACAATGCGCCCCATCGGTACCGCGGCCACATCGGTCGCCTGCGGTTTCGGCAACAGCAGGACGTCGGCCGAACTGATTACCTCGGCACGCTCCGCGACCCTGCCAACGCGCGATTCGATGTACCCGGGCGCGAGCTGAAAGTCGTCGGCGTACCCGCGCTCGACGATCATTCGCGCTCGAATATCCGGCGGAATCCGGTCGAGGTGATGCGGATGAATCGGCAACCGCTGCTCGTTCTCCATCGTTGAAATCGCGAGCAAGCCAAGGCTGAGGAGCCCGTTGCTTGGTTCAGTATTGTGAGGTGATTCCGGAGAAATCGCCAACGGCCATCGAGCGGTGCCGGACATCCGGCCTCCCGTCATAGTGGGAACCAGAGCCAGCTCCCAAGTCCGACTATAGGCCGAAATCGCAGGCCCAATTACCAGCAGTCGCCGGCGCACATCGAGGGCGAACGCCGTCATCGGAGCTAGGAAATACGCGGATGCGTGTCCTGTGCATGCGTGCGTCGAAGTCGGTGGCCGCGCTGCGTTAGGTCGTCAGGAACGGTAGTTCAACCCCAAAATCCGCCGCCTGGAGCACCACATGCGATCCCCCGTTCCGTCTTCAGCTCATACCGTCTGGACTTCGGCAGATTTCAGCGAGCACTCTTCTTGAGACATCCGGTATCAAACGGTTCCAGATGAATCAAATGATTCCGGATAGCCTTGCATCATGTCCACACCCGATGCCGGAGTCGCCGTATATCGAGGCCAAACCCTGGACGACCGCATCGACGAACGCCGGAAACAACTCCTCGACGCTGCGTTCACGCTCCTCGCCCACGGCGGCATCACGGCCATCACGATGCGCGCTGTTGCCCGCCAGGCCTCCCTGAGTCCGCGATACTTTTACGAAAGCTTTGCCGATCGATCCGCCCTACTGGCGGCGATGTTTGAGCAAACGATGGTGGCGTTTGCCCAGGCCGTCAGCACTGCCATCCAAGCCACGGCGACAGACCCGCTCAGCCAAACCAAAGCGGCCATCGCCGCCGTCACGGAGTTGCTCGACAGTGATCCGACGATCGCTCGACTGCTGCAGGAATCACTGGCCGAGGATGCCTTGCGCGACACCGCAAGTGCGGCGATTCCGCGGTTTATTGAGATGACGGCAGGACTCCTCATCGACGACGCCTGGTACCGAACTGCGGATCCAATCAAGATGCGTCTCGACATCAGCGCCCTCACCGGGTCGCTTACTCGGCTGTTCATCGACCGTTCCGAAAGGCGGTTTGACGTATCCCGGGACGACTTTATTGACTACTGCACTGGTCTAATCGCCGATCTCGTCCAACGTCGCCAGAGCCGACGATAGCGCCAGCCCGCTAGCGGCTACTCGGAAACCGTCCGCGCTGGTTCCGGTGATGGCGCCTCTTGTCCGGCTCCGATTGGCTTACGGAGGTTAATCAGGAACCCGGCTACGACCGCCACCAAGCCTAGGATCGCTGCCGCGATCATGAACCCCACACTTTCACCATGGACCATCGCCAACATCCTCATCGCCGGGATATCCGCAGGCCCGTGAATGGACCCGCTGTGATCGGTGATGCAGCTGGCGGCGGCATTGGCGGCAATCGTATTCAACAGTGCCGTTCCAACGGCACCGCCGACTTGCTGCGACGTGTTCACCATGGCCGAGGCCACTCCGGCATCACGTGATTCCACACCAAATGTTGCAAGGTTGATGGTCGTCATGAACACCGTTCCCATGCCGCAACCAACGAGGAACAGGCCGGGCAAGATGACACTCCAATACCGCGTGGAATCGGCCGATATCTGACTCAAAAACAACATGCCGACAGCGCCAATGAGAGCACCCGGGACAATCAAGAACCGCGGTGGGACGCGCGTAATAAGGCGAGCGGCGATCTGGGTGGAGCCGATTAGCATGCCGAAAACCATTGGCAGAAAAGCAAACCCGGCACTCAATGGTGAGTAGTGGTGAACGTTTTGCATGTATAGCGTCAGGAACAGGAACGACCCAAACATGGCGATGGTCGAGAGTCCCACGCTGAGGTACGCGCCGCCCCGAGCCCGGTCGAGGATCACTCGCAGCGGCAGCAACGGGTATCGGCAGCGCATCTGCCAGCCAACGAACGCGGCCAACAGCACAACGGCTGCAACCAGGCTGGCAATCGTTCCGCCGTCACCCCAGCCCTCTTCGGCCGCTCGACTAAATCCGTACACGATCAAAGCCAGCCCGGAACCCGCCAGCACCACACCAAGGACATCGAGCCTTATCGGCTGATTCCCTAGCTTTGGCGGCTCTTTGATTTCGAGAATTACGCCGAGCAGCGCGACCACGGCAACCGGCACGTTGATGTACATCGTCCAACGCCAATCAAGCATCTGCGTCAGTAATCCACCCAGAATGAGGCCCAGCGCAGCACCGCCGCCAGCAATCGCACCGAAAATCCCGAAGGCCCGCGCACGCTCGGATGGCGTCGCGAACATGACTGTCAGCAGTGACAGGACGGCCGGCGCGAGTAAGGCACCGAACGCACCTTGCAGCGCGCGGGCACCGAACAGCATCTCCTGGCTCACTGCGGCTCCACCGAGCGCCGAAGCCGCGGCAAAGCCGACGAGCCCAACCATCAACGTTCGACGACGCCCCCACATGTCGGCGAGCCGTCCACCGAAAAGGAGCAGCCCGCCAAAGGCGAGGGCGTACGCGGTGATGACCCACTGCTGATTGGCGTCGCTGATGTTCAGGTCGGCCTTGGCATTCGGTAGAGCGATGTTGACCACGGTGCCGTCGAGCACCACCATCAACTGTGCGAGGCAAATGAACGCTAAGGCGCGCCAACGGCGCGGATCCAAAACTACTGGCGGTTCCATACTCGACGTTGTCACTGGTCGCTCGATTCATTGCTCGATATCGCGAAGCTCTTCAATCCAGGCTAGCCATCTGACGTCGACCGTAACAGGGGCCGTGACCAGCCTGAACGCCGTTTAGGACGCCAGCATGTCCCTGACCATGGGAACTACCTTTTCGCCATACAAACCAATTGATTGTTGGTGGGCGTCGTGTTGGACCGGTTGGTCGTATTTGAGGTCGAAGCGGTCAACGCCGAGAGTTTCCACGGTGGACGCGATCTTGCGGGCCACCGTTTCCGGAGAACCGACATAGAGGGCACCGCCGTCAATCTCGCGGTCGAAATCGTTGGGGGTCGGAGCGGGCCAGCCGCGTTCGCGACCCATCTGCTTCCGCATCTCAAACCAACCGTCGCGAACCAGATCCCGGGCTTCCTCGTCGGTCTCGGCTACCAGGCCCGGCGAGTGCACGGCGATCGGCTGGTGCGGCACCGTGAACTCATCTTGGGCCCGTTTGAAGAGATCGATGTAAGCGCTGAAACGTTCGGATGGGCCGCCGATGATCGCCAGGAACAACCCAAAGCCGTACCGAGCCGTGCGGACCACCGATTCAGGACTACCGCCCACCCCCACCCAGGCCTTCATTCCCGCAGCGGTGGTCGGGTAAACGCGCTGATCCTGCAGACCGGCGCGTGTGGTGCCCTGCCAAGTGACCGGCTCCTCGGTCAGAAGCGCCGCCAGCAGTTCAAGTTTCTCCTCGAACAGGACCTCGTAATCGTTCAAGTCGTACCCGAATAGCGGGAACGACTCGATGAACGATCCGCGGCCAGCCACAATTTCGGCGCGCCCGTTCGAGACGGCGTCAAGTGTCGCGAAGCGCTCGTACACGCGGACCGGATCGTCGGAGCTGAGAACCGTGACGGCCGAACCCAACCGGATCCGCTCCGTCCGGGCCGCAATGGCTGCGAGCACCATCTCTGGACTCGAAACGGCGAAGTCGGGGCGGTGATGCTCCCCCAAACCAAAGAAGTCAACACCCACTGAATCGGCCAGCACAGCGTCGTCAACGAGGTCTCGAATGACCTGCGGGTGCGGAACATGATCGCCGTTCGCGTCGCGGGTGACTCCACCAAACGTGTCGAGGCCAAATTCAACGTTCTTCATGACTGCTAGCAACAGACCCCGGTCCGGGAAGATTCCCGGACCGGGGTCTGTCGACGAAACCGGGTGCTATCCGGTGACGCGGGCCGCAGCGCCAGCGTCGATCGGCAGCACGGTTCCCGAGATATGCGCGGACTCTTCTGCCGTGTAGAACAGCACGGCGCGAGTCACTTCTTCAGGCTCAATGAACGGGACCGGCTGAGCATGCAGCATCTTGAATACTGGCTCCACATCAGCGCGAGTAGGCGCTTCCAAGTCGGGGCGAACCAACTTGTACATGAAGTCGTTATGCACCATCGGCGTCGAAATGTTGCCTGGCGCAATCGCGTTGACCGTGATGTTGTAGCGGGCAACGTCGAGGGCGGTGCTCTTTGTCAATCCGATGACGCCCCACTTGGATGCACCGTAGGCAGCCATATTGGTAGAGGCACCGCGGCCCAGCATCGACGACACGGTGATGATGCGGCCGTAGTTGCGCGCGATCATCCCGGGGAGCACGGCCGACAGCGTGTTGAAGACGCCTGTCAGGTTGGAGGCGATCACTTCGTCCCACAGGGCCCCGGGCAATTCCCCCATCGGCGCTCCGGCGGACACGCCGGCGTTAGCAATCGCGATATCGATCTTCCCGAACTCAGCTTCGGCCTGCGCGACGAGCGCGGTCATTGCCTCACGGTCGGCAGTGTTGGCCTGAACGGCAAGACATTTCCGGCCCGTCGCCTCGACGAGTCGTACCGTCTCGGCCAGGTCTTCCTTGGTGGCCATAGGGTACGGCACGGTCTCGGTGTCTTCGCAACGGTCGCAGATCACGATGTCCGCGCCACGTTCGGCGTAGGCGATCGCATGCGAGCGTCCCTGACCGCGAGCACCTCCGGTGATCAGTACAACGCGATTAGTGAAGTCGTCCATGCCATCTCCTCAAATTCTCAACAAGTGTGCGCTAGCTTACGTCGAAGCCAACCCCGTGGAGGCGCACTCGGACACCCTCGCTCCCACTCAGCGGGAGCCCGCGGACGCGGCGAACACAGCGGTGGCCAACACTATGGTGAGGGCATGGCAACCCCTCGCGTCAGTATCGACAAGCAGAATCCCGATGTTTACAAGGCACTCGTGAAGGTTTCGACCAAAACGGCGGCCGCAGCAGAAGCGGCGGGACTGAGCCGAGCCGTCGTAGAACTGGTGAACCTGCACTGCTCGCAGATCAACGGGTGCGCCTTTTGCCTGAGCGTGCACTATCCCGACGCCATCGACGCTGGCCTGACGCCGCAGCAGATTGCGGTCCTGTCGGCGTGGCGCGATGCGCCAAAGCTGTACACCGACGAAATGCGGGCGGCACTGGAGCTGGCCGAGATGGTGACGAACCTCCCGGGGCACGACGACGCGACCTGCGCCTACGAGCGGGCGGCCGACGTCCTCGATGCCGCCCAGATTTCGGCCGTCATCTGGGCCGCTACCTCAATGAATGCCTTCAACCGGGTGTCGATTATGAGCCGCTACAACGTGCAGCCGCGCCCATAGAAAGGTGCCTGCTGCCACGCCCGGGGGCCCGCTCTTGGGGACCTCTTAGCGGCACCGCCTATCCTCACTCTCGATGAGTACTACAGACAGACCGACCGCGCGCAGGTACTTGGTCATCGCCTCCGTTGCCGGTTTGGTGGCCGTACTGGCCGCAATTCTGACTCCATTTCTCCCGGTCAACGAACGAACCGCCTCGTTCGAGTGGCCCACCGGCCAGCACTTGGCGGCCGACAATGCGTCCGTCGTCGCACCATTGGTGACGCAGACGGCACGTGGCCTCGACATCAGTATCGGTAGCGAAATCCTGCGGACCGCGGCCGCCAACGACAGCGATACAACTCTGGTTGCCACCGCACCGAGTTCAGCATCGCGCGATATCCGCAATACCGCGCTCTCGATCACTGCCGGGCCCGCGGGGGCTCGCGTGATGAATCGCAATTCGGTGCTCGCGAGCGTCGACCGTGCAGGACTCGACAAGACCACCACTCTGAAGTTCTGGGCATCGTCGACCGATCTAGGTGCGCAGTTTGTCGGCGCTACCCCACCGATCCGCGATGACCCGCTGAATCGGCCGGCCGTGTCAGGGATCTACACCGACCTACCGACCGACCTGGTGCAGAAGCAAGCCGCCACACTGAAAGTTTCCGTCGACGTCGACAACGGCTTCGACGTGGCCCGCACTGCCATCAAAACTGCCGTCATCATCATTGGCGTTATTGCCGCGCTGATCTCGTTGATTGCGCTGGCCAAGCTCGACGGAGTCTCGCGTTTGCGTGGACCTGTTGTTCGCCACCGTCGCTGGCATCGCCTCGTTGCCCCGAGCCTGGCCGATGCTGCGGTCACCGCGGCGTTGGTGATCTGGCACTTCCTCGGTGCAGGTACCTCCGATGACGGCTACATCATGGTGATGGGCCGCAATGCCTCCGACGCCGGTTACCTGTCGGACTATTACCGCTACTTCGGCATCACCGAAGCGCCCTTTGACTGGTACTACGGTTTCCTCTCGCACTGGGCCACCATCAGTTCCGCAGGAATCTGGCTCCGCCTGCCCGCTTTACTCGCAGGCCTCGCGTCGTGGTTCATCTTGAGTCGCATCCTGATTCCGCGCCTGGGTGCGACGGTCCGAAACTCTCGTTGGGCAATGCTCAGCGCCGCAGCAGTCTTCGTCGCCTTCTGGATCGCCTTCTGCAGCGGCCTGCGCCCCGAGCCGATCATTGTGCTCGGCACCCTCATCACCTGGTGGCTGGTCGAAGCCTCCATTGCGACCCGCCGCTTGCTCCCCGCAGCCCTCGCTACGTTCGCCGCACTCTTGACCCTGGCCGCTGGCCCGCAAGGGATCATTGCCGTCGCCGTGTTAATCGTCGGATCGCGACCCATGCTGCGCGTGGTGCGTACGCTCCGCCGCGAGTACGGTCTGCTGCCGCTGTTTGCGCCGATCGCCGCCGCAGCGTCGCTGATCGTGTTCATCGTGTTCCGTACCCAGACCCTCGCGGCCGTCGTCGAAGCAATCCGTGTGCGCTATTCCGTGGGGCCGACGCTGTCTTGGTACCAGGAACTCATGCGTTACTACTTCCTGACGCTCGGCACTCCCGATGGTTCACTTGCGCGACGTATCCCGATACTGCTGCTGATTGTGGGCGTCGGATTGACGATCGCGCTGATGATGCGCCGAGGGAAGCTGCCCGGCTTTGCCCGCGGCCCCGTCTGGCGATTGCTCGGTGCGATCCTCGTGACCGTCATGCTCCTGTCCTTTGTACCCATGAAGTGGAGCATTCAATTCGGCGTCTTCGCGGGCCTGGCCGCCGCTGCGACTGCCGTAGCGGTCACCGCCATCGTGACTGTCGCCGCCCGATCCCCGCGCGTTCTGTGGGCGTACCTGACCGTGTTGGCTGGGGCCTCCGCAGTCGCGCTCGCGGGCAACAACGCCTGGGGTTGGGCCTACGATTTCGGTATCCCCTGGTTCGACAAGGCACCGGTTCTGGCTGGTCAACAACTCGTGACTGCCGTCCTTGGGCTCTCCGGAATCTGCTTCCTGGGCCTGGTGTGGGTCAGCGTGCGACCCGGTGCCCCCGCTGTGCCGTCATCGACAACACAGCGCCGCCGTCGCGTTTTGGCCGGATTGCCCATCTTGCTGCTCGCCGCGGGCCTGGTCTTCGCGCAGTTTGCGATCTTCAGCAAGGCGGCGATCAGCCGCGCCGACACCTACACGCAGTTCAGCGCCAACGTCGAAGCACTGCGCGGCAACACTTGCGGCATGGCCGACCGAGTCCTCGTGGAACGAGACCCGAACGTCGGAACCCTCGTCCCGATCGGAACCACCGATGTGTCGAAGGCACTGCTCGGCGAATCGACCGGATTCAGCCCCAACGGCGTCGCCGCCGACCTAACGCCCGAACCAATCCGCTTGGGCGCGGGCACAATTCGCACCGCGCCGAGCCCGGGACGGTCGTACAACGCGGAAGGTGCCGCAGAAGGCACCACCGGCGGGTCCGGGCCAAAGACAGTGAACGGTTCCACGATGGCCCTGCCCTTTGGCCTCGAACCAGCAACCACCCCGGTCCTCGGCAGCTACGGCTTCGACAACGGCACCGCCAATCTCACTTCCGGTTGGTACCAACTCCCGGATCGTGCGGTTTCGCCGATCGTGGTAATCACCGCGGCCGGATCGATCTTCTCCATCGGTGCAGACGGCGCCCGCATCGGCGGCCGCGACTTGCACGTCGAGTTTGGCGTCAACGATGGCGGAAGCTTCCGTACGGTCGGCGCGCCCGTCGTGCCGATCGATCCGGGACCCGATCATCCGAATCGTCCGTGGCGCAATCTGCGAATCCCGATGACGGCGATCCCCACCAACGCCACGGCCATGCGGATCGTGGCCGTCGACGCCAATCTCAGCCCCGACGAGTGGCTGGCGATCACCCCGCCGCGCGCCCCGCACCTGGAAACGCTGCAGCAGGTGGTTGGTAGCCAGACGCCAGTTCTCCTGGACTTGTCGGTCGGCAGCCAGTTCCCGTGCCAGCAACCGATCACGGCCAACCATGGCGTCTACAACGTCCCGCAGTGGCGGATCACCCCGGACCGTGCGACGACCTTCTCCAAATCCAAAGCATGGCAGTCGGCCCGGGCTGGCGGCATCCTTGCCGTCGCCGAGTCCACCACCAAGGCTTCCGCCGTGGCCACCTACCTCGAGAATGACTGGTACCGCGACTGGGGCAATTTGCTGAAACTCACCCCGCTAACCCCGGGTGCAGCCACCGTGACCCTGACTACATCCACCATGCGACAGTTTGGCTGGACCAATCCCAGCACAATCGTGACGGGAAGCCCCGATGAGTGAGCCGAAGCCGCAGCAGCGCGGCACTGACCTTTCAACGTCTCCGACTACCGCGTCGGGCCCGACTTCCAGGAAGATCGCGATCGCCAAGCGCACTGCCGTCGTTGCTGGCCTGATTGGCATGCTGCTGGCGCTCGCGGCGCCATTCCTGCCGGTGACCTACACCAATCCCGTCATAACGTGGCCGCAGGCGAATGCCCAAGGTGTGCCGACCGTCGACAACATCGCCGCCCCGAATGTGGCGTTCAACCCACTCGCGATGGACGTCGCCGTTCCGTGTTCCCTCGCAACACTGCTCCCCGCCGACGGTGGTGTGCTTTTGTCGACCGTGCCGAAGACCGGTGCTGAGGCGCGCCAAGTCGGCCTGTTCGTGAGCGCCACCCACGACAATCTGCTCGTCACGCAGCGCAATGCGGTGCTGATGGTGGTTCCGCGGGCGCAGGCACAGGCGTCATCCGACTGCCGGATCGCGGTGCACGCGGACACCTCCGGAACGCGCGGTAGCGTCGAAGGCCTGCCAGGCCAAGACGCCACCTTCGACATTCCCAGTTCAAACGCGCGCCCGCAGATTATCGGCGTCTACACCGACTTGCCAGCCACTGCGCCGACCGAAGGCCTACGCTTCCAGTCCACGATCGACACTCGCTTCAGCACCAGTCCCACTGCACTGAAGCAGATCTTGATGTTGATCGGCATCGTCTCGACGATCGTCTCGATCATCGCGTTGGCTATCCTCGATGCGCGCGACGGTCGTCGACTGCGGCGTGTACTACCCTGCGGATGGTGGCGTCCCACCTGGCTCGACGGTTTTGTCACGGCGGTGCTGCTGGTGTGGCTGATGATCGGTGGCAATACCGCCGACGATGGCTACCAGGTCACGGTCGGCCGTGTAGCGCCCGGTGCTGGCTATCTCGACAACTATTACCGCTACTTCGGTGTCCCCCAGGATCCGTTTGGTTGGCACTACCAGTACTTGGCCAAGTGGATGGAAGTCAGCACCGCCATCCCCTGGCTGCGTCTACTCCCCTTCCTCTTCGCGATCGCCACCTGGTTCTTGATCAGTCGCGTCGCGATCCCGCGCATCGGTCGAATCGTCAGTTCATCGGGTGTGGCCCGCTGGGCTGCGGCCCTCGCCTTCCTCGCCGTGTGGTTGCCGTTCAACAACGGCCTGCGGGTGGAGCCCGTGATTGCCCTCGGCATCTTGCTGACCTGGGTCCTGGTGGAACGTGCCATCGCGACCGGACGATTAATGCCCTTTGCCCTGGCCATCATTTCGGCCGCGTTCACGTTGACGATTCACCCCGTCGGCGCGATCGCTGCCGTCGCACTGATCGCCGGATTGCGACCGATTCTTAAACGCCTGAACTACCGCCGCAAACGCGACGGCCTTCTGCCGCTCCTAATGCCGCTAGGTGCCGCTGGCCTGCTGGTGGTCTACGAGATCTTTGCCGATCAGCCGTTGGCGTCCATCATGGAAGGCGTCAAAGCTCAGGGCGTCGTCGGGCCCACCAATAAGTGGTGGACCGAAGCGATGCGGTACTACATCCTGCTCAACCCGACGCCCGACGGTTCCATTGCGCGTCGTGTCGGCATGTTTGTGACCATCCTCGCCACCTTGCTTGTGGTCCTGGTGCTGATCCGCAAACGCAGCGTGCCCGGCCTCGTCACGTCGGCCGTGTGGCGTCTGGTCGCAGTGACCGCCGGGTCCGTCGCCGTCCTCGCTTTCGTCCCGACCAAGGCGACCCACCAGATGGGCTTGTTTGCTTCCCTCGCTGGCCCGTTGGCAGCGGTAGCCACCGCCTTCATCAGCCCGCATGTGTTGCGGCGACGCTGCAACCGCACCTTCTTTGCCGCGGCGACGTTTTATGCGTTGGCAGTAGCCTTCGCTGGCCGCAATCAATGGTGGTACGTCGGCAGTTACGGCATCCCGTGGTCCGACGACACCCCGCACCTGGCTGGCATCGGACTGTACTGGCCAATCTTCGCGATCGCCGTCGCCCTCACCGCATTGGGCGTGTGGCAGTACTACCGTGACGACGCCGCAGAGACCGAGCAGGAACCCGACGGCCCGGTCACGTATCGCCGTGAACCATCCGGTGTTGTGGACCGGCTCCCGATGTATTCCCTGGTCATCATGTCGGCGGTCATTTTGGCGTTCAACATGATGTCGTTTGCGAAGGCTGCCAAGTCGCAGTCCGATGCGTGGACATGGGCAAGCTCGAATGTCGCGTCACTGCAAGGAAAGCCGTGTGCGCTGGCCGACGCAGTCCTCGTCGAAGCGAACCCGAACGATGGCCTCCTGGCACCGGCCCAACTGCCGGGCAAGCCGGCGCCGAGCGTCAATGAAGCCCTAGCAGGCGGCGTGAAGCCACCTGCTGGATTCACCCCAAACGGGGTGCCGACGCATCTGGAATCGGAAGAAGCCGCAGCAGAGGGCTCCAGTGACGGAGCAACGAGCCAGAGCACCGATCAGCAACAGTCGCCCGACGACGAACCGGGATCCACCACCTCCGATACGACCGGCGGCACCACCACCAGTCGTGGGATCAACGGGTCCACCGTGAAGCTTCCCTTCGGACTCGACCAGAAGCGCGTGCCCGTCCTGGGTACGTACGGGTCGCCCAACGGTCGTGGCGAACTCACCTCCGGCTGGTACCAACTGCCTGAGCGGTCGGCCGAACGACCGCTGGTCACCTTGTCTGCTGCCGGGCAAATCGAGTCAATCGATGAACTCGCCGTGCTCCGCAAGGGACAAAAACTCCGGCTGGAGGCCGGTCGGGTGTCGCCTGATGGGACGGTCAAAACCGTTGCCTCGCTGACCCCGTACGACGCTGGAGGAGCCCCCGAGTGGCGCAACCTGCGTTTCCCAATCGAGCAGGTTCCGCCCGCAGCGACGGTCGTGCGGATCGTCGCCAGTGATGTCTCCCCCGGAAATGACACTTGGTTGGCCGTCACGCCGCCGCGGGCGTCGAAGCTGCAGACCCTCAACTCGTTGGTCGGCAGCGACGCGCCCGTCCTACTCGACTGGGAAGTGGCGTTCGCGTTCCCCTGCCAGCGACCGGCAGCTGTCGTGCATGGGGTTTTGGAGACCCCGGAGTGGCGAATCACACCTGATGCTGTCGGTGAGCGAGTGAACTCCGCTCGTTGGATGGCAGGCGATTACGGCGGTCCCCTCGGCATCACCGAAAATGAGCTGCGGCCCACCGAAATCCCCGCTTACCTGCGAAATGACTGGGCTCGCGACTGGGGTTCACTGCAGCAGTACACTCCGCTGCTGCCACAGCGCGAAGCGGAATTGACCTTTACCACCGAGTCGCGCAGCGGGCTCTGGACGCCGGGACCCATGCGCGTCATTAAGAACTAACGCGCAGCCTGGCGATATCCTGACCGGTGTGATGAACCCTGCCTCGCCTCTCGCCTTCGCCCACGGACCCGCGTGGGCCAACCGCATTGCGCTGGCTCCGCTGACCAATTTGCAGAGCAATCCGGACGGCACGCTTTCCGACGATGAGTACAACTGGTTGGTCCGCCGCAGCGATGGCGGCTTCGGGATGGTCATGACGTGCGCCGCCTGGGTCAACGAGCAGGGCCACACCTTCGACGGGCAACTCGGTGCCGCAGGCGAACAGCATCTGGCGGGCCTGACACGCCTTGCGTCCGGACTGCGGAAGGCCGGCGCGGTGTCGTCGTTGCAGTTGCAGCACGGCGGTCGTCGGGGTGATGGCCAGTTCGATTCCACGCGCGTGGCTCCCTGGGCCGATCCGTCGAAGAACTGTGTTGCCCTCACCACCGGCGAGGTCGAGGCAGTGGTTGAAGACTTTGCCAATGCGGCGCTCCTGGCCGCCGAAGCTGGATTCGACGGTGCCGAGATTCACGGGGCTCACGGCTACCTGCTCTGCCAGTTCCTCGACGCCCGCAGCAATAATCGGGGCGACAAATACGGCGGCAGCCCCAACAATCGATTCCGGATCATTCACGAGATTGTCGACGCGGTTCGTCGGGCCACTGGACCCGATTTTCAGCTGGGTCTGCGACTGTCGCCCGAGCGGTATGGCATTCCGTTGGCCGATGCCCGCGAACTGGTCCGGCAAGTCTTGGACGCTGGTCGCCTGGACTATCTCGACTTGTCGATGTGGGATGCGTTCAAGACCCCATACGACACCGATTTTGCGAACCAGAAACTTCTCGACTTGTTTGTCGACTTGCCACGCAACAACACCCGGTTGGGTGTCGCCGGGAAGATTCTGACGGCCGCGGGGGCCCGGGAATGCCTTGAGGCCGGTGCCGACTTCGTGATGATCGGCACCGGCGGCATCTTGCACCACGATTTCGCCGCCCGCGTCGTCGCCGACCCCGCGTTCGCATCGGTCTCCCACCCGGTTTCCGCCGATCACATGCGCGCCGAGTCCGTCGGCCCGGCATTCCTCGACTACCTCTCGACCAACTGGGACGACTTCGTCCGCGCGTAACCGCCGACCGCCCAACCCGTCGCCCGCCACATCTCGCACTGCCCCCGATGTCGTTCTCGCATGATGCGTTGATTCCCGCACTACGTCAGACATAGTGCGGGAATCAACGCATCATGCGAGAACGACGGGGCCGCGGCGCGGTTATCCCAACACTCTCGCGACACTCGATTCGGGACTGAGGTCCATCCGACGCAGCAGTTGGGAGTTGAGCGCAACGACGACGGTCGAAACCGACATCAGGATCGCTCCGACGCTCATCGGCATCAAGAACCCGATAGGCGCCAACACACCGGCGGCCAACGGGACGGCGATGAGGTTGTAGCCAGCCGCCCACCACAGGTTCTGCTGCATCTTGCGGTACCCGGCGCGCGAGAGATCGATGACCGAGATCACCGACCGCGGATCGGAACTCGCCAGAATCACGCCAGCAGAAGCGATCGCGACATCGGTACCCGCACCAATCGCGATCCCCACGTCAGCTCCGGCAAGCGCAGGCGCGTCGTTGACGCCGTCACCAACCATCGCGACAACCCGGCCTTCGGCCTGCAACGCGGCGACCTTGCCCGCCTTGTCTTCGGGCCGCACCTGGGCGAACACTCGATCGACACCGAGCTCCGCCGCGACCGTTTCAGCGACCGCGCGGGCGTCACCGGTGATCATGACAACCTGAACTCCCAACGCATGAAGAGCGTCGACGGTGTCCCTAGATTCACGCCGAATATCGTCGGCGAGCTTCAGCGCGCCAACGACTTGCCCGTCTATGACGACGTGCAAGATGATCGCGCCCTCGTTGCGCCACGCTTGAACAGCATCCAGTTCCGGAGCGCCGTGCTGTTCCAGCATCCGTGGACCGCCAACCTCCACGCGCCTTCCGTCGATTGTCGCGGCGACGCCCGTCGCCGGTTCCGATGTGAAGTCGAATGCGGGTCGGAGTGCCAAATTACGTTCCGCCGCAGCCTCGACGATCGCTTTGGCGAGGGGATGCTCGCTGTCGGATTCTGCCGCCGCCGCCAGCGCCAGTACATCGTCAGCGGCGCGTCCGGCGACAGCTTCGATGCCGATAACCGAGGGGGCACCGTTTGTCAGGGTGCCGGTTTTATCAAATAAGACCGTGTCGACCAAGCGCATCCGTTCGAGCGCCAACCGGTCCTTTACCAGCACGCCACCGCGAGCCGCACGTTCCGTGGCAATAGACACGACGAGTGGAATTGCCAGGCCGAGCGCATGCGGGCAAGCGATTACAAGGACAGTGATGACGCGAATCACCGCGTTGTCGGGGTATCCCAACGCCGTCCACACAATCCCGGTGATGACGGCGGCACCGATTGCGAACCAAAACAGCCAACCCGCGGCGCGGTCGGCCAACCGCTGCGCCTTCGACGATGATCCCTGTGCTTGGGAGACGAGGCGCGCAATGCCTGCCAGTGCGGTCTGATCGCCAACCGCGGTCACCTCCACGCGGAGGCCGGAGTCCGTTGCCACGGTGCCAGCCACGACCGGGTCGCCGACGTCGCGTCGAACGGCGCGGGATTCGCCGGTAACCAGCGACTCGTCGATGCTGGCCGAGCCTTCAACGACCATCCCGTCTGCCGGAATTGAGGCACCGGGTCGCACCAGGACCACGTCGCCCAACCGCAGTTCACTCGGAGCAACCGTGCGTGTCGACTCGCCGTCGACCAAGTCCGCTTCGTCGGGCAACAGGGCTGCAAGAGAGTCCAGCGCCGAGGCCGTGTTTGCGAGCGACGCCATCTCAATCCAATGACCGAGCAACATGATGACGATCAGGAGGGCCAGTTCCCACCAGAAGCTCAACTCGTGGCTGAGAATGCCGAGGCTCGCGCCCCAGGAGGAGACGAATGCGACCGTGATTGCCAGCCCGACGAGCAGCATCATTCCGGGCTTGCGGGCGCGAATTTCGTCGACGGCGCCGGCCAGGAATGGCTTGCCGCCCCAGAGGTACATGACGGTACCCAGCACCGGTGCGATCCATTGAGCCGCGTGTGGAACGTCGTAGCCCATGAGGCTGGCGAACATCTCGTCGAAGGCGACCACCGGGACCGCCATGGCCGCCATGAGCCAGAACAGTCTGCGGAAGACGCCGGCATGATCGCTGCCATGGCCAGCATGGCCCCCACCGGTCACGTCGTGCCCGGAATGCATGGCGTGACCGGAGTGATCTTCGGAATGCCCGCCTTCGGAATGCCCGGGGTGGCCGATTGCTGGCTGGTCCATGACCGGTTGGGCGTGGTGGTGTCCCTTTGCGTTCATAACCCAACTGTATACCCATAGGGGGTATGAGTAAAGCGTTTCAGTCAGGTCGATTCACCACTTCGCAAACCTCACGAGTCAAGCGTCCAAACGGCGGGATTTCCCGGTTATGAGATACTGGCGCTAGCGGGTAATCCGATTGCACACAATGACGGGGAGGTCGGATTTGCTGGGAATTGTTCTGCTAATCATTGGTGGGGTCGGCCTGGCAATGCTGCTCCTCTCCCTCTTCGGCCTCGACATCGGCGACATCGATTTCGACCTCGGCGACTCCGGCGTTGGCATGCTGTCGCTCGTCACACCCTTCGCCACCGGATTCGGCCTCCTCGGTGGCGGACTGATGACCTTCACCGATACCTCCACCTGGGTGTCCCTACTTGTCGGACTCGTCGCTGGCGTGGTCATGACGATTGTCGCTGTCGTCGTGCTCGGTTACCTGGTTGGTTCCGAGGAAGAACTCCCAAGCCTCGAGTTGGTCGGAGCCACGGTTCGCGTCGTCGAACCTGTCGCCCCGGGACGATTCGGCGTCGGTGAAGTACAGACTCAACTTGGTGCCCAGCAGGTCACCATCACTTGCGATGAGATCCTGCGCCACGACGAACACGCAGTCATCGTCGAAAAGATCGACGGCCGCGACTCATTCATCGTCGCCCGACTCGCACTCACTGAATGACGCCGGCGAGCACACCGCCCGCTTCTCGCTTACCCTCCTGATGAACGCGCCAGTTCGCCCTGGCTCTCCCCTGTCTTCGCACCGGTTCATGTGAACCCCAACTGAAAGGACCCTCGTTATGGGAACGATTCTTGCCACCGTGGTGGTTGTCGTGGTCCTGCTCGTCCTGCTCGTCCTGCTTCTCCTATCGCGCTACCGCGTGCCTGGCGCCGAAGAAGCTTTCATCGTGACCGGCACCGGCAAGGGCCACCAGGGCAAGGTGTACCGCGGTACCGGCACCTTCGTTCTGCCCGTGGTGCAGCGCGCCACGCGCGTGCAACTGTCGTCGGTGAAAGCCGACCTCGACACCTCAACACCGGCGAACGACGGCATCGAACTGAAGGTGCGCGGTGTCGCCGTCGTGAAAGTCGGCGACACTCCTGAAGCCATCCTCAAGGCCGGTCCCCGATTCGGTGACGATCTCAATCGGGTGAAAATGCTTGTCACCGAACAGCTTTCCGGCGAGCTTCGCTCCATCGTCGGCACCATGACGGCAAAGAGCATCCTCGTCGACCGACAGCAGTTGGTTGATCAGGTCGCGCAGTCGATCAAGGAAATCCTCGGCAATCAGGGCCTGCTGCTCGACAGCTTCTCCATCAACGACGTCCAGGATTCCGACGGACAGTACTTCTCCGACCTCGCCGCACGTGAGCGCTCCGACCAGGCCGCCATCGCCGCCAAGTCGCGCGCTGAGGCCCATCGTGTCGCCGAGGAAAGCCGCATTGCCAATGAACAGGCAATCATCGAGAAGCAGCGGGAACTCGACATCGAACGCGAAGCTGCCCGCGAGGCCACAGATCGTGCGGGCGCAGAGGCAGACGCCGTGCGCCCCCTCGTCGAAGCCGAACGTCGTCGCATTCAGGTGGAGAAGGACAACGAGGTCGCCGAGCAGAACGCGCGCTTGCGTGACACGCAGCTCGACGCCGAGATCCGCCGTCCCGCCGAGGCGGAACTGTATGCCGCACGTCAGCGCGCCGAGGCCTTGAAAGCGGAGATCATCGCGGAAGCTGAAGCCAAGGCCGAAGGCATCCGCATCACCGGTAACGCCGAAGCCGAAGCCCTTGAGAAGCGTGCCGTGGCCTTGGGTAAGCTCGACAAGGTCGGCCAGCTCGAACTGGTCCTGACCAACATGCCCGCAATTGTTGCTGCCGCATCCGGCCCGCTGGCCGACGCCAACATCACGCTGGTTGGCGATTCGGTTAGCCCGTTGGCTCGCGGCGCAGGCACCTCGTTGATTAGCACTATGGAATTGATTCAGGGCGCTACCGGCATCGATATCGCCGGAATGCTCACGAATAAGGCCTCCGGGGTCGTCGACCACGGTGCAGCATCGGGCCAGGATTCGACCGAGTAGTCGCTCGCTTTCGGTGGGCGGGTTAGGGTCTTTTGACAAGGTTGTCGGGCCTTAACTCGCTCATCGGAGGAACCACGTTGAACACCCGTCGTCGCGGACTGCGAACATTCATTTTCGGCATCGCCGGGGCAGTCGCGGCAGCGGTGGTCGCGACTCCGATTGCCTCGGCAGAGCCCAGTCGGTGGCGGGCGGTCAACATTTCCGATCAGTCGACGCTGGCCTACAACCAGGGCCTCGCCAGCACACCCCCGGGCACGTTGCATGGCCGCGGCTATATCTCAATCCGGCCGGAGTTGGCTCTCGACGGTTGGACGCACATTGGCGACCAAGACATTTATCGCGGCCAAACCTACGACGCCTACGAAAACTTGGACGCGGGTAGCAAGTTGTACGCCATCACGGATGCTAACGGCTTCCTGCGGCGTTACGTTCATCGCTTGACTCCCGGGGAACTCGCGAACAATTCTTTCGTCACCGTCGACCCGTCGGGCAAGTTTTTGGTCAGCGGCGAATGGAAGGTGCAGAAGCGACTGCTCGTCTTCCCCAACCCCCGCGCTCAGCGCAGCGGGAGCGACCTACCGCTGGTCGGACAGATCAACTTCGACAAGCCGTTGGAAAACGTCCAAAGTTGTGACTTCATGACCTCGACACGGCTCGTGTGCGCCGCAGACAAGCCGAAGCAGGCCGTCTACTCAATCAACTTGTCGGAGCCGCTGACGCCGACGTCCACCACGGTCTCCGGCACCGTCTCACATGAGTTCGACGTCCCTCGCCGCAGTGCCTGCGGCGGAAGCTACGAGGTCGAAGGCATTGACTACAACGTCGCTCGCCGCCTGCTGAGCGTCGCGGTGATTGATCCCAGCCCCTGCATCCTGAACACCAAGGTGTTCCGCTACACCCCCTCCTCCCGCTAGCGTTCTCGCATGATGCGTCGATTCCCGCACTATGTCAGACGT
>NZ_JBARYI010000056.1:0-18846 GCF_049647785.1 Gordonia sp. (in: high G+C Gram-positive bacteria)
GCCCAGGTGGTGGCGGCGGCGGTCGTGGACGCGGTGGCACAGCAGGTGCCTTCGGTCGTCCCGGCGGCGCACCTCGACGCGGTCGCAAGTCGAAGCGTCAGAAGCGTCAAGAGTACGACTCGATGCAGGCGCCGAGCGTCGGTGGCATTCGGTTGCCGCACGGCGGCGGCGAGACTATCCGTCTCGCTCGCGGTGCCTCGCTGTCGGACTTCGCTGACAAGATCAACGCCAACCCGGCCTCGCTGGTCCAGGCGCTGTTCAACCTCGGCGAAATGGTCACCGCAACCGAGTCCGTCAACGACGAGACGCTGGAGCTGCTTGGCTCGGAGATGAACTACGTCGTCCAGGTCGTCAGCCCCGAAGACGAAGACCGTGAGCTTCTTGAAAGCTTCGACCTTTCGTACGGTGAAGACGACGGCGGCGATGACGACCTCCAGCAGCGTCCTCCGGTGGTCACCGTCATGGGTCACGTCGACCACGGCAAGACTCGACTTCTCGACACGATCCGTAAGGAAAATGTCGGCGAGGGCGAAGCTGGCGGCATCACCCAGCACATCGGTGCCTACCAGGTGCTGACGCACCTCAACGACCAAGACCGACTCATCACCTTCATCGACACCCCCGGTCACGAGGCGTTTACCGCCATGCGTGCCCGCGGTGCGAAGGCCACCGACATCGCGATCCTCGTGGTCGCGGCCGACGACGGCGTTATGCCGCAGACGGTGGAAGCGGTCAACCACGCGCAAGCGGCCGACGTGCCGATTGTGGTGGCGGTCAACAAGATCGATAAGGAAGGCGCCGATCCGGCCAAGATCCGCGGACAGCTAACCGAATACGGTCTGGTGCCCGAGGAATACGGCGGCGACACGATGTTCGTCGATATCTCGGCAAAGAAGGGCGAGAATATCGATTCGCTCCTCGAAGCCGTCCTGCTGACCGCCGATGCATCGCTCGACCTTCGTGCGAACCCGGACATGGACGCCCAGGGTGTTGCCATTGAGGCACACCTTGACCGCGGTCGTGGCCCGGTCGCCACCGTCCTCATCCAGCGCGGTACTTTGCGCGTCGGCGACTCCATCGTCGCGGGTGACGCCTACGGTCGCGTGCGACGGATGGTCGACGAGCACGGTGACGATGTCACCGAGGCATTGCCGTCGCGTCCGGTCCAGGTGATTGGTTTCACCTCGGTCCCGGGTGCAGGCGACAACCTGCTGGTCGTCGAAGAAGACCGCATCGCACGGCAGATTGCCGACCGCCGCAATGCGCGCAAGCGCAACGCGCTGGCCGCACGCAGCCGTAAGCGGATCAGCCTCGAGGATCTGGATTCGGCACTGCGCGAAACCAGCCAGTTGAACCTGATCTTGAAGGGTGACAACTCGGGTACCGTCGAGGCGCTCGAAGAGGCACTCCTTCAGATCGAGATCGACGATGAGGTGTCGTTGCGCGTGATTGACCGCGGCGTCGGTGGTATCACCGAAACCAACGTCAACCTGGCAGCGGCCTCGGACGCCATCATCATCGGCTTCAATGTCCGTGCGGAAGGCAAAGCCACCGAGCTTGCTAACCGTGAGGGCGTCGAGATTCGCTACTACTCGATCATCTACAAGGCGATCGAAGAGATCGAAGCAGCGCTCAAGGGCATGCTCAAGCCGATCTACGAAGAGTCGGAACTGGGCCGCGCCGAGATCCGCGCGATCTTCAAGTCGTCGAAGGTCGGCAACATCGCCGGTTGTTTGGTTCAGTCGGGCATTATGCGTCGCAACGCAAAGGCTCGCCTGCTCCGCGACAACGCCGTCGTCGCCGAGAATGTCACGATCAGCTCATTGAAGCGTGAGAAGGATGACGCCACTGAGGTCCGCGAGGGCTACGAGTGCGGTCTGACGCTCACCTACAACGACATCAAGGTCGGCGACGTCATCGAGGCGTACGAGATGATCGAGAAGGCACGGGACTAGTCATGGCAGATCCTGCACGGGCCGCGCGGCTCGCGAAACGGATCACCACCATCGTCGCTTCGGCGATCGGTGGCGAGATTAAGGATCCGCGTCTTGCTCACGTGACGATCACAGATTGTCGGGTTACCGGTGATCTGCACGATGCCACGGTGTTTTACACGGTGATGGGGGACTCAGTGGAGTCCGAACCCGATGTGGCGGAAGCGGCGGCCGGACTGGCCGCCGCGACCGGCGCGCTCCGCAGCAAAGTTGGTGCGGGGACCGGTGTTCGGTTTACTCCGACCCTGCGGTTCGAACTCGACATGGTTCCCGATGCCACTCGGGCCATGGACGAACTCTTGGCTCGAGCGAAAGCTCAGGACGAGTTGGTCGCCCAGGCGGCGCGCGATGCGCGTCCGGCTGGCGAGGAAGATCCGTATAAGCACGATGACCCTTCTGACGAGGAAGAGGACACCGTCGGGTGAATCCCGCGTCGACTGAGACAGTGGCCGCCGTGCTGACTGCTGCGGATTCCGTAGCGATCATCAGTCACGTGCGGCCCGACGCCGACACCATCGGCAGCGCTCTCGGATTGGGCCAAGCGCTCTCGGGGCTGGGGAAACGCGTGTACTGCGCGTTCTCCGGTCCCGAGGCGCTGCCCGGTCCGCTTCAGCGGCTGCCGGGTGTCGAGTTCATGGTCGCTGCCGGCGAGGTACCCGCGACTGATGTCACGGTTGCCGTGGATGCGGCGACGATTGATCGCCTCGGAGATCTGGTGGAGACGTTTCGCGCTGGTCCCCACTCGATTTGCATTGACCACCACGTCTCCAACGGTGGTTTTGCCGACCTGGATCTTATTGATCCGGAGTCTGATTGCACGGCGTCGATCGTGCTGGAACTTGTTGATGCGCTTGGCAGCGAGCTCACTGCAGGCATTGCGACCTGCCTGTATGCGGGCCTCGTCACCGATACTGGGTCGTTCAAGTGGGCGCGTCCAGCGTCGTTCGCTGTGGCCGCACGGCTGCTTGAAGCGGGCGTCGACGGTGCCCGCTGGAGTCGCGAACTGCTTGATTCACACCCGTATTCGTGGCTGCAGATGGTTTCCGAAGTTCTCGGCGCCTCGGTGTTGCGGAGCGATGTGCTTGACGGGCGCGGTCTCGTCTACGGCATTGTGAACGCCGAGCAGATGTCGGGAATGAACTGGGACGAATCTGAAAGCGTCATCGATATTCTGCGAACCGCGAACGAAGCCGAAATGGCAGCGGTCTTCAAAGAAGTCGAGGCGGGATCGTGGACGGTTTCGCTTCGCAGCAAGACCGACGTGAACGTCATGCCGATAGCCCGCAGGTTGGGCGGCGGCGGACATGTGCGCGCCTCTGGTTACAGTGATTCCGGTAGTGCCGAGGACGTTGTGGCGCACCTGCTTGCCGCCATCGAAGCCTGAGTCGGCGGTTTCCGCGACACCATGCTGAGACTGGCAGGTTCCGCTCTGGTCGTCCTGGTCGCGGCGCCGCTATACCTGATGCTCGACCTTGCCGTAGTTGGGCGACTCGGTGCGACCGAACTTGCCGCGCTTTCGGTGTCGACGTTGGTCCTGGCTGTGGTCAGTACCCAGCTCACCTTTCTTTCTTATGGCACCACAGCTCGCTCAGCGCGTGCTTTTGGGGCCGGTGACCGCGACCGCGCTGTCGCCGAAGGCGTCCAAGCGAGTTGGATTGCGGTCGGGGTTGGCGCCGCGATTGTCGCCGTTGTTTACACGTTGGCGCCGTGGATTACCGGTGCGCTGGTGCCCGACGCCGTGGTTGCTTCCGACGCTGCGCACTGGCTTCGAATCGCCGTGTTCGGGGTCCCGCTGATTCTGCTCGCCATGGCGGGCAACGGATGGATGCGCGGAGTTCAAGACACTCGTCGGCCGGTCTACTTTGTGGTCGGGGGACTGGCCGTTGCCGCAGTGCTGTGCGTGGGTTTGGTTCACGGTGTTGGTGGACTGCCACGGCTGGGGCTGAATGGGAGCGCTTGGGCCAACCTCATCGGGCAGTCGTTGACGGGCTTGGCATTTGTGGTGCGTCTCGCCACTGAAGCGCGAGGCAAGTTGGCGCTGGACTGGCCGGTGATCCGCGCACAGTTGGTGATGGCTCGGGACCTCATCTTGCGGAGCTTGTCATTCCAGATTTGCTTTGTGTCGGCTGCGGCGGTCGCCGCCCGATTTGGGGTGGCGCAGGTAGCTGCGCACCAGGTGGTCCTTCAGCTGTGGGAGTTCACGTCCCTGCTACTCGATTCATTGGCGATCGCCGCCCAGCAACTCGTCGGAGCGGCGCTGGGAGCTAAGGCCTTTCGGGTCGCTCAAGATTCCGCAAAACGGGCGACGGTGGTCTCCCTGGCGCTGTCGATTGGGCTAGCAGCAGTATTGGCGGCGACCGTGAACCTCATTCCGCGGATCTTCACGTCCGACCCGGCGATCCTCGAGGCAATGCGGACTCCGTGGTGGTTTTTCGTCGTCATGCTTCCGATCGCCGGTGTCGTTTTTGCCCTCGACGGCGTGCTCCTCGGTAGTGGCGACGCAGCCTTTCTGCGCACCGCCACCCTGGCTGGCGCACTCGGTGTCTTTCTCCCCATGATCTGGCTGTCTTTGGTGTTCAACTGGGGCCTCGCTGGCATCTGGGCCGGCCTGTTGGGATTCATGATTGCCCGACTTGCAGCCGTCGTCTGGCGAGTGCGCAGCGGTGCTTGGGTGAAGTAACTGGGGTTTCGCCCCGCTGTGCGAACAGGCGAGGGACGACCTCCGGTCGTGTTAATCCTTGGCGACGAGCCGCTGATACTGCGGGAAGCGAGTGAGGAATCCCTGAACGTAGGTGCATACCGGGACGATGGGGGTTCCCGATGCGTCCAGTTCGTCTAAGACTTTCGACGTCAACAGGCGAGCCAAACCGGCACGACCGTAATTCTCGGTGACGACCGTATGCAGGAGGATCAGACTGCCGTCGCCGCGACGTTCGTAGCCTTCGACGCCGACCAATTCCTCGCCCGACCACAATTCATACCGGTCGCGGTCGGGGAAATGGCGCAGTTCCGGCACGGGGGACAGGGTGACGGTCGGCGGCGGGACTGGCACTGACGTGGTCATACCTCGAAGCTACCCCGGAGCTTCGGATAAGTCGCTGAGTCGAAGGTCATCTGATTGATGCTGCACAGACTTGTCGCTTGACATCGAGGGCACCGCGGATGCTGGCATCGGCGTCGGAACCGTTCTGAGTGCTGGGGGACAAAGATGCACTGCAGCCGCTGCCCGACAGCTCCGATCACCGCAAGGGCTCGCCCCACCTCACCGCATCGCGGACCTGACCTTTGACGATCTTGCCACCGGGATTACGGGGGAGCGGCTCGCTGATGACCGAAACGTATTGGGGCACTTTGAAGTCCGCAATCTTTTCGGCGACCTGGGCGATCACCTCGTTGACGTCGAGGTTGGCGTCGTCGGTGTAGACCACTGCGCCGACCTTCTCGCCAAGAACCTCGTCGGGAACGGCGATGACGGCCGCCTCCAGCACTCCGGGCACCGCCATCAGCGCGGCCTCGACTTCGATACTTGAGACGTTCTCACCCCCGCGATTGATGATGTCTTTGGTCCGGTCGACAATCGTGATGCGACCAAAATCGTCGACTCGTACCACGTCGCCGGTATGCAGCCAGCCATCGATGAACGTATCGGCGGACGCATCGGGTCGTTGCCAGTAGCCGCCGGTGATATTGCCCCCGCGCGCGACGAGTTCGCCCAGGGAGGGCTCGTCGTCGTCGAATGGTGCGACGCCGAGTTCCACTGAGGGCACGGCGTAGCCAACCGAATCGGCATGGTCGACGGCATCTTCGTGTGGCAAGACCGTCATCAGGGATGCGGTCTCGGTCATGCCGTAGCCATTGGCGACGCGAGCCTTGGGGAAGGCTTCCTTGAGCGCTTCGACCAGGGTTGGCGCGATGGGGGCCCCGCCGTACGACACCCAGTGGACGATCGAGGTATCGACCTCGGCGAATGCCGGATGCCGCAATAGCAGCGCATAAATGGCGGGCACCGTAACCATGAAGTTAATCCGTTCGGCGCCAATGGAATTGGCGAGCGCGGCCACATCAAGCGTTGGCATGATCACGGCAGTTCCGCCGTAGAGGGCCGCCACCAGCATCTGCGAGTTGCAGCCCGTCACATGGAACAGCGGCACACAGATCAACGTGCGCATGGCCGAACCAATGTCCGACGGGATAGCGAAACACCGCGAGACGTTGGCGGTATTGGTCAGGAACGCTTCGTGCGTGGTCGGCACGCCCTTTGGGCGACCAGTTGTTCCGGACGTGTAAAACAGGGCGGCAATATCGCTGTGTCCCAACGACTCGTCCACGAACGGATCCGCGTCGGGGAGCGGGATCCCCGGTGCCAGGTCGACGATCGCGCCCGAGTCTGACAGCAGAAACTCCACCTCGGTCTCACTTGAGCGGGTGTTCACCGCGACGACGATGGCTCCAGCGAAGATGGTTCCCCAAAACCCGAGAACCCAGTCGACGCCCGCCGCGTATCGGAGCGCGACGCGGTCACCGCGACTCACGCCGCCGGCTCTCAGGCCGCCAGCCACCCGTGCGGCCCGGTCCCACAGTTGCCGATAGGTGAGGCGTTCGCCGCCGAGTTCGACGATCGCCTCCGCATCGGGCCGTTGGTCAGCGTGCTCGGCGAGCATGGCGACCAACGACGCGGGAAGGTCGTCGAAGTGGGGGACGCCCGACTCGTCGACGGTGACACCGTCAATCGGAAAGGGATTGTGTTCTCGGCTGATCGGGACGATCGGAGTCATTACTGAGCCTTGGTGAAGTACGCGCGTGGATTGTCGACGAGCATGGTGGTGATCTGCTCATCAGTGACACCGCGTTCGCGGAGCGCGGGCAGCACGTCGTCGTGGATGTGGGTGTAGTGCCAGTTTGGCAGTGCTGCGGCACGAGCGGCTTCGGGGTAGAAGTCCGAATAGCAGGAGGCATCGTGCGACAGTACGAGTTGCGAGACGAACCCGGCATCCACCATTTCGGCGACCATCCGCACTCGCTCCTCAAACGGCGAGAAGGCGTCGATTCCGAAGCGATCCATGCCGAGGACGGCGCCGGTGGCGGCAAGACGCTTGAGATAGTCAAGGTCGGTGGTGTCGCCGCTGTGGCCGAGAACCACCTTGCTCATGTCACAGCCTTCCTCGGCGAACACGGCTGCCGCGAGGAGCCCGGTCTCGCCGCCGACGTGCGTGTGGACGGTGATTGGGGTGCCGGTTTCGACGTGGGCCTGAGCGACGGCGCGCATTACGCGTTCGACGCCCGGCGTCATACCGGCTTCGTCGATGGCGCACTTGAGGAGTCCGGCCTTCACCCCGGTGTCGGCAATACCGTCGCGGATATCGCCGATAAATAGTTCGGTCATCGGGTCGATCCCGAAGTCGAAGACCTTGCCCGGTCCGGTGAAATGAAACTGCACGGGCTCGTCGTGGTAGGTGTAGATGCCCGTTGCGGCCACAATATTGATATCGACCTGCGCATTGATCTGTTGGATTCGCGGGATGTAGCGACCCAGTCCGATCACCGTGGGGTCGACGATTGTTCGCACTCCGCGAGTCGTCACTTCGGTGAGTTTGTTGACCGCGTCGGAAACGCGATGGTCCTCGTCCCAGGGGTCGGGATAATTGGGGTAGTTCTCGCGGATCTCCGTACCGATGGTGAACACGTGCTCGTGCATGAGGACCTGGCCCAGTTCGCTGACGTCGACCTGACCGCGGACAGTTTCAATGCTGCTCAAAGTTCCTCCTGGATCCGGATGGACTACGTGACGACTGTCACTGTCCCCATGATGCACTGTTGGGTTAGAAGATTGCGCCGAACAATGTAACTAAGCGCTTAGTCGCCGGTTTTTGCTGCGAGGGCCTGCGCCAAAAGTTTGTAATACGGCGGCCGTGGCACCATGGTTGGCATGCCAACGCTTTGGGCAATCAGTGATCTGCATGTCTCGCACCGAGGCAATGAATCAATTCTCGAGCAGATCAAGCCGACCGACCCCGGGGACTGGCTCATTGTCGCCGGTGACGTCGCCGAGCGCACTGACGACATCATCGACACCTTGCGCCGGCTCAAGAACCGTTTCCACACGGTGGTTTGGGTGCCCGGGAATCACGAGTTGTACACGACAGCAAAAGACCCGCTGCAAATCTTCGGCGTCGCCCGCTACGACTACCTCGTGCAGGCGTGCCGCGACCTCGGCGTCATCACACCGGAAGATCGGTACCCGCTGTTCGACCCCCGCGACGGCCTAGCGCCGCTCCGAGTGGTGCCGATGTTCCTCCTGTACGACTACACGTTCCGCCCGGCAGGAACGTCGACGGCACTCCAGGCGTTGGCCGTCGCGCGGGAAGCGAACGTAGTCGCGACTGACGAATTCCTGCTGTCGCCGGAACCCTTCGGGACGCGAGATGCCTGGAGCAGGGCGCGAATTGCCGCGACGCAGGAGCGGCTTGAGGCATTGGACCCGAGTGAGCAGACCATCCTGATCAACCACTGGCCGCTGCGTCGTGAACCGTGCGATGCCCTCATGTATCCGGAGTTCGCTCTGTGGTGCGGGTCCGAACTGACAGACAACTGGCACACCCGATTTAACGCCGCGTGCTGCGTATATGGTCACCTCCACATTCCGCGGACCACCTGGTACGACGACGTCCGCTTCGAGGAAGTGTCGGTCGGGTACCCGCGGGAGTGGAGCAGACGGGGACTGCCGAAGCCGCTGTTGCGGAAGATTGCCCCCGACGATGGTTTGCGACCGGAAGATCTGCACGAGTTCGGTGCCCGCTTCGACCTGCCTCCGGACTATGCGGAACGAGCCGCTGAGTTTCGGGAAAAGGTGGAGCGGAATCGGGCTCGCCGCGACGAGGCGAAGAAGGCGAAAGCTTTGAAGCTCGCAGCGGAGAAGGAGGCCGGCCAATGATCGAAGACCTTATGCCCAAGGGCGTTGGGACGGCGGAGGCTTTCGGCGACCCCGAGGGACTCACGGTATTGCCCGCCGAGGAACCGCTCATTTCGCAAGCCGTCGAGAAGCGGCGACGTGAGTTCACGACCGCTCGACACTGCGGTCGAATGGCGTTGGCCGAGTTGGGTATTGAGCCCGTCCCAATCTTGCGCGGCGAACGCGGCATGCCGCTGTGGCCCCGGCAGGTGGTCGGCAGCATGACCCACTGCGACGGTTATCGCGGTGCCGTCGTCGCCTATGCCATGCAGGTTCGTTCGCTCGGGATTGATGCCGAACCGCATCAGGCCCTGCCCGACGGAGTGCTCGACCACACGAGCCTCGAGGCCGAACGCGAAGTCCTCGCCGCCCGCGACAATGAAATCCACTGGGACCGACTGCTGTTCTGCGCCAAAGAAGCCACCTACAAGGCGTGGTTTCCACTAACGCAGCGCTGGTTGGGCTTTGAAGACGCCCACATCACCTTCGAGCGCGATGACACGATTGGCACGGCGGGCGAACCTGCCGGTACCTTCACCTCGACCATCTTGATCGACGGCGCGACGATCGACGGCGGACCCCCGCTGTTGACGATGCCCGGCCGCTGGCAGGTTTCCCGCGGTTTGATCCTCACCACGATTGCACTCACCTGACATGGCAGACGCCTCCATCGAAAACGCCGGACTCCTCGTCATCGACAAGGATGCCGGAATGACCAGCCACGATGTGGTTGCCAAGTGCCGCAAGGCGTTCAACACTCGGCGCGTGGGTCACGCGGGCACCCTCGACCCTATGGCGACCGGTGTGCTCGTCATCGGTATCGAACGCGCCACCAAGCTCCTCGGATTGCTCTCGCTCACCACGAAGTCGTATTCGGCAACGATCCGGTTGGGGCAGTCGACCTCGACAGACGATGCCGAAGGTGACGTCCTGACGGCGGCAGACGCTTCGGGGGTTCGGGATGAGGAGATCGCAGCGGTGATCGCCACCTTGACCGGCGACATCGAACAGATTCCAGCAAGAGTCAGTGCGATTAAGGTCGACGGTCAGCGCGCCCACAAGCTCGTCCGGTCCGGCGAAGACTTTGAACTCAAAGCGCGACCGGTGACCGTGCAGAGATTCGACATTGCGGAGATCCGTAGGAGCGGTGAGTTCGTCGACATTGACGTGGCAGTCGACTGCTCAGCGGGTACCTACATCCGCTCGCTCGCACGCGATCTCGGTGGCGCTCTCGGCGTCGGCGGGCATCTCACGAGCCTGCGGCGTACGGCTGTTGGACCGTTCACGCTGGAGCATTCACGCCGCATGGATGAGGTGTCCGCTGAACCGGGCCTCAGCCTGGGGATCGACGACGCCGCCAAGCTGTGCTTTCCGCACCGCGAGATCAGCGACGATGACGCTGAGTCAATTAGTCAGGGCCGCTGGCTCACGCCGGTGGGCATGAAAGGCATCTACACCGTGATTGACCCGTCGGGGCACGCCATCGCCCTGGTCCAAGAAAAAGGGCGCCGAGCGAGTTCAGTGATGGTCGTGCGGCCTGCCACCTTGCGCTAGGCACCCAGTCGAGGCGTGACCTATCCGTCCAAGAAGATGGCGCGGGCGGCAATATCGCCGAGGTGGATTGGCTCGGCATCGTCGACGCAGATGGTGATGGTCCCGGCGAACGGTCGCTTCTCGGTGACCCGAACCTGGCAGTCGAGGTTGATCCCAATCTCTTGGAAGTAGCGCAACATCTCGGGGTCGGCGTCGGAAATGCGTGTGATGACTCCGGTTTCGTCGACTTCCAGGTCCGACAGCAGGGCGGAACCGGCTTGGGGGACGGTGCCGTCGTCGGCGGGGATGGGGTCGCCGTGCGGGTCGCGCTTCGGATGGCCGAGTTTGGTGTCGATATGACGCAGCAATTGTTCGGACACGGCGTGCTCAAGGATTTCGGCTTCGGCGTGGACTTCGTCCCAGCCGTAACCCAATTCGCGCACCAGGAAGGTCTCGAGGAGACGATGCCGACGAACCATGCCGACGGCAGCCACGCGCCCGGTTTCAGTCAGGGTGACGGCACCGTAGGGTGCGTGATCGACGAGGCCCTGGTCGGCGAGCTTCCGGATTCCCTCCGACGCTGTTGAGGGAGACACGCCCAGGCGATCGGCGAGCAATTTGGTGGTGACCTTGGTGTCCGACCACTCCTGAGCGGTCCAAATGACCTTCAAATAATCCTGGGTAACCGAGGTGAGTTCGTTCACCGGGCGAGCGTCGGGCATACGTATGACCTTACCTATCCCTGCACTGACTGGCGCTGGGTCGTACTCTTGGAGGCGTGTTGCGTTGGCGAGGGTTGGACGAGATTCCTGCGGGCTGGGGTCGGTGCGTGGTCACGATCGGCGTATTCGACGGCGTGCACCGAGGTCATGCTCAGTTAATTGCGGCGGCCACCAAGGCTGCCGCTGAGCGAGGGGTGCCATCGGTGGTGATGACATTCGATCCCCATCCCTCCGAAGTGGTGCGGCCGGGCACGCATCCGCCGCAGCTGTCTTCTTTGCGTCGACGCGCCGATCTCGCCGAGGAACTCGGTATTGACGTCTTCTGTGTTTTGCCCTTCACGGCGACGCTGCAAGCTCAATCGCCGGAAGAGTTCGTCCACTCGGTTCTCGTCGAAGAACTGCACGCCGCCGAAGTGGTTGTCGGTAACAACTTCACCTTTGGTCATCGGGCTGAAGGAAACGTCGACAAACTCCGCGAGCTGGGGGAGCGCTTCGGCTTTGAGGTGACCGGCATTTCCCTCTTTGGCGAACACGCCGTTACCTACTCGTCTACCTACATCCGCTCCTGCATTGCCGCTGGCGATGTGGAACTGGCAGCAGAAGCGCTCGGCCGCCAGCATCGGGTGGAAGGCGTTGTGGTGCACGGTGAACGACGCGGCCGCGACCTTGGATTCCCGACGGCCAACGTTTCGCCACCGATTCACGCGGCCATCCCCGGCGACGGTGTGTACGCGGCGTGGTTCACCGTCCTCGACAGCGCAACCAAGCCGCAAGGCATTGTCCTCGGCGAGCGCTACCCGGCGGCTGTTTCCGTCGGCACCAACCCAACGTTCTCCGGCCGGAACAGGACGGTCGAGGCTTACGTCATCGACGTCAATGCCGATCTCTATGGACAGCACGTGGCTGTCGATTTTGTTGCACGACTGCGCGGGATGGAACCCTTCGACAGCGTCGACGCGCTCATTGCCGCCATGGGCAATGACGTCGAACGGACCCGCACCCTGCTCGACGGACAGTGACGGTCGTCTCGCCCGAGCATTCCCCGCCCGACGATTTCCCTGCCCGACGATTTTCCTGCCCGACGATTTCCCAGCGCTGCGCCGTGACTGGTAACGTAGCGCGCTGGTGCTAGCTGCGGTCCGTGGCGGCGCGCCTTCCGCCGGTGCGGAATTTCTTGTACACGGGACTGAAAAGGAGACTCACATGGCATTGACCACTGAGCAGAAGAAGACCATCTTGGCCGAGTACGGCCTGCACGAGACCGACACCGGTTCTCCCGAGGCGCAGATCGCGATGCTCACCAAGCGCATCACCGATCTGACCGAGCACCTCAAGTTCCACAAGCACGACCACCACAGCCGTCGTGGCCTGCTGCTGCTCGTCGGCCGTCGCCGTCGCCTGCTCAAGTACTTGGCCAGCGTCGACATCACCCGCTACCGCTCGCTGATCGAGCGCCTGGGCCTGCGTCGCTAGTCGCACAGATTTCAGAACCGGCCGCATCACCACACGGTGATGCGGCCGGTTCTCTTTTGTCCATGAGTCGCCATTGGACGTTCGTTAAGTACGTCTTGATATCACCGAAGCCGAAGTGGTGAAGCGGCCATTGGGAGGCCGGTGATGGCGGCCGATTGGAACGGAGCTCTCACAAGCCGGGCAGTTAGCTGCGGAAATGCTAGGCTGTTATGCGGACGATCGGTGCCTGACGGCACATCGGATGTGATAGTTGGATCGGTCCTCGGTAGTGGCCGCCGGAAATGTGTTTCAAAATGTTCCGGCCGCTTCAATCGAAGGCCGTCTGCTCACAGCGCGGGTGCGCTGTACTTCCGGTGCGAATCTAGCGCCAATCATCTTGAAGACTCGACGCGTCTTGCGTGAGTCGCATGCTGCATACCCGGTCGCAGCCCCACCCTTGAGGTGCACTGTGGCCGCAATGAAAGGGAATACCTCTTGACTGATGTCAACGCCGACTTCGACGATTCGATCACCGAAGTCTCCGCCGTCATCGATAACGGATCGTTCGGTACTCGGACGATTCGTTTCGAGACTGGCCGCCTGGCCCTGCAAGCTGCGGGCGCCGTCGTCGCGTACCTCGATGAGGGCACGATGATCCTCTCGACCACGACGGCTTCGAAGTCGCCGAAGGAGCACTTCGACTTCTTCCCCCTGACCGTCGACGTCGAAGAGCGCATGTACGCCGCGGGACGCATCCCCGGATCGTTCTTCCGCCGTGAAGGTCGCCCGTCAACCGACGCCATCTTGACCTGCCGCCTGATCGACCGTCCGCTGCGCCCGTCGTTCGTCGACGGCCTGCGTAACGAGATCCAGATTGTCGAGACCATCCTCTCGCTCGATCCCAAGGATCTCTACGACGTCCTTGCCATCAACGCCGCATCGGCATCGACCCAGATCTCGGGTCTGCCGTTCTCCGGTCCGGTCGGCGGCGTTCGCGTCGCACTGATCCCGACCGATGAGAACAAGGCCGGCCAGTGGGTTGCGTTCCCGACCGTCGAGCAGTTGGAAGGCGCCGTGTTCGACATGGTTGTCGCTGGCCGCCTCGTCGAGAACGATGTCGCGATCATGATGGTCGAGGCGGAAGCTACCGACAATGTGCTCGCCCTGATCGCCGATGGCGCACAGGCTCCGAACGAAGCCATCGTCGCCGAAGGCCTCGAAGCTGCCAAGCCGTTCATCGCTCAGCTGTGTGAAGCACAGAAGAGCCTCGCCGACGCCGCTGCCAAGGAAACCCGCGAGTTCCCGCTGTTCCCGGCCTACCAGGAAGACGCTTTCGAAGCTGTCTCCGAGGTTGCCGCGGCACGCCTGGGCGAAGCCCTCGCAATCGCTGGCAAGCAGGAGCGCGACAACGCTACCGACGCACTCAAGGGTGATGTCCTCGAGGCCCTGGGCGAGCGTTTCGCCGGCCGCGAAGGCGAGCTCGGTGCTGCTTACCGCTCGCTGACCAAGAAGCTGGTCCGTCAGCGCATCCTGACCGACCACTTCCGCATCGACGGCCGCGGCATCACCGATATCCGCGCACTGTCGGCGGAAATCGGCATCATCCCGCGTGCACACGGCAGCGCCCTGTTTGAGCGTGGCGAAACCCAGATCATGGGCGTCACCACCCTCGACATGGTCAAGATGGCCCAGCAGATCGACTCGCTCGGACCCGAGACCAGCAAGCGCTACATGCACCACTACAACTTCCCGCCGTACTCGACCGGTGAGACCGGTCGCGTCGGTTCGCCGAAGCGCCGCGAAATCGGCCACGGTGCTCTCGCTGAGCGCGCCCTGGTTCCGGTGCTCCCGAGCGTTGAAGAGTTCCCGTACGCGATCCGCCAGGTGTCCGAGGCTCTCGGCTCCAACGGCTCCACCTCGATGGGCTCGGTCTGTGCCGCAACCATCTCGCTGCTGAACGCGGGCGTCCCGCTGAAGGCACCGGTTGCCGGTATCGCCATGGGCTTGGTTTCCGATGAGGTCACCATCGACGGCAAGACCGAGACCCGTTACGTTGCCCTCACCGACATCCTCGGTGCGGAAGACGCCTTCGGTGACATGGACTTCAAGGTCGCCGGTACCAAGGACTTCGTGACGGCCCTGCAGCTCGACACCAAGCTCACCGGCATCCCGTCGAAGGTGCTCGCCGGTGCCTTGAGTCAGGCCAAGCAGGCTCGCCTCACCATCTTGGACGTCCTGGCCGAGGCCATCGACGAGCCCGATGAGATGAGCCCGTTCGCTCCCCGCATCACCACCATCAAGATCCCGATGGACAAGATTGGCGAGCTGATCGGCCCCAAGGGCAAGACGATCAACGGCATTACCGAAGAGACCGGCGCCAACATCTCGATTGAAGATGACGGCACCGTGTTCGTCGGCGCATCCGACGGTCTGTCGGCTCAGGCCGCGATCGACATGGTCAACGCCATCGCTAACCCGCAGTTGCCGAAGGTCGGCGAGCGCTTCCTCGGCACTGTCGTTAAGACGGCGGCCTTCGGTGCATTCGTCTCGCTGCTTCCGGGTCGCGACGGTCTGGTCCACATCAGCAAGCTGGGCAATGGCAAGCGAATCGGCAAGGTCGAAGATGTCGTGAAGGTTGGCGACAAGCTTCAGGTTGAGATCGCTGACATTGACGAGCGCGGCAAGATCAGCCTCGTCCCGGTTCGCGAGGAAAAGGCTGAGGCTGACGCCTAAGCGCCAGCTGCTTTAACGCAAGCATCCGCGTCGTACACACGGTGTACGACGCGGATGTTTTTGTTTGTCGGGCAGCGGGTAAACCCGGCATCTGGCGTTTGGGCCCAAGGGGGAGTCGAAGCCGGGGCGGTCGTGGCTCACGGGCTGCCTCGGAAGCAGAAATTCCCCGCTCAGCGACGGCGTCGCTGGGAGGGACGACGCCGTCGCGGAACGGGGATCAATTCGTGACCGCGGTGGTGCGAAGCTCTTGGGAGGGCTCTGTGATGAGACTATCCTGACTTGATCGTTCGATCAAGAGTCGACTGTATTGGTTTCTGTGACAAACCTCGGTGGATCGGGTGACACCGGAGCGTTGACCTGCTTGTCGCAGGATTCGAACGCTAATTGCCTGCTGAAGCGGCCCTTTCGTGAAAGGCTGGTGGACGGCGGACTTGCGAAAATGGTCCGCCTTGCGCGTACCTTCCCCTTGCGAACCACCTTGAGAGGACAGCAATACTGTGTGCACCCGTGTGATGTGGCCGGACGCCGACGGCTCAGTAATCGTCGGTCGGAATATGGATTTCCACCAGGATCTCCACACCAACCTCTGGAAACTTCCTCGCGGAATCAACCGTGATGATCGTGTCGAGGGCAACCTCAGTTGGACGGCTAAGTACGGCAGCGTCATCGCCGGGGTCTACGACATCTTGTCGACGGACGGGGTCAACGAGCGGGGCCTGGCCGCGCACCTACTGTGGCTGGCCGAGTCGGACTATGGAACCGCCGATGAGTCACGGCCGCAATTGGCTATGTCAGTCTGGCTGCAGTACTACCTCGACAACTTCGAGACGGTCGGTGAAGCCGTTGCCTGGTCGCAGAAGCACCAGCCGCAGGTGATCCCGATGGCCGACCCGACCGGTGGCAGCAAGCCAGCACTTCACCTGGCCATCGAAGATGCGAGTGGTGACTCCGCGATCTTCGAGTACATCGATGGCGAGCTGAAGATCTATCACAGCCGCGACTACTTGGTCATGACGAATTCACCAACCTACGATCAACAGCTAGAACTGGTCAAGAAGTACACCGGACTCGGCGGAGACCAACCCCTGCCCGGTACCTGCGCGGCCGCGGATCGGTTCGCGCGGGCCCTCTACTACGTCCAGGACCAGCCGGTGCCGACGTCGCAACTGCAGGCCATGGCAGCAATGTTCAGCATTGTGCGCAACTGTGCGCAACCCTTCCGCAATCCGGAGCCGGGGAAGCCCGACGCATCGCAAACCCTGTGGTCGGTCGTGATCGATCTGACCAACCTGCGTTATGCCTTCGAATCAACGACGCGGCCCAACGTCGTCTGGGTAGACCTCAAAGACCTCGACTTTTCCGAGGGGGCGGGTGAAGCCAAGCTCGACCTGCTGAGCGATCTCGCGCTGGAGGGCGGCGTTGCCGGAGAAGTTCACGACCACTTCGATAAGCATCACCGGTTCCACATCGTGTCGATCAAGCAGGCCGAGCTGATCGGTGAAGCCGTCGGGAAACTCCTGTCTGCGGTCGACGGCGCAAAGCAAGACGAGATCCGTGCTCAGGAGATCCAAGATCGGGTGCAAGCGAAACTAGTCGAGTTCGTTAAGTCCGAGTAGGTCCGCAGCAAGGCCTAGGCGCCCCTGCGTATCGGCAAGACCGGCGGGAATGAGTGGCCATCGGCCCGCGGCACTAGACTGGTGGGCGATTCTCCACACGAAAGGTTCCTCCATGGGCAGCAGCATCCGCGTGGGTGTGTTGGGCAGTAACGGCAAGGTTGGCAAAGCCATCGTCGAAGGCGTCGAAGGCGCGGCCGACGCGGGATTTACCGTCGGCGTCGACAAGGGTGATGCGCTCACTGACTTCGTCGAATCCAAGACGCAGGTCGTCGTCGACTTCACCCATCCCGATGTTGTGATGGGCAACCTGGAATTCCTGATCAACAATGGGATTCATGCGGTTGTCGGTACGACGGGCTTCACCCAGGAGCGCCTCGACACGGTTCAAGGATTGGTTGATGCCAACCCCGGTGTCGGTGTTCTGATCGCCCCCAACTTTGCCATTGGTGCAGTCCTGTCGATGCACTTCGCGCAGCAGGCAGCCCGATTCTTCGATTCGGCCGAGGTCGTCGAACTGCACCACCCCTTTAAAGCCGACGCACCGTCGGGTACCGCTGGCCGCACGGCACAGTTGATTGCTGCTGCCCGCGCCGAAGCCGGTCTGGGCGAGTGCCCGGACGCGACCTCGACCGGGCTGGAGGGCGCGCGAGGGGCCGACGTTGACGGCGTACGGGTGCATTCGGTTCGCCTTGCCGGACTCGTCGCACATCAGGAAGTTCTCTTCGGCACGCAGGGGGAGACCCTGACGATCCGCCACGACTCGATCGACCGCAACTCGTTCGTCCCCGGCGTTTTGTTGGGTGTCCGCGAGATCGTTAGTCGTCCGGGCCTGACGGTGGGCCTCGAATCCTTTATGGATCTGTAGGTCGTCGTGGCAGCGAAGAAGAAGTCGGACGCGCGCCCCGTTATTTGGGTGATTGCGTTCCTGGTGGTCGCGCTCTGCGTCTACTTTGTGCTCCTGAGTCGCACGGCGATCGGACTGATTGGGACCGGAACCGTGGTGTCCATTGGTCTCGGGATCGGCGTGCTATTGCTGCCGCTTCTTGGCGTTTGGATGGTCGTATCGACGCTGCGTTCGGGAATCGAACATCAGCGGATGGTGGCCGCAGCCCAGGAGTTGGGTCGCGACCTCGACGTCGACGATCTGCCACGCCGACCATCCGGGCGCATCGAAAAGGATGCGGCACTCGCGCGATTTGAAGAGGTGAAACTCGAGTGGGAAGCCGACCCGTCTGACTGGGTCAACACCTACCGCATCGCCCGTGCCTACGACTATGCCGGCGACCGGTCCCGTGCCCGCGAGATGATGCGGCGGGCTGGCGAGCAGTACCGGTCGGCGAGCGAGAAGTCGGCCAACTAATGGCGCGCCTGCTGGTTGTGCACCACACACCGTCGCCGCACTGTCAGGAAATGTTTGAGGCCGTGATTGCCGGGGCCACCGACCCAGAAATTGCTGGCGTCGAAGTGATTCGACGTCCGGCGCTGACGGTGTCGGCGGTGGAGATGCTCGATGCGGATGGCTACCTGCTGGGTACCCCGGCGAACCTCGGGTACATGAGCGGTGCGCTGAAGCACGCATTCGATACTTGCTACTACCCGATCTTGGACTCCACACGGGGTCGTCCCTACGGGTTGTTTATGCACGGGAATCTCGGGACCGAGGGTGCCGAGAAATCCGTGCATTCCATTGCTGGCGGCCTCGGCTGGGAGAGGGTTGCCGCCGACGTCGTCGTTTCGGGCAAGCCGACCAAGCAGCAGTTGGCAGCTTGTTGGGAGTTGGGCGCGACCGTCGCAGCGGGGCTAATGGCGGACTGAGGGTCCCCCTGAACTGCGCCCGGGCCTGTTCT
>NZ_JBARYI010000057.1:0-39796 GCF_049647785.1 Gordonia sp. (in: high G+C Gram-positive bacteria)
CCGTCCGCCCCTGCACCGGCGCCCGCCGCACCTGCCGCGTCAGGCACCGCTACGACCTCGGCAAGCGAACTCCAGTCGACCCCGTATGTCACACCCCTGGTGCGAAAGCTCGCAGCCGAGCACAACATTGACCTCGCTGCCGTTAAGGGCACCGGCGTTGGTGGACGCATCCGCAAGCAAGACGTGATCGCCGCTGCCGAGGCAGCGAAGTCTCCGGCCGCTGCTGCTCCGGCACCGGCCGCCGCACCCGCTGCTCCGGCCGCTGCCGCACCTGCGGTCAATCCGCAACTCGATGCCCTGCGCGGAACCACGCAGAAGATCAACCGCATCCGGCAGATCACCGCGGCAAAGACTCGCGAGTCGCTGCAGTCGAGCGCCCAGTTGACGCAGGTCCACGAGGTCGACATGACTCGCATCGCGGCACTGCGCACGGCAGCGAAGGCCTCCTTCAAGGCTGCCGAGGGCGTCAACCTGACGTTCCTACCGTTCTTCGCGAAGGCCGTCGTCGAAGCCCTCAAGGTGCACCCGAATGTGAACGCGTCGATCAACGAGGAAGCCAAGGAGATCACGTACCACGCGAACGTGCACCTGGGCATCGCCGTCGATACCGAGCAGGGACTGCTGTCGCCGGTCATCCACAACGCCGACGATCTGTCTCTCGCCGGTTTGGCTCGCGCCATCGCCGATATTGCCGACCGTGCACGCTCAGGCAACTTGAAGCCCGACGAACTCGCTGGCGGCACCTTCACCATCACCAACATCGGTAGCCAGGGTGCCCTGTTCGACACCCCGATCTTGGTTCCGCCACAGGCCGCGATGCTGGGGACGGGCGCGATCGTCAAGCGCCCGGTGGTCCTCACCGCCGAGGATGGCACCGAGTCGATCGCGGCACGATCCATGGCGTTCCTGCCCTTGACCTACGACCACCGTCTCATCGATGGGGCCGACGCTGGCCGCTTCGTGACGACAGTGCGTCACCGTCTTGAGAACGCCGAGTTCGCTGGCGATCTTGGTCTGTAAGCACAGATAGATGCAGATCGCTGTTGCGGGTAGTAGCGGGCTAATTGGCTCGACACTCGTCCCCGCGTTGCAGCAAGCGGGGCACGACGTTCACCGACTGGTGCGTCGTGCTCCCGCTTCTGCAGGGGAAATCGCTTGGGACCCGGAAACTTCCGGGATTGATCCGCAAGCCTTGGCGGGGTTCGACGCCGTCATCGGGTTGGGCGGGGAAAACATCGGTGCCCACCGATGGAGCGGCCAAGTGAAGCAGCGACTGCGCAATTCCCGAATCATTGGGACCACATCTCTCGCCGACGCGGTAGCCACCGCTGGCGTCGGCATTTTCATCAATGCCAGCGCAACCGGGTTCTACGGCGACACCGGTGAACGGATCGCCGATGAGGATTCACCGGGTGGTTCCGGATTCTTGGCCGACCTGACAGCGGATTGGGAAGCTGCCACCGCGGCCGCGGCGGCTACTGCGCGGGTGGTAACCCTTCGCACCGCCCCGGTGTTGTCCCCGCGCGGCGGAATGCTCGCCAAACTACTTCCCGTTTACCGCCTCGGTTTGGGTGCACGACTCGGGGATGGTCGCCAGTGGTTCTCGTGGATCAGCCTCGCCGACGAGGTCGCGGCGATCACCCACCTGCTCACCGCAGACGACGTGACCGGACCAGTGAACTTGACGGCACCGGAACCGGTGCGAGCCGCGGACTTTTCCACCGCACTCGCGCATGCGGTCAAACGCCCGGCGTTCATGCGTATCCCTGCTGCTGCGGTGCGTCGGGTGGGAGGCGAGATGGTCGAGGAAATGATCCTTGCCTCATCCCGCGTCGTTCCCAAACGCCTGGAATCGAGCGGGTTCACCTTCACCCATCCATCTTTGACATCTGCACTGGAGTATTGCCGTGCGTAATGCGCCCTCGCGCGAAAGTAGCGCGCCGATCGAAGTACGCAAGCTTGGAACCGTCGACTACGTCGCCGCGTACGAGATGCAACACCAACTGGCTGAGCAACGCGCGTCCGGCGAACTCGACCACGATCTCCTGCTCCTGCTGGAGCATCCGTCGGTGTACACCGCGGGCAAGCGCACCGAAGACTCCGAGCGACCTGTCAACGGTGCCCGCGTGATCGACGTCGACCGCGGCGGCCACATCACTTGGCACGGCCCGGGCCAACTCGTCGGCTATCCCATCATCAAACTCGCCGAACCGCTCGATGTCGTCGACTACGTCCGCCGACTCGAAGAAGCCCTCATCCGGGTTTGCGCCGAGCACGGTGTCGCGACCGGTCGGGTGGAGGGGCGTTCCGGCGTGTGGATCCGCGACGCCTCGGGCGAACGCAAGCTCGGCCAGATTGGCATTCGCGTCGCCAAGGGCGTCGCCTTCCACGGGTTTGCCCTCAACGTAAACCCCGACATGAGCGTCTTCGACGCGATTGTGCCGTGCGGAATCGCCGACGCCGGCGTTACCTGTCTGGCCCGCGAAACCGGTACAGAAATCACCATCGCCAGTCTGATCGACACGACCGCAGCCCTGGTCGAGGCCGCTCTGGACAGCCAGTCAGATCCGACTGTAGCTTCTGCTGACGCCCTGAACAGCACCAATGGGGCTTCGGCACCAACACCCGTAGGATCGTCCAAGTGACCACCACGCCCGTTAATCCCGCATCTTCAGGTTCCGCTGACGCACCCGAGGGGCGCAAACTGCTGCGACTGGAAGTTCGTAACGCGCAGACGCCTATTGAGCGGAAGCCGAAGTGGATCAAGACACGCGCAACGATGGGCCCGGAGTACACCGAACTCAAGGGCCTGGTGCGCAGCGAAGGTCTGCACACGGTATGCGAAGAAGCAGGCTGCCCCAATATCTACGAATGCTGGGAAGACCGCGAAGCCACCTTCCTGATTGGCGGCGAACAGTGCACCCGCCGCTGCGACTTCTGCCAGATCGACACCGGTAAGCCGTCGGCCCTAGACCGCGACGAACCCCGCCGCGTCGCCGAGTCGGTGCAGGCGATGGGTCTGCGCTACTCCACCATCACTGGCGTGGCCCGCGACGACCTGCCCGACGAAGGTGCCTGGCTGTACGCCGAGACCGTCCGCAAGATTCACGAACTCAACCCCGGCACGGGCGTCGAGAATCTGATCCCCGACTTCCACGCGAAGCCCGACCTCCTGGAAGAAGTCTTCGACTCGCGCCCGGAAGTCCTGGCACACAACCTCGAGACGGTGCCGCGCATCTTCAAGAGCGTGCGCCCGGCTTTCCGTTACGAGCGGTCGCTGGAAGTCCTGACTCGGGCACGCGACTTCGGTCTGGTCACCAAGTCAAACCTCATCCTCGGCATGGGTGAGACGCCCGACGAGGTCCGCGAGTCGTTGCGCGACCTCCACGAGGCTGGCTGCGACATCGTGACGATCACCCAGTACCTGCGACCATCCGTGCGGCACCATCCGGTCGACCGGTGGGTCAAGCCCGAAGAGTTCGTCGAGCACTCAAAGTTCGCCGAGGAGATCGGTTTCGCCGGCGTCATGGCAGGTCCGCTTGTCCGCTCGTCGTACCGCGCAGGACGCCTGTACGCCAAGGCCATGGCCCGCCACGGACGCGAACTGCCGGAAGCGTTGGCGCACCTGGCGCAGGAGGGCACGGCCTCGCAGGAGGCATCGTCGCTGCTGGAACGCATGGGAGCCAGCGCGAAGTAAAGCGCCACTCGCGCCGCCGCGTCACGTGCTGAAGGCCGCACCGTAGAATGGCAGCCATGGCAAAGGCGCAAGATAACGCGAGTAAAGAGGCAAAGCGGGCGGCGAAGGTCGCGCGCAAGGCAGCGAGCAAGGAACGCAGGCAGCAAATCTGGCAAGCGTTCCAGATGCAGCGCAAGGAAGACAAGGCTCTCATCCCGCTGATGGTGGCGACCATCCTGGTCACCACCTTGATCTTTGGGCTACTCGGCTACTTCGTTTTCAAGAGCCTCTGGTTCGGTATCCCGCTCGGCATCATCCTGGGCGCTCTCCTCGCCTTTGTCCTGTTCGGTCGCCGGGTGCAGAAGAGCGTTTTTAAGAAGGCTGAAGGGCAGCCCGGTGCCGCAGGCTGGGCACTGAGCAATATTCGCGGCCAGTGGCGTGTCCAGCAGGCCATCACCGGCACCTCACACCTCGACGCCATCCACCGCGTCATCGGCAAACCGGGCGTCATTCTGGTCGGCGAAGGCTCCCCCACGCGCGTCAAGCCACTGCTGGCGCAGGAAAAGAAAAAAGCTGCCCGCGTAGTGGGAGACACCCCTATTTACGAGATCCTCGTCGGCGATGCTGAAGGGCAAGTGCCGCTCGCAAAGCTTGAGCGGCACATCCGGAAGCTTCCATCCAACATTGATAAGAAGCGGATGGATGCGCTGGAAGGTCGCCTAGCGGCACTGAAAGCCAAGGGCAACGCGGGTGCCGCGATGCCCAAGGGCCCGATGCCGCAGGGCGCCAAGATGCGCAACATCAGCCGGACAACACGTCGACGTGGAGGAGCATAAGCAGTGACCGATATTGCCAAGTACGGACCGTGGGCCGTTATTGTCGGCGGATCAGAGGGCGTCGGGTCGGCATTTGCCCGCCAATTGGCGGGCGATGGTTTCGGTGTCGTGCTGGTAGCTCGGAATGCTGAGCGCCTCGAAGAGACGGCCAGCGAAGTTCGGGCCGCGGGCGCCGAAGTGCGGACCGTCCCCCTCGATTTGCTTTCCGAGACGGCCGTCGCCGACTTGATCGCCGCAACCGACGATCTCGAAGTCGGACTCCTAATTTTGAATGCCGGTGCCAACATGCACGGCGGTCCATTTGTCGGCAGCGATCTGGACCAACAGCAGGAGGTACTGGCGCTCAACGTGCTTCGCCAACTGCCGCTGGTACATCACTTCGCAGGCAAGATGGTCGAACGGCAGCGCGGTGGCGTCATGCTCGTCGGGTCGCTTTCGGGCTACAACGGTTCACCGATGGAAGGCATTTACGCCGCCTCAAAGTCGTTCCTTCGGATCTTCTCCGAGGGTCTGTGGGTGGAATGCAAGCCCAAGGGCGTCGACGTTCTGCACCTCGTTTTGGGTGTCACCCGAACTCCCGCGATGGAGCGCAAGGGTCTCAACTTCGACATCCCCGGCATGGCGGTCGGCGAACCTGACGACGTTGCCGCGCAGGGCCTGAGCAACTTGGCCAACGGGCCCGTCAGCATCGTCGAAGGCAATGAGCAGACCGCTCGCTGGAAGTCAGGCGCCGACCGCGCCAAGATTGTCCAGCAAGCCGCCGACGCCGTCGCGAAGATCGTCGGGCACTAGATGCGGATCGGTCTCGGTCTTCCCGTCGTCACCGCGTTTCCGCCAACCACCCAGGCGTGGGAACGCGGCGCCGGGATCACCGAGGTCGCTGCGGTCGCCCAGGTTGCCGACTCCCTCGGCTTCGACTACCTCACCTGCAGCGAGCACGTCGCGGTCCCGTCCGATGTCGCGACCGTACGGGGCGGCACCTACTGGGACCCGCTGGCCACCTTCGGTTACTTGGCTGCGGTGACGCACCAGATTCGGTTTGCGACGAGCGTTGTGGTGCTTGGCTATCACCACCCGCTGGCGATCGCCAAGCGGTACGGCACCCTCGACCAGGTCTCTGGCGGACGTCTCATCCTCGGTGTTGGCGTCGGCAGCTTGAAAGAAGAGTTCGACTTGATCGGTGCCGAGTTCGACGACCGAGGCAAGCGTGCCGACGACGCTCTGGAGGCGATCAGATCGGCCTTCAGCACCGGCACCCCGTCGCACGACGGCCCGTTCTATTCCTACAGCGGCGTCACCGTCGAACCCCATGCCCAGCAGGCCACCGTGCCGGTGTGGGTCGGTGGTCGTAGTAAGCGGGCATTGCGGCGAGCCATCGAACTCGGCGACGGTTTCAACCCGTTCGCACTGCCCGCTACCGAGGTCAAGACCATGCTCGCCGGCGTTGAGGTCCCGCACGGGTTCGACGTCATCCTGGCGACCGCGCCGCTCGATCCGCTCGGCAACCCCGATCGAGTGCGACGTCAACTCGACGAACTCCGCGACGGCGGCGCCACCCGAATTACTGCGGCCATCAACGCCACCAGCGTCGACCACTACGCCGACCAACTCGTCGAACTCCAATCCATAGCCCGCGCCCACGGCGCACAGTTCACTCCCCCGGAGAACGCATGACTACCGCATCCAACAGCACCGAAGAACGTCTCGCCACCCTGGAAGCACGACTGCGCAGCGTCGAAGATCGGCTGGAAATCACGGACGTGATTTACCGCTACGGCCCGGCCGTCGATGCCGGTTCCGCCGACGATGTGCTGGCCCTTTTCACCGACGATGGCGTATACGACGTCGATACCGGAGTCCTCACCGGCTCCGATGAGATTGCCGGCATGGTGAACGGTCGTGCCCATCAAGGCATCGTGCACCACGGTTGCAGCCACGTGATGAGCGCACCGCAGATCAGTATCGACGGTGACGCCGCCACCGTGATCAGTTACTCGCAACTCATTCTGCGCAACAACGACGACCGCGCGTTCACCGTGCTGCGTTCGACGGCCAACTTCTGGAAACTGACGCGGACCGACGCCGGCTGGCGCGTTTCGCATCGCACGGCCCGCAAGTTCGACGGATCCGATGAGGTCCTGTCGTTGTTGCGTTCGCACTCCTCCGCCGGCGTCGCCTCAGTCGACTGATTCGGCTGCCTTCGCGCGCACACTCGTCCGATAGTGCGTCGAATTCGGGCACGTGAGCATGGCATCGAGAGTTTTACGGTCGAAGGGCCACAGATCGACAACGCCGGACTCGTTGAAGTACCAGGAATTGCATCCACCGGTGTTCCAAATTGTCGGTTTCAACGCGGCCACCACCTCCTCGTTAAATGCGGCGGTCGCTTCCTCGGTCACTTCGACCTGATCGATGACACCCTGACGGAACTGCTCAAACCAGGTCAGCAGATACCCGGCCGTCTTCTCGGCCGTGTGTTGCAGCGAAATAGATCCGGTTGGCGAATTGGGGCCCAGCACCGTGAACAGGTTTGGGAAACCCGGGATTGCCGTCATCGCGTAGGCGCGCGGCCCGTTGGCCCACGCTTCGTCGAGCGTGAGACCATCGCGACCGGTGATCGTCATTGGCCGCATGTAGTCGTGCGCGCGGAAGCCGGTGGCCATCACGATGGCATCCATTTCGTGGAGTCGTCCATCGTCGGTGACGATTCCTTCCGGACAGATCTGGGAAATGCCCGCGGTTACCAGTTCCGCATTCGACGCCGTGATCGCACGGTAGTAGGTCCCCGACACCACCTGCCGTTTGCAGAGCGGTTCGTAGTCCGGGGTCAACTGTTTGCGGAGTTTGCGATCGCGGACCTGGACGCGAAGCGATAGTCGTGCATAGGTTTGGACAGCCCGACGACGCCACGTGTCGTTGATGACAATGTCGGGCAGGATTCCCGCACCCCACATGAGGGTGCGGTACAGCGCCGAGTGCGCTGCGGGCAACTTACCGAGCACGGACTTCGCCAACAGCGGCTGCCGCAATGTCATCGGGGCCCACAGAATCCACTGCGGCGTTCGGGTGAAATGAGTCAGATGGGCAGCGGTTGGCTGCAGCGCCGATACCACCTGCACGCCGGTTGAGCCGGTCCCGATCACCGCGATCCGGCGATCGGCGATTTCCAGATCCGGATCCCAGCGCGCAGTGTGGACCACGGGGCCCGCGAACGAAGACAGGCCCGGGATGTTGGGGATCGCCGGGTTTTCGAGGACGCCCGTCGCGCACACCACAAAGTCGGCAACCAACTTCTCGCCGTCCGCCAGGGTTACCGTCCACTCGCCCGAAGCGTCGTCGAACGTGGCATCTGTGGCTTCCGCATTGAGGCGGATCCGGTCAGACAGGCCGCAGTCGTCGACCACGTCCCGGTGATACTGCTGAATCTCGGTGCCGCTAGCCCAGATCCGCGACCAGTCGGGCTTGGGGGCGAAGCCGAATTGGTAGAGCTGCGAGGGGACGTCGCAGGTGAGGCCGGGATAGCGGTTCCAATGCCACACGCCGCCGACGTCACTGCCCTTCTCGAGAACCGTGAAGTCAGTGAAACCGGCCTGCTGCAGAACGTAGGCGGTGGTGATTCCCGCAACGCCCGCGCCAATAACAATGATGCGCGGCTCACGGATTGGCCTCACAGGACCGACTCCTGCGCGAGCGCCTGCCTGACGGTGTCGGGAACTGTACAAACCGATGCGGCGAATGCCGCCGCCCGGTGCTTGCGGTTCATGAAATGAGATCGCAGCGCCGCCATATCGGCCGAACTCGGTGCGATGTGAACCACCCGGGTGCCGCGACTGCGGACGCGGGCAATCTCGGCGTCGAGCACGGCAGACATCGGTCGCCGCAGAATCAGCGATTCGGCGAGACCACCCAAACCCGGAGCCCGTACCGGCGGGGCCGATGCCATCGGCGTGATCACATAGATGAGGTCCGCCTCGTTCGGGCCAATGAGGTCCACCGACGCCGTCGAGGCCGTTCCCCCGTCCAAGTAGTCTTGGCCGTCGATCGTGACCGGAGGCATCCAGCCGGGAATGACCCACGACGCTCGCAGGGCCTCCCCAGCGGTTGCTCGAGGAGCACCGGGTGCCCCGAAAGCTACCCGCTGGCCGTCACTCGACCGGTAGGCGACGCGGCGAGCACCGGGATGGCGCAGGTCGCCGCCATTCTTCGCAATCACGGCATCGGCAAGGTCCTGCAACCACGAGGCATCTCCGCGGCCGCGCGGTGCGATGCCCGACAACGCCGCGTGCCCACCCGATCGGGTCCACAAGGTGGACACTTGCAGCTTCCCAAAACCAGGGACGGTCGGCAGGCTCGCCGGGGTACGTGCCACATGCCTTTCCAGGATTGGATCGGTCGGTCGGCCCGCCTGCATGTCGGCAAGCTCTGCGGCGGTAAAGCCTCCCGCCTGCATGGTGATTATTTCTGCGCCAGCCGACGTCCCCTGCAGCACGCTGGCCTTCATGGGGTCCCACCCGGTTTGTCGGGTCAGTTCGTCAAGTGCGGCAATAGCCCACGCGCCGCCAATGGTTCCGCCGCAGCCAATCGCCAGTGCCGTCTTCACGACTTGCTCACCGTGGGAGTCGAATTCGTCGTCGGTTCGACGGTCGTCGGTTCAATGCGGGAATGGTCGCTGGCCTGCCTGCGAATTCGGGTCAGATACGACGCCCTCTGGACAGCGTCGAGTGCCATCGCCTGGCGGTGGCCAACGAGTTCACGGACGACGCGCTCAACCGGCTCGGGCACCGCGGTATCCGACAGCATCCATCCGGGCAGCACCCATCCAGGTACCGAAGTGCGTGCGGCGCGTGTCTTTACGGTGCGGATAATGGCGCGAGCGACGTCTTCGGGGTCGACTGTCGGCAGGACGCCACCGAGATCAGCACCCGACGAGAGTTCCGTACGCACCGCGGCGGGAAGGATCGACGAGACCGTGACCCCCGTCCCGTCGTACTCCCGGCGGGCAGCCATCGATGCCCCGTACGCGGCAAACTTGCTGGCGTTATAAGTGATCATTCCCGGGAGCGGCAGCAGACCGGCCATCGAAGCCACGTTCACGATGTGGCCGCGACCAGCGTCGACCATCGACGGCAACACCGCACTCATCCCGTTCAGAACGCCCTTGACGTTAACGTCCACAATGAGGTCCGTCGTCTCCGTCGGCTCGTCAAGGAACGGTCCCACCGGCATCACGCCAGCGTTGTTGACCAGGATGTCGATGCGCCCGTGCTCGGCGAGCACCGCCTCGACGAAGATCCGCCAGTCGGCGCGGTCGGTCACGTCGAGACGTGCAGACCTCGCCCCCGGCATCGACGCGGCGGTCGTAGCTGCCACGTCGGCGTCGACATCGCCTATCCACACGTTCGCGCCCGCCGTCACGAAATCTCGCGCTACCTGTGCGCCAATCCCCCGCGCCGCGCCAGTCACAATCACCACCGCGTCGGCGAGTTCGATGCGCGGATTCGACCGGGCATAGGCACCGGGAATCAGTGAGGCGAGCATATCGACCATCCGCATAGTGTTCCCTCTCATAGTTAGGGAACAAACTATCTCACCATCGACCGACGTTAACAACCACCATTGTTACGGTCGCGTCCTCCGCTTCCCCCTTTTCTGTCACATCCGCGTGATGCGACACGACCGTTCCGTCACCGATCACGGCGTGTCGTGATGGAACGGTCGAATCGTGACAGAAAAGGGAAAGGCCCGAAGGGTCTACGCGCGGGTTTTTCCAGGCGCGAGGACGATGGCGGTGCCGGTGGCGCGGTCGTGCATGGCACGACCGTTGTAGTCATTAATAAGGGCGGGCACGACGAACAGCATGATCGCCATGCGACCAAGTGCGCGAACAATCCCGACCGCTGCGCGAGGCTCTTCGCCACTGGCTTCCGCGGCGCCACGTTCACGACCAAAGTCGACGCGGACGGTCCGAGTTCCCGCAAGGAACTGTCCCGGGGTAAACCCGAAGATCGTCACGGCGAGCACCCCAATCGCAATCCAAATAAGGAACTGCGGGGTCGACGCCGAACGCATCGTCATTTCGAGGCTCGACGCGGCACCCTGGGCAGGCTTGATCCCGAAGATAATGACGGCCAGACCGCCGGCAATGATCCAGTCCAACAGCAACCCGAGGACACGCTTCCATCCGCCAGCCAACGAACCGGGCCCCGTCTCCGGGAGGCCCAGGTCTTCTCCGCGGTACGCATTCTCGGTGGCCCCCGGGAACTCCGGCCCCGACAACCACGAGCCAGTTGCGCGTCCCACTACTTGCCTCCTCGAGAAACGATCATGGGTCCATCGTAGTCAGCAAACGCAGCCACCCCAATCAAGTGACTCTCACCACACGACAACCCCGCAAACGCGGCCTTTTGTAACGCTGTCGACAACGACGTAACAAAGGAGAAACATTGGTTTAGCGCGCGAGCAACGTCATCTACGTAATCTAGCTATCGAGATTCGTGCCGCCGCAAGGTCGGCGCGGGTTCCGCGTCAGAGAGTTTCTGAGCGGATCTTCACCTAAGAAGGAGTCAGGCGAACCGTGTACAACACGAACGAGGAACTGCTCGAAGGAATCAAGGCCGAAGGTGTCGAGTACGTCGACATCCGCTTCTGTGACCTGCCGGGAACGATGCAGCACTTCTCCATCCCCGCAGCAGCATTCACCGAAGACGTCTTTGAAGAAGGCTTGGCATTCGATGGTTCGTCGGTTCGCGGCTTCCAGTCGATCGACGAGTCCGACATGATGCTTCTGCCGGATCCCGCCACCGCGCGGATCGATCCGTTCCGCAAGGCCAAGACGATGAACATCAGCTTCTTCGTCCACGACCCCTTCACCCGCGAGGCGTACAGCCGCGACCCGCGCAACGTTGCCCGCAAGGCGGAGGAGTACCTGCGCTCGACCGGCATCGCCGACACCTGCTTCTTCGGTGCCGAAGCCGAGTTCTACATCTTCGATTCCGTCTCGTACAGCTCGGAGATGAACTCGACGCACTACAAGGTCGAATCAGAGTCCGGCTACTGGAATGCCTCGTCGGAGACCAATCCCGACGGCACACCCAACAAGGGCTACAAGGTTCGCCCCAAGGGCGGCTACTTCCCCGTCGCACCGTACGACCACTACGTGGACTTGCGTGACGAGATGTCGACCAACCTCACCAACTCGGGCTTCATCCTCGAGCGCGGTCACCACGAGGTCGGCACCGGCGGCCAGGCCGAGATCAACTACAAGTTCAACACGCTGCTGCACGCCGCAGACGACGTCCAGTTGTTCAAGTACGTCATCAAGAACACCGGCTGGCAGAACGGCAAGAGCGTCACGTTCATGCCGAAGCCGCTGTTCGGCGACAACGGCTCGGGCATGCACGCCCACCAGTCGCTGTGGAAGGACGGCAAGCCGCTGTTCCACGACGAGTCCGGCTACGCGGGACTGTCGGACATGGCACGTCACTACATCGGCGGCATCCTGCACCACGCGCCGTCGCTGCTGGCGTTCACGAACCCGACCATGAACTCGTACAAGCGTCTGGTTCCGGGCTACGAGGCTCCGATCAACCTGGTTTACAGCCAGCGCAACCGCAGCGCGTGCGTCCGTATCCCGATCACGGGCAACAACCCGAAGGCCAAGCGCATCGAGTTCCGTTGCCCCGACAGCTCGGGCAACCCGTACCTGGCGTTCGCAGCGATGATGATGGCCGGCCTCGACGGCATCAAGAACCGCATCGAGCCGCACGAGCCCGTCGACAAGGACCTGTACGAACTCCCGCCGGAGGAAGCCAAGAGCATCCCGCAGGCACCGACGTCCTTGGCTGCCACCATCGACCGTCTCGAAGCCGATCACGACTACCTGACCGCAGGTGGCGTCTTCACTGAAGACCTCATCGAGACCTGGTGTGCGCTCAAGCGCGAGAATGAGATCGAGCCGATCCAAATTCGCCCGCACCCGTACGAGTTCAACCTCTACTACGACTGCTGATCGCTGGCCTTTCGGCAAGCGAACTTCGTCACCAAACGGTCCGTCCGGCATTTGCCGGGCGGGCCGTTTGTTGTGGGGCTGGTGTCGGTTGTTTCTCGCCCCTCCGACTCCCGCGGTGCCACACCGGACGGCAGCTGCAAATTGACGACAATTCACCGGGTCATCTGGTCGGATGAACCTGTTTGATGCCGAGTGTGCCGGTAGGGTGCCGGAACTGTCCGAGTCCTCGACACTTCCGTGCCAGCGGCATCAATCTGTGTAGGTAGCTGCACTTTATTCGGTGCTATGACTGACGGTGAGTCTGACTGTTCTGGTTGTCAAACTCACAGTCCCGCGCCGCCCCAGGCCCTGACACACGAGTTGTTCTTCGCGATTCGTGGAAGTGGAAAGTACTCGTATGAAGCCCCGCTCCTTCGCCGGTGTCCTCGCCGCCGCCCTCATGCTCGCGACCGGTGCCGTTGGCACGTCGCTGATGCCCGGCCAGGCTGATGCAGCGACGCCGTCGAGCATTGTGTCGGTCGCCGACGGCAATAGCCCGCAGCACAAAGTGGTGACCGTCTACTCGGAATCGATGGACCAAAACATTCCGCTCGACGTCTTGCGTCCCGCGGACACCAGCAAGCCTGCACCGGTCCTCTACCTGCTTAACGGCGCAGGCGGCGGTGAAGACTCGGCAAGCTGGGCACTGCGTACCAACTACGTCGAGTACTTCCGCACCAAGAATGTCAACGTCGTGACCCCGTTGAAGGGCATCTTCTCGTACTACACGGACTGGGAGAAGGACGACGAGGTCCTCGGCAAACAGAAGTGGCAGACGTTCCTGACGAAGGAACTGCCTCCGCTGATCGACAAGGAATTCAAGACCACCGGCAAGAATGGAATCGCCGGTATCTCGATGTCGGGCACGTCGGTGCTGAATCTGGCAATCGCCGCTCCCCAACTGTATGAGATCACCGCTTCGTACAGCGGCTGCGCGCAGACCAGCGATCCGGTCGGCCAAAAGTACATCCGCCTGGTCGTCGAAGACCGCGGCAAGGCGGACACTCGCAACATGTGGGGTCCCTACAACGGTGCCGGTTGGCGCAAAAACGATCCGTACCTGAACGCAGCCAAGCTGCGCGGCACCCAGGTTTACCTGTCGTCGAATTCCGGCCTCCCGGGCCAAGACGAGTCGGTCAATGTCGGTAGTACCACTGCCGAGGGCGTAGCGCTCGCTGACCGCGTGGCTGTCGGCGGCGCCATCGAGGCCGCCACCAACGTCTGCACGCAGCGCATGGCGGAGCGTTTGGCCGCTCTCCGGATCCCGGCCACCATTCGTCTGCGCCCGCAGGGTACCCACTCGTGGGGCTACTGGGAGCGCGAACTGCACTACTCCTGGCCGACGATCGCCAAGGCAATCGGCGCCTAATAATAGTCCCCCCAGGGATGCTCCGGTGGCGCGGCACAATCGTGTGCCTGCGCCACCGGAGTTTTTTCAGGACCGCCTGCTAGTCTCGCGCCAATGAAGGTCAAGTCTGCGATCCTGATCCCTGTCGCCGCGAGCGCTCTCCTGGTGGCTGGGTGCTCCTCGGGCAGCTCCGACAGTGTTCCCACGAGTCTGACGATCACCCAGGCAACCCCGGCCATGGAGGGTGGCGTGTGCCCCGAGGCTGATCCAGCAGTCACCACCGGGCCGCAATGGACGATCTCCGGTGCCACCGGCAAGCTAGCGGTCGCGGCCGCCACGGACACCGCTGGCCCCCTCATCAAGGTCACCGCCCCGTTCAGCGTCGACGAAACTCAGGTCAAGACCCTCGAGGCCGGGACGGGCAAAGAGATCACCGACGAGATGGCGGTGAATGTCTGTTACGAGGGGGTCGACGGCCGTGACGGACAGGTTTTCGATAGTTCGTTCCAGCGCGGCACACCCCTGCGCTTGCGCACTGACGGAGTGGTTCCCGGGTTCCGCCGCGCACTCGTCGGGCAGCGAGTTGGGGCCAGTGTCGCCGTCGCGATGACCCCGGACGACGGCTATCCCGATGGTTCTCCGGACGGCACCATCAAACCCGGCGACACCATCATCTTCGTGCTCAAAATCATGGCCGCAGAAAAGGTCTAGCTGCTGGGCCGATAGGCTGGACGACCATGAAGCTAAAGGCACTGATGCTGGTCCCGATGGCCGTCGGAGCGTTCGCGCTCGCAGGCTGCTCGTCGACCGATTCCAGCGACCCCTCATCGACGTCAGACTCCGTTGCAACGCAGACGGACGCGACGGAAAGCTCGCCCCAAGCGGCCGAGTTGAACAAGACTGCGACCGAGGTCAACGACGGCTGCCCCGTCGTTCCAGCCAAGTACGCGGCGCAGCAGTCGTGGACGGTCAAGGGCACCGAAGGCTGCGCAACCTTCACCGTCACCGACGATGCCAAGAACTTGGCTCCGATGGTCCAGATCGTCACACCGTTCAAGGTGGACGCCACCGAAGTCCACACGCTGATCCCGGGTAATGGGGCCACCGTCGCCGAGACCACCACCGTCGACGTGTTCTACGAGGGTGTCAACGGTACGACCGGTGCCGTCTTCGATAGCGGCTACCAGCGCGGCGAATCGACCCAGTTCCCGGCTAACGGGGTAGTCGAAGGCTTCAAGAAGGCCCTCGTCGGGCAGAAGGTCGGCTCCACGGTTGCCGTCGTGATCCCCACTTCCGAGGGCTACCCGCAGGGCACCCCGGACGGATCCATCAATGCGGGCGACACCATCGTGTTCGTTTTGAAGATCGTCGGAGCACAGAACTAGACAGCGCCAGAGTTCAAACCGGCTACGTCTTGCACCTTCGGGTGCTAGACGTGGCCGGTTCTCATTTCTGGGTTGTTCGAGACCTGGGCGGCGGCTGTGGACGAATCGATTTCGCTGGCTTCTGCCTGCGGATGCAACGGCACAATCACGTCGGGCAGGCCGCCGGTGCGACGCAAGAGCGGTGAACCGAAGAACGGCGCTACCCACTGGCACGGCACATTGCGGACGTCGCGGCCTTCGAGCGCGTTCAGCACCAACGCCGCCGCGCGGGGTGAGCCACAGATCCCGAGATGGTCGGACAGGTCTTTGCTGCACCCGTCTTGCAGGACAATGTTCGTCACGTCCATACCGTCGCCGCCCGGTACCTGCCCGGAGGTGTAAGGGCGAACAAGTTCATCGTGCTCGGTGGAGATGTTGGTGTACTCGATGCCCTCGACGTACGGTGTGCCGCCGGAATTCATCTTGTCGATGAAGTGCGATCCGACCATCATCTGCGGTAGTGCGTGGCAAGGAATAACCGAACCCGGTTCCACACCGTAACGATCTCGCAATTCGATCGCTGCCGGACGCGTGCGGGTCAACGTCGAGGTCCCCTCCCATAGCGGTGCGAGCGACACGTACCGGCGGATCTTGCCTTCTCCCCCAAGGAATTTCGCCCAGTAGCCCGGAATGAGAGTGCCCTGGGAATGGCCAACGACATCGATCTGCGACGCGCCCGTCGCAGCCAACACGTTCTCCGCGAACGCACCGAATTCGGCCGCACTCTCTTCGATGCGCTTCATTCCACCCAAGGCCGAGATTGGCCATCTGGCACCCTCAATCGCCCCGTAAGTAAGGGTGAAGACCGAAAAGCCTGCGTCGACGAGGAGGGGGACATAGGTACCCCAGTTCGTTTGCGCACCGCCAGCGGTGCCGTGCACCAGGATTACCGGAACGGGATGCTCATCGTTTGGCTTCACATCCCACTGATTTGCGCCGGGCAAAGATCCGCCGGGATGCGCGAGTTCTGGCCCGATCCCCGAGAAGAAGTCATAGACAACACGGCTGGTTGCGCGCTGCTTTTCCGGAGTGCGTTCCACGAGTTCGCGGAGATGCACCTTTCCGACGAGCGTTTGTGCTCCGCGCAGGGCCGGACCCGCGACCTTTTGACCCACCCGGAATCCAGCTGTCACGACCTCGGCGACAGGCCGACCCCAGTTGCTATGAAGAATGCTCACGCTGTTGCCCCTCCGCAAATCGACGCAGCAGCGCGTCCACCCAGCAACTTACCCGATATGTCGGGTCGACCTCGCGGTCACGCATCTCCAAGCTTTCGCAATGCCATGGATCTCCTTAAATAAGGGGTCGTCAGCTTTCAAAAACTTCCACCACAACGGCCTTCGCCCGCCGCGTCACACGCATGTAGTGCTCTAAGAACTCTTGCGCCTGATCCTGCGGCCAGCCTGCGGCGTACGCAACCGATCGCAGCATGCGACCGGGGCCGGGCAGCTGGTCGACGGGCTTGCCGCGAACCAAGACCAGCGCGTTGCGGGCCTTTGTTGCGGTCAGCCAGGCGTCCATCAGCATCTCGACCTGTTCCTGCGTAAGTAGTCCCAGCTCGCCGATGGCGTCCAAGGTTTCAAGGGTCGAAGTGTTATGCAGTTCCGGATGTTTGTGCGCATACCGCAGTTGGGTCAGCTGCACTGTCCACTCGACGTCGGCGAGCCCACCGCGCCCGAGCTTCGTATGAGTCGCTGGGTCTGCGCCGCGCGGTAGTCGTTCCGAGTCGATGCGCGCCTTGATCCTTCGGATCTCCTTGACGGCATCCGACGACACTCCCCCTTCGGGATAACGCGTCGCGTCGATCATGTGCAGGAAACGCAGACCCAAATCCGGATCGCCCGCCACGGTGTGGGCACGCAGCAGCGCCTGAACTTCCCACGGCAGCGCCCATTGGCGATAGTACGACTCATACGAGGCCAGGGTCCGTACGATCGGGCCGTTCTTACCTTCTGGCCGCAGACCCACATCGACTTCCAGGGGCGGATCGGCACTCGGCGTGCCGAGCATCTGCCGCACTTGGTCGGCCACCGACTGTGCCCACCGCATTGCGGTCTCTTCCGCCACGCCCGCACTGGCTTCGCAGACAAACATCACGTCGGCATCCGACCCGTAGCCGAGTTCGCCACCGCCGAGCCTGCCCATACCGATCACAGCGATCTTCGCGGGTAACGGCTCACCAGGCACCAGAGTGGTCGCAATAACCTTGTCGAGAGAGGCACCGAGAACCGCCGCCCAGACTGTCGACAGCGCTCGGCAAACTTCCCGCACCGACATCAAACCCAGAAGGTCAGCGGACGCAATGCGCGCGAGTTCCGCGCGCCGATGCGACCGGGCCACTGCCACCGCACGATCCAAGTCTGCCGCCCGCATCGTCGACGCGACGAGCCCCTTCACCACATCGGCGGAGTCCACTTCGGTCAGCTTGGGTCCGGTGGCCCCCGACGAATACAGCTGGATCACATCTGGCGACCGCATCAGCAGGTCCGCGATGTACTCGCTGGTGCCGAGCACATGCATGAGGCGTTCGGCTACGACGCCATCGTCGCGCAGGAGCCGCAAAAACCAGTCGACGCCGACCACTTCGTCACACAGGCGCCGATAGTTCAGCAGCCCGGCATCTGGGTCTGGCGTTTGGCTGATGTGCTCGAGCAGACCAGGCAAAATCAGGAGTTGGATCTGCCCGCTGCGGCCGGCGGCCGAACCCAGCGCCCGTATGTGGGCGAGCGCCCGGTCAGGGAACGACCACCCCAACACGGCCAACTGACGCTTGGCCGACTCGTCCGACAACCGCAGTGCGCCCTTGTCCAGTCGCGCCACCGATTCCAGGAGTGGCCGGTAGAACAGCTTCTGATGCAGCTGCCTAACCCGGCCGCGTTGCTTGCGAAGTTCTTCATTGAGCACCTGCCGCGCATCCTTGTCGCCCTGTGGGCGAACGTGTGCTGCGCGGGCCAACCAGCGGAGCCCGGCCTTGTCGGAGGGCTCGGGCAGCAGGTGTGTGCGCTGCAGTCGTTGCAATTGCAGTCGGTGTTCCAGCAGCCGCAGAAACTGGTAGGACGCCGAAAAGTTCGCCCCGTCGTCGCGGCCGATGTACCCGCCGTCGGTCAGTGCGGCGAGAGCGTCGACCGTCGACTGCACATGCAGGTCGGGGTCGACGCGCCCGTGAACCATCTGCAGCAGTTGGACGGCAAACTCCACATCGCGCAGGCCGCCGCCACCGAGCTTGATGTTGCGGGACTTTTCTTCCGCCGGGATCAATTCCTCGACCCGGCGCCGCATGGCCTGTACTTCTGGCACAAAGTCGTCTCGTTCGGAGGCATCCCACACCATCGGCGAAGTAGCTGCGATGTACTCCGCTCCGAGAGTCATCGAACCGGTCATGGCGCGCGCCTTCAACAGGGCTTGGAACTCCCACGTCTTGGCCCACCGCCGGTAGTAGGTGATGTGCGATTCCAAGGTGCGCGTCAGCACACCTCGTTTGCCCTCTGGCCGTAGGCCCGCATCGACGTCGAAGAAGGCCGACGACCCGATGCTCATCATTTCGCCCGCGATCCGCGCCGACACCGAATCCGCGGGTTCAGCAACAAACACCACGTCGACGTCGCTGACGTAGTTGAGTTCTCGTGCACCGCATTTGCCCATCGCGATCACTGCGATTTGCCCCTCAAGCGGTTTGTCGTCGAGCACCGTGGTGATGGCGACAGCGAGGGCTGCGGTCAAAGCCGCATCCGCGAGGTCCGACAGTCGCCCGCCCACTTCCGGCAAATAGAGCACCGGCTCGTCTTCGACGGTCGCAGCCAGATCGTGAGCGGCCAGGATCAGCACCTGATCGCGGTAGGCCCGGCGCAACGCGGCCACAGCGTTCGGTCCGGTGAGCCCCGCCCGATACAGCAGGTCGCCCGGTTCGACGGCACCATCTTCCACCGGCTCTGCGTCAACCGCTTGCAGCAGCGACGTGCGGACGGCTGCGGCATCTGGCAGTTCATCGGCCAGCAGCAGTCGCCACACGCCAGGTTCGGCGGCGAGGTGGTCACCGAGTGCATCCGACCCGCCAAGGACCGCGAATAGTCTGCCGCGAAAGTGCTTGTCGGTCCGCACGTGCCGGTCGATCTCCGACCATCCGTCCGGATCGGCGTCGCGCATCCGAATCAGCGCGGCTAAGGCCAGGTCGGCGTCCGCGGCGCGCGAGAGCGACCACAGGAGCTCAACTTCGTCGACCCCGGTCCACCCGAGGGTGCCGAGGCGTTCACGGGCATCATTCTGCAGGAGACCGAGACGTCCGGGACTGGGGACGACTGACCGGCCACGGGACACTGTCACTTATGCCCCTCCTAAAGCGGCAGATAATGCTCAAGTTCGTATGGCGTCACCCTACTGCGGTATGCATTCCATTCGGCACGCTTATTGCGGAGGAAATACTCAAAGACGTGCTCGCCGAGCGTCTCTGCCACCAGTTCTGACTTTTCCATTTCGACCAGCGCCTCCGACAACGAACCCGGAAGTTCGCTGTAGCCCATCGCGCGGCGCTCAGCTTCGGTCAACGCCCACACATTGTCTTCCGCCTCTTCGGGCAGCTCGTATTCGTTTTCGATGCCCTTGAGTCCGGCAGCCAGCAGGACAGCGAACGTCAGGTACGGGTTGCAAGCCGAGTCCGGTGTTCGAATTTCGACGCGACGCGACGACGCCTTGTTCGGCGTGTACAGCGGCAGTCGAATCATGGCCGAGCGGTTGGCCCCGCCCCACGTGGCCGCAGTCGGTGCTTCATCGCCGTAGATCAATCGCTTGTAACTGTTGACCCACTGGTTGGTGACGGCGCTGATCTCGTTGGCGTGGCGCAGGATGCCAGCGATAAACCGCTTCCCGGTAGTCGACAACTGCATCGGATCATCGGGATTGTGGAAGGCATTGGTGTCGCCCTCGAACAGGCTCATATGGGTGTGCATTGCCGAGCCCGGGTAGTCGCTGAACGGCTTGGGCATGAACGTTGCGCGGACCCCGTCGCTGAACGCCACCTGCTTCACCAGGTAGCGGAAGGTCATCACGTTGTCGGCCATTGACAGCGCGTCCGCGTAGCGCAGGTCGATCTCCTGCTGGCCCGGTGCCCCCTCGTGATGGGAGAACTCGACGGAGATACCCATGGCTTCGAGGGCGTCGATCGCATGCCGACGGAAGTTGGGTGCGAGGGCGTGGAAAGCCTGGTCGAAGTAGCCGCCGCGGTCTGCGGGCACCGGCGTCGTGCCGTCGATAGGCCGGTTTTCAAGCAGGAAGAACTCGATCTCGGGATGTACGTAGCAGGTGAAGCCGAGGTCGGCGGCCTTGTTGAGCTGACGTCGCAGTACGTTGCGGGGATCGGCCCAGGAGGGCGAACCGTCGGGCATCGTGATGTCGCAGAAGATGCGCGCCGAGTACAGCTCACCTTCGTCGCGCCACGGGAGAATCTGGAACGTTGACGGATCCGGCTTAGCCACCATGTCGGCTTCCGAGACCCGGGAAAAGCCCTCAATCGCGGAACCGTCAAAACCGATGCCCTCGGCGAAAGCTCCTTCCAGTTCTGCGGGTGCGATGGCGACCGACTTCAAATAGCCAAGAATGTCGGTGAACCACAGTCGGACAAAGCGGATGTCCCGCTCTTCGAGGGTGCGCAGCACGAATTCCTGTTGGCGATCCATACTGCGAACCTTAGAGGCCAACGGTTACATGCGTGTTACACCAACGCAGATGCCTCCGAACGGTGTCGCCACCGCGGCCAGCACTCGCCACCGCGCTCTGTGACCAATCCCACCGGAGTGCGGGTACTCGTGCGCGCACGCCAGTGGGACAATTGGACTGTCCACACCAACCCGGGTACCCGACTTTCGGGACTCGAGGCAGAAATGAGGCAGACCATGTCAGACGTATCCGTGTACGGCTCCGCTCCCGCCGCCGACGCGCAGGCCGCTCCGCGCCGCGCGACCCGCGTACACCACCTCGCCCAGTGGAAAGCCGAAGGCCGCAAGTGGCCGATGCTCACCGCGTATGACTTCTCCACAGCCCGTCTCTTCGACGAGGCCGAGATCCCCGTGTTGCTGGTTGGCGACTCTGCCGCCAACGTCGTCTACGGCTACGACACCACCATCCCGATCACCAATGACGAGCTCATTCCGCTGGTTCGCGCAGTGGTGCGCGGTGCACCGCACGCACTCGTCGTCGCTGATCTGCCCTTTGGCACCTACGAGGCCAGTCCTCAGCAGGCGATGGAAACTGCGGTGCGCTACTTCAAGGAAGGCAACGCGCACGCGGTCAAGATCGAGGGCGGCGAACGCGTTGCCCCGCAAATTGCCGCACTGACAGCCGCAGGCATTCCGGTGATGGCCCACGTCGGTTTCACCCCGCAGAGTGTGAACGGTCTCGGCGGTTTCCGCGTGCAAGGCCGCGGCGAGGCTTCCGAGCAGTTGGTCGCCGACGCGATTGCCGTTCAGGAAGCTGGCGCTTTCGCCGTTGTCATGGAAATGGTTCCCGCCGACATCGCCGCACAGATCACCCGCAAGCTCACCATCCCGACGGTCGGGATCGGCGCGGGCAACGAGACCGACGCGCAGGTCCTCGTCTGGCAAGACATGGCGGGCTACACGCATGGCAAGACGGCGAAGTTCGTTAAGCGCTACGCCTCGATCGGCGACGACCTGCGTCAAGCAGCTCGTACCTACGCCGCCGAGGTTGCTAACGCAACGTTCCCCGGCCCCGAACACTCTTACTGATTCGTGCGTCGCGACCGAGTGAGAGTGCTGTGACGGCACTAGAGTTGGGTGCATGCGAAGCCTGTACCCAGCCATCGACGCGTACGACTCCGGCCACCTCGATGTAGGCGACGGCCAAGAGATCTACTGGGAGTGCTCGGGCAATCCTGACGGCAAGCCGGTCATCTTTGTGCACGGCGGGCCGGGTGGTGGAACGGGACCGCGTCAGCGGCAGTTCTTCGATCCGGCCCGCTACCGCATTGTGCTTTTTGATCAGCGCGGTTGCGGGCAGTCGCGTCCCCACATCGCCGAAGGTGCCGACCTGTCGGTAAACACCACGGCTCACCTCATTGCCGACATGGAGAAGATCCGCGAGCACCTCGAGATCACCAAATGGCAGGTCTTCGGCGGATCATGGGGTTCTACCCTCGGACTGTCGTACGCGCAGGCCCATCCGGACCGGGTCACCGAACTCGTCTTGCGCGGAATCTTTCTGCTGCGGCGCAGCGAAATCGACTGGTACTACAACGGGGGTGCCGCCAACATTTACCCGGACCTGTGGGAAACCTACCTCGATCCAATTCCGGCCGACGAGCGTGACGGCGACCTTGTTGCGGCCTACCACCGACTCCTGACCGGTGATGATCGGGCACTCGCGCAGCGCGCGGCAACCGCCTGGAGTACTTGGGAGTCGAAGACCAGTTACCTTCTCCCCCAGCCTGACGAGAATCAGACGACGCGTTTCGACCTCGCGTTCGCGACAATCGAGAACCATTACTTCGTCAACCACGGGTTCATGGACGACGGCCAACTGCTCGCGAACATCGGGACCATCGCGGACATACCAGCGGTAATCGTTCAGGGCCGATACGATGTGGTCTGTCCGATGCGCAGTGCGTGGGACCTTCATCGGGCTTGGCCCGCCGCTGATCTTCGTGTAGTCGACGACGCCGGTCACGCTTCTTTCGAACCAGGCATCGTCCACCACCTTGTTGAGGCCACTGATCGTTTTGCCGACCACTGACCGTCATCCCGGGTAGGAGCAGTTGAACATGAGTCCGTCCGACACCATTGAAATCGAGTTAAAGTTCGACGTCGAAGCGGGACTTCCAGCGCCTGAACTCTTTGAACTCGTTGCGGCACCGTCCAATTCGGAACAGTCCACAGCAGCTACCGAAGAAGGCCGGGCTACTGAAGAAGGCAGGGCCACCGAAGGAAGCATCGGCGACCCGGAAACGTACTTGCTCGAGGCCACCTACTTCGACACCGCCGACACGCTGCTGGCGAAGAACAAAATAACCCTGCGCCGCCGGACCGGTGGCACCGATGCTGGCTGGCACCTGAAGCGGCCGTCGTCGGTGGCCGGCGGGCGCCGAGAAACAGCCATCAGTTTCGAAGACGGCGGCGACTCCGAGGTGCCAACCGCGTTGCGAGAGCAGATCCTGACGGTCATTCGGTCAGCGGAGTTAGTGCCGGTGGCGACGATTACCACCGATCGCACGGTCACCATCGTCCGCGATGAACATGGTCGGTCGCTCGCCGAGTTCTGTGAGGACGTCGTTTCGGCGGAATCGCTGTTGCCCGGCGGATCGACCAATCGCTGGGCGGAGTGGGAGTTTGAACTCACCGGAGGTGATCACAAACTCTTGAAACGGGCCCGGAAGTTGCTGTTGGCTGCCGGTGCTCGGCGAGCGTCCAGTGAGTCAAAGTTGGCTCGCGCCATCGGGACTCAACCGCACGACGATCTGGTTCGAGCATTGCCGAAGAAGGCATCGGCGTTGGGTTTGGTGCAGTTCGATCTGGCCACGCACCGCGATGCCCTCCTGATGTGGGATCCGATTGCGCGGGAGAACGGGCACGACGCCATTCACCAGATGCGGGTCGCGGCGCGCAAGATTCGATCAATCCTGCAGTCGTACCCGGGTGCCATCGCTCCCGAGATGTCGGCACCGGTCGCCGACGAATTGCGCCAACTGGCCGAAGTTTTGGGTGACGCCCGCGACCGCGAGGTCGCGCTGGCCGCCAACGAGCATCTCCTCGCCCGCGAAAGCGCTCCCGCTGACCTCGTTAGAGTTTTGATCGAGGACGAGCAAGTGCGTCATGAGCGAAGCCTCAAGGCTGTTCGATTCGCCATGTCGACCCCGCGATACCTGCAAATGCTCGACGATCTCGACCGTCTAATTGAGGCCCCGATCCCCGGGCATGCGGCGACTCAGGATGCGCGGAAGGCCGCCGCCGAGGCGGTGGGCCTGTCTTATGCGGGGATGCGCCGTGCGGAGAAGAAACTCAAGAACCTGTCGGCGTGGTCACCGGAATGGGTGGAACAACTGCACACCGTCCGTAAGCGCGCCAAGGCCGTTCGATACACCGCCGAGTCAGCCGACCCGTTGGGTCGCCGCGCCCTGGCGAAGGCGGGTGCGGAAGCCAAGTCGGTGCAGACTCACCTCGGGATCTTCCATGACACCGTCCTCAACCGGGAACATCTCGCCAAGGCCGCACGCAACCCCGCGCTGAGTCGCGATGCCCTGTTTGTCTTGGGTCGCATGGACGCCCACGAAGAATCTCGCGGTCGCCGCGCCGTACGGAAGTACCGCCGCAGCCGACGGTAGCCGAATCTCCGCCAACGTTCGCGCGGCTACACCGCTCGGAACGTCACCTTGGGAATCGACGGATCGGCAGCTGTGACTTCCACGGCACATTCGGTCCCCGGTGCCGGTGCGTTGGCACACTTGGCGACAATCGCCGGAGTGTCGATAAAAATTTCCGCCGGACGCTTACCGTTCTCCGCGCGCATCACGACGGCATCGAATTTGGTGCCCACCTGATCGGCGAGCACGACCGCCTCGGTGAGGTCGACGCTCTGGCGTTCAGCCTTGGACGCCAAAGCATCCGAGCTGCTCATCGTCTCCGGGAGTTTCGGTAACACTTCGCGCACCCATCCCGGTACCTCGCTGCCTGCCGTGACCGCCAAGCAGACCTCGGTGGCGTACCGGTCGGCCAATCGACGCAGCGGTGCGGTGACGTGTGCATAGATGCCACCGACTCCGGCATGCCCCAATTTGGCGGGGCTTTCGGCCGCTGTCGTCTCATTGAGCGAGAGGTACCCGGCACCCCGCATCAGATGCGCGCCGACGGTCATCAACGCGAGCGTGGTTGGCGCATCGGGTTCCAGGGTCGACAGGAACTCGCCGGGCGTTGCCCCCTCGGGCCACCCAATCTTCAGATGTTTCGCCGTCCGACGAAGCTCGGTGATCGCGGCCTCCGATGCCGGTGGCAGGGTCCGCAAGAGACCAATCCCGGCGTCAACCTGAATCTGCCCGGCTGCCATGCCGACCAGCAATGACACCTGCGCATTCCATTGGTCCGCGGGCGTCCGCGGCGCAATCTGCAGCGTCCACGCTCGGCCCGGCTCGTGGGGCACGATCTCCTGGTCCGGCAGATCCAGATGAACGGCGCCCCGCGCAAGGGACCACGCCAATCTCGTCCGACCGAAGTCAGGGAAAGCACTTATCGCCGGATGCAATGTATTGGCTTTCACGTCAGCCATGACTCCCGCGTAATCGAGTCGGGCGCGGGATCGCACCAATGCTCGCTCCACATGCACGCTGCGGGTGCCACCATCGGGGCCCACGTCGATAGTCCACAGCACAGCTGGCCGAGTCTGATCACCGAGAAGCGATCCGGCGCCTTCGGACAGCGCCCGCGGGTGGAGCGGCACGCTCCCGTCGGGAAAGTAGATCGTCTGACCCCGACGTCGACTTTCGATGTCGATCGGGCTGCCCGGTTCGACGAGCGCTGCGACGTCCGCGATGGCGTAGTAGACAAGGAATCCGTCGCCGTCGCTCCCCCGTTGGCCTGCTGTCTTCGGGACCACGCGCAGTGCTTGGTCAAGATCCTTCGAACCGGGAGGGTCAATGGTGACCAGTTCAAGGTCGGTTCGGTCGACCCGGTCAGCAGCAAAGCGGTCGGTGACGGCCGCGGCTTGTGCTTCGGCGTCGGCGGAGAACTCGGTCTCGATGTCCATGTCGGCGCGCAACTGCGCAAAGTCGATTGCCGGTGCCCGCATCCTGAATTGCATGTCCCGAGCATATTGCCGACGCCGCCGAAGCGCGGCACGAGCCACGTCTAGCGCGAACGAGTCGGCGTATAAGCCGGATCCTGTCCCAGTCCAACGGACCGGTGGCGACCATCCATCTGGGCACACCGTTGCCGGGTACCTCAAGCAGCCAACCCGCGAGTATCGGACGAGCAGTCCTCAAACACTCGCGCACGCGCACACGCCTCGCAGCGGTGCGAGCTTCGACCTTGCTCCGGGTGGGGTTTACCTAGCCAGCACGGTCACCCGTGCCGCTGGTGCGCTCTTACCGCACCGTTTCACCCTTACCTGCACGTCAAACGTGAGGCGGTTTGTTTTCTGTGGCACTGTCCCGCGGGTCACCCCGGGTTGCCGTTAGCAACCACCCTGCGTCTGTGGAGTCCGGACTTTCCTCGACTCAGGCCTCCACGATGGATCGTGGGGTTCCCTCGCCGCGGCCGCCCGGCCGACTCGTTCGCGAGTTCAGCGTAGCGGCAAAGGTTCCGTCGGTGTTAAACGATGGGGCGTTAAACGATGGGGCGTTAAACGATGGGGGTTAGCGCTGGGGTATCTCAGATCCGGGGCATCAGCTCGATCTACTGCAGGTGTGCGGTGTCGTTGACAAGCCGCACCACCGCACCACCGTCGGGGAAAAACTCAACGATGGAGATCGACGCCAGATCCAGTTGCAGGCGAAACAGCAACTGCGGGCCCACCTCAAGCGCCTGCCGCAGCATCGTCTTGATGGGCGTGACATGCGAGACGGCGAGGATGGTCTTTCCCGAGTAGGCCTCGACGAGAGCGGTGCGCGTCTGCGCGATCCGTTCGCCAACTTGCGCGAAACTCTCGCCACCCGGCGGTGCCACATCGATATCGCCGAGCCACTGCTTGTGCAGTTCGGGGTCGCGAGTGGCGGCTTCGCGGAAGGTCAGCCCCTCCCACGCACCAAAATCGGTTTCAATCAATCCGTCGACAACGCTCAGGCTGCTGCCGAGTCCGTCGGCAACAGCACGCGCAGTCGCCATCGTCCGCGACAATGGCGACGAAACGACCGCATCGATAGTCCCGAACGCGCCGGAAGTAATCCGCTCGGCAGCCGCTCCCGCCTGCTCGCGTCCCAGCTCAGACAACTCCGGGTTCCCACGCCCGGAGTAGCGACGGTCCACCGACAGTGCCGTCTGGCCGTGACGCAACAGGATGATCCGAGTGGGAGCCGCCATTTGCCCTTGCCAGGACGGGGCCTTATCGCTGCTCATCGCTGCCCGTCACTCGTCGGCGGCAGGCGTCGGCAGGCCCGACTGCGCAGTTCGAACCATGATGGCGGTGCACTCTTCACATCGAAGTACCTCGTCTTCATCGGCCGCGGCAATCCGGGCCAACGAGCGGGGATCAAGCTCCATCCGGCACGCACCGCAGCGCCGCTGCCGCAGCAGGCCGGCACCCACCCGACCCTGCTCGCGAAGCTTCTCGTAGATCGCCACCATCGCCGCATCGATGCCCTCGATCAGGGCAGCGCGCTTGGTCTGGGCGTCGGTGACCTTTTCTTCGACAGCCACCAGCGCCGCGTCGCGATCGGCGACCATTGCCAGTTCCTGCTCGGTCGCGGCCAGCAGGGCAGCCTCGGTCCGCTCCAGTTCAGCGGCCGTCGCCTCCTGCTGCTCCATTACCTCCATCAGTTCAGCTTCGAGTGCCTCATTGCGTCGTTCCAGGCCACTGACCTCATGCTGAAACTCTGCCAGCGCCTTGTGGCCGACGGCCCCGGACTCGATCTGGTCCCGATCGCGCTTGAGGTGCTCGGCGGTACCGGTCAGCTCCTTATCGACGCGCTCAAACTCGTTCTGCAGATTGTCGACGGCCACCTGTGCCCGCGAACGGTCGTCGCGGATCTCCTCAAGCTTCTGCGCCTGCTTCGTGAGTTCGGCATCTTCCGGCAGGTTGCGCAACTCGTGCCGCATCTTGGCCAGTTCGGCGTCGAGGTCGGCGACGTCGAGCAGTTGTCGCTGTTGTGCGCTGGGAACCTTCACTGTTGCTCCTTATGTCCGCCGACCACCGTGAAGGGGTCGGTCGGGTCTTGGAAAATGGTTGCCCGGCAACCGAACTCCGTCAGGATATCGGCGACGGTGCCGCACCAGGGGAACTCGGTCGCCCAATGTCCGGCATCGACGAGTGCGGGCGACCCCGCTCGCAGTGATTCATCGACCACGTGATGCCTCAAATCACCGGTCACGTATGCGTCGACACCGGCCGCCGTGGCCGCGCCGATCAGCGAATCACCGGCACCGCCGCACACCGCGACGGTGCTAATCATGGTGTCGGGTGCGCCAGCACCGCGCACCGGCCAGGCGGCCTTCGGGAGCACCGCGCCAACATGTGCGACAAATGCGGAGAACGACATCGGTTCGGTCAACGTGCCGATCCGGCCCAACCCAATATCGGAGTCGAGTGCCGCTTGCTCAAAGACGTCGAAGGCGGGTTCCTCATATGGGTGCGCATTGCGCAGCGCGGCGAGGATCGTGTTGCGGAGTTTTCGCGGAGCAACCATTTCCAGGCGCTGCTCATCGATGCGGGTGAGGTTCCCGATCGCGCCGATCGCTGGCGTCGCCCCGTCGATAGGCAGGAATTGTCCCGTTCCGACCACGCTCCACAGACAATCGCGGTAATCGCCGAGAGCACCTGCCCCGGCAGCGAACATCGCCGTACTCACTTGCTCGGCGTTGCCTTCGGGGACCATCACGATCCACTTGTCGAGACCATCGACACGGTATGGCTGCAGCGGTGTCGTGTTGTGCAAGCCGAGCACCTCGGCGAGCGCGTCCGACACTCCGCGCCTGGCCTTGTCGGCGTTGGTGTGGGCGGAGAGCAGGCCACAGCGCGCCCTGATCAGGCGATGAAGGATCCGCCCCTTGGCCGTATTAGCGGCCACGGTCGTCGCACCGCGCATGAGCAGCGGATGATGCGCCACGATCAGTTGGGTGCCTGTTTGCTCTGCCAGATCAACCACAGCATCGGTCACATCAACGCAGATCAGCACCTTTTCGGCGGGCTCGGCCGGATCACCACACACCAAGCCGACAGCATCCCAATCTTCTGCGAGATGGGCGGGATAGACCCGGTCCAACTCGGCGAGCACCTCACCCAACACGGGGCTCATAGTGCGTCACACTCCTCTGCTACAGATTCTTCATGGCATCAATTAGGGCGTCAGTCGACGCCGGGGGCCGAACCGCGATCCGCAAATAGTCGGGCCCGAGCCCAACAAAGTTGGCGCAACTGCGGATTCCGATCCCACGCTCTCGGAGTCTTGCCTTCAAGGTGAGCGCGTCATCGACCTTGATCAGAACGTACGGCGCGGACGGCACCGCCGCGGGCCTTACGTCGATCTCGGCGAGCCGCGACAGCAGATACTCGCGATCACCGACGACAGTCCGCGCCTCGCGGCGCGCGAAGTCTTGTCCCTGCGGGCCGAGGCATTCGATGAGCGCGACCAGCGAGAGGGTTCCGAGCGGCCAGTGTCGACGACCTTGGTCGAGGGTCCCGATGATCGAGGAGTCGGCAAGAAGGTAGCCCGCGCGAAGACCGGCGAGGGCGAAGGTCTTGGTGATCGATCGGATCACGATGATGTCGGGCAGGCCATCGCTGGCGAGGCTCTCCGGCTCCACGACGTCGCCCGCAGCGTCGTAGGTCAGGTCCGCGAATGCTTCGTCGACGACGATGATTCGGCCGGGCCTACGCAACGCCAGGATCTGTGTCCGCGCGTGCAGGACCGAGGTCGGGTTGGTGGGATTGCCGATGATCACCAGGTCCGCATCGTCCGGGATGTTGGCGCCCTCAAGGCCCCACGGCTCCTGAAGAACCACGTTGGTGATGCGGATTCCGGCGGCGCGGAGCACCCGCTCAGGTTCGGTGAATGACGGTGCAATCAGCGCGGCATGCCCGGCACCGAGCTTGGCAAGGAGTTCAAAGCCTTCGGCCGCGCCCCCAAGCAAGAGGATGTTCGACGGTTCACGACCGTGCAGGTCGGCGACCGCGCGTGTGGCTGCCGCGATATCGGTAGACGACGGGTACGCACCGAGGTCACCAATGCGGTCGCGTAGGGCGTCGGCGAGGAAGGGTTGGGGCCCCGGTCGCACGTTGACGGCAAAGTCCAGGACCCCGTCGGCCGTGTCTTCGTCACCGTGCCGGTGCGGGTCAAACAGTGTGCCCGCGGTGTCTGCGGCCGGGCGTTGTTCCATGACTGCCAACGATACGTGCACCATGGAGGCCGTGATTCCGCTACTCGATGACGCCGCGACCGCCCTGCTATTCGACCTCGACGGAACCCTCACCGACAGTTATGAAGGCATCACCCGCAGCTATGTCTATGCCTTCGAAAAGATCGGATATCCGGTGCCGTCGGAGGAGTTTTTGCGCAGCGTCGTCGGACCGCCGCTTCGGGAGTCGATGGGCAATTATGGACGCGAGTTCGGCCTTGACGACATGCAGATCACCGCCGCTATTGAGGCCTATTTGGAGAGATACCGTCGGATCGGTTGGCTTGAAAACCGGGTATACCCCGGCATCGCGGAACTGCTCGCCGACCTTGCTGCGTCGGGTCGTCGGATGGCCGTAGCAACTAGCAAGAATGAGCCTCTGGCGCGACAAATCGTCGGCCATTTTGGGTTGTCCGACTACTTCGACTTTGTCGCCGGTGCTTGTCCGGACGGCACACGCCCGACGAAAGCTGACGTCATCGCGCACGCGATTGACGGACTAGGCTGGGCAACGCCATCACATCCGATTGTGATGATCGGTGACCGATCTCACGACATCGTCGGGGCTGCCGCCCACGGTATCCCGGCAATTGGGGTCGCCTGGGGCTACGCTCTTCCCGGAGAACTTGAGAAGGCTCTGTCGATAACCGGTATAGCTACAGCCGACTTGATCGTCGAATCGGTCCAGGAACTGCGTGAGGAACTCGGTGTCTGACAACTCGCCCCACAAACTGCACGTGTGCTTCGTGTGCTCGGGCAACATTTGCCGTTCCCCGATGGCGGCGTCGATCTTCAGTTCGGCGATCGCCGATGCCGGGCTGTCCGACGTCGTCCGCATCAGCAGTGCTGGCACTGGTGGCTGGCACATCGGGGAGCCCGCCGACAATCGTGCACGGACCGAACTGTTGGCGCACGGCTACTCCGACAAGCACGTCGCCGCGCAACTGACGCCCGACCACTTGTCCGCAGACCTCCTCGTGGCAGCAGATTCCGGGCACGTCACCGAGTTGGAACGCAAGCGGCTTGGCAATCGCGTGCAACTGCTGCGGAGTTTCGATCCGAACGCCGATAGCGCCGAAGTCCCCGATCCGTATTACGGCAGTCAGGCTGATTTTGCCGAGGTCCGAGAACAGATTGAAGCAGCAGTTCCGGGCCTGCTCGCGTGGGTCCAGAAGGCGTTGGCAGCGCGGGCTTAACCGGCTCGCCCGTTAAGCCACGTAACCTGGTGGTGTGCGTGTGCTGAAATCTTTCCTGCGTCCCGGTTGGCTGTTGCTGGCGGTGTTCACGGTCGCCTTTGCCGCAGCATGCTTTTGGGTTCTCGCTCCCTGGCAGTTGGGGAAAAATACCGAGACCGAGCACCGCAACAATCTGATCCGTTCCGCTGAGTCGACGGCACCGGTCCCGCTCGATGAGCTCGCCCCGAAGGGGAAGTCGTTCGACGCTGATACCGAGTGGCGCGAAGTCACCGTTTCCGGGAACTACTTGGACGACAAGCAGGTGTTGATCCGTTTACGCACAGCCGGCGAGCGACCGTCGGTTGAGGTCGTCACACCATTCCAGGTGGCGGGTTCGGATCGAGTGCTGCTGGTGAATCGCGGGTGGGTACGTCCCGAAGAGGGCAACGTCGTCAACGCTGAGCCAGGCCCCGCCGGGCAGGTGACCATTACCGCCCGCATTCGGAAAACCGAGGCAACCAGTCCGGGTAAAGAACCACGCGTCGAGAATGCCGTGTGGACTGCGTACACGATCGATACTTCGCAACTTGGCCGTGTCACGGCACTGCCATCTGAGGGCTTCTATCTGCAGTTGTCGCCGAATCAACCCGGGTCGCTCGGCGAGATTGAGTTGCCGCAACTAGATTCGGGACCGTACTTGTCGTACGGCTTGCAGTGGCTCGCATTCGGGCTAATGGTGCCGCTGGGTGCTGGCTACTTTATTTACTCGGAGGTCAAGGCGCGGCGCGCGACGAAGGTCGCTGCGGAAGCCGACGAGTCATCGCCGCCCCCACCCGCTACCCGCAAGGACCGCGACCGGATCCGCGAGCAGCTCCGCGGCACCGGCACGGTCAGCGGCAATGACGTCCTCGCTAAGCAGACCGCGGAGATCGGCGGCGGCGCCGCAGGCGCCGAAACCGACGACGACGTCAAAGCCAAACTGGCACAGCGCTACGGGAAGTAGCCCGCGGGCGCACGGTGTACCGAGGAACCGCGACGATCAGCCGGCACCTAATGCACGATCATGACCGTCGTCGCCTTCTCGCTAGGCTGTGCCCGCGGACCGACGCCGCACCAGCCCCGCCCGAATCAGCACCGCCCCAACGGCACTAACGATCTGCACTCTGCGCGACAGCGCGACCGCCGCTCTCAGGTCAGCGGCGGTAGGTGAACGCCCGTCGCCGAGCGTCGGTCGTTCCTCGATTCCGTGCGCATAAACGGTCCGGCCACCCAGCTCGATACCGAGGGCGCCGGCGAACGCCGCTTCCACGACCCCCGCATTCGGGCTGGGGTGGGCGGCGGCATCGCGTCGAATGGTTCGCCATACGACGCCGGGCTGGCCGCTCGCTGCGGCCACAATCAACGCAGTGACGCGGGCCGGTATTAGGTTGGCGACGTCGTCGGTACGCGCGGCGGCCCAGCCGAAGTTTCGGTAGCGGTCGGAGCGATAGCCGATCATGGCGTCGAGCGTGTTGATGGCTCGATACGCGAGAAGCCCCGGTGCGCCAATTGCCGCGGCCCACACGAGCGGTGCGACTGCCGAGTCGGACGTGTTCTCCGCGATGGATTCGACGGCGGCCCGGCAGATCCCGGGTTCGTCGAGCAGATTGGGGTCGCGTCCCACGAGTCCGGAGACGAGTCTGCGGGCGCCTTCGATATCTCCTGCGTCGAGGGCATCGGCGATGTTGTCACCGATCCGGCAGAGCGACGTGCCACCCAGTGCAGTGAACGTGGCTGCAGCGGTACCTACGGTTCCAAGTCGTCCGGCCACATCGCCGATACCGGCGGCCACCGCGACCCAGAAGGCGGTAAACCCCGTTCCGACAGCACGGCTGTCCGCGTAAACCACGGCTTCACTCCGTGAGACGGCAGAACCGAAGACTGCGACGGGATGCCCGCGTTGGGGGTCGGCGAAGACGGCGTCGGCCGTCGCTCCGAGAGCTAGGCCCCATGCGCCGGATTGGTCGAATCCGGTGGGCTGGAAGTTCTTGCGCATGGCCCTGAGCCTATCGACGGCTAGGATCGACCCCGATGGCCACTGCACGTGAAGAACCTGAATCAGGCTCTTATGAGATTTCCACCGGTACTGCCGAGCTGACCCCCGATCGCGAGGGCGGTTGGCTGCTGTCGGTCAATGGTGTGCAGAGCAGTCACATCGCTGACCGCCCCGACATACTCGATTTCGAGTACATGCGTCAGGCGGTCGCGGCCATCGAGGACCATTACGCCGACCGCGCGACTGGCTTGCGGGTGCTGCATTTGGGAGCCGCGGCATGCGCGTTGCCCCGATACTTGGCGCACGCCTACCCGCAGTCGCGGCACGTGGCTGTCGAGATCGACGCCGAGCTGGCGCGATTGGCTCGCGAATGGTTCGACCTTCCACGCGCACCCCGCCTCCGCATCCGCGTCGGCGATGCGCGCGACGTCGTCGTCAGCCTCACCGAGCAGACGCGAGACGTCGTCATTCGCGATGCCTTTGCTGAGAGCGTGACACCGCTTCATCTCAAGACCGTCGAGTTCACCGAAGCCGTTCGCCGCGTGTTGACACCGGAGGGCCTCTATATCGCGAACTGTGGCGATCGCCGGGATCTGAAGTCGGTTCGCAGCGAGGTCGCCACCATCGGTGAAGTGTTCACCAACATCGAGTTGATTGCTGATCCGTCGATGTTCAAGGGTCGACGCAGCGGCAACATCGTCGTGGTTGCTTCCGACGGCCCACTCCCCGACTCCGCCGAATTGGAGCGTCGTCTCCGCTCCGATCCGGAACCGTCGCGCCTGATGACCGCTACCGCAGCACGGTCATTCGGTTCGGGTCCAATCCTGCGCGACGCCCCCGCTCCCACCAATTGAACTCACGCCGACCGTAACCATGGTCACTTTCTGCCGTCCGCGACAAGGTGTAGTTACTGCGGGTGTGGCTGAGAGGCAAGGCAGCGGTCTGCAAAACCGTGCGACGCGGGTTCGAATCCTGCCATCCGCTCCATTTCGTTGCGCGCGTACCGTCGCGAACAGGATGAGTTGCTGTTCGGAAGAAGGCGGCACAGTCGCTAGCATTAAGCCGTCACCATTACCGGCGACCATTCACCGGCCACGCCACGTCACGGCGTTTCAAATGAACATCCTGATCGAGAGGGCACTCGTCCCTCACCTGCGGTGAATCCGCATCGGGTCCGCCGTCCCCGAAAAGACGGTGCAGCACTGCAGTATCTCGCCGAGTGGCAACGGCATGTCGAGTTCACGGAACGTCGCTTCCGCGAACGGGAGTACTACGACGACCGCTGGCCGTGCTGCGATGAAATGCCGCTGGCAGATGCCCGCGAAGCGCTTGAACGACTGTTGCACCGCGACGGTCGACGAGCGCATCGACTGCGGGTGGCGATTGCGGAACTCGACGAGCGATTTCGTGCGGTGACCGTCGAACGCGGTACGTCCTGGCGTTCCACGAACTGGTGGCGCAGGCGGGAATTGCTCTAGCGCCGGAAAATTCTGACTTCGTACAGCCTGTCGCAACAGGCAGATGTTGACGAGCAACTGTTGACCAGAAGTTCAAACGTCGTTTGGCCTTCGCCAATCTTGGTGCGCGCAAAGGGATTTGAACCCCTGACCGCTGGTGTGTAAGACCAGAGCTCTACCGCTGAGCTATACGCGCGGGTGCCGAACATCATTCGACCCAACCCAAGATATCGGGTCGGACGCCACTACCCAAACTGAGTTCCGCCAATCCGGGCATCAGCGGGCAACTCCGGCTAGCGTGAGCGACAACCAGACACCCCGCGGAAGGACCCCCAGTGACGACCTTCGTCCCACAAGAACCGTTGATCGATGCGCTCGAAACCCAATGGCAGGCACTGCACGATCTCGTTTCACCACTGACCGACGAGCAGTGGACGACGGAATCGGTCCTGCCCGGCTGGCAGGTTCGCGACATCATGGCGCACATTGTTGGCACGGAGTCCATGATCAGTGGCCTGCAGCCAGACGAAACAGTCGACGTGAAGGAACGCGAACACGTCAAGAACGCGATCGGTGAACTCAACGAGCGGTGGATCGACCACTACCGGGCGCGCTCCCGTGATGCGCTGATGGCAGATTTCGCCTCGGTCACCGCCGGGCGCTTGAAGTCACTGCGCGGAATGACCGAAGGCCAATGGGACGCGGATTCAGCCACTCCCGTCGGCCCCGACACCTACGGTCGGTTTATGCGGGTCCGCGACTTCGACTGCTGGGTTCACGAGATTGATCTTCGCGACTCCCTGAATCTCGGCAAGCCCGAGAATGTTGCGCCAGCTCAATTCGCGATCCGTGAGATCGAAATGTCGCTGCCGTACGTCGTAGGGAAGAAGGCGCGGGCGGAGGTTGGGAGCGTCGTCGCCTTCGACATCACCGGCCTCTATCCCCTCACCATCTTCATTTCGACGGAAGACCGGTCTGCGGTAGTTCCCGCAATTGAGGGCAAGCCCGATGTGACCCTGAAACTCGACGCCGTCGACTTGGCCCGACTTGCAGGCAACCGCCCGTTGGCGAACCCGAAGAACGTGGAGATTATCGGCGACACCGACCTCGGCGTGGCCGTGGTCCGAAGCCTGCACTTCATGATCTAAACCGACGCACGAACTGTTCTGTGATCGATCCGCAATCCCTCCAGCCTTGCGGATCGTGTTGCTGATGATGTGCAATGACATCATTGTGACTGATGTGATTAGTGATTCCCCTTCACGCCTACGTGCTCGAATGCAACGAGGTGCCGTCGCCATCGCCAGCGCCGCCCTCCTGAGCACCGGCCTTGCGACCACCTCGCCCGCGTCAGCGGCACCGGCACAAACCGGGCAGATCAGCGCCACGCTGATCGATGCAGCCGGCCGACTCATCACACAGAACATCCCCGCACTCGGGACCACCGGCTCGTCGAGCATTGACCTACCCGGGCTGTTCAACATCCTGACCCCGCCGGGCGCCAACCCCCCGGGTGCCACCCCACCGAATCTCGCGCCAACCGGCGACCGACGTACCTCATGCCAGACCGTCGTCCACATCGGCGATTCCACCTCCGTCGGCATCGACAGCGCCCTCCGAATCCCCTCCGCAGCAGACCGTCTCACCGCCCAATACCAGCGAGTCGGCTCGAAGACGGTTGAATTGAACGCCCTTGGCGGTCGGTCAATCGTCGAGAAGGTCAACGACGAACCGAACGCAGTCGACGCCATCCGCACCGAGAAGTCCGCAGGCAAGAGCGGTTGTTGGGTGATCGCTATGGGCGTCAACGACGCCGCCAACATCGCCGTCGGCAGTGCAGTGAACGCCGACCAACGCATCGATCGCGTGATGTCCGAACTGACGGGCCAACCGGTTCTGTGGCCAACGGTAATGACCGGCAACGCCAGCAACGCCGCCTATTCCCCCGACAACATGAAGTCGTTTAACGCCGCCCTCGCACGCGCTACGGGCCGCTACCCGAACCTGAGGATCTACGATTTCGCCAGCGAAGCACAGCCCAGCTGGTACGTCGATGGCATCCACTACAACGAAACCGGTCTGGTTCAGCGCAACCGACTCTTCGCTACCGCACTCGCCACAGCATTCCCCGGACGGTAGGCCACCCAGCACCTTTCAGTGGCGCACATCACGTCCGAAATGTCGCTGAGCAGCGACTTTCGCTCATTTGACTGACTCGCATCGCGCGCTTCCTCGCCTAAAATGAGACCTCGGCACCGGACTCGATGCCACGAGTTCGTCTCAGCGACACGCTAGCTAGGGAGTTCCACCGCAGGATGCCACGTCCGATACATAACGCCTCGTCGTACCTGCCGGGGCTCGACGGCATCCGCGCCCTGGCCGTTACGTTCGTCATCCTGTATCACCTGTCGATCCCCGGATTCTCCGGAGGCCTGCTGGGTGTTGGCGTGTTCTTCACCCTGAGCGGGTTCCTCATCACCTCGCTGCTCATCTCCTCGCACGAGAAACACGGAAATCTAGGCCTCAAAACATTTTGGCTCCGTCGCGCGCGCAGACTCTTGCCAGCCGTCGCCCTCGTTTTGGTCACCACACTGGGCGCTGCGGCGATCGTCGTTCCGGCGAAGCTCGAACAGTACTGGTGGGAAGCCCTCAGCGCGTTCTTCTACGTCAACAACTGGCACACGATCGGTGCCAATCAGTCGTACTTCGAGCGCTTCGGTGGCCCCAGCCCGCTAAGCCACATGTGGTCCCTGTCCATTGAAGAGCAGTTTTACATTGTGTGGCCCCTCTTGCTGGCCTTGATGTACCTGGTCTTGAAGCGACGCACTCTCATCACCGGCGTCATCGTCCTTCTGTCCCTCGGCTCGTTCTGGCTGCTGTCGGAACTCGCCACCGCGGGCTTCGATAACACCCGCGCCTACGAAGGCACCGATACCCGTGCGGGTGCCCTCCTCCTCGGTGCCGCCCTGGCATTTTGGTGGCCAGCCCGCAAGCACCGCGTCACCCATAATCAGCGCTGTGTGCTCGACGTCCTCGGCCTAGCCGGACTCGCGACCATCACTTACCTCTGCCTCACCATGCCCGATACGTCGACCAGCCTGTACACGTGGGGACTCCTAGCGCTGACGCTCGCGACGATGGCTGTGTTGATGGCGGCCGTCGCACCGCAAACGCTCGTGGCATCACTGCTGTCCATCCAGCCGTTGCGATGGATCGGCGAACGCTCGTACGGCATCTACCTGTGGCACATGCCCCTCGTCGCGTTCCTCCCCGGACTACTGCGCGCCGAATCGCTGTGGGTCAGTTCCGTCGCCGTCATCGCCGGGACCCTTCTACTAGCGACGCTGTCCTGGCGTTTCGTGGAGGACCCGATTCGCCGCTACGGCTTCCGCGCCGCCTTCACCACACCCCGACCCGCGGAGGATAAGTTGCCCGCACAGTTCACGACCGCGCTCATCGCCTTCTTCACTCGCATCGTCGAGGCGCTCACCAGCGCTCAGCGCAAGCGTTTACAGGCGGTCGACGCTTTCACGCCGATCGATCCCGAAGTTCCCGCTGAGCCGCCAACTGAAGCTGCGGAGCGCCTCACCAGTCCGCCGATTCACATCGAGCCCCTGCGTGAAGAGCCCGTCAGCCTGAACGACAGCGAGCAGGCCGTGGTGCCGGTGCCGCTGATTGAGGAGCACCTCGAACTCGAGGTAAGCAATCCCGAACCGACGGCCGAGCCCGAAATGTCCGCCGAGCTCGAAACTCATGTCGAAGCCGATTCGACTACCGATGCCCTCGAGCCGCCCGCGGAGCCGGCCACCGTCGAGCACATCGTTATGCCCGCCGACGAGTCCCGTCGCTCACCTGTCCGCGCCATGCTCACCGTTGGTGCCGTCGTCCTCGTCGGCATGGGCACAATGGTCGGTGTCAGCAAGATCAACCCTGACCTTCCGGTGATCAGCGCGCTCTCCACTGCGGGCGACACCGATGATGCCCCGTTGACCGAGAACGCTGGCCCCCCGCCATTGCGCACGGGCCCAACCCTGCCGGCCGCTCAGCGGAAGACCAAGTGCACCAAGCTATTGCATGTCGGCGACTCCACCTCAATCGGCATGAATGCCGCCGAACTCCAGACCAATCCGGCGCTCCGACTGTCGGGCCAGTACAAGTCGGTCGGCGTCAAAGACTACGAGTCCGACGTGGTTGGTGGCCGATCAAGCTTGGAGGAGGTTGACGGGCAACCGAATGCCCACGATTCGATCGTCGGCGACGTCTCCCGCGGGTTCAAGGGGTGCTGGGTGATGGCGATGGGTATTAACGACGCCGCCAACATGGAAGTCGGCGGTCCCGGGCCCATCGACATGCGGATCGACCGACTCCTGGCACCGCTGAAGGGCCAGCCGGTGATGTGGCCGACGATCATTACCAACAAGCTCAACCAGAACCCGGCATACAGCAATCAGGCGATGCAGCGGTTCAACCGTGCCCTGCTAAACGCGTGCAAGCGTTACCCCAATCTCCGCGTGTACGACTGGGCTGGCGAAACCCAGCAGAGCTGGTTCTCCACCGACGGCGTGCATTACACCGAGCCCGGCTACGTCGAACGCGCACATCGCTTCGCGATCGCGGTGGCAACGGTGTTCCCGGCCAACGACCTTCCACCCGCCGGGTGCCTGCTGTCCTCAACGACGGCAGTCGTCCGCAACCCGGCCTAGCCCCGACCGCACAACCTCCCAGGGCGCGTTCTCGCATGATGCGTCGATTCCCGC